>OY762707.1:662500-927500 GCA_963666295.1 Burkholderiaceae bacterium | reverse complement strand
GTTTTTTAGCCAATGGCAATATCCGTTCTTTAACAATTTGGAAGAAGTAAAGATTCAATTAACGACATGGAAGCGTTTACGCGGAAGTGAAGTTATTTGGGTGTGATTGTATCAATCAAAAAAGTATGTAAAGTGATCTCAAGAAAAATATGATTTACTTTGGATACGGCAAACACGCAAACTCAGCAATTTCTATAGCGTCTCTTTAATAGAGGTCAACGTTATAGGGACAAGTGAATAAGTGCACATGGTGGATGCCTTGGCGATTACAGGCGATGAAGGACGTAGTAGCTTGCGATAAGCTGCGGGGAGTTGGCAAACAAACTTTGATCCGCAGATTTCCGAATGGGGCAACCCGGCCTTAGGGTCATCAATATCTGAATACATAGGGTATTGAAGCGAACGTGGTGAACTGAAACATCTAAGTAACCATAGGAAAAGAAATCAACCGAGATTCCCAAAGTAGTGGCGAGCGAAATGGGAACAGCCTGCAAGTTTTAGCACCGGTGGTAGTGGAATGCTCTGGAAAGGGCAGCGATATTGGGTGATAGCCCCGTACACGAAACCAGAGGTGTGGAACTAAGCTTGCGTTAAAGTAGGGCGGGACACGTGAAATCCTGTCTGAACATGGGGGGACCATCCTCCAAGGCTAAATACTCGTAATCGACCGATAGTGAACCAGTACCGTGAGGGAAAGGCGAAAAGAACCCCGGGAGGGGAGTGAAATAGAACCTGAAACCGTGTGCATACAAACAGTAGGAGCCTCGAAAGGGGTGACTGCGTACCTTTTGTATAATGGGTCAGCGACTTACATTTAGTGGCGAGGTTAACCGTATAGGGGAGCCGTAGAGAAATCGAGTCCGAATAGGGCGACAGTCGCTAGGTGTAGACCCGAAACCAGGTGATCTACCCATGGCCAGGATGAAGGTGCGGTAAAACGCATTGGAGGTCCGAACCCACTAACGTTGAAAAGTTAGGGGATGAGCTGTGGGTAGGGGTGAAAGGCTAAACAAACCTGGAGATAGCTGGTTCTCTCCGAAAACTATTGAGGTAGTGCCTCATGTATCACCGCCGGGGGTAGAGCACTGTTATGGCTAGGGGGTCATCGCGACTTACCAAACCATTGCAAACTCCGAATACCGGTGAGTGCGAGCATGGGAGACAGACGGTGGGTGCTAACGTCCATCGTCGAGAGGGAAACAACCCAGACCGCCAGCTAAGGTCCCCAAGATTGGCTAAGTGGGAAACGAAGTGGGAAGGCTAAAACAGTCAGGAGGTTGGCTTAGAAGCAGCCATCCTTTAAAGAAAGCGTAATAGCTCACTGATCGAGTCGTCCTGCGCGGAAGATGTAACGGGGCTAAGCCAGTCACCGAAGCTGCGGATATCCGTAAGGATATGGTAGGAGAGCGTTCTGTAGGCCTGTGAAGGTGTGTTGTGAAGCATGCTGGAGGTATCAGAAGTGCGAATGCTGACATGAGTAGCGATAATGCGGGTGAAAAGCCCGCACGCCGTAAGCCCAAGGTTTCCTGTTCAACGTTCATCGGAGCAGGGTGAGTCGGCCCCTAAGGCGAGGCAGAGATGCGTAGCTGATGGGAAGCAGGTTAATATTCCTGCACCGTCGTTAGATGCGATGGGGGGACGGATCGCGGAAGGTTGTCCGGGTGTTGGAAATCCCGGTCCCTGCATTGGAGAAGGCGCTTAGGCAAATCCGGGCGCGGAATTCAAGGGTGTGGGGCGAGTGGCCATGTGCCGCGAAGCAATTGGAAGTGGTTCCAAGAAAAGCCTCTAAGCTTCAGTCTAACGATGACCGTACCGCAAACCGACACAGGTGGGCGAGATGAGTATTCTAAGGCGCTTGAGAGAACTCGGGAGAAGGAACTCGGCAAATTGGTACCGTAACTTCGGGATAAGGTACGCCCTGGTAGCTTGACTGGCTTGCGCCAGAAGGGTGAAGGGGTTGCAAAAAATAGGTGGCTGCGACTGTTTATTAAAAACATAGCACTCTGCAAACACGAAAGTGGACGTATAGGGTGTGACGCCTGCCCGGTGCTGGAAGATTAAATGATGGGGTGAGAGCTCTTGATTGAAGTCCCAGTAAACGGCGGCCGTAACTATAACGGTCCTAAGGTAGCGAAATTCCTTGTCGGGTAAGTTCCGACCTGCACGAATGGCGTAACGATGGCCACACTGTCTCCTCCCGAGACTCAGCGAAGTTGAAGTGGTTGTGATGATGCAATCTACCCGCGGCTAGACGGAAAGACCCCATGAACCTTTACTGTAGCTTTGCATTGGACTTTGAACCGGTTTGTGTAGGATAGGTGGGAGGCTTTGAAGCGTGAACGCTAGTTTGCGTGGAGCCGTCCTTGAAATACCACCCTGATTTGTTTGAGGTTCTAACCTTGGCCCGTTATCCGGGTTGGGGACAGTGCATGGTAGGCAGTTTGACTGGGGCGGTCTCCTCCCAAAGTGTAACGGAGGAGTTCGAAGGTACGCTAGGTACGGTCGGAAATCGTGCTGATAGTGCAATGGCATAAGCGTGCTTAACTGCGAGACCCACAAGTCGAGCAGATACGAAAGTAGGACATAGTGATCCGGTGGTTCTGTATGGAAGGGCCATCGCTCAACGGATAAAAGGTACTCTGGGGATAACAGGCTGATTCCTCCCAAGAGTTCATATCGACGGGGGAGTTTGGCACCTCGATGTCGGCTCATCACATCCTGGGGCTGTAGCCGGTCCCAAGGGTATGGCTGTTCGCCATTTAAAGTGGTACGCGAGCTGGGTTTAGAACGTCGTGAGACAGTTTGGTCCCTATCTGCCGTGGGCGTTGGAAATTTGAAGGGGGCTGCTCCTAGTACGAGAGGACCGGAGTGGACGAACCTCTGGTGTACCGGTTGTCACGCCAGTGGCATTGCCGGGTAGCTAAGTTCGGAAGAGATAACCGCTGAAAGCATCTAAGCGGGAAACTCGCCTTAAGATAAGATTTCCCGGAGACTTGATCTCCCTGAAGGGTCGTTCGAGACCAGGACGTTGATAGGCTGGGTGTGGAAGCGCAGTAATGCGTTAAGCTAACCAGTACTAATTACCCGTGCGGCTTGTCCCTATAACCTTGACAGTTATAGACAAGCTAAGTTTATGTGTATGCCTTTTGAGCATCACACCCATAACAAGTAGTAAAATTTACTTCTTCCAGATTGCGTTGCTTGACTAAACTCAAGCAACACGACAAGTCATGCCTGATGACCATAGCAGGTTGGTACCACTCCTTCCCATCCCGAACAGGAACGTGAAACGACTCTGCGCCGATGATAGTGCTGCAACCAGTGTGAAAGTAGGTTATCGTCAGGCTTTAATTAAAAAAACCCCAGGTATAAAAACCTGGGGTTTTTTGCGTCTGAAAACAAAGCAAGTTTCGCTGTAAGTTGATATAACTAAATTGCAGGGCCGTTAAGTTGCGGCAAAAGAAGATGTGCAGGGGGAGGCTATTTCAACCATCCTCGATGACGAAAATACCAGAATGGCGTAACAGCGCTGGCGAGCATCATGATGAGAGCAAGCGGATAGCCCAGATCCCACTGAAGCTCGGGCAAAATTTTGAAGTTCATGCCGTAGATACTGGCGATAAGCGTCGGAGGCAGAAAAACAACGCTTGCTACGGAGAATATCTTAATGATTTTGTTCTGATTGATGTTAATGAAACCAACGGTGGCGTCCATCAAGAAGTTGATTTTGTCAAACAGGAAGGAGGTGTGGTTATCGAGCGATTCGATATCACGCAAGATTTGGCGGGCTTCATCAAATTGCTCAGCATCAAGCAGACGGGTGCGCATCAGAAAGCTGACCGCCCGTCTGGTGTCCATCATGTTGCGACGAATGCGACCATTCAAATCTTCTTCCTGCGCAATCAGATTCAAGACAGTGGCGGCCTCTTGATCGGTAAATTCCTCTTGCAGAACTCTGCGACTTACGTCTTCAAGTGATACATAAATGCCTTCAAGTGCATCCGCAGAATATTCAGCATCGGTCGCGTAGAGATCAAGCAGTACATCCTTATAGTCAGTAATATAGCCGGGGCGCGAACGCGCACGCATGCGAACCAGCCGGAATACCGGCAAGTCTTCATTGTGTACGGAAAACAACTTGCCACTTGCCAGAATGAACGCAACAGTGACAACTGTGGCAGGACCGTCATCTTCTTCTAGCAGGAAATCCGTGCGCAAGTGTAAATCGCCATTCTCTTCTTCATAGTAGCGCGCGGATGCCTCGATATCTTTAACATCATCTTCGTCAGGTAGCGTCAAGCCGTAGATGCTCTTGATCCATTGGCGCTCTTCCTCGCTGGGGTCAGTCAAGTCGACCCACGTAGGATCAACATTTTCCAGATCGGCGCGTGACTCGATGGTTACCTGATTCAGACGGCCATTTTGCAGTACAAACACATTGATCATTATTTTCCCTTGCTGGCAGCATTCTCGCCGTCTATTCAAAAGCGACGCTGCATACTATTTGGCTGCTATCCTCGCACAATATGCGCACGAGCGATTCGCAACAAGGCTGGCGAAAGTGTACTGACATAGCCAGAGGCTAGCAAGTAAAAAGCAAGCGAGATATCGAAATGTAAAAAAGCAGCTTTACGAACGCAGCAAAAAAATTAATTTTTCTGCAAGAAAGCTAGTTTTGCATCAGACTTCTCTGAAAACTGGAAGCAAAGGAAATTATGACGCGTCCAGCAGGGCCCTTAGTTCTTCTAAAACAGTAGATGCGTTTGGGCGCACACCGCGCCAGAGGAAAAAGGATTCTGCAGCCTGCTCGACCAACATCCCAAGACCGTCCCGAACAGTCGCGCCGTTGTCAGCGGCAAACTGCATGAATCGCGTTGGATTTTTGCCATAAACCATATCAACGGCAAGTACACCGGCATCGAAAATAGAGGCAGAAACGGGAGGCATACTGTCGCTTAGGCCTGTTGATGTGGCGTTGACGATAATGTCGAAGGGACCTTGCAAATCAACATATTCGCAGACGTTGATCTTGGTGCTGGGATTATTGGTAAATTCCTCGGCAAGCGCAATGGCTTTGCTGATGGTGCGGTTGGCAATAACAATTTCAGTCGGACATTCACCGATAAATGGATACAACACGCCTTGGGCCGCACCGCCAGCGCCAAGCAACAAGATACGTTTCCCGAACATCGACAAGCCATAGTTGCGCAAAATGTCATTAACAAGGCCAACACCGTCGGTGTTATCACCAATAATCACATCGCCGTCGAAGCGAAGCGTATTGACGGCTTTGGCTGTGCGAGCGCGTTCAGTATGGTGTGTTGCCAGTTGAAAAGCCTCTAATTTAAACGGCACGGTGACATTAGCCCCTTTGCCGCCTTGCTCGATAAATTTGTGTACGCTGTCTGCAAAACCATCAATAGGTGCCAAAATGCACTCGTAGATCATGTTTTGCTTGGTTAGGCTCGCAAAACGGGCATGAATTTCTGGGGACTTGCTGTGTGCAATCGGGTTGCCAAACACAGCGTATCGGTCTGGAATTTGCGTAGTCATGTCATCTATAGTCAAAAAGGTTTAACGGAACTCAAGTTCGTCATCGCGTGTAAATTCGAAAAGTGAGTGGAGCACCCAAACATCCGCGTACTCATCTCTCATGTTTTGCGGGAAGCGCCCATACGGAGCAGCCTGGCGCACGAGTCGAATTGCTGCCGCATCAAGTGCCGGCTTGCCGGACGAGCGCTCAACTACGGGGCCGCCTTCCGCTTCATATATAGTGCCATCATGATAAATCGGAATGGCAATGACCAAATTGCCATAAAGTTTTGTGCCGTTGGTACGCGGAAAATTTAATTCGCCAATTTGCTGGATGCGCGCCTTAAATCGTTCGTAATATTGGGCATAAACCACGCCCTTGGTTGAGGGTGATATGTGTGTTTTCTTCGGGATATTTTCCTTGTCACGAACATTCAGTGCTAGCTCAGCTGCCTTGCGCGCAAGTATCCGGCTATCTTCTAGGCGATTGAAGGATTGAACATTTTGTTTGCGGGATGGCTTACTTGCTTCCAGACGTTCAGGGCTGGATCGCTTTGGTGTCGTGATGAGTTTAAGTTGTGACACCAAGCTTTCTTGCATTTGCCGCGATACGGAGGACTTGTTGCGAGACGTGTCCAGATTGGTGCCGTCTGAATGCTGGCTCATGTCAGGCAGAGGAGATTGCGTTCGTCCATTTTTTGTTTGACCACCACCGTCGAGATTGGCCTGTGCCAAAGCATCAGGCTTTAATGGCGCGCGATCTTGTTTTGTATTGACTAAAACAATGTCCAGTTTTTGCTCGTCTGAAAAAAAGCTAAAAGCTTTAGGCGATACAAAGTTCACGGAAAGCAATAAACCGTGAAACAGGACGGATACAACAATCGCCGTGGATAGTATTTGATTTTGGAAGATGGATTTCACGTCGTCTTGGCTCTGGAAAATACTTCCAGATTGTACGATAAAGCGCCGCAATACAAAAAATCACGTCTGGCAATTAACAGGGGGTGCCGTCACCAGCCTCTTCGACAGGTGGCGCATCCTCATGCGCGAGGGGCGCTTCTGCCTCGCCGATGTTTTCGTCTTCGATATCAGAAGCAGCATCCGACGTTTTTGATACAACTTCAAGCAATCGCGCTTCTACCGATAAGTCTGCCTCGTTCCAGCCTATCAGGTCGAGCTTGACCTGTGCGCCGCGTACAAGTTGTGTCATGCCCGGTAAACGAAGCGTTAAAGGGATATCAACAAGGCGAACCAGTTCGTCTTTTAGAACCACAGCATTTGTCTGTTGTATCCCTTCTTGCGACAACCAGCGCAAACACCAATAACGTTCCATTTCACTTTGAAATTCCGCGTACGCAGAATAGGTCGATTCAAATGCTGATACAAGCGCCATCAGCTTGGCATCCTTGTGGCGAAACGGCGCAGCAAGGGGTGCAGAGACACCATGTTCCACACACGCAAAGATTTGCCATTGATTTACCAAGTCGGTGTAGCGTCGCAAAGGTGACGTGCACCATGCATACTGATCAACGCCCAGCCCTTGATGCGGTGCCGCGTGCGTGAGCATTCTAACTTGCATCCAGCCGGCCCAGCCGCCTCGTCCCTGAGAGCGGTAAATGCCTGGCACACCGTGGTCATTCAAGTATTTTCCCCAGGTGCTGTTGGTATAAATCATCAATTCCGCCACGATTATGTCCAGCGGCGCATCACGCATACGTCGTTCAATTGAAACTATGCCGCCTTCCACGTAAAAATTGTAGTCAACATGACTGGTTGGCACAGGTTTTAAGCCAAAACTTTCGCGCTTTGCCATTCGGCTTTGCTTAAGAATTTGTGCCCATTGCCAGAGAGTGGCTAATTCATCTCGGTACGGAAATGGATTGGATTTGTTCTCCAAAGCATCTTGAGTAATGATCTGATCAAGGTCGTTGTGGCGCAGATTGTCCGCAATCATTATTTTTTCAACCACGGTTTCGACTGACTGCACAGACCAGTTTGATGGATCCAGCGTTGTATACAAAGACAGTGCAGGACGTTCTTTGCCGGCACCGAGGGTGTATGCCTCAACCAGTTCCTCGGGCAACATGGTTATTTTTTCCCCAGGCGTGTAAACGGTAGACATGCGTTGACGCGCAATTTGATCGATATCATCGTCAGGTCGGATGGCAAGGCCAGGAGCAGCGATGTGGACGCCTATGCGAAACAGGCCATTTTCAAGCTGTTTTACAGAGAAGGCATCATCAATTTCCGTGGTATGGATGTCGTCAATTGAAAATGCCTGAACGTCGGCGGCGCTCAAGTTGCGCGACAATTTGGGGGTATGCGTTGAAGAAAAGCCGGTGCCATTCGGAAAGTGTTCGTAAAGAAATTTATTTTTATGCAATTCAAATGGAGAACTAATGCCGCCTACATCCAGCATCAGCTTTTGTGGCGTCGTGCGCAAGTCATGGCAGGCTGTGGTGAGTGCTTTGTATTCGATGGAATTCTTATCCGGCCTGAAAAGCAGTTGCAGCACGAGTGGCGCCATGGCTTCAGGAAGTTTTCCCTGCTTCAATGCTTCTACATATTGTTCCTGAACAACGGCCTGTTGCTTTTTGCGCTCAATGCTTGCGAGCGCAGCTTTCAGGTTGGCTTCCGGTGCGGCCTTGTATCGGCCTTTACCGCGCTTGTAGAAGTACATCGGTGCGGCGTGTAAGCACAGCAGTAGTCCGGCTGACTCATGAGGTTGGGGCTCATGACCAAAGTATTCAAATCCCAGTTCGGAAAAACCAAACTCATCTTCTCCCGCGACTTCCCACAAAAAATCGAGATCAATTTCACTGGCCGTTTCTTTTGCCTGGTCAATAAGATGCTCGGGTTGTAGGTTTGAGTACTGGATAAGAACGTCACGAGATCGTACCTTTGTGCGTTTGCCGCCAGGGAGCTCTACTTGAAAGGAATCGCCAGCCTTGCTGAGGACAGTGCCAGTTTTGAAGTCGCCAGATGATTCGAAAAACAGGTTCATGCGGTAAGCCTTGTGCGAAGATGCATGATCTCCGGTAAAAAAATTTCTGTAACCAGCATTGCACCACGATTTCGTTGGTACAGGCAACGTCGTGCGCAAAAAGTCAGAGTCTTACGTTGCTCAGGCAGGATTGAAAAGAGGCGCTTGGCAAGTAAGTGAGTATGTTTTAACCGCGCATATTGCGCTTTGCCTTTTACAATTTTTGCATCAGTAAATAAATGCATGCCGAGTGAGCTATTTCCGAGTTTTTTGAACATTGGCCAGTTGAGCGCGCAGGCTCGCGCCATGATGATGGTATGCGCAAAAACAACTGGCTGATCATCGCAGCAAAGCAGCACTTCCCTTACGAGCGTTTTGCAGGGGCGGGAGAGCCCCATTGGCCTGATTTCATCTTTTAGGGAAGTTTCCAGATGCTGATTGATGCACCGTACGTGAAAATTCTGGCAGTGTTCTTGCAGGAAGGTGGTTAGCGAACCTTTATGGGCAAGCCATTCGCGTAGCGTCGTGGGCGGGTTGACGGCATTTATATGAGGGTGCCAGTTAGCATGTGAAAGCATTCTCAGGCGGCTGCTTTCGTACAAATGCCAGCAAATGCCAGCAAATCGTCTACATAATGCTCAAAACCGGACAAGCCATGATCACTGCCCTCAATGATGGTTTGACGCGCATTCGGATAGTGTGCTTGCATCTCACGCCAGTCAAGTAGTTCGTCTCCTGTTGCGGCGATCAGGAAGTAGCGTTCAGGTTTTGTAATCTTCGATACTTCAAGGCGGTGTAACTGATCGATATATTCTGCCTTGAACGCAAAGGGCTCATCAGAATGAAACGCAGTCGCCGCATTCATGAATGGGCTCATATCAGTCGGGATGCTAACCATTGGGTTTAATAATACTGCGCGACAGCCCGTTTTTTCAGCTAACCAGGTTGCGTAATAGCCGCCCAGGGAAGATCCAAAAATGGTGAGTCTCTCCGGATCCGTATTCCTGATGGTATCTTGAACAAGTTGAATAGCCAGCTTGGGAGAAGCCGGAAGCTGTGGGCAAAGATATTGGTCTGACATGCCAAGCATCTGCATGCGTTGTGCAATATACTGCGCTTTATAAGATTGTGGCGATGAGCGAAATCCGTGTAAATAAACGATAATAGAGTTGTTTTTCATGATTTTGCCAAAAGATCGAGAATTTTCTGGTGAATTCCACCAAAGCTGCCATTGCTCATGACCAGAATATGGTCGCCGGGCATGGCTGTGCTTGCAATGGCTTCGGCAAGTCTGTTTAGGTCATAAAAAGCGCGCGCTTTTTCTCCCATGGGCGCTAGTGCACCTGCAAGGTCCCAACTTATGGCGTCTTTGCCCTCTTTTGCGCCAAATGCAAAAACCAGATCCGCGGCTTCAAGACTTTCTGGCAGTGCTGTTTTCATTGCGCCTAGCTTCATGGTGTTAGAGCGCGGCTCAATGACAGCAATAATCCGCCCGCTTTCTGACATGGATGCAATCCGTTTTCTTAATCCGGCAACTGTACTAGCAATCGCAGTGGGATGGTGCGCAAAATCGTCATAAACCGAAACACCATTGACGGTGCCGCGCAATTCCATGCGGCGCTTGACGCTTTCGAAACGCTTGAGAGAATGAATGGCGTCAGGGGGAGAAATGCCGACATGGCGCGCTGCTGCGATTGCTGCCAGCGCATTCAGTTGATTGTGCGAGCCATCAAGATGCCAGGAAACGGTTCCTTGTTGTTCGTTATTGAATAAAACATCAAAATCATTGTTATCTTGTGCGATTATGCGCCAATTTGATGGCTTATTGTTGCTAAAGTATTCTGTTTCACTCCAGCAGCCTTGCGATAACACGCGCTCAAGTGCCGGCTCTCCTGAGTTGGCGATTACGCGGCCAATTCCCGGTATGGTTCGGACAAAATGGTGAAATTGAGTCTCGATGGCAGCAAGATCGCCAAAGATATCGGCATGATCATATTCCAGGTTGTTCAGGATGGCTGTTCTGGCGTGGTAGTGCACGAACTTGCTACGTTTGTCGAAAAAAGCGGTGTCATACTCGTCTGCTTCAATGACAAAGAATATGCTACTGGCATCATCCCCATGCAGGCGTGCGGAAACCCCGAAATTTTTGGGGATGCCGCCGATCAAAAAGCCGGGTGAATAGCCCGCGTCTTCCAGAATCCATGCCAGCATGGATGATGTCGTTGTTTTTCCATGGGTACCCGCGACGGCGAGTACCCACTTATCTTTGAGGATGTGCTCGCCTATCCATTGAGGCCCAGAAATATAGGGCAAACCACGGTTGAGAATTTCCTCCATAAGTGGGTTGCCCCGCGAAACCACGTTGCCAACGATAAAGAGATCAGGCTCCAACGCGACCTGCATTGGGTCATACCCGGTAATCAGCTCAATACCCTGTTCGGCCAGTTGCGTACTCATCGGCGGGTAAACATTGGCATCGCAGCCCGTAACTTGGTGTCCTGCTGCTTTTGCCAGCACAGCCAGGCCGCCCATGAAAGTGCCGCATATGCCGAGAATATGGATGTGCATGAGAAAGTAGTGATGCAAGCTCGTAATAACTGGATTTTACCTGAGCATTGCACTGCTTCTGTAGGTATGATGCTATTAATGTTTAAGCAGGGGTGGTTGTGCCATGGATGAGGTGCGTTCAGAAATTGCTTCAGTAGCGGCGCGTATGATCGTGGAGGAGGGTGTTTCTTACGGCACTGCCAAGAAAAGGGCGGTTAAGCAGCTGTTGGGGAATAAGCGAGTTAATGGGAATATCTTGCCAGATAATGCGCAAATTGAGGATGAAGTGCGTATTTATAATCAAATATTTTATGGTGATACACAGCCGGAGCGCTTGTTGCATCTTAGAAAGCTGGCTCTAGAGGTGATGGAGGAGTTGGTCGAGTTCGAGCCACACCTGACAGGTGCGGTTTTGAATGGTACCGCACACGGGCATTCAGAAATAAGATTGCAATTGTTTGCTGATAACCACAAGGATGTTGCCATTCATTTGTTGAATCAAGGGATTAATTTTGACGTTTCCGAGACGCCGCACTTCAAAAAACATCATGAGCAGGTCGAGACACTCAGTTTTATCTGGAAAAATGAAGGTGTACATTTGATGCTTTACCCAAGCAATGATTTGCGCGGAGCGTTAAAGGTAAAAGCGGGTGAGCGCGGGGACAGGGCCGATTTGGCAGCAGTTAAGTCATTAATAGCGTGATAGGTTCAGGTTTTGGCCTGATTGGGGGTGCCACCACTTCTTGCCAATTACAATTTTAGACCGCAGAATTTCTGCGTTACAAATGAATGGAGTGGTTTCTTATGGGAAAAAAGCTACTGTTGTTGAATGGCCCCAATTTGAATTTGCTGGGAACGCGTGAGCCTGAACTGTATGGCACATTAACACTGGCCGATATTGAATTGCGGGCCAAAGAACAAGCAAGGGAGGCGGGCGCAGAGCTTGATTGTTTTCAAAGCAATCACGAGGGCGTGCTGATAGATTGCATCCACAGGGCGAGAGATGAGGGTGTGGATGCCATTATTTTTAATCCGGGCGGCTTGACGCATACGAGTGTTTCATTGCGCGACGCCTTGGCTGGCGTTGCAATTCCGTTTATAGAGGTTCACATTTCAAATGTGCATCAGCGGGAACCGTTTCGACGCCATTCTTATTTTTCAGACGTCGCGGCGGGCGTTATATGCGGGTTGGGCGTTGATGGGTATCGTTTGGCTGTGGATTTCGCAATCAGGAAGTTGTAGGCTATTTTCTTTAACTTCGCGCAATTCTTAGAAATTTGTTGGTAATTTTTTGCTTTTTAAGTGTTAAGAATTTCTGTGGGTGTGCTTGATTGGGTTAATTTCGCTTAACGTCGCTTAAAATATTTTTTGTTTGTGCTGAGGTTTCTGCTAATGGCGTGGCGGTTATAGTGTTATCTCATTTTGTGTGGCGCATGAGCGGTTGTTTGTGGTTTAATTTCGCCTAACTTCGCATATATTTTTGAAATTGACGTACAATTTCTTTCCCTTTTAACTTGGTGCGGCTTGGTGCGCATCCTTTTTTCAGGATACTAAAATGGATTTACGTAAACTTAAGACCCTGATTGATCTGGTTTCTGACTCCGAAATTGGTGAGCTGGAAGTGACGGAGGGCGAAAGCAAGGTCCGTATTGTCAAGGCTGCGCCAGTGCAGGAAATGCCGATGATGTTTCAGGCGCCGCAGACGGCACAGCAGTATGTGCAAATTCCGTCAGCGCCTGCCGCGCAACTCCCTGTGGGCGATGCGCCAGTAGCGCAGGCTGCTGAAGCGCCGCTTGAGGAGCAGGGGCATGTTGTCAAGTCGCCGATGGTGGGCACGTTTTACGCGGCCCCCGCTCCCGGAAAGCCAGCATATGTAACCGTTGGCGCAAGCGTACAAGTGGGCGACACTTTATGTATCGTGGAGGCCATGAAGCTGATGAATGAGATTGAAGCTGAGGCCTCAGGTGTCATCAAGAAAATTCTGGTTGAGAATGCTCAACCAGTCGAATATGGTCAGCCGTTATTTGTAATAGGCTAACAGTTGCGCGTGAGAGCGGTTGCTGATTGATCAGCAGTTGGCGGTTGAATTCTCATGAGTAGCTATTAAACAGGCGTTAATCATCATGTTTAATAAAATTCTTATTGCCAATCGAGGCGAAATTGCGCTTCGTATTCAGCGCGCCTGTCGTGAAATAGGTGTCAAGACAGTCGTTGTTTACTCGGAAGCGGATCGCGACGCAAAATATGTGCGCTTGGCAGACGAGTCGGTCTGTATCGGGCCGGCACCTTCGTCGCAGAGTTATCTGAACATGCCTGCGCTTATTAGTGCGGCTGAAGTGACGGACGCGGAGGCGATTCATCCCGGTTATGGTTTTCTTTCAGAAAATGCTGATTTCGCGGAGCGTGTGGAGCAGTCCGGTTTTGTGTTTATTGGTCCACGATCGGAATCAATTCGCTTGATGGGAGACAAGGTCACTGCCAAGCAAGCCATGATTCAGGCCGGAGTGCCCTGTGTTCCCGGTTCGGAAGGAGCTTTGTCTGAAGATCCTAACGAAATCATTGAGACAGCCCGCAGCGTTGGTTACCCCGTTATTATCAAGGCGGCTGGCGGCGGCGGCGGCCGGGGTATGCGTGTGGTGCATACTGAGGCGGCGCTACTGAATGCTGTTTCCATGACCAAGACAGAGGCGGGTGCGGCTTTTGGTAATCCAGAAGTCTATATGGAGAAATTCCTGCAAAATCCGCGTCACATCGAGATTCAGGTTCTGGCTGATCAGTACAATAATGCGATTTGGCTAGGTGAGCGTGACTGTTCCATGCAGCGCCGTCACCAGAAGGTGATTGAAGAAGCGCCAGCGCCAGGGATTCCACGCAGATTGATTGAGCGGATAGGCAATCGTTGCGCAGACGCTTGTCGTCGAATTAATTATCGTGGTGCGGGCACGTTTGAATTTTTGTACGAAGATGGAGAGTTTTACTTCATCGAAATGAATACCCGGATTCAGGTAGAGCATCCTGTAACGGAGATGGTTACCGGCGTAGATCTGGTGCAAGAGCAGATTTACATTGCAGCCGGTGAGCGCTTGCGATTCCGTCAGCGTGACATTTCTCCTAAGGGGCATGCCATCGAATGCCGGATCAATGCCGAAGATGCCTATAAATTTACGCCATCTCCGGGCAAGATTGAGAGCTGGCACGCACCGGGTGGCCCGGGTATGCGCGTCGATTCCCACGTCTATGCGGGTTACACGGTTCCTCAGTATTACGACTCGATGGTGGGTAAAATCATTGCCTACGGCGCAGACCGCGATCAGGCTATGAAGCGCATGAGTATCGCGTTATCTGAAATGGTGGTCGAAGGGATTAAGACGAATATTCCATTGCATCAGGAATTGATGATTGATCCGTATTTCATTGCAGGTGGCACCAACATCCACTATCTGGAGCACATGCTGAAGGAAAGGGCAAACCTGAAGAAGGGGCAATAAGTTCAGCGCCAAAAGGAGCAGACGAAAGGGTGATATGGCATGGAATGAAATGATCATTGAGACCGAGCGAGATATTACCGAAGCGCTTTCGGATGCCTTTCTCGACACTGGTGCGTTATCAGTATCGGTTGAAGATGCCGATGCCGGAACGGAGAACGAAAAGCCCCTGTTTGGAGAGCCTGGCGTTGACCCGCTGCTTCCGTCGTGGGAACGCGCACGGATCGTTGTTTTGCTGGCAGAGGGCGCAGATCCGGAGGTGGTTCTTTCCGATGCTTCAAAAGCCTGCGGTTTGCCACAGGCACCCTCTTACCTGCTACGCTCGCTTGCCGAGCAAGATTGGGTCGTTTTGACGCAGTCGCAGTTCGATCCCATTCATATCGGCAAAAATATCTGGGTTGTGCCAAGCTGGCATGAGGCACCCGACAAGAACGCGATTATCCTTGAACTCGACCCCGGTCTAGCCTTTGGTACCGGCAGTCATCCCACGACCCGTTTGTGTATGGAATGGCTTGAGCAGCATCTTAAAAAAGGGGCTCGAATTCTTGATTATGGGTGTGGGTCTGGAATTTTAGCGATAATTTCAAAGAAGTTAGGCGCAAAAGAAGTTGTTGGTGTTGATATAGATTCCCAGGCCGTTATCGCGGCCAAAGAAAATGCGGCGCGTAATCAGTGTGAAATTGGTTTTTATGTGCCCGACGATTTTCAAGCGCCATTTGCACAAAGCCAGTTTGATGTCGTGGTAGCCAATATTCTTACTAACCCGTTGAAATTGCTGGCACCGGTCTTGGTCAATCATGTCGCGCCCGGAGGGTCACTGGTTTTGTCAGGTATTCTGGAATGGCAGGCCGAAGACGTCATTGCTGCGTATGCGCCCTATATTTCCTTGCAAATTTGGCAAACGAGCGAGGGCTGGGTTGCCTTATGGGGAACGTTAACCAAGGAAGTGCTGAAGAAATAGGTGAGTGAGATGAGATGCAAAGTGTGCGGTACTCAAGGACAGAGATCTATCATTAAGATCGGAGAGGATGTGAGCACCATGCAATGCAACAGGGTGCTCGCCCAGGCATTTAATCAGCGCTTACGAAAAGGGACATAGCCTATGGTGCTTGCAACACGATGTCCTTATTGCCATACCACTTTTCGCGTTGTTGAAGATCAGCTCAAACTCTGCAACGGGATTGTGCGTTGTGGCTCATGCCAGCAAATATTCAACGGCTCCGAGCAGCTACTTAAACCAGAAGATATAGATCCTGCGCTAGGGCCAGGGCCTGCCGTTGATGAAGATCGGCAACGCCACGCTCAGTCGAGCATGGTTGCGCACGATGATGCCTTTGCAGGAGCCGAAGCAACGGCGGATGTGTTGGCGTCAAGCGCATCGACAGACGATGAATTTATTGCAGAAAGCGAATCCATTTCAGATCAAGAAGTGCTTGATGCGCCTGTTCTGGAAAAGGGGTTTGCTGACGGTGGCGAGGCTGAGCCTAAGGCGGATGAGGATCTGGATCTGATTCTGACGCCAGACAGCAACTTCGAAAATCGTGATGAAGACGCGCTAGTAGAAGAGCGCGCTGGCCTTGAAGAAAGAGATTTCCTAGCCTGGCAGTCCTTTGAGTTGAAGGCAGTAGAAGAGACATCCATTGATCTCGATCTGGGCGAGGACGTGATCGAAGATATGAGTGAGCAAAGCGAGCAGCTCAGTGAGCCAGAATCGGAATCGGCTGCGCTTTCAAGTGAAATCGAAGCAGAACATGAAGGGGCGGCCTACGAAGTTTCATTGTCTTCTTCCGTGATGCAGTCCGGTGAATATGACGAAGAGGCTGCGCTAGCGTCCCAGCCCGTTATGGCCACGGCGGTTGAGCCAGATTTCATGAAACGGGTTCGACGGCAGCAACAGTTCGGGAGTGTTTGGCGCAATGTGATGCTGGTGGGTCTGCTGATTTTGCCGCTTTTATTGCTGTTGCAAATGGGTGGAGCCTTTCACAATCGAATTGTGAATACCTTCCCGTCTGCAAAGCCTCTTTTGGCAAAGGTATGCCACATCCTGGATTGTCGTACTGAATTACCGCGCCAGATAGAAAAGATCGCGGTGGAGCATAGCGAGTTGCTAGCGCTGGACAAAAACACGAATCGTTATGTACTTAATCTGTTGTTGACGAATCGAAGTGGTGTGGCGCAGGCATGGCCAAACCTCGAGTTGACATTGAATGATGAGGCTGGCCAACCGGTTGCGCGTCGTGTGTTCATGCCGGTTGATTACTTGAGCAACGTGAATGAAAAAACACAGGGTGTAAAGGCGCAGGAGGAGAAACTGGTGCGTCTGGTTTTTGAATTGGATAAACTCAGTGCGGCGGGATATCTGGTGCATGTTTTCTATATTTGAAAGAGGCTGATAATGACTTGCTTAATTTGCGGCTCCATGGCGTATGACACCATCATGTTTGTTGATGGACGTTTTTCTGACGAGAGCGCTTCTAATCCATTGCGCAAGATGAATGCTTCATTTCTCGTGCCAAATTTGCGGCGCGAGTTTGGTGGTTGTGCAGGAAACATTGCCTACAATCTCAAGCTGCTCGGAGTGGACCCACAAATCATGGCGACCATCGGCGCCGATGGTGGGCCTTATCTGGAGCGGTTGGCGGAACTGGAAATATCCACGCGTCACATCCGTACAATTAAGGGCGCATTTACTGCGCAGGCGTTCATCACGATAGATGCAGACGATAACCTGATAAATTCCTTTCATGTTGGTGCGATGGCAATGTCTCACGAGAATAAGGTGGCTGACGTTGGGGTGACGAAGCTGGCAATCGTGGCGCCTGATGGGCGAGATGGCATGTTGCAGAATGCGCGTGATTGTGCCGAACTGAAAATCCCATTCATATTTGACCCGGGCCAAGGCTTGCCGATGTTCAGTGGTGAAGAATTGCTGGAGTTCATTGATATGGCAACTTATGTGGCCGTCAACGATTACGAGGCGGAAATGCTGATGGAGCGCACGGGACTGACGCCACGGCAGATCGGGCAACGCACGTCAGCTTTTGTAATAACGCGCGGAGAGCTGGGGGCGGAAATTTATACGGGTGATGCCGTGATCGACATTCCGTGTGTTCAAGCGGAGCGTGTGGTTGACCCAACTGGTTGTGGTGATGCTTTTCGTGCCGGGCTGATTTATGGCCTCATTCATGAAAAAGATTTTCTCACCTGCGGGCGATTGGGGAGTGTGATGGGAGCGATCAAGATCGCGCATCAGGGAGGGCAAAATCACTATATGACACAGACTGAGATAGAAGCGCGCTTCCATCAGGTCTATGGATACTATTTCTGATTTGAGCCTGTTTTTGAGCGCAGCGTAGCAACGAAAACAAGCCACATGGTTCAAAACCATGTGGCTTGTTTGCTTGCGAGGTACAACTAGGCCGTGTTTATGCCATTGCTTTCAATGCAGAAGAAAGGCGGCTTTTGTGACGCGCACTTTTGTTTTTGTGGATGATTTCCTTGTCCGTAAGACGATCAATGATCGAAACGGATTGAGAAAACACCTGCATCGCAGCGTCTTTGTCGCCTGCGTCAATTGCCTTGCGAACGGCCTTGATCGCAGTGCGCAGCGCTGAACGCTGGCTGGATTTATGCTCATTGCGTTTGACAGCCTGGCGAGCACGTTTGCGTGCTTGAGGTGAGTTTGCCATAAGATTTCCTAAAACAAAGTAAATATGCTGGCTTTAAGGCTGGCCAACACAATAAAATTTAGTGTAGCTTTTCATTATAGCAATCGTAGTCTTTGTGTGCAAGATGATGTTTGATATCCATTAATGTGTCGTCGTGGTGTTGGAATCCAGATGGCGCGCCTGTCTTTGCGTGGAGGAGTTTTCTTTTTTGTTGCCACGCTGAAGATGCGGTTGTCGCGCACCGCCCGCATAGTCGCTTGCAATCAGTGCCTCGACTTCGGATGGGTCCATGCCTTCCAGCACCAGCCATTCGCTTACCAGTCTGGCCAGTCTGGCCAGTGCAATCTGGTGGGTGGCACCGGTTGTTTCATAAAGCCAGTCCGAAAATTTCATGAAGCGGTTGAACGGCTCATCTGCCAGCATGTGGGGCAGGGTGTGGGCAAACCGGCCGGAATTGCCAATTAAATCCCAGTAGCGCGCAAAGCGAATGAGGCGCTGCATGGTGACAAAGTCGATGCAGTCTGTTGCCAGAATGGCGTAAGGCGGGTTGGGATCGAAAATCAATCCGTAGGTTTCCGTATGGCGGATGATGGGCGTGCCGCGCAGGCGTTTGAGAATGCCAAACTGAATTTCATGCGGCCCCACGCTGATCAGACGGTCGAAGCCTTGCGCAAAACTTTCAATCGTTTCACCAGGCAAGCCAGCAATCAGATCGGTATGAAGGTGCGCATGTGTTTGTGTCATTAGCCAGCGGATGTTTTCAGCCGAGCGCTCATTGTTCTGCTTTCGGCTGATGCGTGCCTGCACGTCAGAGTTAAAGCTTTGAATGCCGATTTCCAGTTGCAAGGCACCGGGCGCAAATTGCTGGATGCTCTCTTTCAAGCTCTCGGGCAAATGATCAGGGATCACTTCGAAGTGTGCGAAAAGCGGATCGTCGGGATGCGCAGCCTGCTTGTCCAGAAAGAACTGCATGATGCGCTTGCTGATTTTGGCATTCAGATTAAAAGTGCGGTCGACGAACTTGAAATTGCGCACACCACGGGCATACAGGCACTCCATCTCGGCCAGAAACAGATCAAGGTCGAATTGCCAGGCCGTGATGTCAAGCGATGAAATGCAGAATTCGCACTTGAAAGGGCAGCCGCGTGACGCTTCCACATAAATGGTGCGGTGTGCAATATCCTCGTCTGTGTATTCCCGGTACGGGAGCGAAATCTGATCCAGCTTCGGGCGTTGACCGACATGAATTTTCTCATCAGGCAATTCACCATCCAGAATGCGCTGGCACAAGGCCGGGAAGCTAATGTCGCCCCAGCCTGTAATGACATAATCTGCTTGCTCGACGATGGGCTGGCCCTCCGTTTCATGCGAGATTTCCGGACCACCCAGAATAAGGATGACTTCCGGCGCCAGGCGCTTGAGCAGGGCGACCAGCTTTGTGCTTTCCTCAACATTCCAGATGTATACCGAAATTCCGATGATGCGTGGCTTTTTCTCCAGCAGCTTTTCAGCGACAGTCGTAATCTGATTGCCAATGACGAATTCCTGAATCTGCGTACGTGGTCGAAGGGCCCCCATATTGGCGGCGAGATAGCGCAAGCCAAGCGAGGTGTGCGTATAGCGCGCATTCAGGGTGGAAAGCAGGATGGTCATGAAGTGCGATAAAAGAAAATGCCCATTTTACTTCTGGTTTCGTGCCTGGTGGGATGCTTATGATGCAAAGCGCCGTTGATGTTGCGAGTGTAACGGGCTTGGATCTGCATGATGATGGCGGTGAATCGGGCTTTATATTGCGGGCACTTGCGAATCTTCAATTCGACAAGCGTCTTTTCCTCATGGTGGGTACCTATAATGGAAGCATCAAGTTGCCCTTCGCTGCCAAGGCGGAGCAAGGAGATTTTCATGTCGTTCACAAAGCGTTATCGCCCTTTGATTTTTGGGCTGCTGCTTCTGGCGGTTACTGGCCTGCTGGCATGGTACTTTCTTAAGCCCGCAAGCAGGCATACTGGTGTTGCCTATGGCAATGGGCGCTTGGAAGCTACCGAAGTGGACGTTGCAACCAAGGTGGCTGGGCGCGTGAGTAAAATTTTGGCGCGTGAAGGGGATAATCTGGCTGCCGGGCAGGTTGTCGCAAAGTTGGATGCGGAAGAGCTGACGGCGCAGCTTCGTGCTGCACAGGCGCAGGCGCAACAAGCGCGCGAAAATGTCACTAGTGCCGCTAGTCAGAATAAATTGGCGCAAGCGACTTTGCGCCGCACGCGCGAATTAATCAGAAAGGGCTTCATCAGCAGTGAACGGCTTGATCGCGACATAAGCGCGCAACAGACCGCCAAGGCAACGCTTGCTGCTGCCCGGAGCAAAGTGCGTGAAGCGGATGCGCGAGTTGATGAGTTACGCGCCAAATTGCAAGACACGGTTTTGCGTGCGCCGGTGGCGGGGCGTGTGCTGTACCGGCTGATCGAACCCGGTGAGTTTCTGGCAGCGGGCGGCAAGCTACTTACATTGCTGGAAATGGATGATATTTACATGTCCATTTATTTGTCGACTGAGGAGGCGGGCAAAGTGGCGATGGACAGTTCGGCCAGAATCGTTCTGGACGCGCTGCCTGACGAGGAAGTTCCCGCAAAAGTTGTCTTTGTTGCGCCGCGATCGCAATTTACTCCCAAAGAAGTGGAAACGCGCAACGAACGTGAAAAGCTGATGTTTCGCATCAAGGTGAAAGTCGATCAGGCCTGGTTGAAAGACCATGCTGATCTGGCCAAGCCCGGCATGCCGGGCGTTGCCTATGTCAAGACGGCTGCCAAAGCGGCATGGCCTGAGCCATTGTCATCGAGGTAACGCATATGGCTGATGCGCCCGTTGCCCGTTTGCAAGACGTCTCTTTGCGCTACGGGACAGTGAAGGCGCTGGCCTTGACCGCACTGAACCTGCCAGCCGGTTGCATGGTTGCCTTTGTCGGCCCAGATGGCGTTGGTAAATCATCGCTGTTGGCGCTGCTGGCGGGTGCGCGAAGAATACAGACCGGACAGGTCGAGGTGCTGGGCGCCAATATTAGTGACACAAAAACGCGCGCCCAGTTGCAGCCGCGCATTGCCTATATGCCACAAGGGTTAGGCAAGAATCTTTATCACACGCTCTCCGTCTTTGAAAATCTCGATTTTTTTGCGCGCTTGTTCGGTCAGGCGCAGGCAGAACGACGGCAACGTATCGAGCAACTAAGCACCGCGACGGGACTGCGCCCCTTTCTCGATCGACCCGCAGGCAAGCTTTCCGGCGGCATGAAGCAAAAACTCGGGCTGTGTTGCGCGCTGATCCATGATCCGGATTTGCTGATTCTGGATGAGCCCACTACGGGTGTCGATCCGCTTTCTCGCCGCCAGTTCTGGGAGTTAATTGATGTGATTCGTGCACGGCGTCCTGGTATGAGCGTGCTGGTTGCAACCGCTTACATGGAAGAGGCAGAACGATTCGACTGGTTGGTAGCGATGAATGCTGGTGAGGTGATAGGCACCGGTTCTCCAGACGAAATTCGAAACCAGGCAAATGCAGCCACGCTAGAAGACGCCTTCATCACGCTGCTACCGGAAGCGCAACGTCAGCAGCATCGTCAACTCACGATTCCCGACAGAGCGGGGGGCGATCACGATTGGGCAATTAAAGCGCACGGTTTGACGCAGCGGTTCGGCGATTTTACGGCGGTAGACAAAGTCAGTTTCAATATTGCCAAAGGAGAGATTTTCGGTTTCCTGGGCTCAAATGGCTGCGGCAAAACGACGACGATGAAGATGCTAACCGGTCTGCTGCCGCCAACAGAGGGACACTCTCAACTGTTTGGCGAGCCAGTGGACGCCAATCATATCGAAACCCGCAAGCAGGTGGGCTACATGTCGCAGTCTTTCTCGCTTTATGGCGAGTTGACGACGGCACAAAATCTCGCGTTGCACGCACGCCTGTTTCATTTGTCGCCAGAAAAGCAGCGTGAACGGATCACACTTCTGACAGAGCGTTTCGGTTTGGCGCCCTATCTGAATGTAGCGGCTGCCAACTTGCCGCTTGGCATTCGGCAACGCTTGTCGCTGGCTGTTGCCGTTGTGCATGAACCCCGGTTGCTCATTCTGGATGAACCGACTTCCGGTGTTGATCCGATCGCGCGCGATCAGTTCTGGGAACTGCTGATTGAATTATCTCGCGAGCAGAACGTGACCATTTTTATTTCGACGCATTTCATGAATGAGGCCGAGCGATGCGATCGTATTTCACTGATGCATGCTGGGGCAGTGCTGGCCAGCGACACACCGGAAGCGCTGAAGACCAGCAGGGGGGCGGATACGCTGGAAGAAACGTTTATTGCCTATCTTGAAGACATTACCGGGAAAGACTCGTCACCTGAAATCGCCATGCAGATTGCGTCCAGCAGTGAAAATGAATACCGCCCGTTCAGCTTGCGGCGTCTGCTGGCCTATGCCTATCGTGAAATGCTGGAGTTACGGCGCGACCGAATTCGCCTGGCCTTCGCGTTGTTGGGATCGGTTTTACTGATGTTCGTATTAGGTAAAGGCATTTCGATGGATGTGCAGGATTTGCGCTTTGCCGTATTCGATATGGATCAGTCGCCTGAATCGCGTGCCTACATCGACAACATCGCCGGGTCGCGCTATTTCCTGCAGCAGGCGCCGATTCGCAGCGCTACCGAACTGGAACGGCGCATGCGCTCTGGGGAGTTGGCGGTCGCGTTAGAAATCCCGCCCGATTTTGGTCGTCAATTGCGGCAAAACAGGCAGCCCGAGATCGCCGCCATGATTGATGGTGCGATGCCCTTTCGGGGAGAAACAACGCGCGGTTATGTGCAAGGCGTCCACGCGCAATACCTGTCTGATTTGATTACTGAAGCAACGGGGATAACGCCCAATCTGTTGCCCACCGAAATGGCGTTGCGTTACCGCTACAATCAGGATTTTCGCAGCATTTACGCCATGGTGCCGGCGGTCATTCCGCTGTTGCTGGTTTTCATTCCTGCCATCCTGATGGCCTTGGGCGTTGTGCGCGAAAAGGAATTGGGTTCGATTGTCAACCTGTATGTGACGCCGGTTACGAGGCTGGAGTTCCTGCTTGGCAAGCAGTTGCCGTATATCGTGATTTCGATGCTTAGCTTTTTCTGTTTGCTGATTGAGGCAGTCTGGCTGTTTGGGGTGCCGATCAAGGGCAGTTTCCTGGCGTTGACATTGGGCGCATTGCTGTATGTGACAGCCACAACGGGCATTGGCTTGCTGATTTCGACCTTTACCAAGACCCAGATTGCCGCGCTGTTCGGCACCGCCGTATTGACCATGTTGCCATCCGTTCAGTTCTCGGGCCTTTCGACGCCTGTGACTTCGTTATCTGGCGTGGCTTACTGGGTCGGACAGTGTTTTCCGGCAACCTATTTTCTGATCATCAGCCGTGGCATTTTCACCAAGGCACTCCATTTCTCAGAGTTGATCAGCATTTTTCTTAAGCTCGCGCTGTTCATCCCGATTTTGACTGGTATTTCGCTGGTTTTGCTTCCCAAGCAGGAAAAATGAGGTGCTCATGCAGACTACGCTGACTAATATTTTCAGGTTGGGCATCAAGGAGCTGCGTAGCCTCTGGGCAGACAAAGTGTTGCTGCTGTTAATCATCTGGGTATTTACCGGCGCAATATATGCCGCAGCCGTTGGCGTTTCGCAAGAGATCCGCAATGCGCCAGTGGCTGTTGTCGACGAGGATCATTCGCCGCTTTCTCAACGCTTGATCGGGGCATTGGTGCCGCCATATTTTAATGCGCCGGAATTGGTCACCATGCAGCAAATGGACGCGGAAATGGATTATGGTCGCTATTCGTTTGGTGTTGTCATTCCAGTTGGGTTTCAGCGTGATTTTAAGGCTGGTCGTCGCCCGGCCATTCAACTTAATATCGATGCAACCCAGATGAGCCAATCGTTTATCGGCGCAGCTTACATACAGAATATTTTTTCGGGTGAACTGACGGAATACATCACGGGCAAACGTGATACCGCAGAGGCCCCGATTAATCTGGTCACGCGCATGCGCTTTAACCCAAACCTTATCGGTTTCTGGTTTGGTGGCGTGATGGAAGTGATTAGTAATATTACGATATTGACGATCATTCTGGTGGGCGCCGCCTTCATTCGTGAACGCGAACATGGCACGCTGGAGCATTTGCTGGTGATGCCGGTAACGCCATTTCAAATCATGATGTCCAAAATCTGGGCGAATGGTCTCGTGGTCTTGATAGGCGCATCAATTTCGCTGACGGTCGTGATTCAGGAAATACTCAAGGTGCCGATTGCCGGGTCAATTCCATTGTTTCTGTTCGGGGCGGCACTGTACATGTTCTCGGCTGCGTCAATCGGGATTTTTCTCGGTACGCTGGCACGTTCAATGCCGCAACTAGGCCTGCTGGTTATCCTGACGATTCTCCCCTTGCAACTGCTGTCGGGTGGCGTAACCCCGCGTGAGAGCATGCCGGAACTGGTGCAATGGATCATGCTGGGTGCGCCGACCACTTATTTCGTGAAATTGGCGCAGGCAGTGCTTTATCGGGGTGCCGGAATAGACATTATCTGGCCAAATTTCCTGGCGATCACGGTGATTGGTCTGATGTTCTTTCTGGGCGCAATGGCGCGTTTTCGGCGCTCGGTGACGCAGGCACAATCCTGAGTGTTAGCAGCGGCGGTCTTTGATGCGTCGCAAATATGTGTCGGTGTCGCGGTGAGGGATGCTGAGTATCGGTAAAATAGAAACGTCAGAAATGGGTCGTGTCGGGCAGGGCATCAAGCCACTGAGGGTTTTATCCTGCAAATACAGTTCCTTGATGAAAAGGGAGATCACATGTCAGCTCAGAGCCAGTCATTCAAGGATGATTACACTTGTACAGTTAGCGGCAACCACTACGAATACGATGTTCTTTACACGCCGGGCAACATGACGCTCTGGCGCGCCAATATCTATCGGGATGGCGTGTTGAAAAGCTCGCCGTCCGGCGAACTGGTTGACCATGAAATGGACGACGAAGGCCTGAAGCAATACCTGATGGAGTATGTCGAAGCCATTATTGAGCGCGAAGAATCTGAGCTGTCAGATTGACGGCCGGTTCCGAGGCGTTTCAGGCTGTGTGAGTGCTTACCTACAGTTTGTGCGTGCGATCATGCTGGAGAAAGGCAGCGGGCAGGCGCACATTTTTCCCGACGATCAGCACCTTGAACAATTCTCCCATTTCAGAGGGTGATAGCAGGGTTTGCAGCGCGCTGGCTTGTGGCAAGTAATGGGTGGCATCTTCCGGGTCGGTGCGCAGCAATAATTCGCTGATACCGGCGCTCAGCAAGAAGGCCGATTGAGTCATGTAAGCCAGAATGTCCAGCCCTTGATCAACAGCGGCCTGCGCCAGTGCCGTGAAATCCAGATGGGCAGTGATGTCTTGCAATCCCGGCAGGAAAAACGGATTGCCATGCGCGTGATGGCGGTAATGGCACATCAAGGTGCCGCGCGCGCGTTCAGCCAAATAATACTCGTGCGCTGGAAAGCCGTAGTCAATCAGAATTGCTGCAGCGCATTCGCTCTTGCCAAGCATGCTGCCCACAGACTGTATGAAACCGATGGCTTGAGGGTGCACTTCGGTCAGATAGCCGGTTGGGAGCGAATCGGCATCTGGAACTTGTGCGTCGATTTGCGCAAGCAGTGATTTGTCCGCATCGCGTGCAAGAAAAGCGAATCGCGCGCCATCCCATCCAACACCGACTTCCCGCCATCCCGTTTCGGTTTTGGTCACGAGTTGTACCGGCATGGCGTCCAGCACTTCATTGCCGAGAACAACACCGGAGAACGAAGAAGGGAGTACGTTTATCCACTCAACTTGCGAAAAGTCGCGCAGGCATGTCTCCTGGCGCGCGCGCAGTTCGCCTGAAAGCTCGACGATGACATAGCGCTCAACCACGGTTCCCTTGCGCTTGAGTTCGAGCAGCAGGTCGCGGGCCAGGGCGCCGCTGCCAGCCCCGAACTCCATGATTTGCGGGGCGGTTTGTGCCAGCAGTTCGCTCACAGGATTTGCCAGCGCAGCTCCGAAAAGGGGCGTGATTTCCGGGGCGGTTATAAAATCCCCTTCCTTGCCCAGCTTGCTGCTGCCGCCGCTGTAATAGCCGAGCAAAGGGGTGTACAGCGCCAGCGACATGTAGTGCGCAAATGAAATCCAGCCACCCTTTTGCGCGATTTCATGGATAATCCACTGTTGAAGCGATTCGGATGCCTTGCGTGCTTCTGGTGAGGGTTCTGGAAGGGCCATGCCTGCATTGTAGAGAATCCGCTTGCTTGCACCAAGATTTCCGATCACTACCTCTTCAAAGGGAGGCAGAGCATGGTTTCAGTACAACAAAAGGTGGCGCTCGTTACCGGCGCTGCCAGACACATCGGGCGAGAGATCGCATTGGCAATGGCTGGTCGCGGCTGGGATGTGGTTGTGCATTTTCGGACCTCGGAAGCAGAGGCATTGAAAACTGTGAACGATATTGAACAGCTCGGGCGCCGTGCGGTGGCGCTTTATTGCGACCTGCAAGATGCGGCCGCGGTCCAATCATTGTTGCCACTGGCGACAGAGGCGTTGGGGCCGGTTTCCTGCGTCGTCAACAATGCCTCGCTATTTGAACTAGACAGCGTGCAAGATTTCGCGGTAAGCGCGCTGGATGCCCATATGCACATCAATCTGGCGGCGCCCATCTTGCTGACGCGTGCGCTGCATCAAGCTACGCCGGAAGGCGCGCAATCGGTGGTGGTGAACCTGCTCGACCAGAAGCTGGCAAACCTGAATCCGAGCTATCTGTCCTACACACTCTCCAAGGCAGCGCTCGAAACGGCAACTAAAACGATGGCGCAGGAACTGGGGCCAAAGTTGCGGGTCGTTGGTGTCGCGCCGGGGCTGACGACGCGCCCGCCTAACCATAGTGAAGAAGAATTTGCGCTGGCGCACACCGTCTCGCCGCTTGGACGCGCCAGTCTGCCAGAAGACGTGGCTGCGGCGGTATGTTTTTTGGCTGAATCGCCAGCCATAACCGGCACCACCCTCTTTGTGGATGGCGGCCAGCACCTTGTTCCGATGCGGGAAGACGTCATGTTTGCCGCTCAAACCTTTTTGCAACAGAAAGAATCCTGAAAGTATGTTCCTTAGCCAAAACAGACATTTACTGGCAGATTGTCGCCGCCTTTTTCTGCGAAATTATGAAGTGCCGATTCAGATCGGCGTGGAAGATCAAGAAAAGGAAAAAGCGCAGCGTATGCTGGTCAATGTTGACTTGTATATTCCTTTCGCGCTGTCCACGCCAAAGCGGGATGATTTAGCCGAAGTCGTTGACTATAACTTCATGCGCGACACGCTGGCACAGCGGACGTCGCAGGGCCACATCCAGTTGCAGGAAACCCTGTGCGACGATGTAGCGCGCATGCTGCTGGCGCATCCGTGTGTGCGTGCCGTCCGGGTTTCGACTGAAAAGCCAGATGTCTACGCCGACTGCGAAAGCGTCGGTGTTGAGGTATTTCACATCAAGGAAGCGTGAAAATCAAAGCCATGCTCCCGGATCAAACGCAGCCAGTCGCGGATAAGCCCGCAACGAAAATGACGGCCAGACGCGCCCGTCGCCCTGCCTACGAAAACAACAAGTTGAACAAGCGCCTGTGCCGTCTGGTTGGGCAGGCGATTGGCGATTACAACATGATCGAGGACGGCGACAAGGTGATGGTGTGCCTTTCTGGCGGCAAGGACAGCCATGCCTTGCTCGATATCTTGCTGACGCTGCAATCGCGTGCGCCGATTCATTTCGATATCGTGGCCGTCAACCTCAACCAGAACCAGCCCGGCTTTCCGGCGGCGGTTTTGCCTGCCTACCTGAAAGCGCGCGGGATCGACTTTCATGTCGAAAGCGAGGATGTGTACGGTATCGTCCAGCGCGTGATACCCGAGGGGAAGTCAGCGTGTTCAATGTGCGCCCGCTTGCGACGCGGCATTTTGTATCGTGTCGCGGGCGAACTGGGCGCTACCAAGATTGCGCTCGGTCATCACCGTGACGACATCATCGAAACCTTTTTCCTGAATCTGTTTTTTGGCGGCAAGCTCAAGGGCATGCCACCCAAGCTGCGCACCGACGATGGCAAGCACATCGTCATTCGCCCGCTGGCATACGTGAAAGAAGTCGATCTGACGCGTTATGCCGATGTGCGGCATTTCCCCCTTATCCCGTGTGGCCCCTGTGGCCTGCAGGAGAATAGCCAGCGCGCGCAAGTCAAGGCATTGATGCGCGCGTGGGAAAAGCAGCATCCGGGGCGCGTGGACAGCATTTTTTCAGCGATGTCGACGGTTGTTCCCTCTCATCTGATGGACGATGTGCTGTTTGATTTTGCGCGCCTTCAATCGGATGATGCTTTAACCGGCGAGGCTGAAACGCCATGCGCGGTCGAACCGGACGGCCCGAACGTTGAGGGCGGTGCAGGCATTCTCCGGTGATGCTCATCTGACGTCGCGCAGCCAGCGTTGCGCCACAGGCTAGAGCAGGTAATCAGGCAAACCGCCCACTTTCTCGATAGAATGAGCATCTGAAGGCGCACCATTGCGCTGCTGCTGCATTCACATGAAATCACAACGAACGTCTCACGTCGCACCGTCGAAGGAAGGCCTGTTTTTGCTCACGCTGGCAGGCATTCAGTTCACGCACATTCTCGACTTCATGATCATCATGCCGTTGGGACCGCAGTTAATTCAATCGCTCGACCTGACGGCACAGCAATTCGGCTTGCTGCTTTCCTGTTATTCATTGGCTGCCGGGGTTTCAAGCCTGTTGGCCGCCGCGTACGTTGATCGTTTTGACCGTCGCAGATTGCAGCTGTTCCTGTATGTGCTGTTCATTGCTTCGGTGTTGATGTGTGGTCTGGCACCGCATTACTGGCTGTTGCTTGTGGCGCGCGGGATGACGGGGGCGGTAGGCGGCGTATTAAGCGCCATGACGCAAACGATGATTGCCGATGTGATTCCCTACGAGCGCAGGGGGCGTGCGGTGGGTTTTGTGATGACCTCTTTTTCGATTGCCACGGTTGTCGGCGTGCCGCTCGGGCTGTTTCTGTCTCATAACGTGGACATGCTCGGATGGCGCGCGCCCTTTTTTATGGCGGCAGCAGCATCGCTGCTTATCCTGCTGCTAGGCACCAGGTATCTGCCGAGCCTGACCGGACACATGACGGACAGCGCGCCGGACAAGCTGTTTCAGCAACTGGGACGCGTGTTGCGAGTGCCGAACCATTTGTATGCGCTTGCTTTCATGGCATGTTTGATGATGGCCGGATTTACAGTGACGCCATTTATCGCCCTCTATCTCACGACTAACGTGGCCGTGCCAGAAAGCTTTCTAAGTGTGATTTATTTATGCGGCGGTGCAGCGACATTTTTTTCTGCGCGCATTATTGGTCGCCTGAGTGATCGTTTCGGCAAACTGGAAATGTTGCGCTGGGTGGTGTTGCTTTCGATGGCGTCCTTGCTGATTACGTCGCATTTGGTGCCGGTGCCGCTCTGGTTTGTGCTGATAAATTCGACCTGCTATTTTGTGCTGGTTTCCGGCAGGCATATTCCCGGCATGGCGCTTATTACGCAAACGGTCAACCCGCAGATTCGCGGCACCTTCATGAGCTTGATTTCATCTGTGAAAATGTTTTCGGCTGCGTTGGGTTCTTTTGTGACGGGCCTGGTGATCAGTCGTAGCGCGACCGGAGAGATCGAACACTTCAATCTGATGGGCTACGTGGCGGTCGCCTTTGCCCTGCTTGCGATCTGGGTAGCACAGAAGTTGCGGATTGAGCCGGATGCGTAGCCTTGCGCGAGAAAGACGGTTTGTTCTTTCGTTTTTTGCGTTACTCCGCCGCGAGAAAAAACCGCGCGCATCATCTCTACGCCACGTTGCCCCAGCGAAGGCTGGGACCCAGCGTCGTTGAAGTGCGTAACGAGTGTGCTTTCGTTAAAAAGTCAGGAAAGCCACCTATAGTCTGGATGGACATGTGCCGGCGTTCCTGAAAAACGCTATAGTTGTAACGGTCTTATCTAACAAGTTCAAAGAAATGTACGCAAACTCATCAGGGCGGATATTCGGCAAAGGGCTGGCATGCCTGATTCTGCTGGCCTGCTCATTGGTGCAGGCTCGTGCGTCGGCGCATCCTGTTAATCAATACCCGTTTGAACTATTGCCACCCGCAGATCTGACTTACGATGTTTCCGTCAAGCTTTACGGCTTGCCTGTTGGCGGCACGGCGATCATGAACTGGCATTCGGAGGGACAGCGCTATTCCCTGAAAACGGAAACGCGCTCGTCGATTTTTGGCAAGGTAGTCGAAGCACAAAGCGAAGGACTGGTCGATGTTTACGGACTGGCGCCGACTGAAATGACGGAAAAGCGCTTTAACAAGCCGCCATACAGCGCGCGCTTTGACCGTCAACATAACAGCCTCTCATTTACGGATGCGAAACAGACTTATCCCCTTCTGGGGGGCGAGCAGGATCGCAATAGCGTCTTGTTCCAGTTGGCGGCTGTGGTGCGCGCCATGTCAGGAGAGGTTCAGCCGGGCACCGAATGGACATTCTTTGTAGCGGGTCGCCGCAATGCGTTGCCGTGGACATTCAACGCAGTTGGCGTTGAAGAGGTCAAGACTGGCATGGGCACGGTTTCGGCGTTGCATGTCAGGCGCTTGCAGCCGAAGGAGGCGCGCCAGCAGCAAATTGACGTATGGTTGGCCCCTTCGCTGGCGGGCTACCCGGTGCGCGTGGTATTTGCGGAAAAACGTCAACGAATAGAGCAGGTGCTGAAAAAAATAGAGAAGCCGCAAATTGGAGTGAAAAATGACTGAACAAAACAAGGCGCTGGTGCTGTTTAGCGGCGGGCAGGATTCAACCACCTGTCTGGCATGGGCGCTGGCACGCTACCCGCTGGTTGAAACCATTGGCTTTGATTACGGGCAGCGGCATGCCGTCGAGATGACGGTGCGCCCCAAGGTGCTGGAACAAATACGCCAGCTTTCGCCTGAATGGGCGCAGCGTCTGGGGGAAGATCACCTTGTTTCGCTGCCCATAATTGCGGACATTTCCGAAACAGCGCTGACACGCGAAGGCGAAATCAAGCTGCTGGAAAATGGCTTGCCGAATACGTTCGTGCCGGGGCGTAATCTGATTTTTCTGACGGTCGCGGCGATGCTGGCTTACCGGCGCGGGCTGAATGTGCTGGTTGGTGGGATGTGCGAGACGGATTACTCGGGTTATCCAGATTGCCGTGATGACAGTATGCGTGCGATGCAGCACGCGCTGAATCTCGGCATGGCCGCTGATTTTGACTTGCAAACGCCGCTGATGTGGCGCGACAAGGCGCAAACCTGGGCGCTGGCACAAGAACTGGGCGGTGCCCCGTTGATTGATCTGATTCGCGCAGAAACGCACACCTGCTATCTGGGTGAACGCACGCTGCATGATTGGGGCAGGGGGTGCGGTACGTGCCCGGCCTGTGTGCTTCGGGCGCGGGGGTATGCGGTGTTTATGGACAAAGGCGCGTAGCGTATTGATGCGCCAATAGAAAAAGGCCACCCGTTTGTGGGCGGCCTTTTTTGTTGGAAGTTCTAAATTGAAAGTTGATTAGAATTTGTGTTGCAGGCGAACGGAGAAGCCGCTAATTTTGGCGCCGCCATCTGAGTCGCCAGCGTAACCAGCATCATTCGTGTAGAGGCCGTTCTCATCATTCTTCAAATATGCGTAGATGCCTTGTACACTGGTGCGCTTGGACAGCTTGTAGTTCACGCCGACATTCCATGCCTTGGCGCCGCTTTCCGGAATATAGTCAATATCGCCAGCGTCGATATAACTGGCCATCAACGTGGTGTTGCTGTTTAGTTTGTGATCAACACCGAGGAAAATGTGGCGTGCACCAAAATCAATAGTGTCAACATAAGTCAGTTCGCCATCGGCGTAAATGCCTTTCAGGGTCGTGCCTTGGCCGAAGTCGTAGGAGGCACCCACTTTCCATGCTTTTGATTTATAAGCGAATTCTGGAATAGATGGTGCACCGACGTTGTTTTGTCTTTCGTAGGCCGCAAACAGGTTCAGTGCGCCGCAATCGTACGTTGCACCCAGGCCCCATGAATTGGTTGTTATGTCTGGCTGACCCGCAAGTGCATAGTTTGCCATGACTGTAATGCCAGACATGGATGGCGAAACATAGTTAAGCGTTTTTGTGTTTCGACGGTTGTGGTCCTTGTTGTTGTCCGGGAAGGTAACACCGCGCGCGCCCATGATGCTGTTGTAGTCACCGATGGTGTCGGAGAAAGAGTCGTACTTGGCGGAAATTTTCTTGTAAACGCTGTCAATGTTGCCGACCATCACGGCGCCGAAGTCGCCTTTCAGACCAACGTAAGTATCACGCGCGCCATCAAAACCAGCACCATCTACCATGTTGAAATAAGATTCCAGCTTGAAGACCGCTTGCAGGCCATTGCCCAGGTCTTCGGAGCCTTTGAAGCCAATGCGGCTGGCGTTGTCGTTCATGTTGGTGTAATCAACATCGTTGCCGTCCTGCTTCACCGTCATGAAATCATAAGAAGGCTGGAGCTGGCCGTAGATAGTTACGTTGCTTGCTTGTGCCGCGCCGGCAACCATGCCGAGGGCTGCCAGTGCAATCAGTGTTTTTTTCATGGTGTTCTTCCTCTGTAAATAGGTAAATACAAGCTGACTTATTGGTCATTCTTCCGAGTCTCTTCTACATTATGCGGCAAGTTGCGCGTTTGCCAATAAATGACACGTGAGCCGCCGGATTTTTGTTGTTTTTTTGCACTGCATGGCATTAGTGGTTTGCTTGATTTTGGCGGGTGTTGCCAGTATTTTGTCTTTTTGCTGTTTTGCCTGCGCTGAACGGCTATTTGAGAAAAGGTTAAAAATGAAATTTGAGGATGCGTTGACTCGCGCTCATGCTTGTTGCATGGCAGGTCGATTGGCAGAGGCTGAGCAGTTGCTGCAACAAGCGCTTGCGGGAGCCGCAGAGAAGGCTGAATTGCACAAATCCTTAGCTGACGTACAGGCAGAGCTTGGGAAAAATGCCGAAGCCAGAACAAGCTATGAAAGGGCGATTGCGCTGGACGCGGGTTATTTCAATCCGCACGCCAATCTGGCAAATTTGCTGCTTGATGAAGGTGATATTGACGCGGCAATTGCGCATTACCAGCGTGCGGTTGAATTGCGTCCGGATATCGCCGAATTGCATGACAGTCTCGGGCAGGCTTTTCGTGAAAAAGGGGTGTCGCATGCAGCGCGAGCCATGTTCTTGCAGGCATTAAAACTCAAGCCGGAACTGGCGGCGGCGCACTTCAATCTGGCCAGTAATATGGAGAGTGGCGGGCAGTTTCAAATGGCAAGGGAGCACTATCAAAAGGCGATTACGCTGTCTTCGGATATGGCGGCTGCTCGGGCGGGGTTGGCAAGAGTGTCGCTCAAGCTGAATGATGTGGTGCAGGCGCGTGAACAGATCAAGGTGCTGGAGGCGCAGCCAGACCGCGTGCCGCCAGAAGCCTTGCAGCATTTGCACGCAGATCTTGCCATCAAGGAAAAGCGCTTTGACGAAGCCATGGCGTTGCGGCAAGCCCTGCTTGCGCGGGCGCCAAGGGGCTCGGAAGAGCAGCGGGTGCAATACGTCCTTCTCGCCGAGCTTCACGATGAGATGGGCAAGCATGATGCTGCCTTTGATGCGCTTGAACGGGCGCATGCCACACGACCGCGCGTTTTCGATCAGGATGCCGTGTTTGCCGAGTTTGATGCGCATCGACAGATCTACACGCCGCAGGAAATGGCCAGTTTGCCCAGGGCAGATAATAGCCTGAGGCAGCCCATATTCCTTTTCGGCATGCCACGTGCCGGGAAATCACTGACGGAAAGTCTGCTTGCCTTGCATCCCAGTGTTTATGGCATGGATGAACTGCTGGGGGTCAATCATTTTAGATTGCAAAAAGCGGGAAGTCATCATTCTGGCTCGCGGGCCGAGAGCGCCAAGGCGCTGAGCACGAGCGCGCTTAACCAGATGGCGGTGGATTTTGTCGATATCGCGGAAGAGTATCTGCAAGATGTTGGCTTGTCTTTCAAGGACGGTATCCGGCATGTGGTTTCCACCACCCCCGCCAACTTTTGGAATCTGCCGTTGATTCATCGTCTGTTCCCGCAGGCGCCGCTGATTCACGTTACCCGTCATCCGTTGGATACCTGCCTGATGTGCTTTTTCAAGGAGTTCGGAAACGAGGCGCATGCCTATGCCGATAATCTGGAAAGTCTGGGGGCGTACTTTCTCAAATATCAGGAAATGATTGCGCATTGGCGGGATGTGCTCAAGATTCCCATGCTGGAAATCCGCTACGAAGACATGGTGGGTGATCCTGTCAAAGTCGCGCAACAACTTTATGGTTACGTTGGGCTGGATATGACGGATGTCGTCAAAGCGACTTTGGAGAGGGTTGGTTTTTCAGGTGAGCAAGTTGGATGCTGGCAGTATTACAAAACGCAGCTTGAGCCATTGGTGGCAAGCCTGGCCAAGGCGGGCGAGACGAAAAGTAGCGCCTCTGGATGAGGCGGCATAATTCGTTTTTATTTTTGCGTTACGTATAAAGATGAAAAGCCGCCCGAAGGCGGCTTTTGCTTGTGTGCTAAACAGGTAACTGATTAGAACTTGTGTTGCAGGCGTACGGAGAAGCCGGAGATCTTGGCACCACTATCGCTGTCGCCGTAGCCAGCATCGTTTGCATAGTCGCCGCCATCGTCATTCTTCAGGTAGGCATACATGCCTTGTACGCTAGTGCGCTTGGACAGTTTGTAGTTGACGCCGATGTTCCATGCTTTTGCACCATCGTTATCAATGTAATCACCTGCTTTGATGAAATCAGCCATCAGCGTGGTGTTGCCATTCAGTGCAAAATCAACGCCGAGGAAGATATTTTTGTTGCTCTCATCTTCAACCTTCGCGTTTTCATAAATCGCTTTCAGCTTGAAGGCATCCACTTTGTAAGCCGCGCCGATTTTCCAGAATTTGACGTCATCGCCAACATAATCGTTATTGCGCTTCGTGTAAGCAGCTAGCACGTTCAATGGGCCATTGTCATAGGTGGCACCGATGCCCCATGCGCCGGTTGTTTCGTCTGCATCACCATCTAGCGTATAGTTAGCCATGACTTTAAAGCCGTTCATGTCTGGAGAAACATATTTGGCTGTTTTGCTGTCGCGTTTGTTGACGTCTTGACCGCCTTGAGACACGCTCATGATGCTGTTGTAATCACCGATAGTGTCGCTGAAAGAGTCATACTTGCCGGAAATAGACTTGTAAACCGTGTCGATCTTGCCGAACATGATGGTACCAAAGTCGCCTTTCAGGCCAACCCAGGCGTCACGTGAACCGTTGAAACCGTCACCGTCAACAATGTTGAAATAAGATTCCAGTTTGAAGACAGCTTGCAGGCCATTGCCCAGATCTTCGGAGCCTTTAAAGCCAAGACGGCTGGCATTGTCGTTCATGTTGGTGTAGTCCACATCAGAGCCACCATTCTTAACCGTCATGAAGTCGTATGAAGGCTGGAGCTGACCGTAGATGGTGACGTCAGAGGCTTGTGCTGCGCCGGCCATCATGCCGAGTGCTGCCAGTGCGATGAGTGTTTTTTTCATGTTGCGTTCCCTAAAAAATATTGTTTGTTGTTTAAAGAAGCATCCGTTATTTATGTTATTGCAGTGTCCGGATAAGCTAATAGTACGCAGTATTTAAATAAAAGCCTCATTAATTTGCATAAAAGACGTCAATGCAGGCAGATGTGTTGCGCTTGTGCAACGTCAGGTTTAGTGAGATTCTGATAGTGGGGGGAAACAACCAGCGGTGGCTTGCGAACCTGTGCGCCAGAGGAATATGGCTGATGAAAAAAAGCCGCCCGAAGGCGGCTTTTTGTATGCATGAATTCTAAACAGATAACTGATTAGAACTTGTGTTGCAGGCGTACGGAGAAGCCTTTGATTTCTTTGGCATCGGTATCGCCGGCATAGGCTAGATCAGCGTCGTCTTTATCCAGATCGCTATAAATGCCTTGAACGCTGGTGCGCTTCGACAGCTTGTAGTTCACGCCGACTGCAAAAGCAGTTGCACCTGTGTCGTCACCGTCAACATCACCCGCTCTGATGTAGTCAGCCATCAGGGTGGTGTTACCGTTCAGAGCATAGTCGACGCCCAGGAACAGGTTAGTATTGCTGTAGTCATTAGCTGTGTCTTTGGCTTTTTCCAGAATCGCTTTCAGTTTGAATGCGTCAACCTTGTAGGAAGCACCCACTTTCATGAATTTTGCTTCTGTACCGCTTACATAGTCTTGCTTTTCGAAAGCAGCCAGCACGTTCAATGGGCCGTTATCGTAAGTTGCACCGATGCCGAAGGCACCAGTGGTTTCTTCAGCGACGCCTTCCAGTGTGTAGTTGGCCATCACTGTAACGCCATTCATGGCTGGAGAAACATACTTGAGCGTTTTCTTGTCACGATTATTAGCGTCAGGGCCGGCACCAGAATAACTCATGATGCTGTTGTAGTCACCGATGGTGTCAGCGAAAGAATCGTAGCTGCCGGAGATGGATTTGTACACGGTGTCGATGTTGCCAACCATGGCAGTACCGAAGTCGCCTTTCAGGCCAACATAGGTGTCACGCGCACCACCAAAACCGCCACCATCTACCATGTCAAAGGTGGATTCCAGCTTGAAGATGGCTTGCAGGCCATTGCCCAGGTCTTCGGAGCCTTTAAAGCCGAGGCGGCTAGAGTTGTTGTTCATGTCGGTGTAGTCTGCACCATCAACTTCTACGAAGTCGTAGGAAGGTTGCAGTTGACCGTAGATGGTCACGTCACTTGCTTGAGCGGCGCCGGCCATCATGCCGAGTGCTGCCAACGCGATGAGCGTTTTTTTCATTGTGTAATCCCTTTAATAAAAAACATTAATACTTGAAATCCATTTTGCCGACGGTGCCGACCAGCAGGATGTGAGCATGATACCGGGGTTGCCATTCGTGACCACAAAATCGGGTGTTAAATGCGAAAATTTTGCTTTTGTTGTTGTGGTGAAACAACATGGGTGGTGGCGCAACGTATTGTGACTTCGCATCGCCCCAGCACCAGCCCGCAGGGCGCAGGACAGCCGAAGGCTGGTCTCGCGAAGCGAGATGCGGCAAGGCTGCACACAGGCTGGAGTGATGGAGCTTACCACTCTCGCACAACGTCGCCCCGTGGAGGCTGGGGCCCAGTGGCTTTGCTCTGCAGCATACGCCTGAGACCCAAGCGGCATCTTAACGACACTGGATGCCAGCCTGCGCTGGCATGACGGAATATGAGAGTGACGCTAGATTGCTCGTGTTGCTCGTCCCTTCGTGACCGCACCTTGCGGTGCGTCCTGGGGGTTGGCCCAGCTTGCTCTAGCATGACATGCGCATATTTTTCAAATTTATGTGCGGCTATTGGGGTACATCAATCACACCCTCAAAAACACTGACGGCGGGTCCGGTCATCATGACGGGTTGGCCTATGCCCGCCCAGGCGATGGTCATTTCGCCGCCGGGCGCGGTGACGTGGACCGGCGAATCCAGCCAGCCGCACAAGATGCCGGAGACGACGGCGGCGCAGGCGCCGGTGCCGCAGGCCAGCGTTTCTCCAGCGCCGCGCTCATACACGCGCAGGTGGATCGCGTGCCGGTCATCAATTTGCATGAATCCGGCATTGACGCGTTCCGGGAAGCGACGGTGCTGCTCGATGAGTGGGCCGTCAATGGCAACTGGCGCGGCCGCAATATCATCCACGATCTGTACGGCGTGCGGGTTGCCCATTGAGACAACCGCAATCTGGACGGTTTTGCCGTGGTTTTCACGGTGTTCCAGATAGAGCGGCCACAGGGTACCGTGCTGCTCCGGTGTGCCGCGCAGTCCGGTGGTGTCGAAGGGCACTTTTGCGGGGTCGAGTTCCGGCGCGCCCATGTTGACCGTGACGTTACCGTCGTCTTCCAGCCTCAAGGTGATGATGCCGGACTTGGTTTCGACGCGGATGTCGTGCTTTTCGGTCAGCCCTTGTTCCGTGACAAATTTGACGAAGGTGCGCGCGCCGTTGCCACACTGTTGCACTTCACTGCCATCGGCATTGAAAATGCGGTAGCGAAAGTCCACATTTTCCATGCGCGGGCTTTCGACCACCAGAATCTGGTCCGCGCCGACGCCAAGTTGTCGGTGCGCCAGAAAACGCGCGATTTCCGGGGTGATGTCGATGTTTTGGCGGATGGCATCAATGACGACAAAGTCATTGCCAGCGCCGTGCATTTTGGTGAATTTGAGTTTCATATCGCGCGAGCGGGGTTCGCAAACAGGGAACACGTCATGAATTATATATGTCCGGTACGCCCTCGGGGCGTGTTTTGAAACGGCGGTGTGTCCAAAAATATTCTGCTGGCGTTTCGAGAATGCGTGCTTCAATGAACTGGTTTACGCGTTCTGTCGCTCGCGTTATGTCGTCGCCAGGAAAGTCTTCCCATGCTGGATAGAATTGGACCTTCCAGCCTTGATAGTTGGGTAGAAACGTGGAGATAACGGGAATGATTTTGGCGCCGGAAAGGGCTGCTAGTCGGGCTGGTGCAGTCAGCGTGGCGGCAGGGGTGCCGAAAAAGGGGACAAACTCGGAGTTTTTGCGGCCGAAGTCCATGTCGGGCAGCATGAAAAAGGGCATGTTTTCCTTGAGTACACGCAGAATCGGTTTGATGCCTTCCTTTCGCGTATAAAGCTTGGTTGGGTGGAAGCGGCTTCTCCCGCGCCTTAGTGCCTCATCAAAGACGGGATTTCTTTGGCTCATGTAGATTGATGACGCTGAGCTGTCGAGCGCAACGGCAACGCCCGCCACGTCCAGACAGACAAAGTGCGGGCACAGCAAAATGACGGGCCCCGCTTGAAATGCATCCAGCGGCAGGAAGGGTTCGACCTTGATCAGTTTTCTGAGGCGCGCTTCTGGCGCCCACCACAAGATGCCGCGCTCTAGCACGCTGCGTGCATAGGCTTGAAAGTGTTGCCGGGCCAGCTTCTGATGTTCATTCTCTGATAGCTCTGGCAAACACAGGCGCAGGTTGGTCAGCGTGATGTGACGGCGTTCTTTCAGTATCCGAAAGCTCAGTGTGCCTAGGGCGTTGCCAAGGCGCCCTAATATGGGCAGAGGCAACCAGTGCAACAGCCACATGATGCCGAGCACGATTCTCATGCTGTCGCTCCGGAAGACGAGGCAATGACATGCGAACGTGCTTTCCCATCAGCGCGTGTGGTGGTTAGAGGCAAGGCAAACATGTGGAGGTGAGATTGTTGGCGCCGAGTGCACAAAAACATGAAAACGATCACTCAAAGGGTGAAAATAATTGGTGGTGGTAAAAAAGGATAAGTGGCGTAAAATACCATATTTCGTGTTCCGCCGAGTTAAACGACAACTTGCGTGGCGGCTTATAAATTTCGCTAAAGCGTCGCAGGCTGCTAATGCTGGCCGCGACAGAGCGACCTTCAAACAGGAGCTTGTAATGTCAAAAGACTTCCTCTTTACTTCCGAATCAGTTTCCGAAGGCCATCCTGACAAAGTGTCGGATCAGATTTCCGATGCCGTTCTGGATGCCATTCTGGCGCAGGACCCGACCGCGCGCGTTGCGGCGGAAACGTTGTGCAATACCGGCCTGGTCATGCTGGCCGGTGAGATTACAACGACGGCCAATGTGGATTACATCCAGGTGGCGCGCGATACCCTTAAGCGCATTGGGTATGACAATTCCGATTACGGCATTGATTACCGGGGCTGCGCCGTGATGGTTGCCTATGATCGCCAGTCGCCGGACATCGCGCAGGGCGTGGATGAAAATGCCGGGCTTGATCTGGAACAGGGCGCGGGCGATCAGGGCATGATGTTTGGTTATGCCTGTGATGAAACGCCCATGCTGATGCCTGCCGCCATTTATTATTCGCATCGTCTGGTTGAGCGCCAGTCGCATTTGCGCAAGGATGGCCGCTTGCCGTGGTTGCGGCCGGATGCCAAATCGCAAGTGACCTTGCGTTATGAAAACGGCCGGCCGGTCAGCGTGGATACGGTCGTGCTGTCAACCCAGCATTCACCGGACATCCAGCACAAGGCGATTGAAGAAGCGGTGATCGAAGACATTATCAAGCCGATTCTGCCGAAGGAATGGCTGGTCAATACGCGCTATCTGGTCAACCCGACCGGGCGCTTCGTGATCGGCGGTCCGCAAGGCGATTGTGGTCTGACGGGCCGCAAGATCATTGTCGATACGTACGGCGGCACCTGTCCGCATGGCGGTGGCGCGTTTTCTGGCAAGGACCCGAGCAAGGTGGATCGCTCGGCAGCCTATGCGGCGCGTTACGTGGCCAAGAATATTGTCGCGGCCGGGCTGGCGAAGCAATGTCAGGTGCAACTCAGTTACGCGATTGGCGTGGCCAAGCCGATCAATATCACCGTGAATACAGCGGGCACCGGCGTGATTGAAGATGAGAAAATCTCAGCAATTGTGAGTGACGTGTTCGATTTGCGCCCGAAAGGTATTGTGCAAATGCTTGACCTGTTGCGCCCGATTTATGGAAAAACGGCAGCGTATGGCCATTTCGGCCGGGATGAGCCCGAGTTTACCTGGGAGCGTACAGACCGCGTCGGCGCACTGCGTTCATCAGCGGGCTTGTAAGCGGTACAAAACGGGGGATTGTGTGCGGCCAGAGAGAAATCTCTGGCCGTTTTTTTATCCGAAACCTTCTGAGAAATGTCAGTTCGCCTGAAGGGGATGCCGCATAATATCTCTGCGTTTGCTTATGGCGTTTACGCACATTAAAAATGCCAGGCCACCAGAAAGTACTTTCAGGGAGCTTCATCATGCCAGAACAGGCAGCACTTGCCAGAGTGTTCAGACAATTGATGCAGGGTGATCATGGCGATCCATTCTCCATTCTGGGGATGCATCGCATTCAGGGGCAGATCCATGTGCGCGCCTTGCTGCCGGGCGCGGTGAGCGTTGCGGTCATTGACAGCAGGAGCGGGCGGCAGCTGGCCGAACTGGCTCGCTTCAAGGAGTCCGATATTTTTGCCAGCAGGATTCCGCGCCGTCGGAAACCGTTCCCCTATCGCCTGCTGGTTGACTGGGGCACGCATCAGCAGGAAATGGAAGACCCTTACCGCTTTCCGCCGGTGCTCGGTGAAATGGATCTGTGGTTGCTGGTCGAGGGCACACATTACCGTCCGTATGAAAAGCTGGGTGCGCATTTTACGCAAATAGATCGGGTTCCCGGCGTCAGTTTTGCTGTCTGGGCACCGAATGCGCGGCGCGTGTCAGTGGTGGGGGATTTCAACAACTGGGATGGACGGCGTCACATGATGCGCCTGCGTCCGGAAGCCGGGGTGTGGGAAATCTTTGTGCCGCACCTGAGCGAGGGCGACCTGTACAAATTCGAGATCAAGACGCGCACTGGAAGCATTCAGCTTAAAGCCGATCCGTATGCGTTTCGTGCCGAATTGCGACCCGAGACGGCGTCCGTGGTGCAAGGGCTGGTGCCGATTTGTCCCAGCCGCCCGGAGCGCAAAGCCGCTAACGCACTGGACGCGCCGGTCAGCGTGTACGAAGTGCATCTGGGTTCATGGCGCCTGCCGGATAACCCGGCGCAGCGCTGGTTCACGTATCGGGAATTGGCGCAATTGCTGATTCCATACGTCGTCGAGATGGGGTTTACCCATGTTGAGCTCTTGCCGATTTCCGAGCATCCGCTGGACGACTCATGGGGTTATCAGCCAACAGGACTGTATGCGCCGACAGCGCGTTATGGTTCGCCGGAGGATTTTCGCCATTTTGTGGAAACGGCGCATGAAAATGGGGTGGGCGTGATTCTGGATTGGGTGCCGGGCCATTTTCCAGAGGATGACCACGGTTTGGGATATTTTGACGGCACGCATCTGTACGAGCATGCTGACCCGCGCGAAGGCTTTCATCCGGACTGGAATGTGTTGATTTACAACTATAGCGGTCGGGAGGTGCGTAATTTTCTGATCGGCAATGCCTTGTATTGGGTGGAGCGTTTCGGGGTGGATGGCTTGCGGGTGGATGCCGTGGCGTCGATGATTTACCGCGATTACAGTCGCAAAGCGGGGGAGTGGATTCCGAACCGTTTTGGCGGGCGTGAGAATCTGGAAGCGATTGCCTTTTTGCGCCGGATGAATGAGGTTGTCAGTCAGGAGCGTCCCGAGGTTGTCACGATGGCGGAAGAGTCAACGAGTTTCCCGTTGGTGTCGCGCCCTGTTTACGATGGCGGGCTGGGTTTTCATTACAAATGGAACCTGGGCTGGATGAACGATACGCTGACTTACATGAAGGAGGATCCGGTTTTTCGAAAATTTCATGGCAAGAATATGACGTTTGGCATCATGTATGCCTTTTTCGAAAACTTCATGTTGCCGCTGTCGCATGACGAAGTGGTACATGGCAAAGGCTCGCTTTTGGGGCGTATGCCGGGTGACGAGTGGCAGCGTTTCGCAAACTTGCGCGCCTACTATGGCTTCATGTGGGGCTATCCGGGGAAGAAGTTGCTGTTTATGGGGGGCGAGCTCGCCCAGTACAGCGAATGGGATTCCAATGGCAGCCTCGACTGGGCTTTGCTTCAGTACCCGTTTCATGCGGGTGTGCAGCGCCTGGTGCGGGACCTGAATCTCGTTTATCGTGCGCATCCGCCGCTTTACCGGATTGATTTCGATCATCGAGGCTTTGAATGGATTTGCCATGATGATGCCGACAATTCCGTTTTTTCGTTCATGCGCCAGGATGAACAGGGGCAGTGCGTGATCATCATCAGCAACTTCACGCCGGTGCCGCGTTATCAATATCGTCTGGGCGTGCCGCAAAACGGGGTGTACTGTGAAATCATCAATACGGACAACGCGGTTTATGGTGGCAGCGGCATGCACAACAATGAACTGCAGGCACAGGACAACAAGGTGCATGGGCATGACTGGTCGCTGGAAATGTGCGTGCCGCCGCTGGCAACCGTGATGCTGAAACGCAAGGAGTAATTCGTGTTAGCCGCACTTTCTCTTCAATCAGGCGCGCCTTATCCGTTGGGGGCGCATTGGGATGGGCGGGGGGTCAATTTTGCGCTCGTTGCGCCGAATGCCATCGCGGTCTGGCTGTGCCTGTTTGATGAGGCGGGAAAAGTTGAGCAGACGCGCCTGGCCATGCCAGCGAATGAGAATGGCGTCTGGCACGGTTATTTGCCTGATGCGACGCCGGGGCTGGTCTATGGCTACCGGGTTTCCGGCGAATATGCGCCGGAGCGCGGTTTGCGCTTCAATCCGAATAAGGTGCTGCTGGACCCCTACGCGCGCGCCATTGTTGGCGCGTATTGCGGGCAGGCGGCTTTTCTGGACAAGCGGCCGGACGATACGGCAGCGATTGCGCTCAAAGGGCGCGTCGTACATGAGGTGTACGATTGGGAGGACGATGCGCCACCCAGAATTCCGCCTTCCGAAACCATTTTGTACGAGTTGCATGTCAGAGGTTATACGCAATTGCATGCGCACATTCCCGAACCCTTGTGCGGCACCTATGCCGGACTCGGTCACCCGGCGGCGATAGAGCATCTGAAGCAGCTTGGCGTAACGACGGTTGATTTGCTGCCGGTGCAGGCATTTGTCGATGAGCCGCGTTTGCAGAAAATGGGGTTGACCAATTACTGGGGTTACAACAGCATCGGCTACTTCGCGCCGGAAGCGCGCTACTGGTCCGGCCGCACAGGAACGACGCCCATTTCAGAGTTTCGCGACATGGTCAAGGCGCTGCATCGTCATGGCATCGAAGTGATACTGGATGTGGTGTACAACCACACGGCGGAGTCCGACGCTGACGGGCCGGTGCTGAGTTTTCGTGGCATTGACAATACGCTGTATTACCACTTGCAGCCGGATAATCCGCAGCAATACGAAAACTGGAGCGGTTGTGGCAATGGCCTGAAGCTGAGCGAGCCGCGCGTCTTGCAGATGGTCATGGATTCCTTGCGTTACTGGGTGCAAGAAATGCATGTGGATGGATTTCGCTTTGATCTGGCGACTTCGCTGGCGCGCGATGAAAACGGGTTCTCAACTACGGCGCCTTTTTTTGCCGCAATCCAGCAGGACCCGATACTCTCAAAGGTCAAATTGATTGCCGAACCGTGGGATCTCGGCGTGGGCGGTTATCAGGTGGGGCAGTTTCCGGCGGGCTGGCTGGAATGGAATGACCAGTATCGTGACACCATGCGTGCGTTCTGGTTGCACCAGTGGCCGACACTGGGCGAGTTTGCGCGGCGTTTTGCCGGTTCCAGCGATTTGTTCCGTCATCATAATCGGAGCGCGGCGGCAAGCGTCAATTTCATTACGGCGCACGATGGCTTTACCTTGCACGATCTGGTCAGCTACAACCACAAGCACAATGAGGCCAATGGCGAAAACAACCAGGATGGCAGTCAACGCAACCACAGCTGGAATTGCGGCGTCGAGGGGCCGACCGACGAGGCTGGCGTGGTCTCATTGCGCAATAAACTGAAACGCGCATTACTGGCAACGCTGCTGTTTTCGCAGGGTACGCCTTTGCTGACGGCGGGGGATGAATTCGGACGTTCACAGCAAGGCAATAACAATGCGTACTGCCAAAACAATGCGGTAAGCTGGCTGGACTGGGCGCGTGTCGATACGGAACTGGTCGATTTCGTCAGAGAAGCGATTGCATTGCGCCGTTGCTACCCGATCCTGCGGCGCTTGAACTGGCTGACCGGTGAAGCACTACCTGATGGCGGCGCGGATGTTGTGTGGCTTGCGCCAGAGGGTGGCGTGGTGCAGGATCAACACTGGCATGAGCGCGGACGGGTTTGCATTGGTATCTTGCTCGACGGCGGTAATGAGCCATCAAGGTGTCTGGTTCTGGTGAATGCCTGCGCGCAAACCGTGCACTTTCAGTTGCCGGTGGGGCGATGGCAAGTGATTCTGGATACCGCAACGCCGCTGGCGACGCACGACACGCTCGCAGGAGAGGCGGTGATGCCAGCGCAGTCGCTTTGGTTGATTGTTCCAGCGGACGTCGAGCGTGGGTCTTATTGATTCGGCACGAATAAAGTTGAAATATGCGCATGTCATGCCAGCGCAGGCTGGCATCCAGTCTTCGGCTGTCCTGCGCCCTGCGGGCTGGTGCTGGGGCGACATAAAGGGCGCAAACTTGAATACTTCAAACTTAACTTGCCGAATCAATAGGGTGCAAGTTGTCCCGGGGTTACCCAAGGCAGTTGAAGAATATAAAATAACAATCGTTGCCAACGCGATAATTTTGGTAGTGCTTTCTGTTAGGCTGATTGTTTCTGTGAGCGTTGCGATGGCGCAAACAGCGCGGCAATTGTGCCAGATCAAATTTACGCTCGGTCATGCTTATACAATTCTACTGTTAGCCTGCTTGTCTGGCCGACTTTCAAATTAACCGAAGGTGTGGAGTCCAAGTTGTCGATTCAAACCGTTGCCACGCGTCCTTACACTGATCAACAGCCCGGCACATCGGGCTTGCGCAAGAAGGTCAGCGTTTTCCAGCAGGAAGGCTACCTCGAAAATTTCGTCCAATCCATTTTTGATTCGCTTGACGGCGCGGTCGGCCAGACACTTGTGCTCGGAGGGGATGGGCGTTTTTATAATCGCATCGCGATACAGACCATTCTCAAAATGGCGGCAGCACATGGTTTTGGCAAGGTCATGCTCGGGCAGGGAGGCATACTCTCGACGCCAGCCGCGAGTTGCGTCATCCGCAAATATCAGGCATTTGGCGGCATTGTCTTGTCGGCCAGCCACAATCCCGGCGGACCGGGCGGCGATTTCGGCATCAAGTACAACGTTGGCAACGGCGGCCCGGCATCCGAGCGTATTACGGAAGCCATTTTTGCGCGTTCCAAGGAGATTGCCGAATATCGTATCAGCGATGAAGCGGATATTGATATCGAGACATTAGGCGTTCGCAAGCTTGACGGCATGCTTGTGGACGTATTTGATCCGGTGGCGGATTATGCGCAGCAAATGCAGGAATTGTTTGATTTTGATGCGATTCGCAAGTGGTTTGCCAGCGGACACACGATGCGTTTCGATGCGATGGGCGCGGTGGGCGGTCCTTATGCGAAAACGATTCTTGAAGGGATGTTAAACGCGCCCAGGGGCACAGTGATCAATGGCGAGCCACGCGAAGATTTTGGCGGCCACCATCCAGACCCCAATCCGGTGAATGCCGCCGCGCTCATGGCCTTGATGAACGGCGATGACGCACCGGATTTTGGTGCCGCTTCGGACGGCGATGCGGATCGCAACATGATCGTTGGCCGCAAACTGGCGGTGACGCCTTCCGACAGTCTGGCCATTCTGGCCGCCAATGCGACGCTGGCACCAGGGTATCGAACGGGGATTGCTGGCGTGGCGCGTTCGATGCCAACATCACAAGCGGTTGATGTGGTTGCGAAGGCGCTGGGAGTGCCGAGTTTCGAGACGCCGACCGGCTGGAAGTTTTTCGGCAACCTGCTTGATGTGGGCAAGGTGACTTTGTGCGGGGAAGAAAGCTACGGCACCAGTTCCAGCCATATCCGCGAAAAGGACGGCTTGTGGGCCGTTTTGTTCTGGCTGAATTTGCTTGCGGCGACCGGAAAGTCGGTCAATCAACTGGTGAATGCGCACTGGGCGCGTTTTGGCCGTCATTATTATTCTCGTCACGACTACGAGGGGATAGACACTGGCAAGGCGGCGGCGTTGATGGCGGATTTGCGTGCCAGCTTGCCAGGCATGAAGGGCGCGACGCAAGGCCCGCGTAAGATCGAGATTGCTGATGATTTCAGTTACGAAGACCCGGTTGATGGCGCCGTCTCTACGCAACAGGGCATACGCCTGATTTTTTCGGATTCGGCTCGCATCGTGTTTCGTCTGTCCGGAACGGGAACGTCTGGCGCAACCTTGCGGGTTTACCTGGAGAAATTTGAGGCTGATCCGGCAAGGCATCAACTGCCGACGCAGGAAGTGCTGGCCGACCTCATTGCTCTGGCTGATGAGGTGGCGGGAATTCACGCCCATACGGGCATGGCACGCCCCACGGTGATCACCTGAAAATAAAGAACCATTCAAAATAATAGCGACAAGGAAAGCAGAAATGAGACAGGTTGTTGATAAGTTGTTTCTTACAAGTCACCTTCCCAAACGTACGCTTGCTTTGGTACTGGCGGGCGGCAGAGGATCGCGTCTGAAGGATTTGACCAATAATCGCGCCAAGCCGGCGTTGTTTTTTGGGGGTAAATTTCGCATTATCGATTTTGCGCTGTCCAATTGCATCAACTCTGGCATTCGCCGGATTGGTGTGGTGACGCAATATCGCTCGCATTCCTTGTTGCGGCACCTGAAGCGCGGCTGGAGTTTTTTGCGTGGCGAACAAAATGAATTTATTGATTTGTTGCCAGCCCAGCAGCAGCTTGATGAGGTGTCGTGGTATCGCGGTACGGCGGACGCCGTGTTGCAGAATCTGAACATTATTCGCTCATCGAGACCGGAATACATTCTGATTCTGGCGGGCGACCACGTTTATAAAATGGATTACTCACTGATGCTGCTGGACCATGTTGAGCAGCGCACGATGTGTTCGGTGGGCTGTGTGGAAGTGCCGCGCATGGAAGCGACGGGATTTGGTGTCATGGCGATAGATGAGAGTCGCACCGTTACCAGTTTCCTGGAAAAACCGGCCGATCCGCCGGGGATGCCGGACAAGCCGGAAACGGCTCTGGCCAGCATGGGCATTTACGTGTTCAATGCGGAATATCTTTACAAGTTACTTCTGGAGGATAAGGATAATCCTGAGTCCGGTCACGATTTCGGGCGCGATATCATTCCGCGTGTGGTGGCGGACGGACAGGCCAAGGCGCACTTGTTCCGCATGTCCTGCGTGCCTTCTTCAAAAGAAATACCGCCGTACTGGCGTGACGTGGGAACGGTGGACTCTTTCTGGGCGGCCAACATGGACTTGACGTCCAATTTGCCCGAACTGAACCTGTACGATGAAGACTGGCCGATCTGGACTTACATGGAGCAGTTGCCCAGCGCAAAGTTTGTGCCGAACAACAATGGCTTGCACGGCATGGTGGCCAATACACTGGTGTCTGGCGGGTGCATTATTTCTGGTTCGCAGTTGTCAAATTCGATCCTGTTTTCGCGTGTGCGCGTCCATTCATTTTGCATCATTGATCAGGCGGTCATCCTGCCGGGTTGTGAAATCGGGCGGCATTGTCGTCTGCGCAAGGTGGTGTTTGATCGGGGTTGTCGTATTCCAGAGGGCCTGGTCATTGGCGAGGATCCGGAAATGGATGCGCAGCGTTTCCACCGATCGGAAAATGGTGTGGTGCTGGTGACGCCAGAGATGCTGGCTGCGCTGTATGACACAGAAGTGGAAGTCTTGTCGCAAGACGATTAAACCGCAGCCCGGGCTTCACAATGCGCGTATTACATGTTTGTACAGAGGTGTTCCCGCTCCTGAAAACGGGTGGCCTGGCGGATGCAACCGCGGCCTTGCCCGCAGCGCAGGCCCGATTGGGGTGCGATGCCCGCATGCTGGTGCCGGGTTTCCCTTCGATTCAGTCCGGCCTGACTAACCAGCGTCTGCTTGTGACGTTTTCAGCGCGCTTTGGAGCATCTGCAATCCGCTTGTTTGTCGGCGTCATGCCGGATACCGGGATGACCATTTATTTCATTGATGCCCCCGGCTTGTTCGATCGTCCGGGCAATCCTTATACGGACGCTTCCAACAGAGATTATCCTGACAATTATCGTCGCTTTGCCTTGCTGGGATGGATCGCCGCGCGTCTGGCAGAAGGGGCTGACTCAGAATGGGTGCCGGAAGTCGTGCACGCCCATGACTGGCACGCGGGGCTGACGCCAGCGTATATTCGAGCGTCGGAATACCGGAACCGCAACAAGCTGGCTGGCACGGTTTTCACGGTGCATAACCTGGCTTACCAGGGTAATTACCCGGGGCAAGTTTTTGGCGAACTGGATTTGCCAACGCACTTCTTCGGTGTGGATGGGGTGGAGTTTTATCAGCAATTGTCCTTTATCAAGGCAGGACTGGCTTACGCTGACAAAATTGCAACTGTAAGCCCAAGCTATGCGCGAGAAATTTTGCAGCCAGAGCAGGCTTACGGGCTGGATGGCATTTTGAACTATCGTGCCAATGATTTGCATGGCATTTTGAACGGGGTTGATGATGCCGTCTGGAACCCGGCATCGGATGCGGCGATTGAGGCTAACTATGATGTCAATGACCTTGCGGGCAAGCGCGAATGCAAGCGCGCTTTGCAAGCAGAGCTTGGTTTCGAGGTGCGCGAGGAGGTGCCACTGTTTTGTGTCGTCAGTCGGCTTGCCGTACAAAAAGGGCTGGATCTGGTGCTGGATGCCTTGCCAGAGTTTGTGCGCTGTGGCGCACAGCTCGTGATCCTCGGAAGTGGCGATGCCTCGCTCGAAAGTGCGTATCTGAATGCGGCAGCGGCCAATCCGCATGCCTTTTCGATGCAGGTTGGGTATGACGAAAAGAAATCGCATCGTCTGATTGCAGGCAGTGATGTGATCTTGATGCCGTCACGTTATGAACCGTGCGGGTTGACGCAACTGTATGGCTTGCGATATGGCACCTTGCCGCTGGTGCATCGTGTTGGTGGGCTGGCTGATACGGTCGTGGACAGCTCGGAAAAGAATGTGCAGGCGGGTGTGGCAACCGGATTTTCATTTGACGGGTTCTCGTACGATGCGTTTGTCGGCGCCGTACACCGTTGCGTCGCCCTGTTCGGGCGCAAGGCGCTTTGGGAGCAGGTTCAGCAGCAAGCCATGCGCCAGCATTTCAGTTGGGAAGACGCGGCCGGCAAATATATGGCGTTGTATAGGCAGGTGAAACATTGAGGTAACTTGATTCGTGCATCGTAGCAAAAGCAAGTAATGCTGCCAAAGCGGGTTTCTTAGTTTCGAGCATGCTCCTGGAGCAGAAGTTGTCCCAGCGGCATGTTTGGGTGTTTTTAATCATTTTCGGATTTTGACGCATATGGAATCAAATAACCCAAACAATCAACCAGGATTTTTGCCGAATGATGTCGATGCCTTGAAGCGTTCAATTGCGAACAACTTGCGTTATCGCTCGGGTCGCAATCCTATCAATGCCAACCGCCATGACTGGTTGCTGGCTTCTGAGTTGTCGGTGCGCAATCGCCTGGTTGAGCGCTGGATGAGCACGGCAGATGCTTTTTATACGCAAGGCCCGAAAAATGTTTATTACCTGTCGATGGAGTTCCTGATTGGACGCACTTTCAGCAATGCGCTTCAGGCACTGGATATCGAAGACGAGGTCAAGGAGGCGCTTACTGACCTTGCCGTCAATTTTGAAGAGATGGCTTCTGGTGAGCCTGATGCGGCACTGGGCAACGGTGGCTTGGGGCGTCTGGCGGCATGCTTTCTGGATTCGATGGCGACCTTACAGCTTCCAAGCATGGGCTATGGCTTGCGTTACGAATATGGCATGTTCAAGCAACAGGTGGTGGATGGTTATCAGGTCGAGACGCCAGATTACTGGCTGTTGACCAGAGGGAACCCGTGGGAGTTCCCGCGCCCGGAGGTTCAGTATCAGGTCCGTTTTGGTGGAAGACTTATCAATGAAGGTGATCAGGTGCGCTGGGTTGATACGCACAGCGTGCTGGCCATGGCGTATGACACGATTATCCCTGGGTTCGGCACCAATGCGACCAGCACATTGCGTCTCTGGTCGGCCAAGGCGACGACCGAAATGAACCTGTCCGCGTTTAATCGCGGCGAGTATGTCGGCGCGGTTCACGATAAAACCATGTCCGAAAACATTACCCGTATCCTGTATCCGGACGACTCCACGGAGCAGGGGCGTGAATTGCGTTTGCGCCAGGAATTTTTCTTTGTTTCTGCCAGTATGCAAGACATGGTTCGTCGCCACATGCTGAACCACGACAGTCTGGATAGCTTGCCGGATAATGCAGCGATTCATTTGAATGACACGCACCCCGTTCTGGCCATACCCGAGTTGATGCGTATTCTCATTGATGAACACCGCATCCCATGGAAGAAAGCGTGGGGTTTGGTGCAACAGGTTTTTTCCTACACCAATCATACTTTGATGAGCGAGGCGCTGGAGACGTGGCCGGTTGATTTGGTCGGGCGCATTTTGCCGCGTCATTTGATGATTATTTTTGAAATCAACAGCGAATTTCTGTCGGGTGTGGTGACGCGCTTTGGCAAGGATCACGCATTGATGGAACGGGTGTCGCTGATAGACGAGAGCAATATTCGGCGCGTGCGCATGGCGTATCTGGCGGTTGTGGCCAGCCATACGACGAATGGCGTATCCAAATTGCATTCCGACTTGATGACGCAATCCATTTTTGCCGATCTGGCCAAAGTGTTTCCGGAGCGCTTCACGAATGTGACAAATGGCATTACACCGCGGCGCTGGATGTCGCAGGCGAATCCGTTGCTGTCTCACCTGATTGACGACCATATTGGCCCAGAGTGGCGGCGTGATTTCACGCAGCTGGCCAGGCTGGATCAGTATATTGACGACCCGTCTTTCATGAATGTGTTCCGTTCAGTCAAGCAGCAAAACAAAACGCATCTGGCGAACTGGATTCAGCATCATCTGAATGTGCGCATTAATCCTGAATCCTTGTTCGATATCCAGATCAAGCGCATTCATGAATACAAGCGTCAGTTGATGAATGTGTTGCACGTTATTACGCGCTATAACCGCATTCTTGCAGCACCCGAAGCAAACTGGGTGCCGCGCACCGTTATTTTTGCTGGCAAGGCAGCGTCGGCCTACAACATGGCCAAGCTGATCATCAAGCTGATCAACGATGTTGCAGAGAAAGTGAATAATGATCCGGTGATTGGCGACAAGCTCAAAGTGGTTTTCATTCCCAATTATGGTGTCACCATGGCTGAGCGGATTATCCCGGCAGCCGATTTGTCGCAGCAGATTTCGACGGCAGGCACCGAGGCCTCCGGCACGGGCAACATGAAGCTGGCGTGCAACGGGGCGCTGACGATTGGCACACTTGATGGCGCGAATATTGAGATTCTTGAGGCGGTTGGGCCTGAAAACATCTTTATTTTTGGACACACTGCCGAGGAGGTGGAGTCGATTCGTCAGGGTGGCTATAGCCCGAAAAAATACTATGACCAGAATGCGGAGCTGAGAAAGGCGTTGAACCAGATCAGGGATGGCTTTTTCTCGCCAGATGAGCCGACACGCTTTCATACCATTTACGATTCCCTGGTCAATTATGGTGATCATTACCAGCTTCTGGCAGATTTCGGTAGTTATGTGGCTGCGCAGGATGATGTTGACGCCTTGTATCGTCAAAAAGTGCGGTGGACAAGAGCCGCCCTGAAAAATGTGGCCGGGATGGGGCATTTCTCCTCTGATCGCTCCATTGCCGAATACGCCAGAAATATCTGGCGCACCGCACCGCTCGATTTGAGGAATGGGGTCAAGGTGGATCTGGAATCGTATTGATCGGAGCGGGTTTTTGAAAAACGGCCGGGTTTTCCCGGTCGGCTTTCTTTCACTGTGTCGGCCTTGTTGTGAAAGGCAGTGTCAGTTTGTTAATGCAAGGGCAAAAAATTGGGCGAGAACCACCTGATGATTCTCGCACTTTTCCCTTCCCAAACAGGCTCAAGCGTCGCAGCAACTAGTTGATGGTGAGTTGCTTGCTGGATGAGCCTGATTTTTTGGGCAAGGTCAGCTCAAGGACACCATTGTTGTACTGCGCCTTGGCTTTTTTGTCATCAATGTCGTGCGCAAGCGAGAAGCTGCGATACTGCTTGCCGTAATAGCGCTCGGAGCTGATGACGTTGCCGTCACTTTTTTCTTCAGATTCTTTTTTGATTTCGGCGCTGATGGAAACCTGATTGCCATCAATCATGACCTTGATGTCTTCCTTGGTGACGCCGGGTATGTCCGCCTTGATTTGGTAGGTTTTATCGGTTTCCTTGACATCCATTTTGATGCGCGGTTCCGCACTCAGTGCGCCCCATGAGGGCATCAGCCGGAAATCTTTAAGCATGCTTTCCATGCCCTTCATCTGATCCATCAGCGAAAAATCGCTAAAAGGGTTGAAGCGAGTCAAGTTTTTATTGGCCATTTTGAATCTCCTCCGGTGATAGGTGGATGTGTGCTGGGTAAGTAGAATGAATATGCAACGCTGTCAGGGTGTCTTGATGTGCGAGGCACTCACCTTCCTTATCGTAATTTGACCAAAACGGCCGGTGTTGATGTGCGTCAAGGTGTCGCTCTGCCTGCTTTGCTTGTTAAGATGACTGCTGTTTTAAAACAAGGGTTTACTTTATCTCTATGGCAAGAACACCGCGTTTGATCGTTCCGAATTTGCCGCATCACATTTTGCAAGTTGGCCATGACCGGCGAGCAGTCTTTCAGGATCAGGAAGATTACGCGGCTTTTCTTCGCTGGCTGCGCGAGGCGTCACGCTTGTTCAGGGTGGCGGTGCATGCTTTTGTCCTGATGCCGGACCACTGGCAGTTGCTGGCTACGCCGACGGATGAGTCTGGTTTGGGGCGTATGCTGCAATGGCTTGGGCGTCATTACGTGCCGTATTTCAACAAGCGGCATGCGCGTAGTGGCACCCTGTGGCAGGGGCGCTTCAAGGCTTCGGTCATAGAGCCCGAAACCTATTTCATGCGATGCAGTCACTATATAGAGGCGAGTCCGGTAAGAGCGGGGCTCGTGTCGCGCGCGGTTGACTACGTCTGGTCAAGCTGTGCGCATCATGTGGGTGATCGGCAAGATGCCCTGGTTTCCGGTCATGCCTTGTATTGGGCGTTGGGGAATACGCCGTTTGATCGTGAATTGGCGTACAAGAAACTGATGGCGCAGGGGCTTTCTGCAGGGGATGTCAATTTGATTGCTCAGACGGTCGGGGCGGGGCAGGTGCTGGGTTCTGAGGGGTTTAAGGTCGAGCTGGAAAAGCAAACCGGGCGTAAAGTACGGGCAGCCCGGCGTGGCCGCCCTCGACGCACAGTCAGTTTATAGGCGCACCATCGCCCATGCGACTCTGTCCCCATTTAATTTTGCAGGCGCGTCACCTCCCTTGTTAATTTTACTCCGACCCCATTTTTTTGGGTTGAACTTTCTTTCAGGCTGGACTATTCTACTTGGCTAGTTTGAATTTTCTGTACTGGAGAGCTTTTATGCGTGCGCAAGGTTTGTACGATCCCGCCCATGAACACGACGCTTGTGGTGTTGGTTTTGTCGCCCATATCAAAGGTGAAAAAAGTCACTCAATTGTTGAGCAAGGCATTTTGATCCTGAAAAACCTCGACCATCGTGGTGCGGTCGGGGCAGACAAATTGATGGGAGACGGTGCTGGCATCCTGATCCAGATTCCGGATCAGTATTTCCGCGAAGAGATGGCGGTGCAGGGTGTTGATTTGCCGCCTCCGGGGGAATATGGCGTCGGGATGGTTTTCCTTCCGAAAGAGCATGCGTCCCGTATCGCCTGTGAGCAGGAAATTGAACGCGCTGTCAAGGCAGAGGGTCAGATGGTGCTGGGCTGGCGCGACGTTCCGGTCGATCTGGAAATGCCGATGTCGCCGGTTGTGCGCGAGAAAGAACCCGTCATTCGTCAGATATTTATTGGTCGCGGCCCGGGGATCATGGTGACCGATGCGCTGGAGCGGAAGCTGTATGTCATTCGCAAGGCATCGGGTCATGCAATTCATGCGCTCAATTTGTTGCATGGTCAGGAGTTCTTCGTAGCCTCCATGTCAGCGCGTACAATCGTGTACAAGGGCTTGCTGCTGGCGGATCAGGTTGATGTGTACTACAAGGATTTGAAAGATTCGCGCTGTGTTTCGGCACTGGCGATGGTGCATCAACGATTCTCTACCAATACCTTTCCGGAATGGCCATTGGCGCATCCCTATCGCCTGATTGCGCACAATGGTGAAATCAATACGGTCAAGGGTAACTTCAACTGGATGCGTGCGCGTGAGGGCGTGATGCAATCAGCGGTATTGGGTGACGATCTGCAAAAGCTGCATCCGATCATTTACGACGGCCAGTCAGACACAGCCTGCTTCGATAATGCGCTGGAATTGCTCGTCATGGCGGGTTATCCGATCGCGCAAGCGATGATGATGATGATTCCAGAGGCATGGGAAAATCACACGCTGATGGATAAAAATCGCCGTGCATTTTATGAATATCACGCGGCGATTATGGAGCCGTGGGATGGCCCGGCAGCGACCGTCTTTACGGATGGTCGCCAGATTGGCGGTACGCTGGATCGCAACGGTTTGCGTCCATCGCGCTACATCATTACGGATGACGACCTGGTCGTCATGGCTTCCGAAGCCGGTGTGTTGCCTATTGCCGAGTCACGCATTATCAAGAAGTGGCGCCTGCAGCCCGGCAAGATGTTCCTGATTGATCTTGAGGCCGGGCGCATCATTGATGATGAGGAAATCAAGGGCGCGTTCGCCAATGCCAAGCCATACAGGGCCTGGAATGATTCGGTGCGCATTCGCCTGGACGACATCAAGACAAAAACAGTAACGGAGAAGCCGAAGGCTTCCCTGCTCGACAGGCAGCAAGCCTTCGGCTTTACACAGGAAGACCTGAAAATTGTCCTGACGCCGATGGCAGTTAATGGCGAAGAGGCGATCGGCTCGATGGGCAATGACTCGCCGCTTGCAGTCATGTCGCAGCGATCCAAGCCGCTCTACAATTATTTCCACCAGTTGTTTGCGCAGGTCACCAATCCGCCGATCGACCCGATCCGGGAAGAAATGGTGATGTCGCTGATTTCATTTATCGGCCCACGCCCGAACTTGCTGGATACCAACAACGTGAATCCGCCGATGCGCCTGGTCGTGTCGCAGCCTGTGCTCGATAGCGATGAAATGGCGACGGTTCGCAATATCAGCGAATCGACGGGCGGCAAATTCAAATCGTATGAACTGGATATTTGCTATCCACGCGCGTGGGGTACGGACGGCATTGAGGCGCGCCTGGCTTCTTTGTGTGCCGAGGCGGTGGATGCGGTTAAATCTGGTCACAATATTTTGATCCTGTCAGACCGCAATGTGGCAGCGGACAATATTGCCATTCCAGCCTTGCTGGCGACGTCAGCGATTCACCAGCATTTGGTGAGCAAAGGCTTGCGTGCGTCGACAGGTCTGGTGGTTGAAACCGGCTCCGCGCGTGAAACGCACCATTTTGCAACGCTGGCTGGGTATGGTGCCGAAGCGGTTCACCCGTATCTTGCATTTGAGACCGTCGCCAGCATGGTGAAAGATCTCGATGTCCAAATTACGATCGAAGAAGCGCAGAAGAATTTTGTGAAGGCGATTGGCAAAGGCTTGAACAAGATTATGTCCAAAATGGGCATCTCGACGTACATGTCTTATTGCGGTGCACAAATATTTGAGGCCGTCGGCTTGAACAGCGCACTGGTAGAGAAGTATTTCCGCGGTACGGCAACGAACGTCGAAGGAATTGGCGTCTTTGAAATTGCGGAGGAAGCGGTTCGTCAGCATGACCTGGCCTTTGGCCGCGATATTTTGCTGCGTGACGCGCTCGATCCCGGTGGTGAGTACGCATACCGGGTGCGTGGTGAAGATCATTTGCTGACGCCGGAAGCGGTTGCCAAGCTGCAGCACTCTTCACGCAACAACAACTACAGCACGTACAAGGAATTTGCGCAAATCATTAATGATCAGTCCAAGCGCCAGATGACCTTGCGTGGCCTGTTCGAGTTCAAGGTCGACCCGGACAAGGCCATACCACTGGAAGAAGTTGAGCCTGCGAAGGAAATCGTCAAGCGTTTCGCTACGGGTGCCATTTCACTGGGCGCAATTAGCACCGAGGCCCATACGACGATGGCGGTTGCGATGAACCGTATTGGCGGCAAGTCCAATACCGGTGAAGGTGGCGAAGATCCGGTCCGTTACAAGAATGAAAAGAAAGGCATCATGATTGGTGCCGGTGAAACGGTGGCATCGGTGATTGGCGAAGACATCGTTTATGCCGATATTCCGTTACAGGAAGGGGATTCGCTGCGTTCCAAGATCAAGCAGGTGGCTTCCGGTCGCTTTGGGGTGAATACGGAATACTTGCGTTCGGCTGACCAGATTCAGATCAAGATGGCGCAGGGCGCAAAGCCCGGCGAAGGTGGCCAGTTGCCAGGCGGAAAAGTGTCTGAATACATTGCGATGCTGCGCTTTTCGGTGCCAGGCGTGGGCCTGATCTCGCCGCCACCGCATCACGATATTTATTCGATTGAGGATTTGGCGCAACTGATTCATGACTTGAAAAATGTGACGCCAAAAGCGGGCATTTCAGTCAAGCTGGTTTCCGAAGTCGGGGTGGGTACGGTTGCAGCGGGCGTTTCCAAGGCCAAGGCGGATCATCTGGTAATTTCCGGCTTTGACGGCGGTACGGGTGCGTCTCCACAATCCTCGATCAAGCATACCGGCACACCGTGGGAACTGGGCTTGTCCGAAACCCAGCAGACGCTGGTGTTGAACAACTTGCGTGGCCGTATCCGCGTTCAGGCTGACGGGTCAATGAAAACTGGCCGTGACGTCGCCATCGCGGCCATTCTGGGCGCCGACGAAGTCAGCTTCTCGACGGCCCCCATGGTTGTGAGTGGCTGCATCATGATGCGTAAATGTCACTTGAATACCTGTCCGGTCGGGGTGGCTACGCAGGATCCGGAATTGCGCAAGAAATTTACTGGCAAGCCGGATCATCTGGTGAATTATTTCTTCTTCGTTGCGGAAGAAGTTCGTCAAATCATGGCGCAACTGGGTATTCGTACCTATGCGGACCTGATTGGCCGGGTCGATTTGCTCGACAAGTCGAAGGCGATTTCACACTGGAAGAGTCAGGGTCTGGACTTCAGCCGTATCTTCCACGAGCCGGAAGTATCTGATGACGTGTTGACCAGTCACGCGGAAGAACAGGATCACGGCCTTGAAAAGGCGCTGGATCACCAGTTGATTGCCAAGGCAAAAAATGCGATCGAGAACGGTGAAAGAGTGTCGTTCATCTCGCCGATTAATAATGTGAACCGTACCGTTGGCGCTATGTTGTCAGGTGAAGTGGCTGAACGCTACGGCTTTGCCGGCCTGCCGGATGATACGATCCACATTCAGCTTGAGGGTGTGGCAGGTCAATCTGTCGGCGCTTTCCTGTCACATGGCGTAACATTGGATCTGGTTGGTGAAGGTAACGATTACGTTGGCAAGGGCATTTCAGGTGGTCGCATTATCGTTCGCCCTAACACGGAATTCCGTGGCCGGGCGAGTGAAAACATCATTGTGGGCAACACGGTACTGTATGGTGCCATTTCTGGTGAGGCATTCTTCAGTGGCGTGGCGGGCGAGCGTTTTGCAGTCCGCAATTCCGGTGTGGCCGCAGTGGTTGAAGGTGTGGGTGACCATGGATGCGAATACATGACGGGCGGTACCGTTGCTGTTCTGGGTGAAACAGGACGCAATTTTGCGGCCGGTATGTCCGGCGGCATTGCTTACGTTTACGACCCGGAAGGTGATTTCGAAAGCAAGTGCAACTTGTCGATGGTGACGCTGGAGCCGTTGCTTTCTTCGTCCGAGCAGGAGGCTAAGGTGGATCGCGCCATTTGGCACAGTTTTGAACGCGGTGGCGAGAAAAAAACCGATGAGGCATTGCTCAAGCAGATGATTGAGCGGCACTTCAAGTTTACAGGCAGCGCGCGCGCGCGCATGTTGCTGGATAACTGGAGCATTGAGCGCGCTAAATTCGTGAAGGTATTCCCGATGGAATATCGCCGGGCGCTGAATGAACTGTATGGTAGTTCAGTAAACTAAGGGCGTTGCAAACAGAACGACATCGCAACACGGATCAGTCACTTCTTCAGGGATGAAGAAGAAAAGAAGTCAGAGGTAAAAAATGGGCAAAGTAACTGGTTTCATGGAATATCAGCGGCAGAAAGAGAATTATCTGGAGCCGACCGAGCGCGTGAAAAACTACAACGAGTTTGTGGTACGCCTGGATGATGAAAAAGCGTCGATTCAGGGGGCGCGCTGCATGGATTGCGGCATTCCTTTTTGCAACAATACCTGCCCTGTCAACAATGTCATTCCAGACTGGAATGATTTTGTTTACAAAGGCAAGTTGCGCCAGGCGTATGACGTACTGAACTCAACAAATAACTTCCCGGAACTCACCGGTCGCATTTGCCCGGCACCATGCGAGACCGCATGTACGCTCGGCTTGGTGGATGATCCGGTCGGAATCAAGTCGATCGAACTGTATATCATCGAAAAGGCATGGGAAAACGGCTGGGTTGTGCCGATGCCGTCAGAAACCAAAACGGGTAAAAAGGTGGCTATTGTTGGTTCTGGCCCTGCCGGCATGGCGGCGGCACAGCAATTGGCGCGTGTTGGTCATGATGTGACGGTGTTTGAAAAAAACGAGCGCATCGGTGGTTTGATGCGCTATGGCGTGCCGGACTTCAAGCTCGAGAAATCGGTAATTGACCGTCGCATTGAACAGATGGAAGCCGAAGGGGTGGTCTTTCGCACCAATGTGCTGGTCGGCAAGGATTTTCCCGAAGAGGTCATGAACGACGCACAGGAAATTATCTCGCCTGATGAACTGAATCAGATGTTTGATGCTGTCATTCTGGCGGGTGGTGCCGAAAAGCCTCGTCCGCTGTCGGTTCCCGGACGCGAATTGGAAGGTGTGCATTACGCGATGGATTTCCTGAACATGCAGAACAAGATTGTTGCCGGGGATACGCCGAATCATCAGATTAGCGCGACCGGCAAGCATGTCATTGTGATTGGCGGCGGCGACACAGGTTCCGACTGTGTGGGCACGTCAGTTCGTCAGGGCGCAGCCAGCATCACGCAGATGATCCGTATGTCACGTCCGCCCGAAACGGAAGACAAATTGCTGGTCTGGCCGTATTGGCCGCACACATTGCAAACCTCTACTTCACACGAGGAAGGTGGCGAGCGGGTCTGGTCTTTGGCGCCCAAGCGCATCGAAGGGGCGAACGGCAAGGTTGAGAAAATGGTCGTCGTCGGTGTCGAAAGGCGCGATAACCGTTACTACGAAATTGAGGGCTCCGAGAGAGAGCTGCCTGCAGATCTTGTATTGCTGGCCACCGGCTTCATTTCGGCTATTGATCCGGTTCTGGAGGCATTTGGCGTTGAAAGCGATTTAAGCGGTAACGCCAAGGCGGAGACGGAGGGTGATGAGGCCTACAAAACGTCGGTCGACAAGGTGTTTGCTGCGGGTGATATTCGTCGCGGTCCATCACTGCTGGTGTGGGCCATTCGCGAAGGGCGTCAATGCGCGCGCGCGGTGGATGAGTTCCTGATGGGGCGTACGGATTTGCCGCGCTAATTAGTGACAAACCTTGTAGGGGAAAGCCTGTTGAGTTGAAGAATTCGGCAGGCTTTTTAACTATTGCCGGAGACTATCCGCTACAATCTTTTTTTTTGACACTTTTTCTATTGGATGCACCATGATCAAAGGCAGCATACCCGCGATTGTTACGCCGATGCAAGAAGACGGCACCCTGGACTTTCCCTGTTTGAGGAAGTTGATTGACTGGCACGTTGAAGAAGGAACGGATGCCATTGTGATCGTCGGAACGACGGGCGAATCAGCGACCGTCGACATGGACGAGCATTGCGAACTGATCAGGGTGGCAGTAGAGCAAGCCAATAAGCGAATTCCGATCATTGCCGGCACGGGTGGCAATTCGACGTCGGAAGCCATTGAGTTGACGGCTTACGCCAAAGAGGTTGGTGCGGATGTCTCGTTGCAGGTGGTGCCGTATTACAACCGCCCAACGCAGGAGGGGATGTACCGCCATTTCCGCACGATTGCCGAAAAGGTGGACTTGCCGATGATCCTGTATAACGTGCCAGGACGCACGGTTGCAGACATTTCGAATGAAACCATTTTGCGTCTGTCAGAGGTGCCAGGCGTGATTGGCGTCAAGGATGCAACCGGGAATTTGGGGCGCGGCACGGATCTGATCCGTCTGGCGCCAGACTCATTTGCCGTGTATTCGGGCGACGATGCGTCTGCGATGGCACTCATGCTTTGTGGTGGTGCCGGAAATATTTCGGTTGTTGCGAATGTGGCGCCACGAGCGATGCACGAACTGTGTATGGCCGCGATTGCGGGCGATGTTGCCAGAGCCATTGAGATCAACAATCGCTTGCTGCCATTGCATCAGAAACTGTTTGTCGAACCGAACCCGGTGCCGGTCAAATGGGCCATGGCGCGGATGGGCTTGATGCCAGCAGGTATTCGTTTGCCGCTTGCGCCACTCGCGCCGGAGTTCTATGCGACGGTTGAAGCCGCCATGCGCGAATCGGGCGTGAACTTTTAAAGTGCATAAGCCGGCATAACCGGAAAAAGAATCTTTATTTGCAGGAATTCATCATGGCACAACGCAGTCACACATTGTTGGGGTTTTTATGCGCGCTATCGCTGGTCGGTCTGTCGGGATGCGGATCAATGAGCCTGACTGATGCAGGCAGGATTGATTACAAGAGTGCGGGGGAAAAGCCTGTAAGCACTCTGGAAGTGCCCCCAGATCTGACGCAACTGCAACGCGATAACCGCTACGCCTTGCCGCAAACAGGGACGGTGACGGCCAGTGATTATGCTGCGCAACGACAAATGCAGTCGGAAGTCAAAGATGCTTCATCGGTGGCGTTGAGCCAGGTAGGCGACATGCGTATCGAGCGTGCAGGCCAGCAGCGTTGGCTGGTTGTGCAAAAAACGCCGGAAGAACTCTGGCCACTGCTAAAAGAGTTCTGGCAGGACGCAGGCTTTTTGATCAACGTCGAAATGCCTGATGTGGGGGTGATGGAGACCGACTGGGCAGAAAATCGCGCGAAAATCCCAATGGATTTTATTCGCAGAAATCTGGGTAAGCTGATTGACTCTCTGTACTCCACGGGCGAGCGCGACAAGTTTCGCACCCGCCTTGAGCGCACAGCAAGTGGTGAAACCGAGATTTACATCAGCCATCGTGGTGCGACCGAAGAATTGGTTGGCAGCAATAACGACACGACCGTCTGGACGGCGCGCCCGTCTGACCCGGAACTGGAAGCCGAGTTCTTGTCACGCGTGATGGTGCGTTTGGGTGCGGACAAACAGCACTCCCAGACGATGGCCAAGCAACAGGATCAGCGGCAGGCACCCAAGGCAGATCTGGTAAATGGCGAGTATGTTCAGGTTGAAGAGGGCTTTGAGCGTACCTGGCGTCGGGTTGGCTTGGCACTGGACCGCGTTGGCTTCACGGTAGAAGACCGCAATCGCATGCAAGGGCTCTATTACGTGCGTTATGTTGATCAGGATGCCGACAGCAAGGGCAGTGATGCGAAGCCAGGCTTTTTCTCAAGCCTGTTCTCTTCCAAAACCAAGGACGGCATGAAGGCGCAGCAATACCTGATTTCAGTGAAACAGAGCGCTGATTCAAGCTCCCGGGTTGAGGTGCTGGCAAAAGATGGGCAGCCAGAGCGTTCACCGGTCGGCAGTAAAATTCTTGAACTGTTGCACGAGCAGCTCAAGTAAGGCTTTATTAGTCAGCATACGTGAGATTTGCCTGTCTTGGCAGTGGCAGCGAGGGAAACTCGCTGCTGATTGCAGCCACTTCTGGCGTGACGCAAACAACCGTCATGCTGGACTGCGGTTTCAGCATGCGAGAAGCGGAAAAGCGTTTGCTGACCCTCGGAACCGAAGTTTCAGCACTTTCTGCCATTGTTGTTACCCACGAACATCAGGATCATATCGGCGGCGTATTTCGCCTGGCGCGTCGCCATCAGATTCCGGTCTGGATGAGCGCAGGCACCTATCAGGGCATCAGCGCAGATTACCAAGATATTCAGATTCATTTTTGTCGCGACGGCGAGCCATTTTCAATTGGCAATCTTGAGTTCACCCCTTTTACCGTACCGCATGATGCGCGTGAGCCGTTGCAGTACTGCGCAAGCGATGGCGACAGGAAACTGGGCGTTCTAACCGATGTCGGTCAGTCTACGCCGCACTTGCTCGGTGCGCTCAATGGTTGCGATGCACTGGTCTTGGAATGTAATCACGATCCTCAAATGCTGGCTGAGTCGGTTTACCCCGTTTCACTGAAACGGCGTATTGCAGGTGTTTACGGCCATCTGTCGAATCAGGCAGCGACGGAAATACTGGCTGAACTCGATAATTCACGCCTGAAGAAAGTGGTGGGTGCGCATCTGAGTCAAACGAACAACACGCCCGAATTGGCGCAGCGAGCACTGCAGGCTGGATTGGGGGAGACTCAGGCAGAGATTCTGATTGCTTGTCAGCGTCAGGGGGTTGGCTGGGTGCAGATGGAAAGTTAAAGGCTGGGGTGGCCTGCAGCGACAAGTCCGAGCAATCTGGATTTATGTTAATGATTTGCTGACACAAGATAAAAAAATGCCGACCATTTGGCCGGCATTTTTTGTGGCTTTTGAAAATTACTTCTTGGCGTCTGGTGCTTGTGCTGCAGCTTTTGTAGCCATTGCAGCACCTGCGCCAGCAGCACCGCCTATTGCTGGTGCAGCAGCAGCAGGTGTGGCAGCAGGCGCGTCACCTGCTGGCTCTACATACCATGCAGGTTTTTTCGGCGCTTTTATGCCTTTCTTGCCTTTGAATTGCTCATACACGCGCAGTTCTTCTTCGTATCCACCAGCGGCTTCATATGCGGCTTTTCCTGCTGCGTCGATTTCTTCTTGAGACTTGCCTGCTTTCTTGGCTTCATTTTTGGCGATGACCATGCTGCCTGTTGGGGTGTTTTTCCCAAATGTGCATGCGGTCAAAGCGAAAGCCATCATGGCTGCGATCAACAACGATTTTTTCATTTTTATACCCTTCAAAATTAAGAAGTTAATAATCACCGGTAATTACTAGAAAGCTCTTTTGCATCGATGAAAAAAGACACGGATACAAGCTCACTAATGAAATGATTATATCAATTTTTAGGCGTAGTAATAGGGCGGAAAGGGCTTTTTGGCGGCATTTTGTTTTCACGCAACAAAGAGTGATGCCAAATTGACACGGCAAGCGGGATTTATCACAGTTAATTAAGAAATTTTTTGTGCGGGTATAATGCGAATTCTGGAAATTGGGAGTGAAATTATGAAAATTGCCAAGGATACGGTCGTCACCGTAGAGTACGTATTGACCGATGCGCAAAATAATCTTATTGAAGATGAGGGAGACCCGATCATTTATTTGCATGGCGGATATGAAAATACGTTCACGGCAATTGAGGAGGCGTTGGAAGGGCAGGAGGCCGGTTACTCGGTTCAGATCCAGATTGAGCCCGAAGATGCCTTTGGCGACTACGATGCGGACTTGATTCGCCTTGAACCAAGAGATAAATTTCCTGAAACACTGGAAGTGGGCATGCAGTTTGAAGGGGAAGCTGAAGAGGACGACGCGGACGACGACCAGCCGTTCATTTTTGTGGTGTCCGATATTGCCGATGACATGGTTGTGCTGGATGGCAATCACCCGTTGGCGGGCATTGCGCTACGGTTCGACCTGAAAGTGCTTGAAGTGCGGACAGCAACGGAAGAGGAAGTTGAGCAGGAATACCCGAATTTTGACGATGAAGAGGCCGTTGATAGCGCGCATTATCGTAGTTTCCCGATTCAGTAAGGCGCTGTTTTGTCAGTTGAATTGACCATTGTATTAGCGCCGCGCTACAATGTGCGATTACCGAAAAACGGGGATGCGGCGTGCGGCCAAAACTGATCGTTGGCAACTGGAAAATGAATGGCAGTCTTGCAGCGAACAGCGTGTTGCTGTCCGGGATCAAGGCGGCGACCGTGACAGCGGATTGCCAGCTTGCAGTTTGTGTTCCTTCGCCGTATTTGGGCCAATGCCAGACCGAACTGGCAGGTAGCGCGATTGCGTGGGGCGCGCAAGATGTGTCGGCGCATGGTGCGGGCGCTTTTACGGGCGAAATTTCCGTAGCCATGCTGCGTGATTTTGGTTGCCGTTATGTGCTGGTTGGTCATTCCGAACGGCGCAGTTATCACGGTGAGAATGACCAGGTCGTGGCAGAGAAGGTCAAGCGCACGCTGGTCAATGGGGTAATCCCGATTGTGTGTGTGGGTGAAACGCTCGAAGAGCGGGAAGCAGGCCTGACGGAAGAAGTTGTTTTACGCCAACTGCAAACGGTGTTGGATGCGATTGATGCAGGCGATATTCCAAGAATAGTGCTGGCGTATGAGCCGGTCTGGGCGATCGGCACGGGGAAAACGGCCACACCGCAGATGGCGCAGGAGGTGCATCGGCTACTGCGTACCAAGCTGGCGGAAAGAAATCCGTCTGCGGCAGGGCAGGTAAGCATACTTTATGGCGGCAGCATGCGACCGGACAATGCGCGTGAGCTGTTGCATATGCCGGATATTGATGGCGGCTTGATTGGCGGCGCATCGCTGAATGCAGCTGATTTTGTGGCGATTGCAAACGCAGCGTAGACGGACAAATTTAACAGATTCGTATTGGGAAATATATAAATGGGCGGTATTGCAAAAATTTTTGGAATCGTTCAGGTGGTATCGGCGTTGGCTGTTATCGGACTGGTGCTGGTTCAGCAAGGTAAGGGCGCAGATATGGGTGCGGCGTTTGGTTCGGGTGCCTCGGGTAGCCTTTTTGGCGCTTCGGGTTCGTCCAGCTTCCTGTCCAAGGCGACCGGCCTTGCGGCAACGCTCTTTTTTATTTGCACGCTGGGGTTGGCTTATCTGAGTAATAAACGTCCTGCCGGTGAAGGCGTGATGCAGAATGTGCCGGCTGTTTCCGCGCCGGTAGTTGAAACAGGGAAAGCCGAGCCAGTTGTGCCGACTGCCAAGGATGTGCCAGAAATAAAGAAAGAATCTGGCGCTGCAGGGCAGATTCCGAAATAACAAATGAAGCTAGGCGCCATGCGCCAAGTTTTTATGCTTGAGTTTGACATGCCTGGCATGTCATAATTCAGCGCTTTCAGCCGACGTGGTGGAATTGGTAGACACGCTATCTTGAGGGGGTAGTAGCTCATGGCTGTGCGAGTTCGAGTCTCGCCGTCGGCACCATTATTTCAGGCAGGGTGGGCCTCTGCCAAAAGAAAAACGAGAAAGTTTATACACATAGTGCGGCCCCTACACTTCAAAGTCTGTCGGCTTTTCGCTAAAGACGTCACCTTCGATAGCGCGCTTTTTGCATCGTTACCAGGCGCGCAACATCGAAATCCCTTTTTGTTTTCTGGATCAGGCATCAAAAATAGCGCGCCCTTGCGGAGCATTTCCGTGCGCTGCGCGACTTTGTCCTGTAACATCCAGAAAGTTTGGCAGCATATTTCAGATTGCCATGCCTGTCTGCTGCGGTGGGCTGGATGCTCGCGAAATGACCCAACAGGGCGCGCTCAGCGCATTGTGCATATTCCATGCAAGGCATGAAACTGGTTGTGACAGATCATGAATCTTGAGAACTACTTCCCCATTTTGCTGTTCATCGGAGTGGGCATCGGTTTTGGTGTCGTCAACCAGATTATTGGACGGCTGGTGGCGCCGCATCGGCCATCGCAAGAAAAGAAAGTGGCATACGAATGCGGTTTTGAAGCATTTGACGATGCGCGCATCAAGTTTGATGTGCGCTATTACCTCATTGCGATTCTGTTCATTCTGTTTGATCTTGAAGCGGCCTTTTTCTTTCCGTGGGGTGTTTCCATGCGTGAGATTGGCTGGCAGGGCTTTGTTGTGATGATGGTGTTTGTGGCGGAGTTCATTGTCGGTTTCTGGTACGTCTGGAAAAAAGGCGCGCTCAACTGGGAGTAGGCATGGGAATCGAAGGATTACTCAAAGAAGGGTTTATCACGACGCAGGCTGACAAAGTGATCAACTGGGCGCGCACCGGTTCTATGTGGCCGCTCACCTTCGGGCTGGCCTGTTGTGCTGTCGAGATGATGCATTCGGCAGCATCTCGCTACGATCTGGATCGCTTCGGCACGACCTTCCGGCCAACCCCGCGTCAAGCTGACCTGATGATTGTGGCCGGCACCCTGACTAACAAGATGGCCCCGGCGATGCGCAATCTGTATGACCAGATGGCCGAGCCGCGCTGGGTACTCTCCATGGGCTCCTGTGCAAATGGCGGCGGTTATTACCATTATTCCTATTCGGTTGTGCGTGGTTGTGATCGCATTGTTCCGGTGGATGTGTATATCCCCGGTTGCCCGCCCACGGCGGAAGCCCTGCTGTACGGATTGCTTCAGTTGCAAAACAAGATCAAGCGCACCAACACAATTGCGCGCTGACCGAAGACGGCATGACGATGACGACCAAACTCGACACACTGAAAACGACGCTGCAACAGGCGCTCGGAGATTGGGTTAGTGTGATGGCAGTGGCACATGGCGAGATCACGATCGAGGTGTCGAGCGAAGCGTATCGGGATGTCATGCGCTTGCTGCGTGATGACGCTGCGCTCGCCTTTGAGGAGCTGATGGATTTATGCGGCGTCGATTATTCGGAGTATGCGGACGGCGAATGGCCGGGAAGGCGCTTTGCGGTAGTGGTACACCTGCTTTCGCTGACGCATAACTGGCGCGTGCGGGTACGCTGTTTTGCCGAAGAGGATCAGCAGCCGACAATCGCGTCCGTGGTAGATGTCTGGCCGTCGGCCAACTGGTTCGAGCGCGAAGCCTTTGACCTGTTTGGCATCGTGTTTGACGGGCACCCCGATTTGCGCCGCATCCTGACGGATTACGGTTTTGAAGGGCATCCCTTCCGCAAGGATTTCCCTGTTTCCGGCTATGTCGAAATGAAGTACGACCCGGAGCAGAAAAAAGTGGTTTATCAGCCGGTGACGATTGAGGCGCGTGAACTGACCCCGCGTGTGCGGCGTGAGGAAGGGTACGGCAGGCGCGATGGCTGAAATTCGGAACTACACCCTTAACTTTGGTCCGCAACATCCGGCGGCGCATGGCGTGTTGCGTCTGGTGCTGGAACTGGATGGCGAAGTGATCCAGCGCGCTGACCCAAACATCGGCTTTTTGCATCGCGCGACGGAAAAGCTGATGGAAGAAAAAACGTATCTGCAAGCGCTTCCCTACATGGACCGGCTCGATTACATCTCGGTGATGTGCAACGAGCATGGTTTTGTGCTCGCGGTTGAAAAACTGCTTGGGCTGGAAGTGCCGCTGCGGGCGCAATACATCCGCGTGATGTTCGATGAAATTACGCGCCTGCTGAACCACCTGTTCTGGTTGGGCGCGCAAGCGATTGATGTGGGTGCGATGGCGCTGTTGCTGTACACCTTCCGCGAGCGCGAAGATTTGATGGATTGCTACGAAGCCGTTAGCGGGGCGCGCATGCACGCGTCTTACTACCGTCCGGGCGGTGTGTATCGCGATTTGCCGGACGCGATGCCGCAATATCAGGAATCGCGTTTTCGCAGCGCCAAGAAGGCGGGCAGCCTGAACGAAAACCGTCAGGGCTCGCTGCTGGATTTCATCGAAAACTTTACACAGCGCTTCCCGCAAAAAGTTGACGAATACGAAACTTTGCTGACGGATAACCGCATCTGGAAGCAGCGTCTTGTGGACGTTGGTATTGTGTCGCCGGAGCGGGCACTGGCACTGGGATTGTCTGGCCCGATGCTGCGTGGCTCGGGGATTGCGTGGGATTTGCGCAAGAAGCAGCCCTATGAAGTCTATGACCGGCTGGACTTTGATATTCCGGTCGGCACGAATGGCGACTCTTACGATCGTTATCTGGTGCGGGTCGAAGAAATGCGCCAGTCGAATCGCATCATTCAGCAATGCGTGGACTGGCTGCGCCATAATCCGGGCCCGGTCATGACGAAAGACCGCAAGATCGGCCCGCCCTCGCGTGAGGCGATGCAATCCGATATGGAAAGCATGATCCACCACTTCAAGCAGTTCACCGAAGGTTTTCAGGCGCCGCAAGGGGAAGTCTATGCTGCGGTGGAAGGCCCGAAAGGGGAGTTTGGGGTGTATATCGTATCGGACGGTGCTAACAAGCCGTATCGGCTGAAAATCCGTGCCCCCGGCTTTGCACATCTTCAGGCGCTGGGAGAAATGGCGCAAGGCATGCTGATTTCTGATGCGGTGACGATTATTGGCTCACTGGATATCGTATTTGGCGAGATCGACCGGTGAGAATGAAAAGTAAAACAGGAAAAGCAATGTTATTAACCGAAGAAGCCTATCGAAAAATTGACAAGGAACTGACCAAGTTCCCGCCGGAGCAAAAGCGTTCGGCCGTGATTGCAGCGCTGACAATTGCGCAAGACGAGCAAGGCTGGCTGTCGCCGGAAGTGCTGCAAGACGTGGCCGACTATCTGGATATGCCGGCGATTGCGGTGCAGGAAGTCGCGACTTTTTACAACATGTTCAACACCAGGCCGGTCGGCAAACACAAGCTCTCTGTCTGTACCAATCTGCCTTGTGGCCTTTCCGGTGGCGAGAAGATCGCCGATTATCTCAAGAAAAAGCTGGGCATCGGTTTCAATGAAACGACGCCTGACGGCCTGTTCACACTACTGGAAAGTGAGTGCGTCGGTGCGTGCGGCGATGCGCCGGTGCTGCTGGTAAACAACAAACGCATGCGCGGCGGCGTCACCCTGGAAAAAATTGATGAGCTGATCGAGGAATTGAGCCAGTGACCTGCCTGCACGACCGCCACATTCAACCCGTCATTTTCGCCGGACTGAACGGCGAGAACTGGCGGCTGGCGGATTACGTGCAGAGAAACGGCTATTCGGCATTGAAGCGCATTCTGACGGAGAAAATCCCGCCTGAAAAAATCATCGAAGAAGTGCTGGCCTCATCGCTGCGCGGTCGCGGCGGCGCGGGTTTTCCGACCGGCGTGAAATGGCGTTTCATGCCGCAGGGTGATGTGGGGCAGAAATATTTGATTTGCAACAGCGATGAAGGCGAACCGGGTACGTTCAAGGATCGGGATATCCTGCGCTATAACCCGCATGCCATCATCGAAGGCATGGCGATTGCTGCCTATGCGATGGGTGTGACGGTCGGCTACAACTATATTCATGGGGAAATCTGGGCGGAGTACGAGCGTTTCGAAGAGGCCATTGACGAGGCGCGCGCCGCTGGTCTGCTGGGCGACAACCTTCTGGGGTCGGACTTCAGCTTCCAGTTGCACGCTTTTCACGGTTATGGCGCCTACATCTGCGGCGAGGAAACGGCGCTAATCGAATCGATGGAGGGCAAGAAAGGCCAGCCACGCTACAAACCGCCGTTCCCGGCTGCGGTTGGCCTGTACGGCCGACCTACTACCATCAACAACGCGGAAACGCTGGCGTCGGTGCCGTTCATTATCAACATGGGCGGCGAACAATATGCTGCGCTTGGCAAAGGCAACAGTGGTGGCACCAAGATTTTCTCGGTTTCTGGCGATGTGAGTTTGCCTGGCAATTACGAAGTACCGATGGGCACACCGTTTTCACGCTTGCTGGAACTGGCAGGCGGCATGCGCCACGGCAGGAAACTGAAGGCCGTGATTCCGGGGGGATCGTCTTCGCCGGTGGTGCCAGCCGAGTTGATGATGCAGACCGACATGGATTACGACTCGATTGCGAAAGCCGGCTCAATGCTTGGATCTGGTGCGGTCATCGTGATGGATGAAACACGCTGCATGGTGCGCACACTGCAACGGCTGTCGTATTTTTATTACGAAGAATCCTGCGGGCAGTGTACGCCTTGCCGCGAAGGCACCGGCTGGATGTACCGTATTCTCAGCCGCATCGTGGATGGGCAGGGCAAGATCGAAGATCTGGATTTGCTGGGTTCGGTTGCGGACAACATTCAAGGCAACACGATTTGTGCGCTCGGCGACGCGGCGGCAATGCCGGTGCGCTCCTTCGTCAAGCACTTTCGGCATGAGTTTGAGACGTATATCCGGCAATCGCAGGAGACAAAGGCAGGTTAACGGCCTGACTGGAACGAGGCATGGTAGAGATCGAAATTGATGGCAAAAAGGTCGCAGTGGCGGCCAATAGCACGGTGATGGAGGCCGCCGAACTTGCGGGCACCTACATCCCGCATTTTTGCTATCACAAGAAACTGTCGCTCGCGGCCAGCTGCCGCATGTGTCTGGTTGAGGTCGAAAAAATGGCCAAGCCGGTGCCGGCTTGCGTGACGCCGGTCACGGACGGCATGGTCGTGCACACTGGCAGCGAGATGGCGGTGGAAGCGCAAAAGGCGGTGATGGAGTTCCTGCTGATCAATCATCCACTGGATTGCCCGGTTTGCGATCAGGGCGGTGAGTGCCAGTTGCAGGATCTGGCCGTGGGCTATGGTGCGGGCACCTCGCGCTATCAGGAAGAAAAGCGCATCGTGCTGCACAAGAACGTCGGGCCGCTGATCTCGATGGCGGAAATGAGCCGCTGCATTCATTGCACGCGTTGTGTGCGCTTCGGTCAGGAGATCGCCGGCGTGATGGAACTGGGCATGCTGCATCGCGGCGACCATGCCGAAATCACGACCTACCTCGGCAAGACGATTGATTCCGAGTTGTCTGGCAACATGATTGATTTGTGCCCGGTCGGAGCGCTGACCTCGAAACCCTTCCGTTTCCAGGCGCGGTCGTGGGAATTGACGCGCCGCAAATCCATCAGTCCGCATGATGGCTTGGGCGCGAATCTGATCGTACAGTCAAAAAATGACCGCGTGTTGCGCGTGCTGCCGCTGGAAAACGAGGCGATCAACGAATGCTGGCTGTCTGACAGGGACAGATTCTCGTATGAAGCGCTGAACAGCGAAGAACGCCTGACGAAGCCGATGATCAAACAGGGCGGCGAGTGGTACGAAACGGACTGGGAAGGCGTGCTGGATTTGGTGGCGCATGCCTTGAAAGGCGCGCGCGACACACTAGGCGCGGATGAAATTGCGGCACTGGCGTCGCCCCATGCCACGCTGGAAGAGTTGGCCTTGCTGCAAAAACTGGTGCGGGGGCTGGGGTCGGAGAATGTCGATTTCCGCTTGCGACAGACGGACTATGAACTGAATGAACTGATTGCGCCATGGCTGGGCATGCCGATACCAGAATTCGGCCAGTTGCAGGATGTGTTCATCGTCGGCGCTTTCCTGCGCAAGGATCACCCGTTGCTGGCGGCGCGCTTGCGTCAGGCTGCCAAGTCGGGTGCGACGGTCAGCAGTTTGCATGCGCTGGATGATGACTGGTTGCTCCCGGTAAAAAACAGGCTGGTTCGCGCACCGTCCGGCTGGCTGAGCGCGCTGGAGGAAGTGATCGCAGCTGTGGCGCAGAGCAAAGACCTTGTAGCGCCGCAGGGGTTTGAAAGCATTAAACCGAGTGAAGCCGCGCAAGCCATTGCGCAAGACTTGCTTGCTGGTCGTCGTGCGGGCATTTTCCTCGGTAATGCAGCGATACAACATCCAGAATATTCACGGCTGCATGCCGCTTGCGAATGGCTGGCGCAGCGGACGGGTGCCCAGCTGGGTGTTTTGACTGAGGCAGCCAATACGGTGGGCGGCTATCTGGCCGGTGCGACATCGAAATTTGGCGCGCAATCGCTATTCGAAAAACCGCGCAAGGCGTACCTGCTGTTGCATGCCGAACCGGAACTGGATGCGGCTAACCCGACACTGGCGAAGGTGGCGCTGGAACAGGCGGCCACGGTGATTGTGCTGTCGCCCTTCAAGCACAGCATGGGTGTGGCGGATGTGATGCTGCCGATTGCGCCGTTCACCGAAACGTCTGGCACCTTCATCAATTGCGAGGGGCGGGCGCAAAGCTTCAATGGCGTGGTGCGGCCGCTGGGTGAAACCCGTCCGGGCTGGAAAGTGCTACGCGTGCTGGGTAACCTGCTGGGGCTGGACGGCTTTGATTACGAGACCTCGGAAGCGGTGCGCGATGAAATCACGCAGGGTGAAACGGATTTGTCGGCACGCCTGAATAATGTTTCAGGTCGGATACCACTTGCCGCCTCGACAGAACAAAGCGCTCTTGAGCGCGTTACCGACGTGCCGATTTATTTTTCCGATCCGCTGGTGCGGCGCGCACCGGCATTGCAGCAAACACAAGGCGCGCAGTTGCCGAAGGCGCACATGCATCCGACTTTGCTGGAAAAGTTGGGCCTGGCCGAAGGTGATATGGCGCGCATTTCGCAGGGCGAGGGCGAAGTTGTGCTGACGGTTTCCGCAGACGCAGGCCTGGCAGAGAAGGTGGTGCGGGTGGCAGCAGGCCATCCGTTGACGGCGGGCTTGGGCGCGATGTTTGGTGCGATCCGCGTGGAGAAAGCATGATTGCGCAGGTACTAGCGACCGTTCACGAAATGGGCCAGGGGGTGTTTGGCGCCATGTGGCCGCTGGTATGGATCATGGTGAAGATTCAACTGGTGATGATGCCGATTCTCGGCATTGTTGCTTATCTGACGCTTTACGAACGCCGTTTGCTGGGGCTGATGCATGTACGGTTGGGGGCAAACCGTAACGGCCCGATGGGCCTGTTCCAGCCGATTGCCGACGGCATCAAGGCAGTCATGAAGGAAATTACCTGGCCATCCCAGGCGGACAAACCCCTGTTTTTCATTGCGCCCGTGCTGTCGATTGCGCCTGCGCTGGTGGCGTGGTCGGTGATTCCGTTCGGGCCGGAACTGGTGCTGGCGGATGTTAATGCGGGGTTGATTTTCCTGCTGGCGATTTCGTCGTTTGGCGTGTATGGCGTCATCATCGCAGGCTGGGCGTCGAATTCCCGCTACGCGTTTCTGGGTGCGATGCGTGCGGCAGCGCAAATGGTGTCGTTCGGTATTCCACTTGGCTTCGTGCTGGTGATGATCGTGATGGTGTCCGGCAGCCTGAACTTGTCCGATATCGTGCTCGGTCAGGGGCGCGGCTACTTCGCCAATATGGGACTGGATTTCCTGTCGTGGAACTGGCTGCCACTGTTCCCGATGTTCGTGATTTATATCGTGTGCATATTCGCTGAGACCGGCCGCCATCCGTTCGACGTGCTGGAGGGCGAGTCGGAAATCGTGAACGGCCACATGGTCGAATATTCCGGCATGTCGTTTGCGATGTTCATGATGGCCGAATACATGAATATGGTGTTGTTTTCCACGTTGGGCGCGATCCTGTTCCTCGGCGGTTGGGCGGCGCCATTCGGTGGCAAGTTGCTGGCGTGGGTGCCAGGCTGGATCTGGCTGGGTGCCAAGAGTTTCGTGCTGGTGACGCTTTTTGTCTGGGTGCGGGCGACATTTCCGCGCTATCGCTACGACCACATGATGCGGCTGGGCTGGAAAGTATTCATTCCATTTACGTTGGCGTATCTGGTGTTTCTGGCAGTCTGGATGCAGACGCCCTGGAATATCTGGTGGTAATCGGGGCAGGGGATAAAGGGTAATGAAGGCGATCAAAGACTTTCTCAGTAGCTTGTTGCTTCTTGATTTGATCAAGGGTTTCATGCTGACCGGGAAGTACCTGTTCAAGCCAAAGATCACGGTGCAGTACCCGGAGGAGCGCACGCCGCAGTCGCCGCGTTTTCGCGGCATGCACGCCCTGCGCCGCTATGAAGACGGCGAGGAGCGCTGCATTGCTTGCAAGCTGTGCGAGGCGGTATGCCCGGCACTGGCGATTACGATTGAATCCGGCGAGCGCGAAGACGGGTCGCGGCGCACGCTACGTTACGACATCGACCAGAATAAATGCATTTTTTGCGGCATGTGCGAAGAAGCCTGTCCGGTGGATGCGATTGTCATGACACACTTGTTCGAATATCACGGCGAGGAAAATAGCGATCTGTATTTTACAAAAGAGATGCTGCTCGCCATTGGTGAGCGCTATGAAGAAGAGATTGCGCAGGCGCGTGAAGCGGATGCGAAATATCGATGATGAGATTGAATAGATAACTATGGAACTCAAGACCCTGCTTTTCTACGCATTCTCGGGCATTCTGGTGCTCGCGGCCTTGCGCGTGGTGACAGCGCGGAATCCGGTGCATGCGGTCATGTTCCTTGTGCTGTCATTTTTTACGGCCGCTTCCTTGTGGATGTTGCTGGGTGCCGAGTTCCTGGCGATCGTGCTGGTGCTGGTCTACATCGGTGCGGTGATGGTGCTGTTCCTGTTCGTCGTGATGATGCTGGATATTGATCTGAGCAAGCTGCGGGAAGGTTTCCGCAAGAATCTGCTGGTTGCGATTCCGATTGGCATCATAGTGGCCGCCGAAATGGGCATCGTGCTGATGCGTGGCTTCTGGGACAAGAAGCTGGGGACGGCTGCTGGTGTCGTGCCTGTCGGTTCGACGCGCGAACTGGGCATCGCCCTGTTTACCGAATATGTGTATGCGTTTGAGGTTGCCGCCGCGATTTTGCTGGTGGCGATGGTGGCGGCCGTCGCGCTGACTTATCGCCGGCGTCAGGATGCCACGTACACCGACCCGGCCAAGGCCGTGAAAGTGAAGCGCGAAGATCGCGTGCGGCTGGTGAGTATGCCGGCTGAAAAGCCGGACCAACCGGTCGCTGACGGGGAGGGCGAGGCATGATGACCTTGTCACTGGCGCACTTCCTGATTCTGGGCGCGGTGCTGTTCGCCATTGCGATCTTGGGCATTTTTGTCAATCGCAAGAACATCCTGATTCTGCTGATGTCGATTGAATTGATGCTGCTGGCGGTGAACATGAATTTCGTCGCGTTCTCGCATTATCTCGGTGATATTGGCGGGCAGATTTTCGTGTTCTTCATCCTGACCGTGGCCGCGGCCGAAGCAGCGATCGGGCTGGCCATCCTGGTGGTGCTGTTCCGCAACCTGCGCAGCATCAACGTTGAAGACATGGATCAGTTGAGGGGATGACGATGAGCGCGCAACTGAACCCCACCCTGTTACTGCTTGTGCCGCTGGCGCCGCTGGCCGGCGCGCTGCTGGTCGGGCTGTTCGGTACGCGCTTTTTTGGCAACTTGCTGGGGCGCAAGGCGGCGCACACGGTGGCTATCCTCGGCGTGCTGGTTGCCTTTGGGTTGTCGATCCACACCTTGTTTGCCGTAAAAAATGGCGCGCATTTCGATGGGGCGCTCTATACGTGGATGGCGGTCGATGGTGTGAGGCTGGAACTCGGCTTCCTGATCGACAGTCTGGCCGCGACCATGATGTGCGTCGTGACTTTCATTTCGCTGATGGTGCATGTCTATACCATCGGCTACATGGACAAGGATGAAGGCTACAACCGCTTCTTCGCCTACATTTCGCTATTCACCTTCGCGATGCTGATGCTGGTGATGAGCAACAACCTGCTGCAACTTTTCTTCGGCTGGGAAGCGGTCGGGCTGGTGTCTTACCTGCTGATCGGTTTCTGGTATGACAAGCCGACGGCGATCGCTGCCAACATGAAGGCTTTCATCGTCAACCGCGTTGGTGATGCCGGTTTCATTATCGGCATCGGCCTGCTGTTCGCCTATGCTGGCTCCATGCATTATGGCGACGTGTTTGCGGTCAGGCTGACGCTGGCGGATATCGTCGTGCCAGGCACGTCGTGGAATTTGCTGAGCGTGTCCTGCATCTGCCTGTTCATCGGCGCAATGGCAAAATCGGCGCAATTCCCGCTGCACGTCTGGCTGCCCGATTCGATGGAAGGCCCGACGCCGATCTCGGCACTGATCCACGCCGCGACCATGGTCACCGCCGGTATTTTCATGGTGACGCGCATGTCGCCGCTGTTCGAGCTGACGGAAACGGCACTGTCCTTCATGCTCGTGATCGGCGCGATCACGGCGCTGTTCATGGGCCTGGTCGGCATGGTGCAAAACGATATCAAGCGCGTGATTGCCTACTCCACGCTGTCGCAACTCGGTTACATGACGGTTGCGCTTGGTGTCTCGGCTTATAGCGCGTCGATCTTCCACCTGATGACGCATGCCTTCTTCAAGGCGTTGCTGTTCCTTGCTGCCGGTTCGGTCATCATCGGCATGCACCATGAACAGAACATCCGCTACATGGGCGGGGTCGGGAAATACATGCCGATCACCCGCATCACGGCGCTGATCGGCTCGCTGGCGCTGATTGGCACGCCGTTTTTCTCCGGCTTCTACTCCAAGGAAAGCATCATCGAGGCGGTACACCATTCGCAGTTGCCGCTCGCGGAATATGCGTACCCCGCCATTCTGCTCGGTGTGTTCGTGACCGCGTTCTATACCTTCCGTTGGTACTTTGTCGTCTTCCACGGCGAAGAGCGTTTCGGCCCGGACAACCGCATCCCGACCGAGGTGGTTGAACACGGCCTGGAAGAGGGCGAGGTCCCGCATGAAACGCCGTGGACGATGACCGTGCCGCTGATCCTGCTGGCGATCCCGTCCATTCTGATCGGCTATTTCATGATTGAGCCAATGCTGTACGGCGACTTCTTTGGCGACGCGATTGTCGTCAGCCAGTCACACGACGTGATGGCGATCATGGCAGGCAAGTTCGACGGCCCGCTGGCAATGGCTTTGCATGCCTTCACCACCGAGCCGCTGATGCTGACGCTGGGCGGCGTGGCGTTGGCCGCTTACCTGTATTTGTTCAAGCCAGGAATGGCAGTGCGACTGGCGTACATATTCGGCCCGTTCTATAACCTGCTGATCTTCCGGTTTTATCTCGATCACCTCAACAATGCGTTGTTTGTGCGCGGTGCGCGCCTGATCGGTGCAGGCTTCTGAAACTCGGCGACCAGAGCCTGATCGACGGCATGCTCGTGAACGGTAGCGCCAAAGTCATGATGCTGTTTTCTGGCGCAATGCGGCGCTGGCAGAGTGGGCGGCTGTATTACTACGCCCTGGTGATGATTGTCGGCGTGCTGGGATTCATGTTTTATTTCCTGCCGTCGCCGTTTGCCGGATGAATGAATTAGAAAGAACCATTTGATGATGACCGACTTTCCCCTGCTCAGCCTCGCCATCTGGTGCCCGATATTGATCGGCGTACTGGTGCTGCTGGTTGGCCGCGATGAACGGCCAGGGACGGTGCGTGCACTGGCGCTGGCCGGTTCGGTCATCAGTTTTGTCGTGACCTTGCCGCTGCTCTTCGGTTTCGACAGGCTGGCGCACGGCATGCAGTTTGTTGAGAAGCACGCATGGATAGCGCGTTTTAACGTCAATTACCATTTGGGCATCGACGGCATTTCGCTCTGGTTCGTGGCACTGACCGCGTTCATTACGGTGCTGGTCGTGATTGCGAGCTGGGAAGTGATCAAGGAGCGCATTGCGCAATACATGGGCGCGTTCCTGATCCTGTCCGGCATGATGATCGGCGTGTTCTGCGCGCTAGATGGCTTGCTGTTCTACGTGTTCTTTGAGTCGACGCTGATTCCGATGTTCCTCATCATCGGCGTCTGGGGCGGGGAAAAACGCGTTTATGCCGCCTTCAAGTTTTTCCTGTACACGCTGCTCGGTTCGCTATTGATGCTGGTCGCGGTGCTGTACCTGTATTTCGAGTCCGGTTATCAGTTCGACATCACTGCGTGGCACGCGCTGCCGCTGCCGCTGGGCGTGCAGATCATGCTGTTCTTCGCCTTCCTCGCGGCGTTTGCGGTCAAGGTGCCGATGTGGCCGGTGCATACCTGGCTGCCGGATGCGCACGTCGAAGCGCCGACCGGTGGCTCCGTGGTGCTGGCAGCGATCATGCTCAAGCTCGGCGCCTACGGTTTCCTGCGTTTTTCGCTGCCGATCACGCCGGATGCCAGTCATCAACTGTCCGGCTTCATGATATTTCTCTCGCTAGTTGCGGTGATCTATATCGGTCTGGTGGCGCTGGTGCAGAAAGACATGAAAAAACTGGTGGCCTATTCGTCGATTGCACACATGGGCTTCGTCACGCTCGGCTTCTTCCTGTTCAATACGGTCGGCTTGCAGGGCGGCATCGTGCAAATGATTTCGCATGGCTTTGTTTCCGGCGCGATGTTTCTGTGCATTGGCGTGCTGTACGACCGCATGCATACGCGCCAGATTGCCGATTACGGCGGCGTCGTGCATGTGATGCCGAAATTCGCGGCGCTATTCGTGCTGTTCTCGCTGGCAAATTGCGGTTTGCCGGGCACGTCCGGCTTCGTCGGCGAGTTCATGGTGATCATGGGCGCGGTCAAGCACGATCTCTGGATCGGCGCGATGGCGGCATCGGCACTGGTGCTGGGCGCGGCGTATTCGCTGTGGATGGTCAAGCGCGTGATTTTCGGCTCAGTGGGCAACGAGCAGGTGGCGGCACTGACCGACATCGGCCAGCGCGAATTTCTGCTGCTGGCGGTGCTGGCGCTGGTGGTGATTGTGATGGGCGTGTATCCGGCGCCGTTTACCGACATGATGCAGACTTCGGTTGCCGATCTGCTGCAGCATGTCTCGGTCTCGAAGGCGTATTAAGGGGCGATGCGATATGGATAAACTGAATCTGCTTCCCGCACTGCCCGAAATCTTCCTGATGGTGGCGGCTTCGGCCATCCTGCTGATCGACCTGTTCCTGCCGGCGTCGCGGCGCATCGTGACCTATGTGCTTTCCCTGCTGGCGTTGCTGGTGTGTGGCGCACTCAGTGTGGTGGCAATGAATGCCTCGAGCGCCTCGGTCTATACCTTCCATGGCATGTTCGTGGCCGACCCGATGGCGCACGTGCTCAAGCTGGCCTCGTACCTCGCGGTCGGCCTGTCGCTGATCTACGCGCGGCGCTACATTACGGATCGCGGCATGGTCAGCGGCAACCTGGGCGGTGAATTCTTCGTGCTTGCGCTGTTTGCGCTGCTCGGACAGATGGTGATGATTTCCGGCGCCAATTTCATCGTGATCTATCTCGGCGTCGAATTGCTGTCGCTCTCGCTGTACGCGCTGGTGGCGCTGCGGCGTGACAGTGTGATTGCCACCGAAGCGGCAATGAAATATTTCATCCTCGGGGCGCTGGCGTCGGGCTTCATGCTGTATGGCATGTCGATGCTCTACGGCGCAACCGGCACGCTCGACATTGCCGAAATGGCGCGTGCAACCGCATCGGGCGACGTGAACAGAATCATTCTCGTGTTTGGTCTCGTGTTTCTTGTCGCTGGACTGGCGTTCAAACTCGGCGTGGTGCCGTTCCACATGTGGGTGCCGGACGTGTACCACGGCGCCCCCACGGCGGTGGCGCTGCTGGTGGGCGGTGCGCCCAAGCTGGCTGCGTTTGCGATTTTCGTGCGCCTGCTGGTCGAAGGGCTCTCGCCACTCGCCATCGACTGGCAACAAATGCTGATTGTGCTGTCCGTGCTTTCGATGGGGCTGGGCAATATCGCCGCGCTGAAACAGACCAACATCAAGCGCATGCTGGCCTATTCGACCATTGCGCAAATGGGTTTCATGCTGCTCGGCTTGCTGGCCGGGGCAGGCAGCCAGGACATGACGCTGGCGGTAAATGCACACAGTGCGGCGATGTTTTACGCGATCACCTACGTGATTTCAGCACTCGGCGCGTTCGGCGTCATCATGCTGCTAGCGCGTGCCGGGTTCGAGGCTGAAGAACTGCACGATTTCAAGGGCTTGAACAAGCGCCATCCAATGGTGGCGCTGCTGATGCTCCTGCTAATGTTTTCGCTGGCAGGCATTCCGCCCCTGGTCGGTTTCTACGCCAAGCTCTCCGTCTTGCAGGCGGTGGTGCAGGCAGGATTCGTCTGGCTGGCGGTGCTGGCGGTGCTGTTTTCGCTGGTTGGCGCGTTCTACTACCTGCGCGTAATCAAGCTGATGTATTTCGACGCGCCGGAAGACGAAGCGCCGATTGAAGCCAGCTTCGATATGCGGGTGGCGTTGAATGTGAATGGCCTCGCCGTACTGGTGCTGGGCATCGTCCCAGGGCCGTTGATGGCGTTGTGTGCGCAAGTCATTGCGGTGACGCTGATTTCTTAGGGGGTCACCCCAGATTAGCCGAAGCGGTCATTCCAGCAAATGCTGGACCAGCCCGCAGGGCGCAGGAGGCACCGTGAGGTGTGGCCCCGAAGGGACGAGCGAAGCGAGCAATCCAGTGAATTTCGCTTTCATGAGTAAAACGTGGTCTGTCCCCCGTAGAGTTCTTCTTCATTATTTTCTGAAGAGTAATGTATGAAATCAATTACTTTTACTGTTTGCCTGTTGGTTGGTAGCAATATCTTCATGACATTTGCGTGGTACGGCCACCTCAAGGAGTTGAATAATAAAATTTGGATTGTTGCGGCGCTCGCAAGCTGGGGAATTGCACTGTTCGAATATTTATTACAGGTTCCCGCTAACCGGATTGGTTATACCGTTTTGAACGTTGGGGAACTCAAAATAATTCAGGAAGTGATCACGCTGAGTGTGTTTGTTCCATTTTCATATCTCTATTTGAAAGAGGGGCGAATTCAACCGGTCATTGCAACGCTTCATTAAATACTTGTGCCGGTGTTTTGAATCCCAGCGTTTTTCTAGGCCTTGTATTCAATTTATTTGCAATATCGTCTAGCTGGCTCTGAGTATACTTCGATAGGCCAGAGCCTTTGGGGAAATACTGCCGAAGAAGTCTGTTCGTATTCTCGTTTGACCCTCGTTGCCATGGGCTGCTTGGATCACAAAAATAAACAGCCATATCCGTTTCCATCGTAAATGTCTTGTGTGCTGACATCTCTTGGCCCCGATCCCATGTCAGGCTTCTTAAAACCTGTTGGGGTAACTTCTTCATTTGCGTACTTAAGGATTCCACAACAGAGGCAGCACGTTTGTTTGGCAACTTGCACAGCACTGTAAATCGGGAGTGGCGCTCCACTACTGTTGCGATGGCACAGCTATTGGTGCCAACAAGCAGATCACCTTCCCAGTGTCCTGGTATGGCTCGGTCTTCTATCTCTGCTGGGCGTTCTCGAATCGAAATTGCATCAAGGATTTGCCCTCGGCTTGCAACTTTATGCGATTTGGCATGACGGAGCATCCTCTTGGTTCGAAGGTGCTTTTTGAGCTCCTTTCGAAACAGCCCTCGTGTCTGTATAAACAGTGATTTGTATATCGTTTCATGTGACACGTGCATCTGCTTCCCATCACAAGAGGACCTTTTCAGCCAGCCAGATATTTGCTCTGGCGACCAATCTGCCTCTAACAGATTCGTTACTATTGCTCTCAACGCAGCATTTTCAGCAAGCAAATACGGTTTCGGTCGCTTGCTACGCTTGATAAAAGCCTTCTCCGCAAGGGAGGCACGATATCGAGTAGTACCGCCGTTACGTGATACCTCCCGAGAAATCGTCGAAGGTGAGCGATCAAGATCCCTGGCAATGCTGCGAATACTGCATCCACTAGCTAAACCACGTGATATCGACTCTCGCTCATCCAAAGACAAACAGTTCGATCTCCGGATCCGTTGTCTCGGCTTTATGCCACCATGGTAAAGCAGATAGGAATAAACAGTCGCTGGCGGCTTTCCTATCTCTCGAGAAATATGACTCATGGGCCACCCCTGCTGCCATAGTTGCCAGATGCTCGCTTTGCGCTCATTGGTCATTGCTCCATAAATACTAACCATCACACCTCCAGATCTTAATCAATCCATCTATAGGTGTTGCAATGACCGGTTGAATTCGCCGCCTTTAAAGATGGACTATTTGTGGGCAGGACTCTGTCTGGTCGGTGCGGTCTTTTTTATGTTCAGGAGTCGGCTCGCATAATAAGTGCTTGCGAGTGATGCTCGGGGCCAGTGGCCTTTGAATTCTTTCGAGCGTCAGAACTTTTTGGGTTTACCGAGGGCGGTCTGGCGAACTACCCGACGCCTTGGTCTCGCTACGAGTGCAGCATAGTCTCCAATTGCAGCGCAGGCTGACGTGAGCATGGCGAACGCCAGGCGTAGCGGCCGGAGCCAAAAGCGGTCAACGTGCGCTGCTCAGGCATTTTTTATTTTTCGGAGTGGCTGGAAAAATCCTTGGCTGTTCCCTATCATTACTGGCCCTCTGTTATTCGGCGATGGACATGAATTCAACCACACGCAAATTTGGCCAGACACCATGCTTAGCACGCTCTATATCGTCGACGACACCTTGTCGTTGAAAGACCTTCCCGCCAACACACTCTCTTTTGAGGCCTACCTGCGTGACTACCCGAAAAAAAATGAGGGTCGCATACGCATTATCAATTTGTGTGACACGCAACGGTATTTGAGCCAAGGGTATTACTGCTCGCTTCTGGCTGAAGCACGTCGCCACGAGGTGCTTCCGTCGGTGCGAATGATTAACACCTTGCGTGATAGCGAGGAGCAGGTTTTTTGGCTTGCAGGGGAAAAATCTGTGCTACGCAAGTTAAGCGATCAAGAGCAGCATCAAATATTGCTTTGCATGGGGCAGACACAACAACCGGTATTCAAGAAAATTGCAACAACCATTTTTCAACGCTACCCGGCGCCGTTGTTATCGGTCGCCTTAACGCGCAATGGCGACAATATTCGGATTCAGTTGAAATATGTCGGGCTGACGGAACTCTCTGACGCACAGCGCCAATTCTTTTGGCAAACCCTTGCTGATTACGACCGCAGCAGATGGCGGAAGCACGGCAGTGGGAGAAAATACCGTTGGGAAATGGCCATTTTGGTCAATCCCGAAGAATCTTCGCCACCCAGCAACAAGTCTGCCGTTACCCGTTTCGCGAAAGCAGGGGCGAAACTGGGCATCAATGTACAAGCGCTCAGCGCACAAGAGCTTTTGCATGTTAATCAGTATGATGCGCTGTTCCTGCGCGAAACCACTGCCATCAACCACCATACGTATCGACTCGCCAGCGAAGCGGAAAAAGCGGGCGTCGTTGTGATCGACGATACGGATTCCATTTTGCGCTGCTGCAACAAGGTATTTTTGCACGATGCCTTTGCCTATCAAAAAGTGCCAAGCCTGAAAACACATTTCGTGTATCGCACAGATCACGAAACGCTGTCCAAACTTGAAAACGACCTGAGTTTCCCCATGGTCCTGAAGTTGCCCGAAGGCTCCTTTTCAAAAGGCGTGTTCAAGGTTGAAAGCCGAGAGCAACTGGTCAACAAGCTCAACGAACTGTTTGAGGTTTCCGCGCTGGTATTGGCTCAGCAATTCTTGTACACCGAATTTGACTGGCGCATCGGCGTACTGAATGGCCGCGCGCTCTATGCTTGCCGATACTATATGGCGCGTAATCACTGGCAAATATACAACCACAATTCCAAGCGATTTTTTGGCGGTGGCTTCGATACCTTGCCCACCTTTGAGACGCCTCGTGTTGTGCTTGATGCGGCATTAAAAGGTGCTGCTGTTGTCGGGAAGGGACTCTATGGTGTCGATATCAAAGTACATGAAAACCGCGCCTATGTGATTGAAGTCAACGACAACCCCAATATTGACCACGGTGTTGAGGACAACTATCTCGGCGAGGAACTCTACATGCAAATCATGTCGGAATTCTTGCGGCGTCTTGAACAGCGCGGAGCAGGCTAGGAAAAATCATGAGCATTTTTGACATTCGCCGTGCCACAGCGCGCGACCTTGATCAGATGGTGTCGATAGAAAACGATTGCTTTGATTCCGACCGCTTGAGTCGCAGGCAAATGCGGTATCTGCTATGCAAGGCAAAGGCTTCCATTTGGGTCGCAGAGGATGGTGGTGCGCCAGTAGCTTACGGCATATGTCTGACCCCCAAGTTGCCTCGCCCCGCCCGACTGTATTCGCTGGCGGTGCTTGGCGCATACCGCGGCGCAGGCATCGCCGCCCAGATGATGCGCGAAATGAAAAGCTCGCTTATTAAGGGCGGTTACCGGTTTTGGCGCCTTGAGGTAGACGAGCATAACGACAAAGCCATCAATCTCTACAGGCAAATGGGTTTTGAGCAAATCGGGACGCTGCCCGAGTATTATCAGAGCGGACACAACGGCATTCGCCTGCAACTGGCGCTCTAAGCCATTCACGCGAGTGCTGGAAAAAGCCCTTTCAACCCTGCAGCAATGAATTCCACTGCGATAGCGGTGAGTATCAAACCCATGATGCGGGTGAAAATATTGATACCCGTTGCACTGATTCGTCGCTCTATCAAGTGTGACAGGCGAAGTACGCCCCAAATTAACGCGCTTAAAACGAGAATGCCAACCGCGATGGTCGAGTAATGAATGATGCCGGTGGATTTATGCGCTGCGAGGATCACGGTGCTGATCGCTCCTGGGCCTGCCAGGAGTGGTGTGGAGAGCGGTACAATCGCAACCGATTCTTTCTCAATTGATTCCTGTGCTTCCGCATCCGTTTGTCGAACATGGCTCGTTTTCGCTTGCAGCATGGAGATGGCCATCAAAAGAATCAGGATTCCGCCTCCGATCCTGAACGAGTTGATGGTAATGCCGAAGAATTCCAGTATGAACTGGCCGAAGAACAACGCAACCAAAAGAATTGCGGCGACACCTATCGCTACAACACGAATCGTGTTGTAGCGCTGTGCGGGGCTTTCGTCCGCAGTCATGCTGATGAACAGGGGTATCACGCCGAGTGGATTGACGATTGCCAGTATGCCGATAAATATTTTCAGGTATTGTGCGTAATCAAGCATGATGGATTCCCGTGCGGATGGCTAATCATGTATTGTCGGACGACGAGAGCAGTTTACCTGATTTGAAAAGCGAGAAAAGTTGCTGGATTCCAGCTTTCGCTGGAATGATGGGGTTTGCGCCCTTTGCTGATTACTGGTTAATAGACCCGGCCACGCTTTTTGATAGAGGCCATCAAAGCACATGCCTATAGGCACCCCTGCACCGCACTGTTAAAATCACCAGATTCAAACCAACCACATTTCCCGTCATGTCAGGCAATACTTTCGGCACTTTGTTTACCGTAACCACATTTGGAGAATCGCACGGTGCGGCGATCGGCTGCGTGATTGATGGCTGCCCGCCGGGTATGGTTTTGTCCGAAGCGGATATTCAGGGCGATCTGGATCGCCGCCGTCCGGGCACATCGCGCCATGTCACGCAGCGGCAGGAATCGGATACGGTGCAGATTCTGTCCGGCGTGTATGAAGGCAAGACCACGGGTACGCCGATTGCGCTGCTGATCCAGAATGAAGACCAGCGCAGCAAGGATTACAGCAATATCGAAAATCAGTTCCGCCCCGGCCATGCAGATTATGCCTACTGGCAAAAGTACGGGATTCGCGATCCGCGCGGTGGTGGGCGTTCTTCGGCGCGTTTGACGGCGCCGGTTGTGGCCGCAGGCGCGGTCGCGAAGAAATGGTTGCAGGAACAATACGGCACTGAGTTCAAGGGCCGCATGAGCCAGTTGGGCGAGATCATGATTCCGTTTGAGTCCTGGGAGCATGTGGGTGCCAACCCGTTCTTTGCAGCCTGCGACAATCCCGAGCTGATGGTGCAGCTTGAGAGCACGATGGATGGCTTGCGCCGCGACGGCGATTCCATCGGTGCGCGCATTGAAGTGGTGGCGCAAAAGGTGCCGGTCGGGTTGGGCGAGCCGCTGTTCGACAAGCTGGATGCGGACATTGCGTTTGCGATGATGGGCATCAATGCGGTCAAGGGGGTCGAGATTGGTGCTGGTTTTGCCTGTGTGGCGCAAAAAGGTTCCGAGCATGGTGATGAACTGACACCGGAAGGTTTTGTCGGCAACAACGCAGGCGGCATTCTGGGTGGCATTTCGACCGGGCAGGACATCACGGTTTCGCTGGCGATCAAGCCGACCTCGTCAATTCGCGTGCCGCGCCGCTCGATCAACAAGGCGGGTGAGTCGGTGATGGTGGAAACACTGGGGCGCCATGATCCGTGCGTCGGCATTCGTGCCACGCCGATCGCCGAAGCGATGCTGGCGTTGGTGCTGATCGATCATGCCTTGCGCCATCGTGCCCAATGCGGCGACGTAACGACGGAAACACCAGATATTGCCGCTGCTTAAGCCGATTTTTTGAAATCGGCTTAAGCTTGTGCGACAGCAACGGCTTGCCGTTTTTTTGACCAATAAAAGTCTTTATCGTGCAGAAGCGATCCTTGCCTGAACAGGCACTCCTTTTCGGCGCTTTTTTCTTTGGCTATTACGGCTTTGTGGGCATATTCATGCCTTACGTCAGCCTGTATTTTTCCGATTTGGGTCTGACGACCGTTCAGATCGGCATCCTGATGTCACTGGCGCAGGTGATGCGCATTGTCGGCCCGAATCTGTGGGGTTGGGTCGCGGATCATACGCAACAACGCGCGCGCGTTCTGCAGTTCACGGCGCTGGGCGGCTTGTTGTCCTTTATCGGCATGTTTTTCGGCCAGACGTTTGCACAAATGCTGCTGGTGATGGTGTTTCTGAATCTGTTTACCAGTGCGCAGGGGTCGCTGTCCGAGGCGTTGATGCTGACGGGCATGAAAGGCGATCTGACCTATTACGGCAAGTTGCGGCTCTGGGGATCCATTGGTTACATCGTGGTCGTCATGTGCTCCGGCTGGCTCATTGATTGGGGTGGTATCGGCCTGATGCCGTGGATCGGCATGGCCATGCTGGGGTTGGTGCTGATTGTCAGTGCGCGCATCAAGGAGCCGGAGCAGGAGAAGCCAGCGCAGGAAAAGGTATCGATGAAAGTGCTGGTCATGCGCAAGGAAATCGTGGCGTTCCTCACGTCTGCCTGTCTGATGATTGCCGCGCATACGGCGCTATATGTGTTTTTGTCGTTATACCTCAAGGATCTTGGATACAGCAACACGGTGATCGGCGTGATGTGGTCGATTGGCGTGGTAGCTGAAATCATTTTTTTCTTTTATCAGGCACCGCTGTTCGCAAAATTTGGCGTGCCGACCCTGTGGCTGTTCAGCCTGCTGGTTGCGGTAATACGTTTTTTGATGATCGGCTTCGGCGCCGAATCATTTTTTGTCCTGCTCATCGCGCAAATTTTGCACGGCGTGACTTTCGGCACGCACCACGCGGCAACAGTGGCCACCTTGCAGCGCTGGTTTTCCGGCCCGTTGCAGGCGCGTGGCCAGGCGCTTTTGATCAGCATGTCATACGGCATGGGCGGCATGCTAGGTGGCCTGATATTGAGCAATGTCTGGGACCAGTTCGGTCCGCAAGTCGTATATTTGGTGGCAGCTGGGTTTGCGTTGTGCGGTTTGATTGCAGCCAGCCTGTCGCTGCGCTGGCAAAGGCAGCGCGATTTGCTGTGATGTAGCAAACCGCTCACGCAGCCATCTATTCAGCGTTTCCCCAAGGAAGGGATGGACTGATGAAAGTTACGCACTGGTGTTTGCTGGCGGTCACCCTGATGGCGCTGGCCATGGTCGTGCCGGAAAAATTTTCCGGACGCGCCGCATCGCTGGTGCGATGGGGGGTGATTGCGTTGATCCCACTGTCGTTCGTGTTCCTCGTGGACATGCACGGCTTTTACTATTATCCAGACAGTATTCAGTACGACACCCCAGAACGCGCAGGACTCAAATATGAAGAAGTGACCTTTGCTAGCAAGGATGGCACGCAACTTTTCGGCTGGTTCGTGCCGGCCGCCGGTGTGAATAGCCCGCGCGACGCGAAAGGCACCGTGGTGCACATGCATGGCAACGCGCAAAACATGACTTCGCACTGGGCTTTCGTGAAGTGGCTGCCTGAACGGGGGTTCAATGTGTTCGTGTTCGATTATCGCGGTTATGGCGCATCGGACGGCTACCCAAGTCCGAAGGGCGTGTTTGAGGATTGTGTCAGCGCGCTGGATTATGTGCGTGCACGCTCGGATGTTGATGCGACGCGCTTGCTCGTGTTTGGGCAGAGTCTGGGCGGGGCGAACGCGATTGCGGCGGCAGGCGCTAGTCAGCAGGGAATTCGTGCTGTGGCGGTGGAGGCCGCGTTTTTCTCCAATTCGCGTATTGCCAGCGATGTGCTGCCCGGCGCGGGCTTTTTTATGAATGACAACTGGAGTGCTGCTAATTACGTCGACAAGCTGGCGCCGATTCCGCTGATGCTCATTCATGGTACGGCTGATAGGATCGTGCCTTACCAGCATTCACAGTTGCTGATGGCGAAGGCGGGAGAGCCGAAACAGTTGGTGAGCATTGAGGGCGGGCGGCATATCGATTCGATGATGCCCTTTCGAGGTGATGTTTATCGAAACAGGCTGGTCGTCTTTTTTGAAAAAGCGTTGAATCCATGACGGCGCGCGTGAGATTATTTCCTGTCTGTTTAATCTGAATCGAGAACCATGTACAACTACTATAACAATTTCTACTATCCGGATCGTGAGGAATACGATTCGCCGCATCGCGTCGGCTTTGCCTACGAACAGGTCTTTTTCGACAGCGCCGATGGTACGCGACTGTCCGGCTGGTTTATTCCGGCGCGGGATGTGGAAAAACCGATGGATGCGAAAGGCACGGTGATTCATCTGCACGGCAATGCGCAAAATATGACGGCGCATTGGAGTTTTGCGGAATTTGTGCCGCGACGCGGCTATAACCTGTTTGCTTTTGATTATCGCAACTATGGTGATTCCGATCCTGTCAGGCCGGACCCGAAAGGGGTTTTCGAGGATTCCGTCGCGGCGCTCGATTACTTGCGCACGCGCACCGATATCGATACCGGCAAGCTGTTTGTGTTTGGTCAAAGCCTGGGTGGCATGCTGGCGATTGCTGCCGCTGGTGCCAGTCCGCAGGGCGTGCGTGCGGTACTGGCTGAAGCCCCGTTCCATTCATACTCCGCGACGATCAAGGACAAGATGCCGCATGTGGCGGTGGATCTGGATGATACCTATACCGCAACGGCTTTTGTCGCAAAACTCGCGCCGACTCCACTCCTGCTGATTCACGGTACCCGCGATGTGGTGGTGCCGTATTCGCATTCTGTTCTCCTGTTGGCCGAAGCGGGTGAACCCAAGCAACTGGTGACGATTGAGGGCGGCGACCACGTTGATGCGATGGTCGAGCGGGTTCGCGGGCGGGTTTATCAGGACATGATGATTGAATTCTTCGATAAATACGCTGAATAAATGGCTGCGTGATGCATGCTTCTTGCGTGTTGCCTTGCTTTCACAGTGGAAACAGGCGCGTTGCATTACATTCAAAACGTGGCGTATCCCAACCCATGATGGCATAATGTCACGCTATTCATCGCATTTGAAAACGGCTTGAAAATGGCTAAAACGCTTTACGACAAACTCTGGGAATCGCACGTTGTCCATACCGAGGAAGACGGCACTTCCATTCTTTATATCGACCGGCATTTGCTGCATGAAGTGACCAGTCCGCAGGCTTTTGAAGGTCTGAAACTGGCAGGTCGCAAGCCATGGCGCGTGTCTGCCAATCTGGTGGTGGCTGATCATAATGTGCCAACCACAGATCGTGAAGGCGGCATTGCCGATCCCATCGCGCGCTTGCAGGTGGAAACGCTGGACGCGAATGCTAAGGCGTGTGGCCTGACCTACTTCGATATGAACGACAAGCGTCAGGGCATCGTCCATGTGATTGGTCCAGAACAGGGCGCGACCCTGCCTGGCATGACCGTCGTTTGCGGGGATTCGCATACCTCAACGCACGGTGCTTTTGGCTGTCTGGCGCACGGCATCGGTACATCGGAAGTCGAGCATGTGCTGGCAACGCAAACCCTGCTGGCGAAAAAATCCAAGGCCATGCTGGTGCAGGTAGATGGCGCAATGCAGCCAGGGGTTACCGCCAAGGACTTGGTGCTGGCGGTGATCGGCAAGATCGGCACGGCCGGCGGCACGGGCTTCGCGATCGAGTTTGCCGGTTCGGCGATTACCGGCCTGTCGATGGAAGGGCGCATGACGGTGTGCAATATGGCGATTGAAGCCGGTGCACGCGCGGGCATGATTGGCGTGGATGAGGTGACGATTGATTACGTCAAGGGCCGTCCCTATACACCGACCGGTGCACAATGGAACAAGGCAGTGGCCTACTGGCGCACGCTGCACTCTGATCCGGGGGCGCATTTCGATGCTGTGGTAAAACTGGACGCCGCCGAGATCAAGCCGCAAGTGACTTGGGGAACGTCGCCAGAAATGGTGCTGCCGATTGATGCGCGTGTGCCTGATCCAGCCGTCGAGAGTGATGCGACTAAGCGCGATGCGATTGAAAAAGCGCTGGCTTACATGGATTTGAAGCCGAATACGCCGATTACCGAGATTGCGATCGACAAGGTGTTTATCGGCTCGTGCACCAATTCGCGTATTGAAGATTTGCGTGCGGCGGCGGCAGTCGTGCGTGGCAAGAAAAAAGCGGACAGCGTCAAGCTGGCGATGGTGGTGCCGGGTTCTGGTCTGGTCAAGGAGCAGGCCGAGCTGGAAGGCCTGGACAAGATCTTCCTCGATGCTGGATTCGAGTGGCGTGACCCGGGTTGTTCGATGTGTCTGGCAATGAATGCCGACCGGCTGGATCCGGGTGAGCGTTGTGCGTCGACATCGAACCGGAATTTTGAAGGGCGCCAGGGCGCCGGTGGGCGCACGCATCTGGTATCGCCGGAAATGGCAGCGGCTGCGGGGATTGCCGGGCACTTCGTGGACGTGCGCGACTTGATTTGATTTTTTACTGGGGGTTGAGATGAAAAAAGCATTAGCGATTTTGGCTGCCATCATGGTTCTGGCAGGTTGTAACACGATGAAAGGCCTTGGTCAGGACGTGCAAAAGGCAGGTTCAGCGGTTGAAAATGCCGCCAGCAAATAAGGGATAAATATTCTGGGCAGCGTTTTGCTGTCCTGTCGTTCACAAAGTGTGGCAAGAAGATGGATAAATTTACCAAACACGAAGGCTTGGCAGTACCGCTGGATCGCGGCAATGTAGATACGGACGCGATCATTCCGAAGCAGTTCCTGAAGTCGATTCATCGCACCGGTTTCGGCCCGAACCTGTTTGACGAGTGGCGCTATCTGGATCACGGCGAGCCGGGCATGGATTGCTCGCAGCGCCCACTGAACATGGATTTTGTGTTGAATTTGCCGCGCTATCAAGGGGCGTCCATTCTGGTGGCAGGCAACAATTTCGGATGCGGTTCGTCGCGCGAACACGCACCGTGGGCCTTGCAGCAGTACGGCTTCAAGGCGGTGATTGCGCCCAGTTTTGCGGACATTTTTTTCAATAACTGCTTCAAGATAGGCTTTTTGCCGGTTGTGTTGCCGGAAGAGCAGGTGGTAAAACTGATGGCGGACATCGGTGCGACCGAGGGCTTCAAGCTGACGATTGATCTGGAGAAGCAGGCAGTGGTGGCGCAAAACGGCGAATCCTATCCGTTCAACATCGACCCGTTCAGAAAGTATTGCCTGCAAAACGGGCTGGATGACATTGGCTTGACCTTGCAGCATGCTGACAAGATTCGCGCCTATGAAGCGCGTCATATTGCCGACCAGCCCTGGTTGGCAAATACAATTTGAGTGCGATGTAAACGCTTGCGGCGAGGTGGTTTGGGCGCAGGCTAACCTGACTGGTTAGCCTGCTTTGTTTCAGATTCGAAAAAGCGCGGCTTTCTCAAGGGTCGCGAGAAATAAGAGAGGCTAAAGTGAAAATTGCAATCCTGCCGGGTGACGGCATTGGCGCCGAGATCATGGATGAAGCCGTCAAGGTGCTGAATGCGCTAGGCGAAAACTTTGAAATGGAATCGGCACCGGTTGGTGGTGCGGGCTATGAGGCCAGCGGCCATCCGCTGCCGGAAGCGACGCTGAAACTGGCGCAGGAAGCCGATGCGATTCTGTTCGGTGCTGTGGGAGACTGGAAATACGACACGCTGGAGCGTGCATTGCGCCCGGAACAGGCCATCCTCGGCTTGCGCAAGCATTTGGGCCTGTTCGCCAATCTGCGTCCGGCAATTCTGTATCCGGAACTGGTGGGCGCGTCGACCCTGAAGCCGGAAGTGGTATCCGGTCTGGACATCCTGATCATTCGCGAACTGACGGGCGATATCTATTTCGGCCAGCCGCGCGGCGTGCGCACGGCACCGGATGGCGCATTTGCGGGTGAACGCGAAGGCTTCGATACCATGCGCTATGCCGAAGGCGAAATCCGCCGCATCGCGCATGTGGCTTTCCAGACCGCGCAAAAGCGCGGCAAGCGCCTGACCAGCGTGGACAAGGCGAATGTGCTGGAAACCTCGCAGTTCTGGCGTGACATCATGATTGATGTCAGCAAGGAATATCCAGACGTCGAACTCGATCACATGTATGTTGACAATGCGGCCATGCAACTGGTGCGCGCGCCCAAGGCGTTTGACGTGATCGTGACCGGCAACATGTTTGGCGACATTCTGTCGGATGCGGCCGCGATGCTGACCGGCTCCATCGGCATGCTGCCGTCTGCGTCGCTGGACGTGAACAGCAAGGGCTTGTACGAGCCGTCGCACGGTTCGGCACCAGACATCGCCGGCCAGGGCATTGCGAACCCGCTGGCGACGATTCTGTCGGCCGCGATGATGCTGCGCTTCTCGCTCAACATGCCGGAGCAGGCAGACCGGATTGAAAATGCCGTCAAACGCGTCTTGGCGCAGGGCCTGCGCACGCCGGACATTTACGAAGAAGGCACGACGCGTGTCAGTACGTCCGAGATGGGCGGTGCGGTTGTGGCAGCGCTTTGATCGGCAAACAGGAAGATAACGAGAACAGTTGGGAGAAGTCATGAACGTAGTTGGACTGGTTGGCTGGCGCGGAATGGTCGGTTCCGTTCTGATGCAGCGCATGCAGGCGGAGAACGATTTCGCATCGATCGAGCCCATCTTTTTCACGACGTCCAATGTGGGCGGTCAGGCGCCTGCAATGGCCAAGAACGAAAAACTGCTCAAGGATGCCAATGACGTCAATGAACTGAAGAAATGCCAGATCATCATTACCTGCCAGGGAGGTGATTACACCAACGCGATCTATCCGGAATTGCGTGCGGCTGGCTGGGATGGCTACTGGATAGATGCCGCCTCGGCATTGCGCATGAATGACGACGCGATCATCGTGCTCGATCCGGTCAACATGAATGTCATCAAGAACGGGCTGGCAAGCGGCATCAAGGATTACGTCGGTGGCAACTGCACGGTTTCCTGTGCCTTGATGGGCTTGGGCGGCCTGTTCGAGCAGGGGCTGGTTGAATGGATGACGTCCATGACCTATCAGGCGGCGTCAGGGGGTGGCGCGCAGCACATGCGTGAACTGCTGACCCAGTTCGGCAAGCTCCACGCGGAAGTGCAACCACTGCTGGACGATCCGGCATCCGCGATTCTGGAAATTGATCGCAACGTGCTGGCCAAACAGCATGCGTTTGAAGCGGATGAAACCAGACAGTTCGGTGTACCACTGGCAGGCAATCTGATTCCGTGGATTGATCGCGACCTGGGTAACGGCGTGTCGCGCGAAGAATGGAAGGCCGGTGCCGAGACCAACAAGATACTTGGCAATGGTTCTGAGCAGTACATTCCGATTGACGGTCTTTGTGTGCGCATTGGGGCGATGCGCTGCCATTCTCAGGCACTGACAATCAAACTGAAAAAAGACGTGCCACTGGATGAAATCAACGACATCATCGACAGTCATAACCCCTGGGCCAAAGTCGTGCCAAACACGCGTGAAGCCTCAATGAGGGATCTGACGCCTGCAGCGGTGACGGGCCACTTGACCGTTCCGGTCGGGCGCATACGCAAGATGCAGATGGGCGGAGAATACATTTCAGCCTTTACGGTGGGCGATCAGTTGCTTTGGGGTGCTGCGGAGCCACTACGAAGGATGTTGCGCGTATTGCTTGAAAATTAAAAGAATGTTGCTTTGTGGCAACGAGTGTCGGTGATGTTGTTATATCGTTTGATGTATTCGTGTTCATGTGATCCTATTGGCTTGCATGTACATGGGCGCAATGATATGTTTCAAAGGCTGAAACGATCTTAGTATGGTGCGGTGTGCCGGCATCAATGAGTACGGCACAGGCCGTTGTGCAATCCAAATCAGATTCTATTGTCTATGAGCCACTCACATTTGCCATTTAAAGCTAAAACGGTTGGCGCTGCCGCGCTCTTCGCTCTTACCTTGTCTAGCGCACAGGCTGCAAGTCTGGGCAAGTTGACGGTTCTTTCCTCTCTGGGACAGCCGCTTCGCGCTGAAATCGAGTTGGTTTCCGTTGATAAGGACGAGTCCGAGGGTTTGGTCGCCAAACTGGCTCCGGTAGCAGCCTTTGAAAAAACGAATATCGATTACAACCCGGTGCTTGCTTCACTGCGCTTTGAGGTGGTGAAGCATCGCGATCGCCAGCTCATTCGCATCACTTCTTCGCGCCCGATGAATGATCCGTTCATCGCGATGCTGCTGGAGTTACGCTCCGATAGCGGGCGCCTGATGCGGGAATACACCTTCCTGCTCGACCCACCGGAGTTGCGTGCCAGTGCGCCAGCCCAAGTCGTTTCGCCGATTGCCGTTGCTGCGCCAGAATCCAGTAACCAGCCATCCTATGCGCCGACACAGTCGGTTCAGCCTGTTGAGGTTGTAAAGTGGGTGGAGCCAACGCAGGATAATAGGTCCTACGTCTCAAAAAAAAAACGGCAAGCTAAGGTAAAGCATCGCGTCAAGCGCGGGCAAAGCCTGCGTTATATCGCGCGCAACAGCCATCTGAAACGCGTTTCGCAGGAGCAGGCATTGGTGGCGCTATACTGTGCCAATCCGCACGCGTTCATGCAAGACAACATGAACTTGCTGCAGGTTGGGAAAACCTTGCATATCCCCGATGTTGAAACGGCGCAAAGCATCAACCGAGAGGAAGCGCACACGACGATTGCAGAGCATGAACGTGAGTTCGCCCATGCCCGCCAGCGCCTTGCTGATCAGGCTTCCAAGGCTGCACCGGCTCAAAAAAGCAAGTCTGGCCAGAGTGCAGCGGGAAGAGTTTTGGCACCCTCCTTGATGATGGAAAATTCGTCGGGCGCCACCAAAGACAGGCTGAAAGTTTCCAGAGCCCCCATGCGTGGCGGCAATGGAGCGGCTGGCGATGTGGGTACATCCGGCAAGCAGGGTGCAACTGATCCGGCATTGGATGAAGCGAATGCGCGCATCAAGGCGCTGGAAAAGAGCCTGAGCGAATTGAAAGCCTTGCTGCAGGTGCGTAGCCAGTCCCTGGCAACGCAACAAAAGCAGGCGTTGTTAATGACAGGGGAAGCCAGCGAAAAGTCAGAGACTGCGGTGGCGGCAGTGACGGAAAATAGGCCTGAAGTCACGCCGGACGAGCAGGTCAAGGCTGGCGATGGTGAAAAGCTAGGGCAGCCTGATCAGGCCGCCAAGCCGACAGCAGCGCTTGCTTCGGTGGCAGATCAAAAGTCAGCGGCAAAACCTGAAACAAAACCTGTTGCAAAACAGACGAAGCCAAGCAAGTCTTCATCAATGATTCCTGCTTTCCTTCAGGATTTGATGCAGAACAGACTGGTTTTGGCGTTGGTTGGTGTGCTGTTTTTGTTGCTGATCATGCTCCGCATGCGCAAGGGGCGCCAGAAAAAAGCAGAAAAAATCTTGGATTTCGATTCAATGATGGATGAGCCAAAGCTTGATTCATCAGATGGTGCGGAAGCATCGTTGACAAACAATAATTTCTTTACTGCGCCGGTTGCAGTAGCGTCAGAGGGTTTGCTGGATGCTGAAGAAGTAGATGCGCTGGCCGAAGCGGAGGTTTATCTTGCCTATGGCCGTGAAAATCAGGCCATTGACGTTCTCAAGGCCGGATTGCGTAGCAATGGCGAGCGCAATGATTATCGGGTCAAGTTGCTGGATATCTACGCGCAAAAAGGGGATGTATATTCTTTCAATACGCTGGCGAGCGAACTCCATGTGATGACCGAGGGTAAAGGCGAGGAATGGGCGCACGCGGCTGCCTTGGGTGCGACCATTGCACCAGGTAACCCGTTGTTCGCGCAGGCCGAGGCAGTCGACGAAGAGATCGTTGCTGAAGATGCTGGTGAGCCAGCAATGGTGACGGAAACACCTTCTTCTGAAGCGGAGGAAGTGGAAGCTGACGTTGGTGAGGAAATGCTGTCGGCGTCTGAAGAAACCGTGCAGGAAGCACCGCCGGTGGCAGTGCCGATTGCTGACATGGCGAGAATGAACCCTGAAGATGTTGAGGAATTTGCCGGCGACACTCCCCAGGAAAATGAAACCCCAGAGACACCAATGGCGTTCGAATCATCCAGCGATGAAGACGCCGTTTCCGGGTTGGCTGTAGATGAGCCAGAGGTTGAGGCGACCGCAAGCAAGGATGCTGCGCCGCTGAACTTTGATCTGGACGATGTATCGGAAACGCCTGCAGCGCAGATTGAAGTGTTAGAGGAAGAGGAAGCGATTTCGGACGAAGCCTTGGATAGCCTCACCGAATTTACGTTGGCAGAAACTGTAACCCAATATGCGCCTTCGACTGCAACAGGTACGGAAGCGCAACCGGTCGAGTCTGGACAAATTGAGCAGCAAGAGGAACCGTCAACTTCTGAATTGGAAGCACCTGCAATTGCGGTTGGTGCTGCCGCAGCCAGCTTTGATTTCAGTTCTATCAATCTGGATCTGGATACGCCGCCAACGGAAATACCGCCGGTTCCGGAGTTGACGTCAGGCGCAAGCTCAGGGCGCCTGGAAGTGGACACCAAACTGGAGTTGGCTGATGCCTACATGGGCATTGGCGACAAAGAAGGCGCGCGCGAATTGTTGGAAGAAGTCTTGCAGGAAGGCTCTGAAGCGCAGATTGCGCGTGCTCGGGAGGCAATAAGCAAGCTATCCTAGGAAAGACCTGTTTTCAACGGGCACGGCTTTCAGGCGCGTGCCCGTTTTTTATTAAAGATGGTGGGAGGCATGGATTTGAGACGCATCGCACTGGGCGTGCAGTATGACGGCAAGGATTGGCAGGGTTGGCAAACGCAGCCGCATCGCCAGACGGTGCAGGATCGTTTGCAGCAAGCGATCAAGGCATTTACGCAGCGGGATATTACCGTGATGTGCGCGGGGCGCACCGACGCGGGTGTGCACGCCATGGAGCAGGTGGTGCATCTGGATACGGATCTGGATCGTGCGTCAGTTTCCTGGGTGCGTGGCGTCAATTCCTTTTTGCCGCCTTCCATTGCGGTGCGCTGGGCGCACCCTGTACCGCCAGACTTTCATGCGCGCTCCAGTGCGAAAGCGCGGCGCTACCAGTATGTGCTTTACAACCACAATGTGCGTTCACCGATATTGCACGGCAAGGCTGGCTGGGTGTTTCAGCCGCTTTCACTGGGGCGGATGCGTGAAGCCTCGGATTATTTGCTGGGTGAGCATGACTTCTCCGCTTTTCGTGCGGCTGAATGCCAGTCGATTACGCCGGTTAAAACCATGCAGGAAATTACGATCGAGCAGCGCGGCCATTTTTTTATTTTCCAGTTTCAGGCAGATGCTTTTTTGCACCACATGGTGCGCAATATCGTTGGATCGCTGGTGTATGTCGGTAACCAGCGCCATTCGCCCCAATGGTTACGCGAAATTTTGTTGGGGCAGGACAGAAAGCTGGCAGCACCGACGTTCAGACCGGACGGTCTTTATCTGTCCAAGGTGATTTACGAAGAAAAATGGGGCTTGCCGCAAGAAGCAGCCGACAGATTTTTTGGCTGGTAAAGCCATTACTGTCGGCATTCCCTGTTTGCGGAATTCGTAAGTACGCGTAACATAGACTTTTTTCGTTTCGTCAATGCAGAGATGACTTATCGTACGCGAATCAAGATATGCGGCCTGACCCGATCCGGGGATGTGCGGGCAGCTGTTGACGCTGGGGCGGATGCGCTGGGTTTTGTGTTTTATCCCCAAAGCCCGCGCTATATTTCGCCGCCGTACACCAGACAACTGTTGCTTGAGGTGCCGGCTTTTGTTACCACTGTTGGCCTGTTCGTGAATGCTACTGTGGAAGAGATTGTTCAGACCGTGGCCGAAGCGCCAGTTTCTCTGTTGCAGTTTCATGGTGATGAAACGCCGCAATTCTGTGCTGAAGCCGCGAGGGCGGTAAATCGCCCCTTCATTCGTGCGGCACGCATGAAGGCAGAAATGACGGGAGATGTTTTGCTACAATACGAGCAGGATTATCGTGCTGCCAGTAGTCTTTTTTCCGGGCTGTTGCTGGATGCCTTCGTTGATGGTTATGGTGGTGCAGGAAAGGATTTCGATTGGTCTCTTATTCCAGAAGGTCTCGCGCCTCGGGTCGTTTTGAGTGGTGGCTTGAGCGTGCAAAACGCGGCTGACGCGGTGCAATTTGTGCGCCCTTACGCGGTCGATATCAGCAGTGGTGTCGAGCAGAGCAAGGGCATCAAAGACGCCGACAAGATGCGTGCTTTTGTCCGCGCCGTTTATCAGGCGCATGTTGATCGAAACTGAATGAAGTCAACACGCATGCCGGTTAAGCCTGGTGGCGGATGTCGGGATGCTGTCAAGCCAACACCAAGAGAATTCAATATGAAAAAACAAGCAGTTTCCGGGGTTCAACCCGGCGCGCTTTACCATGCGGCGCAATACAACTTGCCCGACGAAAAAGGCCATTTCGGGGTTTATGGCGGTATTTTTGTCTCTGAAACACTGATTCATGCGCTCGAAGAACTGAAGCAGGGGTATGCGAAGTTTCGTGAAGATCCTGATTTTTTGAATGAGTTTCGCTACGAGCTAAAACATTTCGTGGGCCGCCCCTCGCCGATTTACCACGCGCAACGCTGGTCCGAAATGCTCGGTGGCGCTCAGATTTACTTCAAGCGCGAGGACCTGAATCATACCGGCGCGCACAAGATCAATAACGTGATTGGCCAGGCGCTGCTGGCGCGCCGGATGGGCAAACCGCGCGTCATTGCTGAAACCGGTGCCGGACAGCACGGTGTGGCAACGGCCACCATTTGCGCCCGCTTTGGCTTGAAATGCGTGATCTACATGGGTAGCGAAGATGTGAAGCGTCAGGCGCAGAATGTCTATCGGATGAAGTTGCTGGGTGCTGATGTGGTGCCGGTCAACTCCGGCTCCAAAACCCTGAAAGATGCGCTCAACGAAGCGATGCGCGACTGGGTCACGAATGTCGCCGATACTTTCTACATCATTGGCACCGTGGCGGGCCCGCACCCTTACCCGATGATGGTGCGCGACTTCCAGTCCGTGATTGGCGAGGAGTGTCTACAGCAGATGCCGGAAATGATCGGTCGCCAACCGGACAAGATCGTCGCCTGTGTCGGAGGCGGCTCGAACGCCATGGGTATTTTTTACCCCTACATTGATGCCTCGGAAGTCGAACTGATCGGCGTCGAGGCGGAAGGGGACGGCATTGAAACAGGGCGTCACGCCGCGCCGCTGACAGCGGGGTCGCCCGGTGTACTGCACGGCAATCGGACATACCTGATGCAGGATGAAAACGGTCAGATTATCGAGACGCACTCCATTTCGGCCGGGCTGGACTATCCGGGTGTGGGTCCTGAGCATGCGTGGCTGAAAGATTCTGGGCGGGCACACTATGTGGCAGCAACCGATGCAGAAGCGTTGAGCGCTTTCCACGACTGCTGCCGCATTGAGGGTATTATTCCGGCGCTGGAATCCAGCCACGCTATCGCGCATGCTGTAAAAATTGCGCCAGCGCTGGGTAAGGACAAGGCCATTCTCGTTAACCTTTCAGGGCGTGGTGATAAGGATATGCACACTGTCGCTGAAAAGGCTGGAATCAAATGGTAGTCCCGCTTCAGAGCGCCCATGACTTTGTCGGCTGCGCCTTGCCGTGCTCCCAGCACTGTCTGCAGCTTGCCTTCGCGTCATGAATGCGCTGAAAACGGAACTGCGTGCAAAAGAATATAGTTGAGAATAAAACAATGTCTCGAATACAAAACACGATGGCCGAACTGGCCAAACAGAATAAAAAAGGGCTGATTCCGTTCATTACGGCAGGTGACCCGGCACCGGAGTTGACTGTGCCGCTGATGCACGCACTGGTGGCGGGCGGTGCAGACATTATCGAACTCGGGGTGCCATTTTCCGATCCGATGGCAGATGGCCCGGTGATTCAGCGCGCGTCGGAGCGTGCGCTGGAAAAAGGCGTCAGCTTGCGCGATGTTTTGCGCTACGTGCAGGATTTCCGCCAGACGGATGCTTCGACGCCGGTGGTGTTGATGGGGTATGCCAACCCGATTGAGCACATGGGCAGAGAGCTTTTTATCCGGTCTGCGAGCGCGGCAGGGGTTGATGGTGTGCTGGTGGTTGATTATCCGCCAGAGGAATGCGAAGACTTCGCGGCGTCGATGGGTGCGCATGGTATGGATACGATTTTTCTGCTTGCGCCAACATCGACGGATGAACGCATTGAAAAAATAGGTAAAATTGCGAGCGGTTACGTTTATTATGTGTCACTCAAAGGCGTAACGGGTTCGGCGAATCTGGATCTGGACTCGATTGCTTCCATGATGGCGAAAATTCGCCAATACGTTAGCGTTCCTGTGGGGGTTGGATTCGGTATACGTGATGGCGCAACGGCCAAGGCGGTTTCTTCGGTTTCCGATGCCGTGGTCATTGGTAGTCGCATTATCCAGGAACTGGAAAACAACCCGCCAGACCAGGCGGAAACGGCCGCGCAAACATTCTTATCGGAAATCCGTGCGGCACTGGATGCATAAGCTGCATCACAGAATGAAATATTTGAAACATCAGTCATGAGGAGATGTCATGAGTTGGCTTGATAAATTGCTTCCGCCGCGCATCCAGCGTTCGGAAAACGCATCCCGAAAAACCATTCCAGAAGGCTTGTGGGTGAAATGCCCCTCTTGCGAAACGGTGTTGTATAACGCAGATCTGGAAACAAACCTGCATGTTTGTCCAAGTTGCGATCACCATATGCGCATTAACGCACGCGAACGCCTGGATGGTCTGCTGGATAAAGAGGGGCGCGTGCAGATCGGAAGCGAAGTGCTGCCAGTAGACACACTCAAGTTCAAGGACAGTAAAAAATACCCGGATCGCTTGAAAGCGGCAACGGCATCAACAAGCGAAACGGATGCGCTGGTCGTGATGAGTGGCGCCATCATGTCCATCCCGGTTGTGGCAGCTTGTTTCGAGTTTAATTTCATGGGTGGTTCCATGGGTTCCGTGGTGGGCGAACGTTTTGTGCGTGGTGTGCAAACTGCGCTGGAACAGAAAGTGCCTTTCATCTGTTTTAGTGCCAGTGGTGGTGCTCGCATGCAAGAAGGGCTGCTGTCATTGTTTCAGATGACCAAGACCAGCGCCATTCTGACCAAGTTGGCCGAAGAAAAACTGCCATTCATTTCGGTGCTGACCGATCCGACGATGGGTGGCGTATCGGCATCCTTTGCCTTTCTGGGTGACGTTGTGATTGCCGAACCAAAAGCACTGGTTGGTTTTGCTGGTCAGCGCGTGATTGAGAATACGGTACGTGAAAAATTGCCGGAAGGTTTTCAGCGTGCGGAATTCCTGCTTGAAAAAGGGGCGATTGACATGATCGTGGATCGCCGCAATATGCGCAGCGAAATTGGACGTTTGCTGGCATTGCTGCAAAAACGGTCAATTGAAGCATTGGCATAAGTGCGGTACCAATCAGACTATAGCCTGGCTTGGAAGAGCCAGGTTTTTTCGTTAATGGACAGATAGCGTGACGCCCTCGGCATCCAGCACACTCTCAGACTGGCTCGCCTATATCGAAGACCTGCACGTTAAGCAGATTGATATGGGGTTGGCGCGCATCCATACGGTCTACCAGCGACTGGGCGCTCAGATTGCCTGTCCGATCATTACCGTTGGCGGCACGAACGGCAAGGGGTCGGTGTGCGCGACCTTGGAGGCCATCCTGACTCAGGCCGGTTATCGCGTTGGTTTGTATACGTCGCCCCACATTCATCAATTCAATGAGCGCGCGCGCGTCAATGGCGTGGAGGTGTCGGATGCGCAACTTGTCGAGCACTTTGCCGCAGTTGACGCCGCACGCGATGATACGCCGCTGACTTATTTTGAATTCACCACACTTGCGATTCTGCGCCTGTTTGCTGAGGCCGCGCTGGATGTCGTGATACTGGAAGTTGGTTTGGGCGGCAGGCTGGATGCCGTCAATCTTCTGGATGCGGCGGTGGCAGTGGTGACGAACGTGGCAGTGGATCATGTGGATTATCTGGGTGACAACCGCGAAATCATCGGTTACGAAAAAGCGGGTATTTTTCGCACGCATCGCGGCGCGATTTGTGGCGACCCGAACCCGCCAGCCGCACTGCTGGCGCACGCGCAAAGCATTGAGGCCGATTTGCGGCTGGTGGGGCGTGACTTTGGTGCAAAGCAACAGCCACAAACGTGGGATTATCGCGGACGTGACATGAATTGGACGGTACTTCCACTGCCTGCCATGCAGGGTGACAATCAGATCGATAATGCTGCAATTGCGCTGGCGGCTCTGGAAGCATTGCCGCTTCCCGTTTCCGAAGAAGCCATCCGTGCCGGTTTGTCGCACGCCGTTATGCCTGGGCGGTTTCAAGTGCTAGATGGGCGGCCTGTAGTCGTGCTGGATGTGGCGCATAACCCGCATGCTGCGGTGGTTTTGGCAAACAACCTGAATGCCATGGGGGCGTATGCGCGTACTTTTGCCATTTTTGGGGGAATGCGGGACAAGGATGTTGACAGTATCATTGCAGCAACAAAAGCGTGTATTGATCGTTGGTATGTCACTGACTTGCCTGTGTCACGAGCAATGTCTGCTCGGGAAATTAGCGAAAAATTGCGACAGGCGGATATCCCAGATCAGTCGATCAAGCGTTTTTCCAGCCCCGGAAAAGCCTATGCTTATGCCGCTGAACAGGCAGGGGAAAATGATAGAATAGCCGTGTTTGGTTCTTTCTGGGTTGTTGCAGGCACTGCAGCGCCAACATCAGGTTTATCGTGACATTAATGGCGGGTTCAAAAAGGCATGTTTCCCTTTCTACCATTTGCTAAAAAAAAGGAACCCGAAGAGGCAGAGGTCAACGAAGACTTTTACGCCCATCGCGAAGAGATTGCTAGCTCGGTGCGCAAAGGCCGTAACGGTAGCAAAAGCAAAAAAGGCAGTCCGCAAGATCCGTTGTTGAGTGAGAAAAAGCGGGCACGAAGACGGCTGGTTGGCGCAGTGGCGCTGGTGCTGGGTCTCATCATCATGCTGCCGATGGTTTTTGATTCCGAGCCAAAATCGAAACTTGACGATATCGATATTCGCATCCCCTCAAAAGAAAAAGTGCTGCCGTCGGGCCCTTCTATGCCGACTGATGCGCCTGTCGAGCCGCGCGAGGCTGTGCCGTCCAAGCCAGAAACGGTAAAGCCAGAAACGGTAAAGCCAGAAACGGTAAAGCCAGAAACGGTAAAGCCAGAAACGGTAAAGCCAGAAACGGTAAAGTCGGGAAAAACAGTGGCGGAAACCACCCATGCCACGGGGCCGACAAGCGGCAAGCTCGTGATTCAGGTGGTTGCCTTGAGCAGCCAGAAAAAAGTGAATGAAATCAGGACACGGCTCAAGCACGCCGGCATCAAGTCGTACGAGGAAAAAACATCGAATAAGAAGGGCGCACCCATTCGAGTGCGCGTAGGCCCGTTTGCCACGCAGGGCGCGGCAGAGGCGACATGTGCCAAGCTGATGATGATGGAGCTGGGTTGCACTATCATGCCGAATTAATGACAGAGCAGGAAGTGAAAGCGTTTTGACATTTTTTGACTATGCCGTGCTGTTCATCTTGGTCTGTTCCGTGGTGATCAGTACGTTTAACGGATTCGTTAAAGAGGGCTTTGCGCTCTGTGGCTGGCTGGCGGGTTTTGTGGTCGCCAATGCTTATGGCGCGCAGTTGTCGGTGATGTTGCCGGATGCCATTGGCAGCACTGCCATGCGCCTGATTGTGGCGTTTATTATCCTGTTTCTGGGGACACGTTTGGCGGCAGGAATGCTTTCGAAGGTGTTGTCCATCGTGGTTAAGAGCGCTGGCCTGACGGTGGCAGATCGCGGACTTGGGGGTTTGTTGGGGTTGGCGCGCGGCATCTTGATTGTGCTGACGCTGGTGTTGTTGAGCGGGATGACGGCGGTGCCGCAGCAAGTCTTCTGGAAAAAGGCAATGTTCAGTCCGCTGGCGGAGACGGCTGCACGTACGGTGATGCCATTTTTGCCGACAAGCGTGTCGAGCCATGTTCGGTATTAAAGTAATTTTTATTTGAATTTATTTAATTTTTAGGAGTTCACATGTGTGGTGTTGTTGGTGTCGTTTCACATGCTCCAGTTAACCAGATGATTTATGATTCCCTGCTGCTTTTGCAGCACCGTGGTCAGGATGCCGCCGGCATTGCGACCCATGAGGGAAATATGTTCACGATGCACAAGGCCAATGGTCTGGTGCGGGATGTTTTCCGGACGCGCAACATGCGCTCCCTGCATGGCAATTACGGGATCGGTCAGGTGCGCTACCCGACAGCAGGCAGCTCCAGCGCCGAAGAGGCGCAGCCGTTTTATGTCAATGCACCGTTTGGTATTACGTTGGCGCACAACGGCAATCTGACCAACTGGGAGCAGCTTCGCATGGAGATGTTCCTTAATGACCGCCGTCACATCAACACCAGTTCGGACTCCGAAGTGTTGCTCAATGTGCTGGCGCACGAAATCGAAATGGCGACGACGGGCTTCTCGCTTGATCCGGCGGCACTGTTTAAGGCGGTGCATGGCGTACACAAGCGCGTGCGTGGCTCCTACGGTGTTGTGGCCCAGATTGCCGGCTTCGGCTTGCTGGCTTTCCGTGATCCCTTCGGTATTCGTCCGCTGTGTATCGGTTCGCTTGAAACTGAAAAGGGTACGGAATACATGATCGCCAGCGAATCTGCTGCGCTGTACGGCATGGGATTCGACATGTTGCGCGATGTCCATCCGGGCGAGGCGGTGTTCGTGGATCTGGACGGTAACCTCTATACTCAGCAATGCGCGGAAAACCCGAGCTTGAACCCCTGTGCGTTTGAATACGTTTATTTCGCGCGTCCTGATTCCGTCATAGATGGTGCTTCGGTCTATGCCACGCGCCTGAAGATGGGTGAATACCTGGCCGAGAAAATCAAGCGCGAATTCCGCGATGGCGAAATTGACGTGGTGATGCCGATTCCTGAATCATCCCGTCCGTCCACGGTGGAACTGGCCAGCAAGCTCAATCTCAACTACCGTGAAGGTTTTGTGCGTAATCGTTACATTGGACGCACCTTCATCATGCCGGGTCAGGAAACGCGCGCGCGTTCGGTGCGTCAGAAGCTGAACGCCAATACGTCCGAATTCAAGGGTAAATCAATTTTGCTGGTGGACGACTCCATTGTGCGCGGTACGACCAGTATGGAAATTGTACAAATGGCTCGCGAAGCCGGTGCGCGCCGCGTGATTTTCGCTTCTGCTGCGCCGCCGGTGAAATACCCGAATGTGTATGGTATCGATATGCCGACGCGCAGTGAATTGATTGCTTATGGTCGTACTGTAGATGAAATCTGCCGCGAAATTACGGCGGATGCACTGGTCTATCAGGATCTGCCCGATTTGCATCGCTCTGTCTTTGACGTACAACCGAAGCTGACAAGTTTGGATGCCTCCTGCTTCAATGGGCAATACGTGACTGGCGATGTGGATGCAGAATATCTGGATCGGATCGAGATGATGCGCCACAGTTCACCGCCTACGGCCGAAGATGCCGAGCGCTCGCAACTGCATTTGAATCTCGCAGAAGACGATTAAGAAGGATGGCTATGAGCGGCAAGAAATACGGTTTTACGACTAAGCTGGTTCACAGCGATCACCAGAAGCCGATTGAACACGCATCCATTCTGTGCCCGATTCATACCTCCGTGACCTATGGGTATGGCAGTTCGCGCCAACTGGCCGAGGTCTTTCAGGGTAAACAACCCGGTTTTCGTTATGCGCGTGCGGGCAATCCCAGTGTGGCGGCGCTGGAAGACAAGGTCAACCAGATGGAAGACGGTCTAGGTACCATCTGCTTTGCCAGCGGCATGGGTGCTATTGCTGCATTGTCGCAAACCTTGTTGCGTGCGGGCGACCATATGATCTCGTCGCAATTCCTGTTCAGTAATACGCGCAGCGTCTGGCATACCGTTAACGAGCATGGTATTGACGTATCGCAAGTCGATGTGACTGACGTGAAAAATGTCGAAGAGACACTGCAACCGAACACGCGCATGGTGTACCTCGAAACCATTGCCAATCCGCGCACACAGATTCCGGACCTGAAACGCATCGGCGAACTTTGCCGCGAAAAAGGCATCTTGCTCGTCGTCGACAACACCATGACGTCGCCCTACCTGTTTCGCCCCAAAACGGTTGGCGCACATCTGGTCATCAACTCGCTCACAAAATCAATCAATGGCCACGGCAATGCAATGGGCGGCAGCCTGACCGATACTGGCCTGTTCGACTGGACGACCTACCCCAATATTTTTGGCAGTTTCAAACAAAACCCGCAGCCGATGTGGGGGCTGGCGCAGATACGTGGCAAAGGCCTGCGCGATTTTGGCGCCTGTCTCTCGCCGCAATCGGCGCACGATATTTCATCCGGTTCTGAAACGCTGGCGTTGCGCATGGATCGCACCTGTGGCAACGCGCTGGCATTGGCGCAAATGCTCGAAGCTGACGAACGCGTCAAGGCCGTGCACTATCCCGGCCTGCCATCGCACCCGCAGCACACACAGGCGACCGAATTGTTCCATGCCTACGGCTCAATGTTCAGCTTTGAGTTGAAAGACGGTATCGACTGCCACGATTTCATTGACCGTCTCCAGTTGGGCATCCCGGCCAGCAACCTGGGCGATACCCGCACGCTCGTTATTCCGGTTGCACAAACCATCTTCCATGAAATCGGACTGGAGGCACGACAGAAATTCGGTATTGCCGAATCGCTGATTCGGGTGTCGGTCGGAATCGAAGACACAGTCGATTTGCTGGAGGACTTCAAGCAGGCGCTGGCAGCAGGGTGAACTCGCAGGCGCGTGCACTGAGGTTGTCTGCCGTTTTCTGTTTCGCCAAAAAGTAATCGCCCATTTTTAACAATTTGTTTAACGATTGAAAAAACGATTGCCATGACTCTGCCCGACTACACAATCTCGCTACTGGAAAAAATCCGGCAGGAAGCGCCGCTGATTCACAACATCACCAATTTTGTGGTGATGAACCATTCGGCCAATGTTCTGCTGGCGCTCGGCGCGTCGCCGGTGATGGCGCATTGCGCAGACGAAGTGCAGGAAATGGTGTCTTTCTCGGGCGCGCTGGTGCTGAACATCGGCACCTTGCAGGAAGACTGGGTCGCGTCGATGGTGTTGGCTGGCAAGGCGGCTAATGCCAGAGGCATTCCGGTAGTCCTTGACCCTGTGGGCGCCGGGGCAACCCGGCTGCGAACCGAGGCGGCCAAACGCATTCTGGGAGAGTGTCAGGTGGCGGTTTTGCGCGGCAACGCTTCCGAAGTGCTATCCCTGCAGTCGTCTGATATCAAGACCAAGGGAGTTGATTCTTCCATGGAATTTTCCGACAACATGGTTGAAACGGCCAAGATCATGGCCAAAGAGAGCGGCAGTGTGATCGCGATTTCAGGGCCTGAGGATTGCATCACGGACGGCGAGCGGGTCTTTCGGGTTGCAAACGGTCAGCCACTGATGACGAAGGTCACCGGTAGCGGTTGTGGCTTGTCTGCGGTCGTCGGTGCCTTTTGTGCTGTTGGCCCGGAGGATTCGGCCAAGGCGGCCGCCGCCGCATTTGGCTATTACGGCCTGTGTGGCGATCTGGCCATTCAGATCAGCGACAGGCCGGGCAGTTTTGCCGTGGCGTTTGTTGACCAGCTTTATGGAACGAGCTTCGAGCAGGTAAGCCTGGGGCTGAAGGTTCGTATGGTTTGAATTCAAGAATTACAGGAGAAAAAATGCCACGCATTGAATGCAGAGCCATCGAAGAGGCAATGATCAAACAGGTCAGTACGGCCTTGTCGGATGAACTTGCAGAGACTTGCGGGATTGCAAGAGGAACCTTTTCTTATGCCATGATCAGCGGTGAGGTTATTGTTGACGGAGAATGGGTGCCGGCCAAGCCCTATATCAGGGTGTGGTGGTTCACGCGTCCGGCGGAAACGCAGAAGATTGCCGCTGATATCATCAGCAAGCACTTCCAGAAGGCCGGGCTGGAAGCGGTTACGGTTTACTTCGAGAACATCGATCGCGAGCGTAGCTACAAGTATGGTTGAGTAAGTTGGGTATCGCCGTTCACGCTTTTAGGCTAATCAGGGATAGAACGCTTTTTTCTTTCTCGGCTTTTGCGCGCACGTAGTAAGTGGCTTTCCCAATTCACTGTTACAGTTCTGCCCATGACCAAAATTCTCGCAATCAACGGTTCGTATCTGGAAGGTGGCATCACCGATCAGGCGGTCGATCTGCTGGCAGAGGCGTTGGAAGCATTTGGGGCGGAGGTTGAGGTTGTTTGCCTGCGTGAATATCCGCTTGAGTTCTGCAACAATTGCCGGGTGTGCACGCAAGAACCGGGCGAGGCGCCGGGTAAGTGTACGCAGCATGATCCGATGGAGGCATTGATTGAGCGGATTGAAGAAGCGGATGCGTATATTCTGGCGTCGCCAACCAATTTCGGTTCGGTTACGGCTGTTTTCAAGCGTTTCATGGAGCGGTTGGTGGTGTATGCGTACTGGCCGTGGCAAATGAATGCGCCCAGATACCGCAAGGAGAACGCGGTGAAGAAAAAGGCGGTGCTAATTTCTTCCAGCGCGGCACCTGCTATTTTGGCGCGCTTCTTTTTTTCAACGCACAAACAACTCAAGATGACGGCCAAGGTGATTGGCGCCAGAAAGGTCGGCACCTTGTTTACCGGACTGATTGCGAGCACGCCCAACCGTGAATTGCCAGAGCGGTCGAAAAGAAAAATTGGCGCGCTGGCGAAAAGCTTAATGTAGCTGGGGATACAGGCATTTTGTGCAGAATGGAAAAGGGAGCAGATTGTCTGCTCCCTTTTCTGTTTGTTGCGCGCTGGGGTCAGGCGTTGATCGAAACCAGCCTTTGAAGCACACGCATTCTGCGCTGATTCGGCGATTTGATATAAATACCGATTGCAGCGGTCGCAATATTTGCGGCTGCACAAATATAAAAAATAGTTGTATATCCGCCGGTAGCATCTAGCAGGTAGCCGGCAAGCTGCGGCCCGAACAGTCCGGCAAACCCCCAGGAGGTGAACAGGAGCGCATAATTGAAGCCAAGGTTCTTCGTGCCGTAGAAATCACCGACTGCGGAAGGGAAAACAGCCAGCATGGCGCCGTAAGTGTAGGTGATGACGACAGCAGCGATCAGTACGCCCATGAATGAATTCGTTCTTGATAGCATGAGCAGCGTGAGCGCCTGAATGATGTACATCACCGCCATCGTGCGGCCACGACCGAATCGATCCGAAATGAAGCCGGCGGTCGGGCGGCCCAGTGCATTACTGATTGAGAAGGCCGAAACCAGAAACACGACATTCTCGGCAGAGCCAGTTTGAACTTGCAAAATCTTGGACATGTGACCCATCAGCATCAGGCCAGTCATTGCGCCGCACAGGTACATGATCCAGAGCAGATAAAACTCTTTGGTGCGAACCATGGCTTTCCAGTTGTATTCGCCGTCCTCTATGCGTGGTCTGGTTGTCAGTTTGCCCGCTTCGGAGGCAGAAATAACCGGATCTTTGGGCAGGTTCATGCATTGCGCCATCACGACAACCATGGCGCCGAAGAGTACGCCTAGAAGTTTGAATGTTGTGAACATGCCATAGTCTGCAATGAGATGACGCGTCAGCGGTGCGACATAAAGCGGTGCCAGGCCGAAACCAGTCAGTACGATGCCGACGATCATGCCTTTTTTGGCTGGATGGAACCACCGCAATGCACAGGGTGCCACGCTGGCGTAACCCAGGCCGATGCCGGCGCCGGTGCAAACACCGAAACCCAGCACAATGCCTGTTAGGGTCGGAAAGTAACCACTGATCACCAATCCCAGTCCGATAAAGATGCCACTAAAGGTGGTGACAATTCTCGGCCCGAATCTGTCATGCAGATTTCCGCCGATCAGAATGACGAAGGCAAACACGCCAATGACGGTTGTGTAGGGCAATGACGCCTGCGAGGCGGTCCATCCCTGTACATTGCTCAGGTTTGCGGAAAAAATACTCCACGAATAAATGCAGCCGAAGGTGAGGTTGATGCAGAAGCCAGCAAAAACAACAACGCCGCCTTTTCGTAACCAATTAGGCATAAAAACTCCTCTAACTTTTTTGGGGATAAGGGTGCGCTTCAGGATTGAAACAGCTTGAGGAGCGGGGGGGAATAATGTCCGCAGCCTTTTGAGAAGCTCCTGTGGCCTTGTGAGAGAGGAGCTAACCCTTAAAAATTCTCGAAAGGGCGAACTCTACACACTATTTATCATCCGTGCAAACATGCATCATAAAAAGTAAAAGGTGACAGAAAACAAGTGACTAAAGCGTATTAAAAGCGGTGGAATTTGCGCTTCCATGTGGCGCTTTACAAAAAATGATAGGTATGGATTTTTCACCTTACGTTTTTGGATAGGGTTTTAGCGCTATTGTGGCGCACCCTGTAAAATTAAGGACGATCACTCTCGCCTCGCCTGTTCATGACACACCTGAAAAATATTTTCTCATACGCAAAGAAACGCTCGCGACCTGCCGATGCAGCGCCATTTTTACCGATGTCGCGCGAAGAAATGGACGTGCTCGGCTGGGATGCGTGCGACGTGATTCTGGTGACTGGCGATGCCTATGTTGACCACCCCAGTTTCGGTATGGCGCTGGTTGGCCGTTTTCTGGAGGCGCAGGGCTTTCGCGTCGGGATCATCAGTCAGCCGGACTGGCATTCCACAGAGGATTTCAAGAGGTTGGGCAAGCCGCGGCTGTATTTTGGCGTCACGGCAGGCAACATGGATTCAATGGTCAACCGTTACACGGCAGATCGCAAGATCCGCTCGGATGACGCCTATACGCCAGACAATGTTGGTGGCAAGCGACCGGATCGGGCGCTGGTGGTGTATGCGCAGCGTGCGCGCGAGGCGTATCCGGGCGCGAATGTTGTGATAGGTAGTATTGAGGCCAGCTTGCGCCGCATCGCGCACTACGATTACTGGTCGGATACGGTGCGACGTTCCGTCCTGCCAGATTCGCGTGCCGACATCCTGATATATGGCAATGCCGAGCGAGCATTGGTAGAGCTGACGCACCGGTTGGCAGCAGGTGAGCCGATCGAGACTATCCGTGACTTGCGCGGTACGGCGTTCATGGCGCCGGGTGGCTGGCGACCCGAAACCGACTGGGAAGAAATCGATTCCACCAGTGTGGATAAACCGGGGGGGGTGTCGCCGCATGCCAACCCGTATGAAACGATATCCAGTGGCGCACCGTGTTCGCAGGTTGAAAGTGGTGAAGTGCAACAGCAATTGATAACTGTTCTGTCGAGAGAAGAACGATTAGTCGCGCAAAAGGAACGCCGCAGCAAAACCGTGGTGCGCTTGCCTTCGTACGAGCAGGTGCGGCACGATCCGGTGTTGTACGCACACGCATCGCGTGTATTGCATCTGGAGTCGAATCCGGGCAATGCGCGCGCACTGGTGCAGGGGCATGGGCAGCGCGATGTTTGGCTTAACCCACCGCCGATACCGCTTTCGATGGAAGAAATGGATCGCGTGTACGGTTTGCCGTATGCGCGGGCGCCGCACCCGGCTTACAAAGGGGCGCGCATTCCGGCCTGGGAGATGATCCGTTTTTCGGTCACGATCATGCGTGGCTGTTTTGGCGGCTGTACTTTTTGTTCGATTACCGAGCACGAAGGTCGCATCATCCAAAGCCGTTCTGAACCGTCAATCTTGCGCGAAGTCGAAACGATTCGCGACCAGACCGACGGTTTCACCGGTATCATTTCCGATCTGGGCGGTCCATCAGCCAACATGTATCGTCTGGCGTGCAGGGAACCCAGTATCCAGGCGATGTGCCGTCGTCTGTCCTGCATCTATCCGACCATCTGCAAGAACATGGAGACAGATCATGGCAAGTTGATCTCTTTGTATCGCAAGGCGCGTGAACTGCCGGGGATTAGCAATATTTTGATCGGTTCCGGCGTGCGCTACGATCTTGCGGTGCACTCGCCAGAATACGTGAAAGAGCTGGTCACACACCATGTCGGTGGTTTGCTGAAAATTGCACCGGAGCATACCGAGCAGGGCGTGCTGGCAAAGATGCAAAAGCCGGGCATTGGCACTTACGATACCTTCAGGAAGATGTTCGACCGTTTTTCAAGGGAAGCCGGCAAGGAACAGTATCTGGTACCCTATTTCATCGCGTCGCATCCGGGCACGACCGACGAGGATATGGTGAATCTGGCATTGTGGCTCAAGAAAAACAATTTCCGCCTCGATCAGGTGCAAACTTTTGTGCCGACACCGATGTCGATTGCGACCACGATGTACCACAGTGGCAAGAACCCGCTGCAGAAAGTAAGCGTACACTCCGAAGAGGTGGAGTCGCCGCGCAAAGGGCGCGTACGGCGCTTGCACAAGGCGTTCCTGCGTTATCATGATCCAGCTAACTGGATGATTTTGCGTGAAGCCTTGCGGCGCATGGGGCGTTCCGATCTGATCGGCAATGGGCCGCAGCATCTGGTGCCGTCGTGGAAATCGGCGCCGGTACGCGGTGCGGCCACCAAATTTCGCGAGACTGCGGGCGCATCAAAAGGGGGAGAGGCGCGCAAGTCAAAAGCGCCCACAGGCGGCAAGCCACTGCCAGGTAAATTTGCCGCTGGAAGCAAGCATCGCAAGGGTGGCAAGCCGGTGCGCTCGGGCAAGCGCTAAGGCGTCCCAGGCCTGAAAGCTGTGCATCGCAAGGATTGTGCGTGTATGATGCGGAGTCCGGTTTTGAAGGTGGGCTGTTGTGTGTAAGCGACGGCGACTTGGTTAAGCGCAAAGAAGCCGCGCTTTGAAATACCCTGCGACAGCAATTTGCGTGAATTCCGGTAGAATGGATCACATCTTTTTTATCATTCCTTGTTCGAAAACTGTAACGATTCGACTTTATTTTCTGAAAGCCGATGAAAAATATTCGTAATTTCTCCATCATTGCCCATATCGACCACGGCAAATCGACCTTGGCCGACCGCATCATTCAACTTTGCGGTGGCCTGGAAGCGCGTGAAATGGACCAGCAAGTCCTTGACTCGATGGATATTGAGCGAGAACGGGGCATTACGATCAAGGCGCAGACGGCGTCGCTGAATTACACGGCGCGTAATGGCGAAACCTATCGGATGAATCTGATTGACACGCCTGGCCACGTTGATTTCAGTTACGAAGTCAGCCGCTCGCTGTCTGCCTGCGAAGGCGCGCTGCTGGTGGTGGATGCCGCGCAGGGTGTGGAAGCACAAACCGTTGCGAACTGCTATACCGCACTCGATCTGGGCGTCGAGGTTGTGCCGGTGCTAAACAAGATTGACCTGCCTGCAGCAGATCCGGATTCGGCGATTGAGGAAATCGAGGATGTGATCGGCATTGAGGCGACCGACGCCATCCAATGCTCTGGGAAGACAGGGCTGGGTGTGCAAGATATTCTTGAGCGCCTGATTACGCAGGTGCCGCCACCGAAGGGTGACCCGGATGCGCCGTTACAGGCACTGATTATTGATTCCTGGTTTGATAATTACGTGGGCGTTGTCATGCTGGTGCGCGTGATGAATGGCACGCTGAAAGCCAAGGATCGCATACTGCTGATGTCAACAGGAGCACAGCATCCGGTTGACAGCGTGGGTGTATTTACGCCGCGCTCACAAGCGCGTCCCGCACTCTCTGCTGGCGAAGTAGGATTTATAATTGCGGGTATCAAGGACTTGAGTGACGCCAAAGTGGGCGACACGGTGACGCTGCTATCCAGGCCGGCTAGCGAGCCGTTACCGGGTTTCAAGGAAGTGCAACCACAGGTTTTTGCGGGGCTGTTTCCGACTGAGGCTAACCAGTACGAAGCGCTGCGTGATTCGCTGGAAAAGCTGAAACTAAACGATGCTTCGCTGCATTACGAGCCCGAAGTGTCGCAAGCGTTGGGCTTTGGTTTCCGCTGTGGCTTCCTCGGCTTGCTGCACATGGAAATCGTGCAGGAGCGCCTGGAACGTGAATTCGACATGGATTTGATCACGACGGCCCCGACGGTTGTGTATGAAGTCGAGATGAATGATGGTTCGATTCTGCAGGTGGATAACCCGTCCAAGATGCCGGATCAGGCGAGAGTTCGGGAAATTCGCGAGCCGATCGTGAACGTCAATCTGTATTTGCCACAAGAGTATGTTGGCGTGGTGATGACGCTGTGCAATCAAAAGCGCGGCATCCAGATGGACATGAACTATCACGGCAAGCAGGTGCGTCTGAAATATCAAATGCCGATGGCAGAAATCGTGCTGGATTTCTTCGACCGCCTGAAATCGATATCGCGCGGCTATGCGTCGATGGAATACGAGTTCCTGGAATATCGTGCGGCGGATGTTGTCAAGGTTGACATGATGCTCAATGGTGAAAAGGTTGATGCACTGGCGATTATCGTCCACCGTGCAAACAGCCAGTTCCGCGGGCGTCAGGTAGCGGCCAAGATGCGCCAGTTGATTCCGCGTCAAATGTTCGATGTTGCCATTCAGGCGGCAATTGGTTCCAATATTATTTCCCGGGAAAATGTGAAAGCATTGCGCAAGAACGTGCTGGCCAAATGTTACGGTGGTGACATCAGCCGCAAGCGCAAGCTGCTCGAAAAACAAAAAGCAGGAAAGAAACGAATGAAGCAAGTCGGTTCGGTCGAGATTCCGCAAGAGGCATTCCTGGCAATTCTGCAAGTCGAAGAAAAATAAAACATGCAGGCCATACTGAATAACTTTGCACTCATTCTTTTCATACTGACAATCGTAACGGGCATCATATGGTGTCTGGACAAGTTTTACTTCGCGAAGCAACGCCGTGCGAAAGCAGCAGATGCGCTGGCCGAATATGATGCCAAGCAGGCCAGGCTGGCTGCGGAAGGGATTGTACCCGACCTGAACGGGCGCGACGAACTGGAGAAAACGCTGCTCAAGCAGCCGCTCTGGATTGAATATACGGGCAGCTTTTTCCCGGTTATTGCCGCTGTTTTCTTCCTGCGCTCTTTTTTGTGGGAGCCGTTCAAGATTCCATCCAGCTCCATGTTGCCTACCCTACAGTCGGGCGACATGATTCTCGTGAACAAATACACCTATGGCATTCGATTGCCGGTTCTGGGTACCAAGGTGATCAGTCTGAATGATCCGCAGCGCGGAGATGTGGTGGTATTCAAATACCCGCGCAATCCATCCCTGGATTACATCAAGCGTGTGGTCGGCGTACCAGGTGACCGGGTGGTGTATCGCAACAAGCAATTGACGGTTAATGGCATCGCGGCAACCTATCGCCCGCTTTCGGACTATCTGGATGGTGAACGGTTGACGTATTCGAAACACTATGAAGAAAGCTCAGACAAAACGCACGGAATATTGAATGATATGGTTGCGCCGCCATATGTTCAGAATCCGGATGCGTTCGCGTATCGGGAAATGTGTTCGTACAATGTCGAAGGCTTTGCATGCACGGTGCCCAAAGGGCACTACTTCGTCATGGGTGACAATCGAGACAATAGTTTGGATAGTCGTTACTGGGGCTTCGTGCCGGATCGCAATCTGGTAGGCAGGGCCTTTTTCATTTGGTTTAATTTCGGTAATCTGAAGCGCATAGGCGGTTTTGAGTAAATTGGAACGCGAACGGAGAGGAACCATCATGCACCATCATCGACCTGTTTCTGCACAGCGAGGCATTTCCCTGACAGGGCTGATTTTCATTCTGGTAATTTTGGGTGCGATTGGCGTGCTGGGCATGAAAATCGTACCGACTGTCATTGAGTATCGCGCAATTACCAAGGCGATTGCTTCCGCCAAGGAGTCGGGCAGCACTGTATATGGGATACGCAGTTCATTTAACAAGCATGCGGATACCAGTTACATCGATTCGATTACGGGGTCCGATCTGATCATTGAAAAGATCGAAAACCAATACGAAGTCAGCTTTGCCTATCAGAAGAAAATTCCGCTATTCGGCCCCGCCAGCCTTGTGCTTGATTACGAGGGCACGACGATTCCGGCAAATGTCAGGCGCTTGAATAAATAATGAAAGCATTGGCTGCTCTGCAAACCCGTTTGGGGTATGCGTTCAACGACGCTAGCTTGTTGAACAAGGCGTTGACGCATCGCAGTCATAGCAGCGCGCATAATGAGCGGCTTGAGTTTCTCGGCGACTCCTTGTTAAATTGCGTCGTGGCTTCGATGCTGTACCAACGCTATCAGGATATGGATGAGGGTGGGCTTTCCCGTCTGCGCTCCAATCTGGTCAAGCAGCAGACTTTGCATGAAATTGCGCAAATAATACAGCTCTCCAGCCTGATTCGTTTGGGCGAGGGCGAGTTGAAATCCGGCGGCGCCCACCGCCCTTCGATTTTGGCGGATGCCGTTGAAGCATTGCTCGGTGCGATTTTTCTAGATGGCGGCTTCAGTGCCGTTCAGCAGGTGGTTAGCCTGCTTTACACGCCGATCCTGAATGAGGTTGACCCGAAAACGCTTGGCAAGGATGCAAAGACCTTGCTGCAGGAGTATTTGCAGGGCCGGCGGATCGCATTGCCGACATATCAGGTCGTGGCAACGTATGGCGCTCCGCATAATCAAGAGTTTGAGGTCGAATGCCTGATCCCGAAACTGGATATCCAGGTCTACGGCAGTGGCAGCAGTCGGCGCATGGCTGAGCAGATGGCTGCCAGTCTGGCGCTGGAAGCGGCGCAGGCGATTCCGGGGAAAAGTTCGGCCAAGCTTCCGCGGCGCAAAGCCAGAAATACGCAACTCAAACTGATCGGCATTGCAACGGATCAGTCTGAAACCTCGAACGAAGATGCCACGTCCGAATAATTTGCTGAAAAAATGACAGAAAACAACTCATCCACCTCATTTCGCTGCGGTTATATTGCGATTGTCGGCCGTCCGAATGTGGGCAAGTCCACGCTGATGAACGCGCTGATTGGCGCCAAGATCAGTATTACGTCGCGCAAGGCGCAAACCACGCGCCATCGCATTACCGGTATTCAGACCACGGATGACGCGCAATTTATTTATGTCGACACGCCCGGCTTTCAGACACGCCATGCCAATGCCTTGAACCGCACACTGAACAAAGCGGTTTCAAATACGCTGATTTCATCTGACGCGGTGTTATTTGTCGTGGAAGCGGGAACGTTCGGGCCAGCGGACCAGCAAGTGCTCGATTTGATACCGGAAGAAGTGCCATGTATTTTGGTGATCAACAAATCAGACCGGGTCAAGAACAAAGAGACTTTGCTGCCTTTTGCGCAGGAACTTGCATCGAAAAAAGCATTTGCTGCGGTGGTGCCGGTGTCAGCGCAGTTGGGGCGTCAACTGGATGCTTTGCAGGAGGAGGTGCGAAAAATACTGCCTGAAAATCCCCCGGTGTTCGATGCGGACGATATGACGGATCGCAGCGAGCGCTTCATGGCGGCTGAAATCGTGCGCGAGAAAATGTTTCGTCTGGTTGGAGACGAGTTGCCGTATACCAGTACGGTGCTGATCGAAAAGTTTGAGCACGAAGGCAAGCTGCGCCGGGTTTTTGCAGCCATACTTGTTGGGCGCGATACGCATAAGTCGATGGTCATTGGACAGAAGGGCGCAAGGCTGAAAGATATTTCGACGCAGGCTCGGCTGGACATGGAAAAGCTGTTCGGCGGACCGGTTTACCTTGAAATCTGGGTCAAGGTGAAATCCGGGTGGGCAGATAACGAAGCTGGCTTGCGCGCTTACGGTTACGAATGAACACAGCGTTACGGCAGCCCTCACCGCCAGCAAAAAGCACGCGTGTCGTTGGGCAACCCGGTTTCGTGTTGCATAGTCGCCCCTATAAGGAAACCAGTCTCATTGTTGACATGCTCACGCAGGATTACGGGCGCGTTGCGCTGGTAGCCAAGGGCGCGAAGCGACCGTACTCGAAATTGCGCGGCGTGCTGCAAAGTTTTCAGCCGCTGTCGGTTGGGTGGAGCGGCAAAGGCGAATTGCGCACGCTGACCTCGGTTGAGTGGGTGGGGGGATTGCCGCCACTGGAGAGGTCGGCCTTGTTGTGCGGTTTTTACCTGAACGAAATGTTGCAGCACTTGCTTGCACGTGAAGATCCGCATCCGGTTTTGTTTGAGTATTATTGGCAAACGCTTGAAGCACTGGCAACGAACGAGCCAGCGCCTATTGCCCTGCGTAAATTTGAGCTGGCGCTATTACGCGAAACCGGGGTGGCGGCAGACTGGGTGATGTGCGCCGAGACGGGCAAATCCGTCGACTCCGGCTTGAGTTATGTCGTTGATCCGGAGCGCGGCCCGCGCCCGGCGCGTCCACACGATGTGTCCTGGCCCGCCGTTTCCGGCAAGACGCTGCTGGACATGGCGAACGAAGATTATGATGATGCTGTGACGCAGATGCAAAGCAAGGCGCTAATGCGGTTTTTGCTGGCGCATCATCTGGATGGCGCACAGATTAAGACGCGGCAGATTTTAATCGACCTCACGCAGCTATAACGCATTTCGCTCTCAGAGCGCCCATGGCTTTGTTGGCTTAGCCTTGCCGTACAGGTTGTACTGTCTGCGGCTTCCCTTCGCGCCATGAACTCTCTGGAAAACGAAATCGATAATTGCGAATAAATGAGCGCCAAGGCGTTAGAATTACCCCGATATACAACACCAAAGACGACAAGAAATGAGCTTTTTTCAGACTTCAGGCCCGGTCATCGATCTGGGCGTCAACATCGACCATGTCGCAACGCTGCGCAATGCGCGTGGCACCTCCTATCCCGATCCGATTCAGGCAGCGCTACTGGCAGAGCAGGCGGGGGCGGATCTGATTACGCTGCATTTGCGCGAAGATCGGCGGCATATCAAGGATGCCGACGTCGAAGCCATCCGACCGCTTCTGACAACGCGCATGAACCTCGAGTCGGCCGTGACCAGTGAAATGCTGGACTTCGCCTGCCGCATCAAACCGCAAGATGTGTGTCTGGTGCCGGAGCGGCGCGAGGAACTGACGACCGAGGGCGGGTTGGATGTGGTGCAGCATTTCACGCAAGTGAAAGCGGCGGTAGCGCAACTGGCGCAGGCCGGGATTCGAACCAGTTTGTTCATTGATGCTGAAGTCGAACAGATTCAGGCGTCGGCTGAAACGGGTGCGACGGTGATTGAATTGCATACCGGGCGCTATGCCGAGCAAGAGGACGAAGCGGCAAGGCAAGCCGAGTTGCTGCGTATTCGGGAGGGTGTGCTGGAAGGTGTTCGGCGTGGCCTCAGGGTGAATGCCGGACATGGTTTGCACTACACTAACGTGCAGGCGATTGCCGCCATTCCCGAAATTGCTGAACTGAACATCGGCCATGCGATTGTGGCGCACGCGGTGTTTGCCGGTTGGCAAAATGCCGTGCGCGAGATGAAAGCGATCATGGTGGCAGCGCGCCTTTCCAGCATCAGGGCAGGCGCATGATTTACGGTGTCGGCACCGACATTATCCAGATTTCCCGTGTTGAAGGGGCGTTGGGGCGGCATGGCGATCGTTTTGCTGAGCGCATACTCGGGCCGGAAGAGTTGGTGCGCTATCATCGCCGCAAGGACAAGGTGGCTGCGCGCGGCATCCGCTTTCTGGCGACGCGCTTTGCCGCCAAGGAAGCTTTTTCCAAGGCAATCGGTCTGGGCATGCGCATGCCGATGACGTGGCGCGGGATGCAGGTGCTGAATGCGCCCAGCGGCAAGCCGGTTCCGGTTTGTAGCGGCGTGTTGCAGGAATTCATGGAGCAGAATGGCTTGACTGCGCAAGTGTCGATTACTGATGAGTCCGACTACGCGGTCGCGTTTGTGGTTGTCGAACAGAACAGGGAGCGCGCATGAGTGCAAAAGACGCCAGGCCGGTTCATTGTCCGGTCATGCTGGATGTGGTCGGCACGGAATTGAATCCAGACGATATCCGGCGCATCAGCCACCCGCTGGTGGGCGGCGTGATCCTGTTCGCGCGCAATTTTACGGACCGGACGCAGTTGCTGGCGTTGACGCGCGCCATTCATGCGTTGCGCCCGGGGATGCTGATTGCGGTTGATCACGAAGGCGGGCGCGTGCAGCGCTTCAAGTCGGACGGTTTTACACGTTTGCCGGCAATGCGGGAACTGGGCAAGTTATGGGACGGTGATCACGTGCTGGCAACGAAGGTGGCGACAGCCGTGGGTTATGTGCTGGCGGCCGAGTTGCGCGCTTGCGGTGTTGATCTGTCGTTCACGCCGGTGCTGGATCTGGATTACGGTGAGTCCGAGGTGATTGGCGATCGCGCCTTTCATGGCGATGTACAGGCCGTGTCCATGCTGGCAAAAAGCCTGAATCATGGGTTGGCGCTGGCTGGCATGGCCAATTGCGGCAAACACTTTCCGGGGCATGGCTTCGTGCAGGCCGATTCGCATGTGGCCATTCCGATGGATGAGCGCGGCCTGACAGAAATTCTGTCGCAGGATGCAGAACCGTATGGCGGGCTGGGTTTAGGGCTTGCGTCAGTCATGCCGGCGCATGTGATTTACCCGAAAGTGGACAGGCATCCTGCAGGATTTTCAAAAAAATGGCTGACGATTTTGCGTCAGGACCTGGGTTTCAAGGGCGCGATTTTTAGCGACGACCTGAGCATGCAGGGTGCCAGCGTGGCGGGCAATGTGGTCGAGGGAGCGAAGTTGGCGCTGGCGGCCGGGTGCGACATGGTGTTGGTGTGCAATGCACCGGATAAGGCCGATCAGTTGCTTTCGGAACTTCAGGCGCCAGACGGCAAGGCAGCGCGTATTTCAGCGGAGCGGCTTGCTGCGATGGTGCCGCAAATGCCGGCGCTTTCGTGGGAAGCGTTGCAGCTTGAGAGTCGCTATCAGCAGGCGCAGGAAATAATGACTTCTGTGCTGCGACTGGATGCTTGCTAAACCTAGTGTGTGGTCTGGCGATGACGAATAAGGAAGAAGCACGTCAAATACATTTGAAAACAGCCGCCGCACTGCCGGGCTTGCCCGGCGTGTACCGCTACTTTGATGCGGATGACAAGGTGTTATATGTCGGCAAGGCGCGTAACCTGAAAAAACGGGTTTCCTCCTATTTTCAGAAAACGCAACGAGGGCCGCGCATCGGCATGATGGTCGATCGCATTGCACGCATGGAAACCACGGTGACGCGTACGGAAGCCGAAGCGTTGCTGCTGGAAAACAACCTCATCAAGGCGCTGCAACCGCGCTACAACATTCTTTTCCGCGACGATAAGTCTTATCCCTACCTGAAAATCACTGGTGGCGATTATCCACGCATGGTGTATTACCGCGGCGCGGTGGACAAAAAAAACCAGTATTTCGGCCCCTTCCCGAACGCGGGCGCGGTGCGGGAGTCGATTCAGATCTTGCAGCGCGTGTTTCGTATCCGCACCTGCGAGGAAAGCGTTTATCTGAACCGGACGCGCCCTTGCTTGCTGCACCAGATTCAACGTTGCAGTGCGCCGTGCGTGCAGTTCATCAGCAAGGAAGCCTATCAGGTGGACGTGGAAAATGCGGCGAGTTTCCTGCGCGGGCGACAATCAGAAGTGCTACACGCACTGGAAGAAAAAATGCAGGCGTATTCGATGTCGCTGGAATTCGAGCTGGCAGCAGTCGTGCGTGACCAGATTTCGGCGTTGTCGCAAGTGTTGCAGCAGCAAAGCATGGATACTGGCGGTGAAGCCGACATCGACGTGATTGCAGTGATGGTGCAGGGTGGTCGCGCTTGTGTCAATCTGGCGATGGTGCGTGGCGGGCGGCACTTGGGTGACCGGGCGTGGATGCCGGCGCAACTCGACAATGCGCTACTTGAGGAAGGCGGGAATGTCGAGGTGGAAGTGCTCAAGGCGTTTCTGGCGCAGCATTACATCGGCAAATTTATTCCGGGCACGCTGATTCTGAATGTGCCGCTGGATGAACCGGCGTTGATGATGGCGCTGATGGAACAATGCGGCCATCGCATTAACCTGACGTTTCAGCCTCAAGGTCAGCGTCGTGTCTGGCTGGAAATGGCGCAAAAAGGTGCAGAGGTGGCGTTGACACGTTCCTTGTCAGAGCGGGGATCGCAAGAGGCGCGCACGCGCACGCTGGCGGAACTGCTCGGTATTGAACTGGAAGAACTGGGTGCTTTGCGGGTCGAGTGTTTTGACGTCAGTCATACGCAAGGTGAAGCGACGCAGGCGGCGTGCGTGGTGTATCAGCAACATGCGATGCAGCCGCGCGAGTACCGACGTTACAACATCCGGGATGTGCAGGCAGGAGACGATTATGCCGCTTTGCGGCAGGCATTGAGGCGGCGTTATGAAAAAGTGATCAGCGGGGAAGGCGTGTTGCCCGATGTGGTCTTGGTTGATGGTGGCAAAGGGCAGGTTGGTGTGGCGCGGCAGGTGTTTGAAGAGCTTGCGCTGGATACGCGTCTGATTGTGGGCGTCGCCAAGGGTGAAGGGCGCAAGGTCGGGCTGGAAACCCTGCTTTATGCGGATGAGCGGCCTGCACAGGAATTGGGCAAGGAGTCAGCGGCGCTGATGCTGGTGGCGCAGATACGTGACGAGGCGCATCGCTTCGCCATTACCGGCATGCGGGCCAAGCGCGCCAAGGCACGGCAGGCGTCTCGCCTTGAGGAGATCGAGGGCGTCGGAGCGAGGCGGCGACAGAAGTTGCTGGCACGCTTTGGCAGTATTCAGGGGGTGGCGGATGCCAGTGTTGATGAGTTGGCTTCGGTTGAGGGGGTTTCCAGGCAACTGGCACAAAAGATTTACCAGCAATTACACGCGTAGTGGCGTTCATAAAGTGTGCAATTTCGTATACGATGCCGGTTGTTCCGTTTTGGTTTTTTCGATAAATGATTTTTTGTTAAGGTAATAAACGCAACATGCCGATTAATACTCCCATATTGCTCACATGGTTGCGTGTTGCCTTGATCCCTCTTGTTGTCGGCATATTTTTTGTGCCAGACGAGTGGCTGTCTTTGTATTACAAAGGTGCGGCGTCAACGTTTGTTTTTTTGGTCGCCGCAATAACAGACGCTTTTGATGGGTATTTGGCGCGGCGCTGGAACCAGACGTCAGCTTTTGGCGCTTTTCTTGACCCAGTGGCAGACAAGTTGATGGTGGCAGGGGCTTTGCTGGTGCTGGTGCAACTTGGGCGCCTTGATGCGCTGCTGGCATTCATTATCATTGGTCGTGAAATCACGATTTCGGCATTGCGAGAATGGATGGCGCAACTCGGCGCTTCGCGTTCGGTTGCCGTGAGTTCGCTCGGCAAGATCAAGACAATCGCTCAAATGACCGCCATTCCAATGTTGCTGTATTACGACACGCTTTTTGGTTTGCTCGACACGCGGGTACTCGGCTACTGGCTGATGATAGTGGCGGCGGTTTTGACTGTCTGGTCGATGTTTTACTATCTGCAGAAAGCCTGGCCGCTAATTAAGGAAAGAGGCGGACATTTGGAATAACCGAACTTGACAGTAAAAGGCGAACTTATATACAATACGCCTCTGTTGTTTAATGCGGGAGTAGCTCAGTTGGTAGAGCGCAACCTTGCCAAGGTTGAGGTCGAGGGTTCGAACCCCTTCTCCCGCTCCAGAATTCCTGAGGGGAGCTTTAATGAGCCCCCTTTTTTGTTGGGCTGGATGGTTAAACGGCGCAGTAACGATAATGCGGGAGTAGCTCAGTTGGTAGAGCGCAACCTTGCCAAGGTTGAGGTCGAGGGTTCGAACCCCTTCTCCCGCTCCAAAGATTTGTTGTAAAGTACTTGTTGAACAGCAGATTGACCACATGGCGGAGTAGCAAAGTGGTTATGCAGCGGCCTGCAAAGCCGTAGACACCGGTTCGATTCCGGTCTCCGCCTCCAAAATTTCCCAAATTTCAAATAGAAAACAGGTTGGTATGCACGGCATGCCTTCCGGGCGGGATGGCGCTCGTCCAATTTTCAGGGGTGGCGCGAGTGGAAAATAAGATGCCCGCATGCGCAAGGCATCTCGGAGGGGTTATTGGTTGTGACCGGAAAGGCGAGGTTGCACGGCCTGGAGTGCGGCGTTTTTCTTGGCGATAGGGGAGTCGCATGGGCTGCCATCCTTATCGCAAATCCAGCCTGGAATAAACGCGGTGATGTTAGCGTTCATGGTTAAGGGGCACGACTTGCACCCCTTGTCTTTTTCTACACGGTATTGCATGGATTTCTTCCTGAGACAATGAACAAAAAACCGCGAGTTTATCCTATAAATCTGTCGCCAGTTCTGGTTGTTGCGGACAGGCGACAGATTGTTTTAAGGCAAGACCACCTTGTGGTGAAATGTGTGCCTGGTTTTGTCTGCGTGGTTGATGGGGCGAGGTTGTGTAAACTTTATTCAGCCAGAATCGCTTCGACTTCGCTATCTTCAACTTGCGTGAAGTGCTCGTAGAACTGACCGACTGCCTGAAAGTTTAGGGGCACTTCAAGGCACACGACTTCGTCAGCCAGCGCACTGACTTTTTCCAGGCTGTCTGCTGCAGCGACAGGAATCGCACAGATGAGCTTGCCCGGTTTTTTTTCGCGGATAGCATGCAGGGCTGCAATCATGGTGGCTCCGGTTGCCAGTCCATCATCAACAACGATGACGGTGCGTCCGTTTGGGTCGGCGGGTGGCTTGAGCGGTGTGTAGCGTTCTCGTCTTTGGCGGATTGTTTTGAGCTGGACGGCCTTGATTTGCTCAATCTGATCTTGACTGACATGTAGGGCGTTGATGTTCGGTGACAGGTAAACCCAGCCGTCTTCGGCAACGGCACCGATCGCAAATTCCGGGTTGTATGGCGCACCAAGCTTTCGAATCAACACAACATCCAGTTCGCCATTGAGACGATCCGCAATGACCTTTGCCATCGGCACAGCGCCGCGCGGGATGGCCAGCACCAGTACATTCTGATCGCGATATGGCAGCAGGCGTTGTGCCAACTGTTCTGCTGCGTCATTTCTGTCAATAAATAAATACGTTGCGAACATGATTAAAAGCGCCCTCGTTTGACATAGACCAATGTTAACCAGAATGTCAGATAAGAGCTTGACCGCCATCAATACATTTTTGCTGTTTGCTTGCAGACTGAGAACCGTTGCGTATGTTGTGGTACACGTCGAGCGTTAGCTTCAGGCGAGGGGTCAAGGTAGTGAGAGCAAAAGAGGCAGGAAAGCTGATGTCAGAAATAACACTGGAAGACAAAGTCACTTTCTTATCGACGTCATCGAATTATGATGAGTGGACTGTCGATGTTCAGGCTATCGAAACACACATGTCATGGGTGTTTTTGACAGACCGTTTTGCGTACAAACTAAAAAAGCCGGTTGCCAATGATTATCTTGATTTCAGTACGACAAATTTGCGGCGTCACTATTGTCAGGAAGAAGTGCGCTTGAATCAGCGGTTGGCCAAGGGAGTTTATTTCGGCGTGGTACCCCTTACGCAGGGTGCAGATGGGCGACTGGAATTTTCCGGTGAAGGAGAGGTGGTGGACTGGCTGATTTTGATGCGCCGTTTGCCAGCAACGTCTTCTTTGGAATATTGCATTCGCAACAACAGCATTCCTGCTCAGTCCATCGAAACATTGGGCGCCAAACTTGCACAATTTTATGCGTATGGACAGCAGATTCACATGCCGCTGGGCTTGTATCGCGCCTGGTTCTCAGATGGCATCGATGAGATTATGGTTGAATTACGGGAACCTGCGCACGATTTGCCTGTTGATGCATTGAACGAAATTGCCAGTTTGATAAAGACATTTTTGCTGAGGCGTGCGCATTTATTCGATCAGCGGGTGCGCGATAGTCGGATTGTTGAGGGGCACGGCGACCTGCGTGCCGAGCATGTTTATTTGGAAAGCGTGCCCTTGATTGTCGATTGCATCGAGTTTTCGAAAAAGCTGAGGGCGGTAGATGCCGCTTTCGATTTGTCGTTTCTTGCGCTGGATTGCGAAAGACTCGGTACCAGAGAAGTGGGCAAGCAATTATTCGATGTCTATCGCAAGATCATGAAAGACGATCCGCCCTCTGAGTTGCTTCACTTCTATCAGGCTTACCACGCTTGTTCACGTGCGCGGATTGCGCTCTGGCATTTGAAAGAGCCGCAATATCGCCAGTCTCCGAAGTGGGTGATGCAGGCAAGAGAGTGGTTGCTGTTTGCCATGCGCCATGCAAAATTGATGGAGGTGAATTCTTAAAATGCTGAGAAAGCACGGGTGTGCAGTTGCAGAATCGCTTTCGAAAACAGTGGCGCACAATCCAGTACCTCGAGCTTTGAAAGCGCTAGCGCGTTCTGAACCCGGAATGGTGGTACGGAACTCGTGACCATGGTTTTATCCAGTGCCTTGCTCGCCATTATCGTACTTGCTGGGTCAACAAACAGGCCATGCGTTGCGATAGCAGTCACGCTCGCGGCACCGCGCGCACGGCATACGTCTGCCACACGGGCAATCGTGCCGCCAGTGCTGATCAGATCGTCAACGATCAGTACCGCTTTGTTTTCAATTTCGCCGACGACCATGTGACCGCTAACTACGCCTTTTTCCCGGTACTTTTCTGCAAAACCCGCTCCAACCGGACGTTGCAATTCTGTACTGAGTCGTTGGCGGAACCGTTCGGCGCGTTTCAGACCGCCTGCGTCGGGTGAAACGACAGAAACTTCCTTGTCAGACAGATGCGGCACGAGATGACGTATGAAGAGCATGTTCGCTTCCAGATGAAGTTTGTTGTTACGGAAAGCATTTTCAAAAGCGGCCAGGTTATGGACATCCAGCGTGATGACCTGATCGGTGCCAACGGCCTCTAGCAGTCGTGCGACGTATTGCGTCGTAATGGGGTCGTTAGCTTGGGTGCGACGATCTTTTCTTGCGTAACACAGGTAAGGTGTAACGGCTGTCACGCGTGCCGCGCCAGCATCTTTTAACGCGCCGATGAAAAACAGTAGGCGAACCAATTTGTCATTGGCGCTTTGCTCAAGATCGGCATAGAGCGACTGGATCACGAAAACATCTTTGCCGTGCACTTCGGCGATCGGACGTGCCTTGTGTTCCCTGTCCTCGAACTCACGTTCTTCGTGATCGCTCAATGCGCAGCCCATTGATGCGCAAACTTGCTTTCCAAAATTGCGGCTGGCGTTCAGTGCGAATATCGCTATCTTGTCTGGGCTCATGGTTTTAAAACGGAATTCTGATTGATAAAAAAACCATAGCACCGTCATACGCGCGGCGGCTTTGCGTAATGTCATGATTTGCAGTGAATCCGGGGTGTGCAGGATTTTCAGAACGGTCTTACAATGAAAGCACCTTCCAATAATCCGATAAGAAAGGAAACATCATGGAGCACACCCTTCCTGCATTGCCTTACGCCATGGACGCACTTGAGCCGCACATTTCCAAAGAAACGCTGGAGTTTCACTACGGCAAGCATCATCAGGCCTATGTCACCAACCTGAACAATCTGATTAAGGGAACCGAATTCGAAAACGCGTCGCTCGAAGATATCGTCAAGCAGTCTTCAGCGGGGATATTCAATAATGCCGCACAGGTGTGGAATCACACCTTTTACTGGAACGGACTGTCTCCCAATGGCGGCGGTAGCCCAGTCGGTGTGCTGGCAGAGGCCATTAACGCCAAGTGGGGTTCATTCGATGCATTCAAGGAAGCATTCGGCAAGTCCGCTGCAGGCAATTTCGGCTCCGGCTGGACGTGGCTGGTGAAAAAGCCGGACGGCTCGGTCGATATCGTGAATACATCCAATGCGGCGACGCCGCTGACTGGTGATGATATTCCGTTGCTCACTTGCGACGTCTGGGAGCACGCGTATTACATTGATTATCGCAATGCGCGGCCGAAATATGTCGAAACATTCTGGCAACTGGTAAATTGGGATTTTGTTGCCGGGAATTTTGCTTAAGGAACCTCTGTGAAGATTTACATTAAAGTCTGTTGATGGACAATAAAATCCGTTGCAAGTAGGCGTTGGCCCACCAAAAAAGCGACACGTTTGTGTCGCTTTTTTAATGCGTAGTTTGAGCGGTAATAGTCAGAAACCGGAGAGCTGCTGCACGACTAACGTTAGCAATCTGTCAGTGCGGTCGTTGCAAATTGTTGCTGCTGATGACGGCTTCCGCGGAAGCGGTCTTGTATCGGCTTAAATAAAAGAGGCTGCTTCTTCTAAGAGAAAGCATCATACTTTACCTATTTGAATGCCTGATTCGAATGCAAACTGATTCAGCGCCTCACCGCAAGCCAGTCCAAAACGCCACAACGTAAAAATTGTGCTATAGATATCGTACGAATCTAACTGGATTTCAGAGCCGAGTGGAAAAATCTTTTGATGCTCAACGATATGCATCTGGAAAGTGGAGGGTTCGTTGAGTCCTTGGTACGGCTCAGTTAACACTAATTCCACCCCTGTCTCTAACCCTCGCAGTATCATCTTGCTTGAAACCCATTCTGCCAACAAACCGTTTTCCGAATTTATGTCTAGTTCAGTCACTTTGCCTGCACGATGAACCAAGCATGTTCGAAGTTTGTTGAGCGAAAGAACGTGCTCTGAAAAAGCGGGCTTGACGCCGTACCTATCATCTAGCTGTATGAGCTTGGCTGGGAAGTGAAGTCTATGATGTTTTTTAGGTGCCACATGCATTATTGCGTCTAGGTCTTCTGCGGTTGTGCTACCTTTGCCTGCTCTTTGAATGGCAAAAAAAAAGATAGGCACCGCCCCAAAAACTGGTCTGTTGCTTCGATGGTATCTCTCAGAAAGGAGGTATTTAGCCAACTAACTGCCTCGTTGCGAGCGTCTTGAAAGGAAAGCTGTGAGCCGTGCGCCGGGATGAAATTATGAAATCCTTTGGGATAGCATTCGTCTTCGGTCACATTTTCTGAGCCAGCCAAGAGTAAAGTGGCTATATCCAGTTGGTACTGAATAGCACGCATGAAATGGCCTAGTGAGTTGTTAAAGTCGAGGCGAATGGTTGTTTTTTCTTGCGACATAAGTTGAGGTCTAATCTTTGATTCTCAGGCATGTGTGTACAGTTTTGCGCGCATATCTATAGATGATGGTTAAAAACCTTCGCGCTCATTGTGAACGCGCACGCACATTTGCAACGGCTTTAGTGATGTGCTCAGGATATGCGCCAGTAAAGTATTCAAAAGTAAGAGGGTTAGCTGCAAAAAAATGACAGCAAAATTCCACCCATGAATCTATAGGCAATGTGCCGTTTAGTTTGAAGACTTTAAATGAGCTGGCTTTTACATGCTCATGGTTCTTAAAGATCATATTGAAGTCGGAATCACGACGGCGGAAATATTCATCTTCTGTGAATAGCTGTTGCCGCTGACCGAAAATTGACCCATTTAAGGGTGTTGTGCTGATTCAAAATTGACCCAGGTGTTTTACTAGTCCTGCTTAATTATTAGGCGGGAGATAAAAGGTGATCACCATGGAAATTTTGAGCAAGATAAGAAGGATGTATTTTCGCGACGAGATGTCGCTGCACGCCATTGCCAAGCGCACTGGGCTGTCGCGTAACACGGTACGCAAGTGGCTCAGGAAGCCTGAAGTTGTTAAACAACCGAAGTACGTCAGGGACAAGAAAGTCAGCAAGCTTTCCCCGTATCACGCCACGATCAGGCAGGCACTTCAAGCCGATCTTCACCGTTCCAAACAAAACCGACGCACCGCCAAAGCGCTGTTTGCACAAATCAGGGCTGAAGGCTATGAAGGCGGATATAGCCAGCTCACTGCCTTTATACGCGATTGGAAAGAAATCGAAGGCAAGGCGCACACGGCGTTCGTGCCGCTCACGTTCGGATTCGGCGAAGCATTTCAATTCGACTGGAGCGAAGAAGGACTGGTGATTGGCGGGATATATCGCCGGATACAAGTTGCGCACCTCAAGCTCTGCGCCAGTCGTGCCTTTTGGCTGGTCGCCTATCCGAGCCAAGGGCACGAAATGCTGTTTGATGCGCATACCCGCGCTTTCGCTGCTCTAGGCGGCATTCCGCGACGCGGGATATACTGACCTGCCCCCAGTAACTACTCCACCTGCTTGCTAGTAATGCCCGTGGTTTGGGGGTTAATGTTTTTTTGCCGGCACACTGATGCGAACTCCAGCGGGGTTTGATAGCCCAAAGAAGAATGTGGCCGCTGCTCATTGTAATCCAGTCGCCATTGGTTGATCAGTAAACGGGCTTGCGCCAGATCTTCAAACCAATGTTCATTTAGGCATTCATCACGAAACTTTCCGTTAAAGCTCTCGATATAGCCGTTTTGCATTGGCTTGCCTGGCTGAATCAGTTTCAGTTCAACACCATTCTGATAAGCCCATTGATCCAATGCCTTGCCGGTGAACTCCGGTCCTTGGTCTGTCCTGATGGCTTTGGGGTAGCCTCGAAAAGCGGCAATGCCATCAAGTGTTCGAACGACCTGTTCTCCTGAAATGCCATGGGCAACAGGAATGTCCAGACACTCCTTGGTGAAATCATCAACGATCGTCAGGCACTTGATTCGCCGACCCGTGCAAAGAGAGTCCATGACAAAGTCCATTGACCACGTATGGTTCGGCAGGTTTGGCAACGTTAGAGACTGGCGCTCAACCATGATGCCTTTCTTGCGCTTTCTCTGGCGGACAGCCAGTCCTGCTTCACGGTAGAGCCTGTACACCTTCTTGTGGTTGACCTGTGTGCCCTCGCGGCGCAATAGCTGATGCACACGCCGATAGCCAAAGCGGCGGCGCTCATAGGCAATCTCCTTGATACGTTCTTTGAGCGTTCGTTCTCCTTGAGAATACCGGGACTTGTAACGCATGGTTGTGCGGGATATTCCGACAAGTAAGCAGGCCCTGCGCTGTGATACTGCCGTCTCCGACAGCATCGTGCACACGGCCTCGCGCTTGTTACTGACGGTCAGTACTTTCGGTTGAGGGCTACCTTGAGGGCTTCGTTATCCAGCATGGATTCGGCCAGCAGTTTCTTGAGCCGGTTGTTCTCTTCCTCAAGCGCTTTGAGTCGGCGTGCTTCGGATACTTCAAGCCCGCCATATTTTTTGCGCCATGTGTAAAACGTGGCGTCACTGATGCTGTATTTGCGGCATAGCTCCTTGACCGAAACACCCGCTTCAGCTTCTTTCAAAATAGGAATGATTTGTTCTTCTGTGAATCGCTTCTTCATGTTCATCGTCCTTTCTAACAATGAACATGGCGAATTCAACCGGTCATTGCAACGCTTCATTAAATACTTGTGCCGGTGTTTTGAATCCCAGCGTTTTTCTAGGCCTTGTATTCAATTTATTTGCAATATCGTCTAGCTGGCTCTGAGTATACTTCGATAGGCCAGAGCCTTTGGGGAAATACTGCCGAAGAAGTCTGTTCGTATTCTCGTTTGACCCTCGTTGCCATGGGCTGCTTGGATCACAAAAATAAACAGCCATATCCGTTTCCATCGTAAATGTCTTGTGTGCTGACATCTCTTGGCCCCGATCCCATGTCAGGCTTCTTAAAACCTGTTGGGGTAACTTCTTCATTTGCGTACTTAAGGATTCCACAACAGAGGCAGCACGTTTGTTTGGCAACTTGCACAGCACTGTAAATCGGGAGTGGCGCTCCACTACTGTTGCGATGGCACAGCTATTGGTGCCAACAAGCAGATCACCTTCCCAGTGTCCTGGTATGGCTCGGTCTTCTATCTCTGCTGGGCGTTCTCGAATCGAAATTGCATCAAGGATTTGCCCTCGGCTTGCAACTTTATGCGATTTGGCATGACGGAGCATCCTCTTGGTTCGAAGGTGCTTTTTGAGCTCCTTTCGAAACAGCCCTCGTGTCTGTATAAACAGTGATTTGTATATCGTTTCATGTGACACGTGCATCTGCTTCCCATCACAAGAGGACCTTTTCAGCCAGCCAGATATTTGCTCTGGCGACCAATCTGCCTCTAACAGATTCGTTACTATTGCTCTCAACGCAGCATTTTCAGCAAGCAAATACGGTTTCGGTCGCTTGCTACGCTTGATAAAAGCCTTCTCCGCAAGGGAGGCACGATATCGAGTAGTACCGCCGTTACGTGATACCTCCCGAGAAATCGTCGAAGGTGAGCGATCAAGATCCCTGGCAATGCTGCGAATACTGCATCCACTAGCTAAACCACGTGATATCGACTCTCGCTCATCCAAAGACAAACAGTTCGATCTCCGGATCCGTTGTCTCGGCTTTATGCCACCATGGTAAAGCAGATAGGAATAAACAGTCGCTGGCGGCTTTCCTATCTCTCGAGAAATATGACTCATGGGCCACCCCTGCTGCCATAGTTGCCAGATGCTCGCTTTGCGCTCATTGGTCATTGCTCCATAAATACTAACCATCACACCTCCAGATCTTAATCAATCCATCTATAGGTGTTGCAATGACCGGTTGAATTCGCCATTACTAGGATCAGTCTGGATTAGAAAGCGGGGAGCAGGTCAATACGACAACATGAAGACAGCGGTCGACAAGGTCAACAAAGGCAAGGGGCGCGTGGTTAACGCACGCTTTGCCGTCATGTGCGGCCACTACCTGTTCGATCCTGACTTTTGCAATGTGGCTTCAGGTTGGGAGAAAGGCGTTGTCGAGAAGAATGTCCAGGACAGCCGCAGGCGAATCTGGCTAGAAGCGCGGGATCGGAAGTTTGGCTCCTTTGCAGAACTCAACGTCTGGCTGGCAGACAAGTGCAAGGCATTATGGGGTGAACTGCGCCATCCAGAGCATAAGACATTCTCCATTGCCGAAATACTGGAACAAGAGCGCAGCGACATGATGCCGATGCCGACCGCTTTTGACGGTTATGTAGAAAAGCCGGCCCGAGTATCAAGCACCTGCTTGGTATCCGTACTACGCAACCGCTACTCCGTGCCATGCGAGTTGTCCGGCCAGATGGTCAGTGTGCGCATTTATCCTGATCGAATCAATGTGGTGGCGCACGATGCTGTCGTTGCCAGCCATGAGCGGCTGTTTGAGCGTGGGCAGGTTTGTTACGACTGGCAGCACTACATCCCGCTCCTTGAGCGCAAGCCCGGCGCACTGAGGAATGGCGCACCCTTTGCAGACATGCCTGCGTCACTCAAGCAACTCAAGTTTGGCTTGATGCGCCGTGAAGGCGGTGATCGGCTTATGGCGCAAGTACTTTCGGCAGTGCCAACAGCAGGTCTGGATTCAGTATTGGTGGCAGTAGAACTCGTGCTTGAATCCGGCGTGCTCAGCGCAGAGCATGTTCTCAATGTGCTGGCCAGACTTAACGCTGCACCAATGCCGCCTTGCGTGGAAACGACCTTGAAGCTCAAGGAAGCACCGCTTGCTAATACTGACCGTTACGACCAGCTCAGGCATGAAGTTGCAGACATGACGGAGGATAACCATGCGTGATGTTGCAACAGAACTCAAGGCATTGCGCCTGCACGGCATGGTCAGTGCGTGGGCGGATTTGACGGTGAATGAACCATCTTCCACTCAAACATCGAAATGGCTGATTGAACACCTGCTTCAAGCCGAGAATACAGACCGCCACATGCGCTCAATCACCAACCAGATGCGAGCAGCACGGTTTCCAGTGCATCGCGACCTAGCGGGCTTTGATTTTGCGCTTAGCAAAGTTGACCAACCACTGATCAGGCAACTGGCAACGATGGAGTTTGCAGACCATGCACAAAACGTCGTGTTCATTGGCGGACCCGGCACCGGCAAGACGCACCTTGCTACAGCCATTGCGATAAGCGGAATAACCCAGCACAGCAAGCGTGTGCGGTTTCATTCCACAGTCGATCTGGCCAACATGCTGGAAAAGGAAAAGCGCGATGGTAATGCCGGTCGGATTGCACGCTCCCTGATGCGTGTGGATCTCGTCATACTCGATGAGTTGGGATACCTGCCGTTCAGTCAGGTCGGCGGTGCCTTGCTGTTTCATTTGCTCTCTAAACTTTACGAACACACCAGTGTGGCCATCACCACGAATCTGAGTTTCTCGGAGTGGTCCAGCGTATTTGGCGACAGCAAAATGACAACGGCGCTTCTTGATCGCCTGACTCATCATTGCCATATCGTTGAAACCGGCAACGAGTCGTATCGCTTTCAGCACAGCAGTCTGGAAGCAAAATCACGCATCAGATCAAGAGAGCAGGCCAGAAAGAATAAAAACGCCGAAACCCAATGCTAAGGAAATGAAAAAAGGAGGTAATAAAAAACTGGCTATTTGTTAAACTTATCCACAGCTGCCATACCAAAATGCAGCTTCCGACCCTGGGTCAAAATTCAATCGGCACGGTGGGTCAAATTTCAATCAGCGCGAACACCATGGCTTTCAAAACAGCACAGCCCGGCTCGGTGGTGTGTGTACAATTGGCAAAGCGACAGTTCCTCGAATACGCTTGGATATCGGAAAAATTTTCATTGATACCCTGACTGACGCCGAGCATTCCCAACTCGCGCATTCCCGGCATATCGATCAACAGCCCACCATGCTCAAGCTCTATAAGTTGGCGACGTGTCGTCGTATGTCGACCCTCTCCAGTATGGCTTACCGCGCCTGTCTCGAGTGCTGAATTACCCACCAACCGGTTGATTAGTGTCGTTTTGCCAACGCCCGATGAGCCAAGCAAGCAATACGTTTTTCCAGGCTGCACGAGTTCCTCAATGTGATTAATGCCTGTCCCGGTAACATTGCTCAGCACAATGAGTCTGGCGACTATGCCTGTACGGCGGATCTGTTCGATTTTTTGTTCCAGCTCCTCCGAGCTGACCAGATCAGTCTTGGTCAGTACAATGACAGGCTCAATCTGGCCTTCATTTACCATTACGAGGTAACGTTCAAGCCTACGCACGTTGAAATCAAGGTGGCAGGACTGGACGATGAAGGCGGTATCGATATTTGCAGCAATCATCTGGAACTCGATATTTTTCCCCGGTCTTTTTCTTCTCAGGAATGTTTTTCTGGGCAAGACTTCATGAATGCTCGCACGAGATGCAGAATCGTAATACTGGACATGAACCCAATCACCAACGCATGGCAATTCGGTGTGTGAGTTTCTGAGATATGCAAATTTGCCGGTTAATTCGGCTGGCAGTTCACCATCGGCGTTACGGATGATGTATTGGTCACGGTCAACGGCTGTCACTCTGGCGACGAATGCGCCATTGCCATCTGACTCCTCTGTTAGCGCAGAACCATTTGAAGTGTTAGATGAAAAAAATATTTTCGTTCCCGAATCATCATGTGATTGTGCCATGAGGTCATTCGGGGTTTGAGTATGAAAAGCACGTTTTTTAGGTTTGGAAGTATTCATGTTGAATTCCGTATGCAGTAATAGGACGAACAAAAACAGCGCACCCTGATGTGGGGCGCTAGTACTTTGGTCTACCGGCAACCTAAATGCACCACTTGCGCAGCGGATTGGGTTACCAGCTTACTGCAATGTTCAACATCCAAACCTTTATGTAAGAAAAGTGAGCCTTGGCTCAACTGCATTAGGCCAGTCTAGCTAGGAGAAGTAAAAAACTCAAGAGTTCTATGAGCGGGGTGTTAAAGGAGTGAATCGCTCCCATCTTGTTAGACACCTTTCAGCCATCGAATCACTTTACTTTAACTCGTCTGCTATGGGAGGCGAACTCGTCACTCATAGAAACATCTAGCAAAGACCGCTTTGGCCGCAGGCTGTGTAAAAACAGATGATGCGCTTTGGCAGGTGGGAGAAGCGTGCTGTTTAAGCAGCAATAGTCGGGGTGTCTCGACCAATTAAAGCCGGAAGAGCATGACACAGTGGGAAGTTTTCTCGATGGACTTGCCCATTTTTGCGTTTTTACACAACCTCGCCGATGTTCTGCCTTTTAACCCTCACAGTCTGACCGAGCAGTTGCCCTTGAATATTCTTGTCGAACGTTCGCAACGGGGTGGAAGCTGCAGCACAGGTAAGTCAGCAACAATACAGAGCTTGATGACATAGTGGCGCCAAGCTGCTTGGACTGGCAGTTCGCGCTAGGCATCTAACAGTCAGCATTGCAGTTACAATGCGTAATCCTGCTAATCCCATCCAATTTGACATGCACATTTGGGTCGACGCTGACGCCTGTCCCGCCGTCATTAAAGATATCCTGTTTCGAGTGGCTGAACGCCTGCAACTCAATGTTACGCTGGTTGCCAACCAGTTAATCCGTGTGCCGGGCTCGCGCTTTATCCGCGCGCTTCAGGTCCCAGTTGGCGCTGATGCGGCCGATGCTGAAATCGTTGAGCGCGTCAGCCAAGGCGACATCGTCGTGACTGGCGACATTCCTTTGGCTTCCCTGGTGCTGGAAAAGGGCGGTTTGCCGATCAATCCGCGCGGCGAGTGGTACACCAATGACACCATTGCCCAGCAACTAACGATGCGGGCTTTCATGGAAGAGCTACGCGGCAGTGGCATTGACACTGGCGGCCCGGCCGTGTTTAGTCATGCAGACCGCCAGAACTTCGCCAATGCCCTCGACCGCGAACTCGCAAAGAGCAGGTCAGCTTGAGTGTCCGCTATCTAGTCGTACCACGTTGGCGGTGACCGCTAAGCCCAAAGTCTACTTTGGTCGAGTTGCGGCATGTCACCGTTATTAAATTTAGACAGCTACGATGAAAAGTATCAACGAATCAGTTGGGGCGTTTGAAATTGTAGGAAAACAAGACGTTGGCTAGCGCCTCTATGAGGATAGCTTGGTGCTTGCTTGGGCGAAGGATCGCCTTACGGGTGAGCCGCGCCATATGTCAGGTTTATAAAATATACCTCAACCTCAAAGTGGTACTAAAATCGCCCTCAGATCAACTTCCGGGTGGTCGCCTTCCTTGAACCACTGGACAGCGTCGACGACTTCAGATGCGTTTTTATATTTCATTGGCTTTCCTCGATGAATCCCAATTCACGACAAAGTTTTATATGATTTGGTATGGCACACGTGGCGGGTGCAATCCAAAATTCTTTACCTGTCAGCAGATTCACGCTTGACTGACCAATCCCCCGATTTTCCACCGTGTTTTTCCAACAGGCGCACATTGGAAATGACCATGCCACGATCCATCGCCTTGCACATATCGTAAATGGTGAGCAGGCCGACTTGAACGGCCGTGAGCGCTTCCATTTCAACCCCTGTCTGACCGTACGTTTCGACTTGTGCCTGGCAGGTCACGCTGTTACTGGATTCATCCAGTTCGAAATCGACCGCAACTTTGGTTAGCGCCAGTGGATGGCACAGTGGAATCAGGTCACTGGTGCGCTTGGCTCCCATGATGGCGGCAATGCGGGCGATGCCGAGTACATCTCCCTTCTCGGCGGAGCCCGATTGAATTGTGGTGAAGGTGTCACGCTGCATGCAAATGGTGCCGCTTGCCACGGCCACACGGTGTGTTTGCGCCTTGTCGCCGATATTGACCATGTGTGCTTGTCCATTATCGTCAAAGTGCGTTAGGCGGTCGGCATAGACGCCGTCAGGTCTTTGTTTTGGGGTCATCGCAACAATTTGTTTCCATATGTTGGGTGTGATTAAAGAAGGGTTATCATAGCATCGTGAAAATTAAGCCTTCCAGTTTTGCTGCATGTTCCTGCGCCTCAGACAATTCATTCTGATATTTGCCAGCACATTTGCGCTGGCATGGTCTGGTGTTGCTGCGACTCAGGCTCATGACAGCCTGCCGAATCTGGGTGATGTCGCGAGTGAGGCTTTTTCTCCCGCTCAGGAGCGCAAGCTTGGCAACAAGATCATGCAGTATATTCGCCGCAACAAGGATTATCTGGACGATCCCTTGTTGCTGGAATACCTGAACCGTATCGGGAACCACTTGCTGTCGTTTTATCCGCAGGCGCGCGATGAAACCGGGCAGGACTTCTTCTTCTTCGCCGTGCGCGATTCAATGATCAATGCTTTCGCTTTGCCAGGGGGCTATATTGGCATCCATTCTGCCTTGTTGCTGGAAACGCAAAGGGAATCGGAACTGGCTTCGGTGATGGCGCACGAGATTGGGCACGTCGCACAACGCCATATCGCACGCATGGTGGGCAAGCAAAAGCAAGATATGCTGATTCCGATTGCCGCGGCGATTCTGGCTGCGGCGGCGGCAAACAGTGGTGGGGATGCTTCGGCGGCCATTCTGATGGGGGGGGTAGGCATTGCGCAGCAACGGCAGTTGAATTACAGCCGGGCGGCGGAGCGTGAGGCAGACCGGATTGGTTTCAAGATTTTGCGCGAAGCGGACTACGACTTGTCCGGCATGACGGTTTTTTTTGGACGTATGCAGGATGCTCACCGGGCTTATGACGATTCCACGCCCTCGTATTTGCGCACGCACCCGATGACGACGGAGCGTATTGCCGACATTCAGGCGCGCATTCGTGAACAGCCTGAGCAGAAACATGTCGATAGTCTGGATTTTCATCTGGCTCGTGCGCGCATCCGCGTGCTTGAAGACACATCGACTAACGGACTGCACAAGGCCATGCAGGTGCTGAAAAATCAGATAGACAAGAAAAAGCCGAAACAGACAGCGGCCGCTTTTTACGGGTTGGCACTGGTTGCGCACATGCGCGGCAAGCATGATCTGGGGCAGGATCTGTTAAAACAGGCGCGCGAGGTGATGGCCGATGGTGGCACATATTCCGGAAACCGTTTTTTTGCGAGTCTGTCAATTGACTTGCATTTGGAAAAAAAACAGCATGGTCAGGCTGTTTTGGAAGCGGAAAGTGCGCGCAAGGCCTTCCCTGCATCGTATGGCTTTTCCTTGCAGTACGCACAGGCGCTATACGCCGATGGACAATACCAGGCGGCAGAAAGCTATTTGCGGGAGCAAACGTACCAACATCGCGAAGAGCCGAAATTTCATCATCATCTTGCGCAAACCTACTCGGCACTGGAAAGGCGCGCCTTGATGCATCTTTCCCTGGCCGAAGCCTACGGGTTGCAGGGGAGCTTTTCTTCCGCGCTCGAACAACTCAAACTGGCGCGCGAGGCGCCGGATGCCACGTATTACGAACTGTCGGTGATCGACGTGCGCGAACGCCACTGGCAGGCGCTACGGCTGGAAGAAATGAAGCAAAAAGAGCCGTACTGAATAAATGCCTGCGCGCCAGTTTAAAATGGCAGTTCTTCTGAGTGCGACGGTTTTTTGGAAAAGAAAGCCCTAGCAACATCAAGCTTTCGCGTGCGTGAAAAGGGTGGCAGGCTTTGCCAGATGCGCTTCCCATAACGGCTCGCAATCAGTCGCGGGTCGCAAATCATCAATACGCCGCGATCCATTTCGTCGCGAATGAGTCTGCCTGCTCCTTGTTTCAGGCTGATGATCGCTTCTGGCAATTGGTGGTGCATGAACCCATTCAGGCCGTTTTTTTCCATCACCGCAATGCGGGCAGCAAGCACCGGATCATCCGGTGGCGCGAAGGGGAGGCGGTCGATAATGACGGCAGACAGCGCTTCGCCGCGCACGTCCACGCCTTCCCAGAAGCTCTGACTGCCGACCAGTACGGCATTGCCGCTGTCCCGAAAACGGTCCAGCAATTCGGTGCGACTGCCTTCGCCCTGCTCTAGCAGCGTGAAGGGAAGTTTGCGTTTCGCAAACTCATCGCGCAGGTGGTTGGCAATCTGTTTGACGGCCCGTAAGGTGGTGCAAAGCATGAAGGTGCGTCCGCCCGCCGCTTCGATGATGGGCAAGGCGGCATCTATCACGGCATCGGTATAGCCGCCTGAATTTGGCGGTGGCATGTTTTCTGGCGCATACAGCAGAGCCTGCTGTTCGTAATCGAATGGGCTCGGCCAGGTTTGAGCTGGTTCTTCCAGCAAGCCCATTTGCGACGCGAAATAGTGGAAATTATTTTTAACGGCCAGTGTGGCCGAGGTGAAAATCCACGCACGTGGCGTGCCTTCGCGCTGCTTGTCGAACAGCGGCGCAATGGATAGCGGTGTCTGGTGCAGATGCAAGGATGATGAAAAGGTTTCCACCCACATCACATTTTCGTTTGAGCCGTCTTTGCTGTTGAGGTCGGCTTGCCAGCGGTCGAGCGCATCGCTCAGCAAAACGGCACGATTGCGGCATTGCTCGATGGTTTCGGCGCGTTCAGCCTGATTGTCGAGAATCTCAGTCAGTGTCGTGAGCGTTTCCTGGAGTTTTTCCAGAGCCGGAAAGAATTCGCTGCTGGGCGCGATCTGATTGACGGCCAGACGGACAAAGTCTTGCGGAAAGGTCAGGCGCAAGTCGCGGGCGGCTTTTTCAACCGGCGCGATGGCCTCTGGCCATTTTGCGCCATCGCGCGCATGTGTCAGCCCTTCGGCGAGCACGTCGCGGCATAATTCCATGATTTGCGACGTCGAGACCGATTCCCCGAAGAAAAGCGAAGCCGTGTCTGGCAATTGATGCGCTTCATCAAAAATGATGGTGTTGGCGGATGGCAGCAGTTCTGCGACGCCTGTTTCCTTCAGCGCCGCGTCGGCAAAAAACAAGTGGTGGTTGACGACCACGACATCAGCTTGCTGCGCCTCACGTCGCGCTTTCATCACGAAACAGTCTTGATAGTGCGCACATTCAGCGCCTTGACAAGTGTCGCGTGTGGATGTCACCAGATTCCAGATCAGTGCATTTTCCGGCACGGACGAGAGTTCATTCTTGTCCCCGGTTTTTGAGGTTTTTGCAAAGCGCGAAATGGCGCGCAGATAGCCCACATCTTCGCGCGAGGTGAGGCGACCATTTTCCAGCGTGCGTTCGAGATGGAATGGGCACACGTAATTCGAGCGGCCTTTGAGCAAAGCGATGCTGATGGGGGCGTTCAACGCCTGACGAACGGTTGGTATGTCGCGCTGAAAGAGCTGGTCTTGCAGGTTTTTTGTGCCGGTGGAGAGGATGACTTTGCCGCCCCACAGCATGGCGGGCACCAGATAGGCAAAAGTTTTTCCTGTGCCGGTTCCTGCCTCGGCAATCAGTGTCTGGTTGCTGGCGATGGCATGTGCAATTTCGGCCGCCATGTCTGCCTGGGATGGGCGCGCACGATAAGCGGGAATGGCCGTAGCCAACGGGCCACTGGCTTCAAAAATGCGCGCAACCTCTTCGTCATATACGCGTGGCGGTGCGGTATCAGGTTGGTCGTTGCTCAAGGGCTAAAGGTGTCGGTGTTGCTTGGTTAAAAGGTGCGGTCACAATAGTACACCAGCGCCGTCTTTCATGACGATTTATGGTTGTTTTCTGCATAGAGCCAGCCTTTGCGACGCATCCATTTTTCAATTTCGACGAGTATGAATACCATTGGTGACAGCAGCAGGCAAAGTCCCAGTTCCGTCAGGCTTAAGGGTTGCGTATTGAGGATGTCATTCAGAAAAGGCGTATAGATGGCGGCCATCTGCAAGGCAAAGGTGAGGCAGACTGCGCCGAGCAGTGGCAGATTAGAGGTCAGCCCTTGTGAAAAAAGCGATTCGCGTTCTGAGCGTACCGCCATAACCTGACACAACTGCGCCAGCGTCAGTACGGTGAAAACCATGGTTTGCCAGTGCGCCGAACCCGTGCCAATAGCCCATGCCTGCGCGAACAGCGAGACGCCCGCGATGGCCAATCCGCCCCAAATGATTTGCTGCCACATGCCATGTGCAAAAATGTTTTCCCTGGGCGGGCGCGGCGCACGCTCCATGATGCCTTTTTCTTCCGGCTCGGCGGCGAGGGCCAGGCCGGGCAAGCCATCGGTCAACAAGTTGATCCAAAGGATATGGATTGGCAGCAGTGGAATCGGTAGCCCGAGAAAAGGGGCAAGAAAGATCGTCCAGATTTCCGCAGAATTGCTCGTCATCGTGTATTTGATGAACTTGCGGATATTGTCGAAGATGCGTCGTCCTTCCCGGACGGCGCCGACGATGGTGGCAAAGTTGTCGTCAAGCAAAACGAGGCTGGAAGCTTCGCGCGCGACATCGGTGCCGCCTTTCCCCATTGCTACGCCAATGTCGGCACGGCGTAGCGCGGGGGCATCGTTGACACCATCGCCCGTCATGGCGACGAACTCACCGCGCGATTGCAGCGCTTCGACAATACGGATTTTCTGCGCAGGATCGACGCGGGCATACACGCGAATATTCTTGATGCGCTCATAAAGTGCGGCATCGCCCATGGCCGCGAGTTGCGTGCCCGTCAGTACGATGTCTTCCTCGGTTGCGATTCCAAGCTCACGCGCAATGACGCCGGCAGTGACAGCGTGATCGCCGGTAATCATGATCGGCGTAATGCCTGCGGATTTACACAGTTCAACGGCTTCTTGCGCTTCTGGGCGCGCCGGGTCGGACATGCCGATCAGCCCGAGAAAAGTTAGATCAGATTCGATGGAATCCACGTCTTTCAGGCTGGCAGGTTTTTTGGGCCAGTGCCGTTGTGCAATCGCCAGCACGCGGAATCCCTTGCCGGCCATGCGCTCTGCAATGCTTAGCAGGGCCTTGGGGTCAATATCTTGTTCTCCCTTACCGGTCAGCATGCTGGTGCAGCGCTGCAACATACTTTCCGGCGCGCCTTTTGTATATGCAATGGTGCCGCTTGCACTGTTGTGGAAGGTGGTCATGCGCTTGCGGTCGGAGTCAAAAGGCAACTCCAGAACACGCTCGGCGGTTTTGCTCAGACTGGATTTGTCATAACCAGCTTCGCGGGCAGCCAGATAGAGCGCAATTTCGGTCGGATCGCCCGTCAAGTCGCCGTAATGATTACTGCTGGCATCGTTCGATAGTGCCATGGCTGAAAACAGGTTGATCCACGGTTGCTCCGCAGGCAGTGAGGTCCATTTATCCAGCGGGATACCTGCTGCATACAATTCGCCCACTTGCATGCGGTTTTGCGTCAGCGTACCGGTTTTGTCGGAACAGATGAACGTGACCGAGCCGAGCGTCTCAACGGCTGGCAAGCGGCGGATTAGCGCGTTGCGCCGCACCATCTTGCGCGCGCCCATTGCGAGTGAAACGGTGATGACGGCAGGCAGTGCTTCCGGGATGGCCGCAACGGCGAGGCTGACGGCGGTGAGAAACATCAGCACCAGCGTTTCGCCGCGCAGGAGGCCAGCGACGAAAATGATGGCGCAAATGGCCAGAATGGCGATGCCAAGATGGCGACCGAAGGTAGCCAGGCGACGCTGGAGCGGCGTTCTCATCGCTTCGCTGGCGTCAAGCAGGGACGCAATCTTGCCAAGCTCGGTTTTCATGGCGGTAGCAACGACAATGCCAACAGCGCGCCCATAAGAAGCCGTGGTGCCCTTGTGAGCCATGTTGTGCCGGTCACCAATCGGGAGATCATTCCGATCCAGTACCGCACTTTGTTTTTCAATGGTCAGTGCTTCCCCTGTGAGCGCCGATTCGTTGACCTTGAATTGTGCCGTTTCTACCAGGCGCAAGTCGGCAGGAATGATATTGCCAGCTTCAAGTAGCACAATATCGCCCGGCACCAGTTCGGTTGCCGGAATGTGGAGCGCTTCTCCGGAGCGGCGCACTTGTGCATTGGCGGCCGCCATTTTTTTTAGCGCGGCCAATGCGCGCTCGGCACGAACTTCCTGCATGAAGCCGATAATGGCATTGAGCAAGACGATGACAATGATCGCGAGCGTGTCTTTGACGTCGCCGACAATGCCGGATACGGCGGCAGCGGCCAGCAGCACCAGAATCATGAAATCGTTGAATTGACTCAGGAAGACGTGCCAGAGTGGGCGGGGCGGTCGTTCGCGGATGGCATTCTCGCCATACACGGTCAGGCGATGTGCGGCTTCCTCGGACGTTAATCCCGAATGAAGTTCGACGTCCAGGTGCGACGTGAGTTCGGCTTCTGTCAGAGTATGCCAGTTCAACGTGTTGTCTGGAGATGTGTTGTTGTTTGCGTTAGCCATGCAGATAAAGAACGGTGTAATTGAGGAAATAGAGCGCAAAAAGCCCGATACTGATCCAGTCTAGCGCGCGGTAAAGGCGCGACTTGTTGCGGTATAACAGCCCAACAATCACGATGCCTGTCATCATGGTGGCAGAGAGCGCCGAGATGACGTGATTCATGGATATTTGCGCCAAAATCGGTTTTTTTAGATAGAACAGGTCGACGATGGCCAGAATGAAAATATTAAACAGATTGCTGCCCAAAATGTTGGCAAACGCCATGTTCAGCGCGCCGAGTCGCATGGCGGCGACAGTGATAGCGAGTTCCGGCAGGGAGGTTGCCGCAGCGATGAAGAGGGTGCCGACAAAAGATTTATCCCAGCCCATCGCGGTGGATAGATTGTCTCCAATAAAGGGTAACCAGATGCCTGCCGCAACAACGACTATGCCGGCAGACATATAGCACAATACGGCCTTTTTCAGACTCATGTCCGGGTAACGTTCGGCAGAGGTTTCCACAAACTCTTGAACCTGCCTCTTCTCGTAGAAAAAGACGCTACGCATCGCGATGATATATAGCAGCACGATAAATGGCGTGTACAGGCCGACATGCCCAATCGACAGGTTCGGGAGACGGTTGCTCATGAGGATTGCAAAGCCGGTGAAGCTGATCAGCAGGATGCCAAAGCCAGATGACAGGATGTGGCCTTGATTGGCGCGGGAATACACGGATTCATCGGGTGACAGGTAATCCAGTACCACCAGTATGGCGAGATTGAAAACGCAACTGCCCAAGATATTGCCGACGGCTATATTCGGAACGTCTGCCAGTGATACGGCACTGACGCCGGTTACCAGTTCAGGCAGTGAGCTGACGGTAGCCAGCAGGATCAGGCCGACCCAGCTACCGGACATGCCTGTCTTCTCGGCAATGACATCGCCATAGCGGGAAAGACGTGCGCCCGCTACCAGGATCAATGCGGCGCAAATGCCAAATTGCAACCAGACAAGGATGGCGTCGCGCATTTGTGGCGTTCTCCTTCGGCGGGTATCCGAACGTTGAAAACGTACGAAAGATGAGTCGCAGCGAAAAAATTAACAGCGTCTTTTCTTGTTTTTCATCTGTCGCTGTGTGGCTGATAAGTGCTAGTCAAAAGTAACACAAGACCGATTGTTTTTTGAATCCTGACTATAACCTAGCACCGGATGAAAGTGGGGGACATGATGTCGCGCAAGCGGGTTTGCATGAGTGGGCGTAATCAAGTGGGTGGCAGCTTACTGCCGTTCCCTCAGGCCTGCGCATCCATGCTCAAACATGAACGAAGCTGAGTTCCTGTTTCACGATGACTGGTTTTACCACCGTCTTTCGATAGTGGCCAGCACCCTCCCTTCCACGGGTGGAAACCGTGGAACTTACGGTGTAATTCAGTAAATTCTTTGCGGTGTTCACATTACGATCATGATGTGCGCAGCATGGTTGCGAACGCTGCCAACGGTGCGCTTAATGCACGCAATCCCAGGAAAGGCGGCATGTCTAGATATCCAGTAACAGACGTGATGGGTCTTCCATGGCTTCTTTGATAGCGACCAGCGCCAGCACAGCTTCCCGGCCATCAATCAGTCGGTGATCGTAGGAAAGCGCCAGGTAGTTCATCGGGCGGATCACGATTTCACCATTTTCAACCACAGGACGGTCACGCGTGGCATGGACGCCCAGAATGGCGGACTGTGGTGGATTGAGGATTGGCGTCGAAAGCATGGAGCCGAACACGCCACCGTTGGAAATCGAAAAGGTGCCGCCGGTCAGGTCTTCCAGCGTCAGCTTGCTGTCACGCGCCAGATCGCTTAGTTCGACAATTTTGCGCTCAATGTCAGCAATCGACATCAGGTCGGCATCGCGCAGTACAGGAACGACCAGGCCGCGCGGTGAACTGATCGCTATGCCGATGTCGAAGTAGCCGTGATAAACGATGTCGGTCCCGTCGATTGATGAATTGAGGATCGGGCACTTCTTGAGTGCGGCAACAGCAGCCTTGACGAAAAACGACATGAATCCCAGTCGCACGCCATGTTCTTCTTCGAACTTGTCCTTGTATTTGTTGCGCAAATCCATGACCGGCTGCATGTTGACTTCATTGAAGGTTGTCAGTGTTGCCGTCGTTTGCTGTGATTGCACCAACCGCTCCGCAATACGTGCGCGCAGGCGGCTCATCGGAACGCGGTCTTCCGGTCGCGCATCCTGTTCCAGGGTGATGGGCACGGTTGAGATGGGCCGGGATGAGGCAGGATGGGTGGCAACCATCATGGGAGGGCTGTCCGGCACGGTGGTCATGGTGGGGGCTGTGACCGGTTCTGGTTTGCTGATTTCAGGCACCTGCTCGGCAGCTTCTTCATCAGTCGCGGGCGCTTCGTCCGGTGTCGGTGCTTCCGACGTGGTTGGAACGGGTGCTGGAGAGGGTTCTCTTGTGGGTGTAGCCCTTTCGGTTTCTCCTGCGCTTGCATTGGTGTCGATTAGCGCAATGATTTCGCCGGAAGTGACGACGGCGCCGTCTTCCCTGAGGATTTGGGTGATCGTGCCTGAGTCCGGTGCTGGCAGTTCCAGTACGACCTTGTCGGTTTCAATGTCGATCAGGTTTTCGTCGCGTTTAACGGAATCGCCTGCCTTTTTGCGCCAGCGCAGCAGGCTCGCGTCGGAGACGGATTCGGATAATTGCGGAACTTTAACTTCTAGTACGGCCATTGTATCTCCTGTAATTAAGCCGATGTTCTATTTGGCAAATACGACGCCTTTGAGTTTGCCGAACGCCTGGGTGAGCAATTCCTTCTGCTGTGCTACGTGCTTGTGGTAGTAGCCGACAGCAGGTGATGCGCTGGCTGGACGACCCGCGAATGCCAGTTTTTGTCCGGTTTTCATTTGCGCGAGGATATTGTGCTGAATCTGGAACCAGGCGCCCTGATTTTGCGGCTCATCTTGTACCCAGACGACTTTTTCAAGCTTGTCGTATTTTCTTAGCTCATTTCCGAATGATCTGTGCGCAAAAGGGTAGAGCTGCTCAATGCGCACGATGGCGGTGTCGGCACTTCCCAGTTCACTGCGGGTGTTCACCAGGTCGTAATACACCTTGCCGGAACACACGAGTACACGCGTCACTTGATCCGGGATGATGCTGTCATCCCGTTCGCCGATCACGGTCTGGAAGGTGCCGTTTGCCAGTTCCTTGAGCGGAGAACTGGCGTTTTGATGACGCAAGAGCGATTTTGGCGTCAGGATAACGAGTGGTTTGCGGAACATGCGGATCATCTGGCGCCGTAGCAAATGGAAGATTTGTGCCACGGTGGTGGGTTGTGCCACCTGCATGTTGTTGTCGGCGCAAAGCTGCAGAAAGCGCTCCAGTCGTGCCGAAGAATGTTCCGGCCCCTGGCCTTCATAGCCGTGCGGTAGCATCATGACCAGCCCGGATGCACGCCCCCACTTGACTTCGCCGGAGCTGATGAACTGATCAATGACGACTTGCGCACCGTTGGCGAAATCACCGAATTGCGCTTCCCAGATAGTGAGTGTATTCGGGGTGGCGGTGGAATAACCGTATTCGAATCCGAGCGCCGCTTCTTCACTCAATACGGAGTCGATGATGGTGAAGGGGGCTTGCCGGTCCGAGATGTGTTGCAATGGGATATAGGTACCATCGTCCCAGCGCTCGTGGTTCTGGTCGTGAAATACGGCGTGGCGGTGCGCAAAAGTACCGCGCCCGGAGTCTTGTCCGGAAAGCCGCACCGGGTAGCCGGATGAAAGCAGAGAGGCGAAGGCCAGGTGTTCCCCCATGCCCCAGTCAACATTTTGTTCCTCATCGGCCATCGCCTGACGGTCTGTCAGCACGCGCTCGGCCAGTGGGTGCAGCAGAAAGTTTTCTGGTTTGGCCGTGATGCGTTCGGCAAGGCGCCGTAACTCTTCAATGGGAACGCCGGTTTCGACGGTGTCCGTCCATTTTGCGTTGAGGAAGGGCATCCAGTCTACGGAGGACTGTTTCTTGATGTTGGTGATAACCGGGTCGGCGGGATGCTCGCCTGCGTCAAGCATATCCCGGAATCTGGTTGCCATTTCGTCGGCGCGGCTGCTGCTGATGACGCCCTGCGCCACCAGTTTTGATACATACAGGCTGCGCACGCCCGGGTGCTTCTCGATCCTTTGGTACATCAAGGGCTGGGTAAGAGCCGGCGTATCTTGCTCGTTATGCCCCAGCTTGCGGTAGCAAAGGATGTCGATCACAACGTCTTTGCGGAACTCCATGCGGAAGTCGAGTGCAATTTGCGTGGCTAGCACGACGGCCTCCGGGTCGTCGCCATTGACGTGCAGTACGGGCGCTTCGACCATCTTGACGACATCGGTGCAATACAGCGTCGAGCGCGCATCGCGCGGGTCGGATGTCGTAAAACCGATCTGGTTGTTAATGACGATATGTACGGTGCCGCCCGTGCTGTAGCCACGTGTCTGTGCCAGATTCAGCGTTTCCATCACGACGCCCTGGGCGGCAAACGCGGCATCGCCGTGTACGAGTATCGGCAAGACTTGCGAGCCATCCGTATCCTGGCGGTGATCCATGCGCGCACGCACGGCGCCTTCGACAACGGGGTTAACAATTTCCAGGTGCGACGGGTTGAATAAAAGAGAAAGGTGAACCGGGCCGCCGGGCGTCGGAATGTCGCGATGGAAGCCCTGATGATATTTGACGTCGCCGGAAGGAAGGTCGGCTGGATGCTTTTCCTCAAATTCGGAAAACAGGTCGCGTGGCATTTTACACATCGTGTTAACCAGCACATTGAGACGACCGCGGTGCGCCATGCCGATCACGATTTCATAGATGCCGCTGGCACCGGCACGATGAATCACCTCTTCCAGTGCGGGCAGGAAGCTTTCGCCGCCTTCCAGAGAGAAGCGCTTCTGACCAACGTATTTGGTGTGCAGGTAACGCTCCAGCCCCTCAGCTGCGGTCAGGCGTTGCAGAATCTGTTTTTTCTTGTCGTGTGTAAAGACGGGTGTGGCGTGGATGGATTCCAGGCGTTGCTGCATCCAGCGTTTTTGCGCCGGATCGCTTATGTACATGAATTCTGCACCGATCGAGCGGCAATAAGTTTCGTGCAGCAGATTGAGCAAGTCGCGCAGCGAAGCGGTTTCAGGGCCGAAATAGGTGTTGCTGATGTTGAACACCAGATCCATGTCGGAATCGGTAAAGCCGTAAAAGCTGGGATCCAGTTCGGGGATGTTCGGGCGCGCGTGGCGTTGCAGCGGATCCAGATTGGCCCAGCGTGAGCCGAGAATGCGGTAACCGGCAGTCAGGAGCTGCGCGCCAACGCGTTTGCGGTCAATTTCACCGCTGACAGGCGTAACGACCGTGCGAAACGGCCCCTGTTTTGCACGCTCGGCAAAAGAGGCAAGGATCGGACTGTGCGGAACATCGTGCCGATTCGTTCCGTCTGCGGCGGGCAAGTGCTGAATGTCGTTAAACCATTCGCGCCAGTTGTCCGGAACTAGCTGGGGATTCTTTAAATAGGCTTCATAAAGCTGTTCGACGTAAGGGGCATTGCCCGCGAACAGATAGGAAGTGGCAAAGTCTTCCTTCATCATTGTGCTCACCTTTCTTCGCGCTTCGCGAGATTAGCGGGTTAATCAACCTTCCGCATTGTGGCCTTACCATTTTGCGGATTGCATAAGCATGGGCGTCGGATTGAATTTTACTTTATCTGATGCGACGTGAATAAACCTTGATGAAAGCTAATGTTTTTGAATAACCGCAAGGGGTGTAGGTTTATTGTTTGGATGTGCCTAAAAACAAAAAAACCTCGAGGCAGGCCTCACGACCCTATTTCGAGGTTTTTGTTTTTAGCGTGATGGGGATTTTTTAGCTGCGCTCTTTAAAAGAGGGAACGTTGCGTTGCGCTTCACCGATATACAACTGGCGTGGGCGGCCGATTCGTTGGTTTGGATCAGAAATCATTTCTTTCCACTGAGCGATCCAGCCGACTGTACGCGACATCGCAAAAATACCCGTGAACAGGTTGACCGGAATGCCGAGCGCCGATTGCACGATGCCAGAGTAGAAATCGACATTCGGGTATAAGCCACGCGACAGGAAGTATTCGTCTTCCAGTGCGACACGTTCGATTTCAAGTGCGATTTCAAACAGCGGATCATTTTGCAGCCCTAGTTCGGTCAGCACTTCGTGGCAGGTGTCACGCATCAAGGTTGCGCGTGGGTCGTAACTCTTGTAAATGCGATGGCCAAAGCCCATCAGACGAACCCCGTCTTCACGATCTTTAACGCGCTTGACGTAGTCAGCTACGTTGTCTACCGAGCCAATTTCTTTCACCATCCTCAATGCGGCTTCGTTGGCGCCACCATGTGCTGGCCCCCACAGGCAGGCAATGCCTGCGGCGATACAGGCAAACGGATTGGCGCCGCTAGAGCCGGCCAGGCGAACCGTGGACGTGGAGGCATTTTGCTCATGGTCGGCATGGAGCAGCATGATGCGATCGACGGCACGCACCAGTACGTCATTAATTTCGTACGGCTCGGACGGTGTGGAGAACATCATGTTCATGAAGTTGGCGCTATACGACAAATCATTGCGCGGGTACACAATAGGTTGTCCGATTGAGTATTTGTATGCCATCGCTACCAGCGTTGGCATGGCTGCGATGAGACGCAGCGCGGCTTCTTCGCGTTGCTTCGGATCGCTGATGTCCATTTCATCGTGGTAGAACGAGGCTAGCGCGCCGACGGTGGCAACCAGAACAGACATCGGATGCGCGTCACGACGGAAACCACGTAAAAAGAACTGCATTTGTTCATGCAGCATGGCGTGCGTTTTGATGTCTTTTTCGAATTTTTCGTGCTGTTCCTCGGTTGGAAGTTCGCCCCTGAGCAATAGATGACACACCTCGGTAAAACTGCATTTAACAGCAAGATCTTCAATGGGGTAGCCGCGATACAAAAGTACACCATTATCACCATCAATATAGGTGATGGAAGACGTGCAAGGTGCGGTAGACATGAAGCCCGGGTCAAGGGTTACCTTGCCGGTTGTGCTATACAACCTGCTGATATCAATGGCATCGCAACCCAGTGTGCCCTTCTGAAGCGGCAATTCAATTGATGGCGTACCATCAGGAAAAGTCATTGTGACGGTGTTATTGGAAGTGTTCATGGCTTATCCATCAAATACAGAAAACACAATAAAAATCAAATACAGCAACCACAATAATTAAAAAGTGGCCAAACGCCAAATGATAACGGAAAGCTCCTTCTCTGGCGACATTTGGCGCACTTATGAATGAAATTTCGTCGCTGAGCACGGTGAAATGCCGTAATTTTTAGCAGTTGTGTTTCTTCTTTGAAACAAGATTCGCGACAGGATTTATAATACACCTTGTCGGTGCATGTGCAGACGACGGTTGATTGTCTAGGAGGGGGTATGCGACGAAGCCTGTCTTCATTTTTTCTGATTGCTGGCCTGACTTTTGCGGTACCGCAAGTGATGGCCGGGGAAATGCATGCGGGAAATGTCCCCGATCTTGCGAGCGTTTCATCAAAACGCAACTTTCATTGTGAACTGGGTAATAGTGTCACGATTATCAATGTGGCCGGTCAGCGGGATCAGGTCAATTTGCGCTGGCGTGGACAGACACATCGCATGATACGCGTCAATACGACAACTGGTGCGAATCGCTTTGAAAACAAGGCGAGCGGCTTGGTTTGGATCGACATTCCAACCAAAGGTATTTTGCTGAATTCCCGTAGCGGAAGACAGCTTGCCAACGAGTGTAAGGACTACATAAAGTTGCGCCGTTCTACCTGATCGGTCTAAACTTCCGCGTTTGCTGAATTTTCTGGCGCGGCAGGTGCCATTAATTCCAGAACAAATGTTGTCCCCGTCAATTGGCCAGGACTTGTCGGCGGCCGCTTTTTGGCAGTCAAGCATGGAGAGCACATGTCCAGTAATACCTTGAATACACTGAAGAATTTTGCGTTGCCTGATGGTGCGCAGGGTCATTTTTATTCGCTTCCAGAGTTGGGATCGCAGCTTGGTGTGGCGGTAGATCGCTTGCCGGTATCGATTCGCATTGTGCTGGAGTCGGTGTTGCGAAATTGCGACGGTCAGAAGGTGACCGAAGAGCATGTGCGTCAGTTGGCAAACTGGCAGCCGAATGCTGAGCGCGTCGATGAAATCCCGTTCGTGGTATCGCGCATCATTCTGCAGGACTTTACTGGCGTGCCCTTGCTGGCCGATTTGGGTGCGATGCGCAATGTCGCCCAACGGATGGGCAAGGATCCAAAGAAAATTGAACCGTTGGTGCCAGTCGACCTCGTCGTCGACCATTCGGTGCAAATCGATTATTTCCGTCAGGTAGATGCGCTGGATTTGAACATGAAGCTGGAATTCAAGCGCAATAACGAGCGCTACCAATTCATGAAGTGGGGCATGCAGGCATTCGACACCTTTGGCGTCGTGCCGCCAGGCTTTGGCATCATCCACCAGATCAATCTCGAATACTTGGCACCGGGCGTCCACCATCAGGAAGACGGCGTTTACTATCCGGACACCATGGTCGGCACTGATTCGCACACCACGATGATTAACGGTCTCGGCGCGGTGGCGTGGGGGGTCGGGGGCATTGAGGCCGAGGCAGGTATGCTCGGTCAGCCAGTGTATTTTCTGACGCCGGACGTGATTGGCGTCAACCTGACGGGTGCCCTGCGCGAAGGTTGCACCGCGACCGATCTGGTACTGACAATTACCGAACTGCTGCGCAAGGAACGCGTTGTTGGCAAGTTTGTCGAATTCTTTGGCGAGGGCACGGAAAGCCTGTCGCTGACCGACCGCGCCACCATTGCCAACATGGCACCGGAATATGGCGCGACATTGGGCTTCTTCCCGGTCGATGGCGCCACGGTCGATTACTTCAAGGGTACGGGTCGAAGCGAAGAAGCGTGTGGCGCATTTGAAGCTTATTTCAAGGCGCAGGACATGTTCGGCATTCCGAAAGAAGGCCAGATCGACTATACGCGCGTTATCAATCTGGATATTGGCAGCATCAAGCCATCGCTGGCCGGGCCGCGTCGCCCGCAGGACCGGATTGAGCTGGATAATGTCAAGGCACAGTTTGCCAGCCTGATTGCGCAATCGGGGTCTGAAGGCGGTTTCAACAAAAAAGCCGAAGATCTCGATGCCGTCTATGAAAATGCCGATGGCGTCCCTGTGAAGAATGGCGACGTGCTGATTGCATCGATCACTTCCTGCACCAACACGTCCAACCCGGGCGTATTGCTGGCTGCGGGTCTGCTGGCAAAAAAAGCGGTTGAAGCCGGCCTGACCGTGGCAACGAAAATCAAGACATCGCTTGCGCCAGGTTCACGTGTCGTGACCACTTACTTACAGGAAGCAGGTTTGTTGCCCTATCTGGAGCAACTCGGTTTTGGCGTGACGGCGTATGGTTGTGCGACCTGTATCGGCAATGCCGGCGACCTGACGCCCGCAATGAACGAAGCGATTACCAATAATGACATCGTGGCGGCAGCCGTGCTGTCTGGAAATCGCAACTTTGAAGCGCGCATTCACCCGAACATTCGCGCCAATTTCCTGGCATCGCCGCCGCTGGTGGTGGCGTATGCGCTGGCTGGCACTGTGTGCCGCGATCTGACAACAGAACCGCTAGGCAAGGGCAAGGATGGTCAGGACGTGTATCTGAGCGACATCTGGCCGACTTCGGCTGAAGTTAATGAGCAGATGCACTTTGCGCTGAATGCCGAAACCTTCAAGACCAATTACGCTGACGTCAAGGGTGCGCCGGGGAAACTGTGGGAAGAGATTGAAGGCGTGGCGCAAGGCGACGTGTACAACTGGCCGAAATCGACCTACATTGCCGAGCCGCCATTCTTTGCTGATTTCAGCATGACGCCGCCAACGGTTGTGACCAGCATTAAAGGTGCGCGCGCGCTGGGAATCTTCGGTGACTCGATCACGACTGACCACATCTCACCCGCCGGTGCGATACAGGAAACCAGCCCGGCGGGGCAATGGTTGCTTCAAAATGGCGTGCCGAAATCGGAGTTCAACACCTATGGCGCGCGCCGCGGCAATCACGACGTGATGTTGCGTGGCACCTTTGCCAACGTGCGGGTGCGCAACCTGATGTTGCCGCCGAAGGAAGACGGTTCGCGCATCGAGGGTGGGTACACGGTGCATCAGCCAGGCGGCGAGCAAATGGCGATTTACGACGCTGCGATGCAATACATCAAGGACGGCGTGCCGACTATTGTTTTCGGTGGTGAAGAATATGGTACCGGTTCCTCGCGTGACTGGGCGGCCAAGGGTACCCAATTGCTGGGCGTCAAGGCCGTGATTACCCGCTCGTTTGAGCGCATTCACCGCGCCAACCTGATCGGCATGGGTGTATTGCCGCTGCAATTCATTGGAGATGACAGTGTTCAGTCGCTCGGCATTACCGGTAACGAAACCTTTAATCTGCGCGGGTTGGACGGGGATCTCCAGCCACAACAAAAGGCATTGCTGGACATTATACGCAGCGACGGTAGCCTGCAAACTGTTGAATTACTGCTGCGCATCGATACAGCGATTGAAGTCGATTACATCAAGAATGGCGGGATTTTGCCGTTCGTGTTGAGGCAGTTGCTGGCAGATTAAGCGATTAGAACACAAGTTGTAAAAAGTGGGCGCCCCATGAGTCTGTTGGCTTGCGGGGCGTTTTTATTGGCAGTAATAACAGCGACTGGCCGATAAACGCCCTTCCAGACTCATTTTTTCTTATGAAAAAAGCATGGTGATGTAAGGGGGAGGGGGAGCATACCAATAGAGGAAGTGCAAAATCCGCTACAATACGCCTCTTACGCTTTTTGAAATTCACAGCAATATGCGCCGCCTTTCCAAAAAATCCCCCTCCAGACTTTACCCAGACAGCCAGCGGCTGATTGCGTTTGCACGCGAAATCGTGAAGGCGACCAGCCGGCAGGAAAAGCGGGTATGGGAGCAGGGCATGGAGTTGCTTATTCAGAAGCAGCTCAAAGCCGGGCGTCAGGACGTACTGGATGCGGCATTGGGGCAATTGCATCAAGCGGAGTTTCTGGAATTCGATACGTTGTTGCAAACGATCGAAGCGCTCAGCGAAACCTGTCGGTATGAACATGACGGCGTGTGGTATGACGTACTGTTGATTGCCGCGCCGGCGTTGGCGTGGACCCGCTTTTCCATTCCACACGGCGAGATTCGTCCAGAGATAGTGCAGGATTTCGGTGTCAATCTGGCTGCGCATGTGCTGGCACCCGGTGTGCGCTATTTTGTTGCGCCCCAATTGTATTCGCTCGACCAATTGCCGCCTTCTCATGTTGAAACGGCGCAACTGACACGTGAGTTGGCGCAAACCTTGTTCGGTGACAAGGATTACCGTGCTGTGACGAGCGAGCAGGAGGCACTGCCCTTTCTGGCGGATACGCGTTATTTGCTGGCGGCGGTAGCCGTGCCGGAAGGGCTGCCTTTGTTTGGCTGGCAGGCAGAGCAGAACCCGGTTGTGGCGGAAGCGTTGCGCGAGGGCGCCTTGGGGGCGTGGCAGGAAAAAAACTTGCTGCATTTTTCGCACATACTGCCGGGTTGCCATGTTGATTTGCTGTTGCCAGGAGCGTTTTTTGCGACCTGCCGCAAGGCAGATATGGAAATTCGTCCTGCACTGATTAAGGCCGCGGTCAATTTCATCACCCAAACCCTTGATGTTGACGCTGCTGATTTGCGTGCTGTTGTTGCGCCATTTGGTGAACTTTCGCAACATGAACTGGCGAGTGAATATCGTATCGGTTTTTCCAGGCGGAATAGTCGCGACCTGTTGTATGGCGTGGTGTGGCCGCTTTATGCGCAAGAAGAATCGGAAGAGGAAAACGCCATGCCGACTTTAGGCGCTTCTTTCTTGTCGTCATCATCAAAAAATCCGCTGGAAACGATCATGCAGTTGCTGAAAGAGGAAGGCGTGCTCTGCGATTGTGTGCATCAGGAGCGTTTTCCGCTTGAATATTGTGAAGACTGCGGCGCACCGATGTTTGCCGATCAAGGCGGTGAACTGGTGCATGCCGAAATGCCGGAGGAGGATTTGCCGGAAGTGTTGCAACTGCATTGACGAAACGGGTGTTGAGGCCCTGATGGTCTTGGTAAAATGAAACCTTGCCTTCACTTATTGACCTGAGCGAATCCCATGTCTGCATCTGCTTCCCGTACGATTTACCGAAAAGACTACCGAAAACCGGATTATGAAATCGGCCAGATTGATCTGGAATTCGATCTTGATCCTGATGAAACGCGTGTTGCCAGTTGCATGACACTGACCCGCCGCAAAGGCAGCAAGGCGAGCGAGATTTTTTTGCACGGTAATGGGTTGCGGCTTGCGCAATTACGCATGAATGGCGAAGCGCTGGATAGCAGCGCCTACACGCTCGAAGGTGGGGACTTGCGCATATTTAATGCGCCGGGCGAGGTCGTGCTGGAAATCGTGACCTTGATCCGGCCGGCGGAAAATACCTCGTTGATGGGGCTATACGTATCCAACGGTAATTTCTTTACCCAGTGTGAGGCAGAGGGCTTCCGCAAGATCACCTTCTTTCCAGACCGCCCTGATGTCATGGCGAAGTTTACGGTCACGCTGCGCGCGAACCAGAAACACTATCCGGTGCTGCTTTCCAACGGCAATCTGATCGAAGAGGGCAAGTTGAACGGCGGGCGGCATTATGCGAAGTGGGAAGACCCGTTCCGAAAACCGGCTTATCTGTTTGCGCTGGTGGCGGGTAAGCTTGTCTGTCAGGAAGAAAAGTTTCGCCTGATGTCAGGGCGAGAAGCCCTGCTGCAAGTCTGGGTGGAAAAGGGCAATCTGGACAAGACGCAGCATGCCATGGATTCGCTCAAACACAGCATTCGCTGGGATGAATCGCGTTACGGGCTGGAACTGGATCTGGACCGATACATGATTGTCGCAGTCGGCGATTTCAACATGGGCGCGATGGAAAACAAGGGGCTGAATATTTTCAACACCAAGTACGTGCTTGCCAACCCGCGTATTGCGACCGATATGGATTACGGCAACATTGAGGCCATTGTTGCGCATGAATATTTCCATAATTGGACTGGCAATCGCGTGACCTGCCAGGACTGGTTCCAGTTGTCCCTTAAAGAAGGCTTGACGGTTTTTCGCGATCAGGAATTTTCGGCTGACATGGCTGGCACGTCCTCTGGCCGCGCAGTGAAGCGTATTGAAGATGTGCGGCGCTTGCGCCAGTTCCAGTTTCCAGAAGACGCCGGGCCGATGGCGCACCCGGTACGTCCAGATTCTTACGCGGAAATCAATAACTTCTATACGGTCACGGTGTATGAAAAGGGCGCCGAAGTGGTGCGCATGTACCAGACGATGCTTGGTGTGGACGGCTTCCGCAAGGGGATGGATTTGTACTTTGAGCGTCACGACGGGCAGGCTGTCACGTGTGATGATTTTCGCGCTGCAATGGCCGACGCGAATGATGCCGACTTGAAGCAGTTTGAGCGTTGGTATAGCCAGGCAGGGACGCCGCGTGTACGCGCGACAACGCACTACAGCAAAGCAAAAAAAACGCTGACACTGACATTGGAGCAATCCTGTTCACCGACGCCGGATCAGCCCAGGAAGCTGCCGTTCCAGATTCCGTTTGCTGTGGGTTTGGTCGGCCAGAACGGCCAGGACTTGCCTGCCCATGTGGAAGGGGCGGCACAGGCAGATCAGCCCGGCACGGTGCTGCTGTCGTTAACAGAGGCTCGCCAGAGTTTTACGTTTACAGAGGTTGACGAAGAGCCGGTAGTGTCCTTGTTGCGCAATTTTTCTGCGCCTGTGATTTTGGATTATGACTGCAGCGATGAGGAACTGGCACACCTGATGGCGCATGACAGCGACCATTTCAACCGATGGGAAGCCGGGCAGCGCCTGATGATGCGTCGTTTGCTGACTTTGACGGACAATGCGTATCGCGGCGCACCGATGACGTTGGACGCACTGCTGGTCGGTGCCTTGCGCGCTACGTTGCTGGATGAATCGCTGGAGCCGGCTTTCCGCGACCTGACGCTGACGTTGCCATCAGAAGCGGTGATTGCCGAAGAAATGGAGGTAGTTGACACACAAGCGATTCACGCCGCGCACAGCTTCATGCGTGCTGGCTTGGCGCAGGCGCTGAAACGTGAGTTTCTGACGGTTTACGAGTCTTGCGTGATGGATGACCCTTACACGCCAGATGCGGTTTCGGTTGGCAAGCGCAGCCTGAAAAATCTGGCGCTTTCGTATCTTTTGGCGTGGCCGGATGATTCGACGGTTCAGTTAGCACAGGCGCAGCTCGAAGCGGCAGACAACATGACGGATCGCATGGCAGCCTTGTCTGCGCTTACCCACGCGACGATGCCGGCATCCGATAAGGTGCTGGATAAGGAATTAGACCAGTTCTATCGTGAATTTAGCGAAGAGGCACTGGTTATTGATAAATGGTTTGCGTTGCAAGCGGTGGCACCCGACATGGATGTTGAGGGTGTTCGTGAGCTGATGCAGCATGCGGACTTTACACTGTCGAACCCGAATCGGGTGCGCAGTTTGATCTTCAGTTTTTGCAACAACAACACGGCTCAATTTCACGCCAAGGATGGTAGCGGCTATGCTTTCTGGGCAGAGCAAGTTATTGCTTTGAACAAGATCAACCCGCAAGTGGCAGCACGGCTCGCGCGCAGTCTGGATCGGTGGCGCCGGTTTGCGCCGCAACAGCAAGCGCAGATGCAACAGGCATTGCAACAAGTCGCGCAAACGGAAGGTTTGTCGGAGGATGTCTTTGAAGTGGTGAGCAAATCACTGGCCGCGTGAAAATAGCGTTTAAAACATATAACAAACGGAAAAGGGAAGTCATGAAAAGCGTTAGCCTGACACAGTATCTTATTGAGGAACAACGGCTGCATAACACCATTCCTTCTGAATTGCGCTTGCTGATTGAAGTGCTGGCTCGTGCCTGCAAGAGTATTGGTTTCGCCGTTGGCAAAGGCGCGCTGGCCGGCGTGCTGGGAAGTGCAGATCAAGAAAATGTGCAAGGTGAAGTGCAAAAAAAACTGGATGTGATTTCCAACGAAGTGCTGCTTCAAGCGAATGAGTGGGGCGGCCATCTGGCAGCGATAGCCTCGGAAGAGATGGAAACCATCCACCAAATTCCCAATCGCTATCCGATGGGGGAGTATCTGTTGTTGTTCGATCCGCTGGACGGCTCGAGCAATATTGATGTCAACGTGTCGATCGGCACGATCTTTTCCGTGCTAAAAGCGCCTGTGGGCATGAAGCAACCAACCGAAAAGGATTTTCTGCAGCCCGGCACCAGGCAAGTGGCAGCGGGTTATGCGCTGTATGGTCCGCAGTCGATTCTGGTCATGACGACTGGCAATGGTGTAGTGTGCTTCACGCTGGATCGAGAAATGGGGGCGTGGAAGTTGACGCAGCGCGACATCAGGATCCCGAATGAAACCAGGGAGTTTGCGATCAATGCCTCCAACGCGCGCCACTGGTATGCTCCGGTGCGACGCTATATTGACGAGTTGCTGGCGGGCCAAGACGGTGTGCGCGACAAGGATTTCAACATGCGCTGGGTGGCGTCGATGGTGGCGGACGTGCATCGCGTGCTGAGTCGTGGCGGTATTTTTATGTATCCCGCTGATGCGCGCGATCCAGACAAGCCAGGCAAGTTGCGCTTGATGTATGAGGCTAACCCGATGGCATTCATCGTTGAGCAGGCCGGCGGCGCGGCAACTAATGGCGTGCAGCGCATTATGGAGATTCAGCCGGAAAAACTACATGAGCGTGTGGCGGTTTTTATGGGCTCAAAGGAAGAAGTCGAGCGGGTTTCCAGCTACCATCTGGACACGGCAGAATCTTTGTAACAAGGTGCTTTCTGCGGTTACTTGTCAGATTTTAGGGCGTCGATCAGGGAGCACGAAGCGGCTCAGAGAACTTGCAGAACGATCTTGCCGATGTGCTCGCGCGTTTCCATCAGCGCGTGGGCCTTACTGGCCTGATCCAGTGGGTAAACCTGATGGATGACGGGTTTTATCTGACCGGATTCCAGTAGCGGCCATATATGCTGCCGTAAATTGGCGGCGATTTTAGCCTTGAATTCAACGGGTTGGGGGCGCAAGGTGGAGCCGGTTACTGTCAAGCCACGGTGAAGCACTTGCCCCATGTCAAGCTTGCCACTTCGACCACCAAGCAGGCCGATCAGCACGAGCCGTCCGCCGTTGGCAAGACATTCTATTTCGCGCGACAGGTAACTGCCGCCGAGGATATCGAGAATGACGTCAACGCCTCTTCCATCTGTCTGTGATTTGACAACCTCGGCAAAATCTTCGTCGACATAGCGGATTGCGCGCTCGGCGCCCAGTGCTTCGCATACCTGGCACTTTTTATGATTGCGTGCGGTGGCAAATACGCGATGACCGCGTGCGGCCGCGATTTGAATTGCGGCAACACCGATGCCGGATGTGCCACCCTGAACCAGCAGGGTTTCGCCAGGTGCCAATTGGCCACGGTCGAACACATTGCTCCAGACAGTGAAGTAGGTTTCGGGAAGGGAGGCGGCTTCGAGTGCGCTTAAACCTTTGGGTATTGGCAGGCACTGTGCAACCGGAGCGGTGCAATATTCGGCGTAGCCGCCGCCCTGCAGCAGGGCGCAGACCATATCCCCAACCGAGAATTCGCTGTTCGAAAGGTCGCCTTCAATGATTTCTCCGGCGACTTCCAGCCCCGGAATGTCGGTAACGCCTTCCGGGACACGGTAGCGGCCGAGGCGCTGCAAAATATCCGGTCTGTTTATGCCGGCAGCATGAACCTTGATTAATACTTCCCCTGGTCCAGCTTGCGGCATGGGGCGCTCGCAAGCTTCCAGTACTTCCGGTTTGCCGGGGTGGATGATCTGAATGGCGCGCATCGTTTTAAGTGTTTGGCTGCAGGATTGCAGCATGCAATGTGTCAGACGACAAAAAGCGCTTTCTTGTGGAAAGCGCTCTTCAAGAAAGAGCCTAGCGAAGAATTTTACTCCCAAAAGCTCAATTTTAGTGGCCTTGGGCATCAAGTCGATGCCTCAAGGACATTAACGTGCTTATGCTTCGGGCGTTTCGGGTGCTTCGGCGTTTTCTTCCGCTGCAACGGCTTTCATGGACAACTTCAAGCGGCCACGGTCATCAGCTTCAAGAACCTTGACACGTACTTGCTGTCCTTCTTGCAGGTAGTCCTTCACGTCATTAACGCGCTCGTTTGCAATCTGGCTGATATGCAACAGCCCGTCCTTGCCTGGGATGACTTGAACGATGGCACCAAAATCAAGCAATTTCAGAACCGTGCCATTGTAGATGACGCCGACTTCTGCCGTTGCCGTCAGTTCTTCAATGCGACGCTTGGCCTCTTCACCGGCTGCACCATCGACTGAGGCAATCGTCACCACGCCGTCCTCTGAGATGTCGATCTGCGTTCCAGTTTCTTCGGTCAGTGCGCGAATGACGGCACCGCCCTTGCCGATGACGTCACGGATCTTCTCAGGATTGATTTTGACCGTGATCAGGCGTGGAGCAAAATCAGACAGCTCTGTATTGTAGCTTGGCATGACTTCTTGCATTTTGGCCAGAATATGTTCCCGCCCTTCTTTGGCTTGAGCCAGTGCAACTTGCATGATTTCCTTGGTGATGCCCTGAATCTTGATGTCCATCTGCAGCGCGGTAATGCCACTGGTTGTACCGGCTACTTTGAAGTCCATGTCGCCCAGGTGGTCTTCGTCGCCAAGGATATCAGTCAGTACGGCAAACTTGCCGCCTTCCTTGATCAGGCCCATTGCAATGCCGGCAACGTGCGCTTTTAGCGGCACACCCGCATCCATCAAAGCCAGGCTGGCACCGCAAACGGAAGCCATTGAGGAAGAACCGTTGGATTCGGTAATTTCGGAAACTACGCGCATTGCGTAGCTGAATTCTTCCTGCGATGGCAGAACTGAAACCAGCGCGCGCTTGGCAAGGCGACCATGGCCGATTTCGCGACGGCGCGGAGAACCTACGCGGCCGGTTTCTCCGGTCGAAAATGGCGGGAAATTGTAATGCAGCATGAAGGAGTCGGTAAATTCGCCCATCAGTGCATCAATCTTCTGACTGTCGCGTGCGGTGCCGAGCGTGGCGACAACGAGCGCCTGCGTTTCACCGCGAGTGAACAGGGTGGAACCATGCGTGCGGGGCAAGACGCCGTTGCGAATGGCGATCGGGCGCACCGTGCGGGTATCGCGGCCGTCAATGCGTGGTTCGCCATTCAGGATTTGCGAGCGCACGATTTTGGCTTCCAGATCATGCAGGATGTTGCCGACTTCAACGGCGTCTGGCGCATTGGAGCCATTGTTGGCGGCTTGCTCAGCGAGTGCAGCCAGAACGGTTTCTGATGCGTCGCGCAATTTAGTGGTGCGCGCTTGCTTTTCCTTGGTTTGGTACGCCGCGTTGAGCAAAGGTTCAGCGATTTCGCTAATCGCCGCGATCAGCGCTTCGTTCTGTGCTGGTGGATTCCATTCCGCTTCCGGCTTGCCGCCTTCCTCAACCAGATCATGAATGGCATCGATAACGGCTTGCATTTGCTCATGACCGAACATGACACCGCCCAACATGACGTCTTCAGAGAGCTCCTTAGCTTCAGACTCTACCATCAGAACGGCCTGTTCGGTGCCGGCAACAACCAGATCCATTTGTGAGTTGGCGAGTTGGCTTGCTGTCGGGTTGAGGATGTACTCGCCGTCAGCATAGCCGACGCGCGCCGCCCCAAGCGGCCCATTAAATGGAATGCCCGCAATACATAAAGCGGCTGATGCGCCGATCATGGCAGGGATATCCGGATCGATTTCCGGGTTAACCGAAATCACGTGGATAATGACTTGAACTTCGTTAACGTAGCCATTCGGGAAAAGCGGGCGAATGGGGCGGTCAATCAATCGGGATGTCAGGGTTTCTTTTTCGGAAGGACGCCCTTCGCGTTTGAAAAAGCCGCCTGGAATGCGGCCTGCAGCATAGGTTTTTTCAACGTAATCAACAGTTAGTGGGAAAAAGTCCTGGCCGGGCTTGGCGTTGTCGCGGGCGACAACGGTTGCGAGCACAACGGTGTCATCCATTGAAACGACAACAGCGCCAGTGGCTTGGCGAGCTATTTCGCCGGTTTCAAGTGTGACCTGGTGCTGGCCGTATTGGAATGTTTTGGTGACTTTGTTAAACATGATTTTCCTTTTCAGTAGTAGCCGACAGATTTTCAGGCGCTGTCGTTCACCTCAATGCAGACGGCCATGACCGCCTTTACTACAGTGTTGCTTTAAAAGAGCGTGCTTTTTCAAGCGATGGTTGAAACATTTAGATAGCAAAAAGCCTGCGACAGGCGCAGGCATATTTGCAAGTGAGCCAAAATGTGCTTCGCAAATTGATTACTTACGCAAGCCAAGTTTAGCGATCAGTTCACGGTAACGGTTCAAGTCTTTCTTTCTGAGATAGTCCAGCAAGCTTCTGCGGCGGTTAACCATGCGAATCAGGCCACGACGTGAGTGGTGGTCTTTTGCGTGCTGTTTGAAATGCTCAGTCAGGTGCTTGATGCGAGCTGTTAAAAGTGCAACTTGAACTTCCGGCGAACCGGTATCATTTTGTGCTCTGGCGTTATCAGCGACGATTTCCGCCTTTGCCGTTTTGTTAATAATGGACATGATGTATTCCTTTACTTGCGATGAATGAAGTCGGAACTGCAAACATCGTGATTAAACAACAAGTTAAAACAGCCAATTTCGGCTGGTAGCGCAGTATAGCGTAAACAGTGCTCGCACACAAACGACCCCGGCAAGATTTTTTGAGGGCCTTGTGCCCTGCCGTGGAAAGTTCTTGCCTGCTGGCAGTGAGGCGTGCAAGCGGTCCGCCTGAGCTGGAGAGCGGCGCTTAGGGCGCTTTAAAAATACGCCGGAAGGTCATGAGGGCCAACCGGCGTGTGGCGATTCAATGCGGTACCTTAGTGCGAGGCCACACTAAGGTACTTTGCTTACGTGGAAACGTTGCCAAGCATTTCAAGCAGAGCGCGGCGTTTGTCCTCATCTGCGCTAGCCATGGCGCGGTTCAGGCCGCTGAAGATGGCGAGAATGGAGGCGGTGAGGATGTTGTCGTGAATGCCGACACCGTAAAAGCTGCCTTCAATATCATTCAGCGAGGCCTCAATATAGGCGACGGACTTGGCATCGGCGCCGGTTCCCATTGCGTGCTGCTCGAAGGATTGCACTCGCAAGGGGAGCCCGAGGGCGGCCACGACAGCGTCGATCGGGCCGTTGCCTACGCCGCTGAACTCGTGCTCTGCGCCGTTGACAGACACGGCGATGTGTACGCCTTGCGCATCCTCCTGATCGAACAGCCGGTAGCTTTGGTAACCGATTAACGGCTTGCCGGTGACATAGGTTTCCTGGAAAATGTTCCAGATAGTCTCGGCTGTGGCTTCGCCGCCGTGTTTATCTGTCCATTCCTGTACAACGCTGCTGAATTCGATTTGCATGCGACGCGGCATTACAATGCCGTAGGTTGATTCGAGGATGTAGGCGATGCCACCCTTCCCGGACTGGCTGTTCACCCGGATGACGGAATCGTAGGTGCGTCCGATGTCTGCCGGGTCGAAGGGGAGGTAAGGGACGTTCCACAATTCACCCTCCTGCTGTGCAAGCCCCTTCTTGATGGCGTCCTGATGGGTGCCGGAGAAAGCCGTGAAAACGAAATCGCCGACGTACGGATGGCGTGGATTGATCGGCATCTGGGTGCAGTATTCTGCCGTGCGCGCGACTTCGTTCATGTTCGAGAAATTAAGTCCCGGCGAGATGCCGGCCGTGTACATGTTCATCGCGACGGTGATGAGATCGACGTTGCCGGTGCGTTCGCCATTGCCAAACAGGCAACCCTCGACGCGTTCGGCGCCGGCGAGGAGCCCCAATTCCGTTGCTGCGACGGCGCAACCACGGTCATTGTGCGGGTGCAGGCTGATGATGGCGCTGTCGCGTTTGGCGAGATTGCGGTGTATCCACTCGATCTGGTCGGCGTAGACATTGGGCGAGGCCATTTCAATGGTGGCGGGCAGATTAAGGATCACCTTGTTCTCTGGCGTACCGCCCCACGTTTCGACGACAGCATCACAGATCTGTTTGGCGAACGCCATGTCGGAACCACTGAAAGTTTCCAGACTGTACTGCAATATCCATTCGGTCTGCGGGTAGCGTGCGACTGACTCCTTGCAGAATACCACGGCTTGGCGCGCCATTTCGATGACTTGCTCCTTGTCCATTCTGTAGACGATGTCGAGGAAAGGCTGGGAGGATGCGTTATACAAATGAATGATGGCGCGCCGCGCGCCGCCAAGGGAATCCACCGTACGTTCAATGAGTTCTTTGCGTGCTGGCGCGAGGCAACCGATCGTGACATCGTCGGGAACGTGGTTGCCTTCGATCAGGTTGCGAACGAAGTCAAAGTCAGTTTGCGATGCAGCAGAGTAGGCGACTTCGATTTCCTTGAGGCCGATATCGACGAGCAGCTTGAACATGCGCATCTTGCGTTCGCCATCCATCGGTTCGAGCAATGCCTGGTTGCCATCGCGCAAGTCTGAACTGACGAAGATGGGTGCTTTGGTGAGTACCTTGTCGGGCCAGGTACGGTCAGGTAATGGAACGCCGCGGAATGGACGGTATTTCTTGGAAGGGTCTTTGAGCATCATGGTGTCAGTCTCCAGTTGCAATTTTCAGGTTGTCTGTGCGTCCTTGCGGCGACATCGCTTGGAAAGGAGGGTTGCCGGACTGTCGCAGGCTCATGGCCCGGCACCCGCATCGTAGTCGAAGGGCGGGCGTTGAGTGGAGGATATAAGGGCATCGGTTCATGACGGTATTCATTAATTTTAATGTTTATCAACGGCAAACTTCATCTTCCATAGAGTCGATCACACTCTGAAGATGCTGCTCCCATTCCGCGTCTTTTGTTTTCTGGTCGCGCTCTTTGTCCGTCATTTTTTCTTCGTTGCTCGGGTGCGTGTCCTGTGTTTTGCCATTTTCTTTTTCGCCGATAGTCATGTGGCGGTACTCCCTGAGGTGATGTTAATGCGTAAGACAATGGAATATTCTCATCGGCCCTTGCCTTGTAAGCAAGGGAGGAAATACATGAATTGTGGGAATAAGGGGATGTAGCGCTTATAGCGCTAGTAGCAGGGACAGCAGCAGGCCAGTGCTGATGTTGCTGCGAAGTACGGCTGTCGGAATGTGGTTTTTGCAAGTCATGGTCAAGACTATAAGGGTATTTAAAAAAACGTGCAACCGAGCTATCCATTTGCGGCAGGCGCCACACGGCGGCTTTAATTGTCTTTGCCGACATCCTCGAATTCGTCTTCATGCCCGTCATCATCGACATTCGTTTCAATGAGGCTGACAGGCTTGCCTTTCATCAATCGCCAGAAAAACAGGCCGTAGCCGGACAGGGTGAAGATTGCGACCAGCGTGAACAGCATTTTCGGCGGGTCAATCACGATGGCGACCAGTGCCATGGCGAACAGAATGATGCTGGCGTACGGAACGGACCGGCGATATTTTCCGCCCTTGAAACTGAAGAAGGGAACATTGCTGATCATGGTTAGGCCAGCGAACAAGGTTAGGCACCACGCTACCCAGGATGCCCAGGTGTACCCCTGTACAGAGAGTTGTAAATCGTTGAAAAGCAAGACCAGGCCAGCAACCAGCGCTGCCGCCGACGGGCTGGGCAGGCCCTGGAAATAGCGTTTGTCGACGACATCAATATTGGTGTTGAAACGCGCCAGCCGCAATGCGGCGCATGAGCAATAGACAAAGGCCGCTACCCACCCCCATTTGCCCATGCCGATCAGCGCCCATTCGTAAATGACGAGTGCGGGCGCAACACCAAAGGAAACCATGTCAGCCAAGCTATCGTATTGTGCGCCGAATTCGCTTTGCGTGTTGGTTATGCGCGCCACGCGGCCATCCAGGCCATCCAGAATCATTGCGACGAAAATGGCGGCGGCAGCATGGTCAAATCGCTGGTTCATCGCAATGACGATGGCATAGAAGCCGCAAAAAAGCGCCGCTGTGGTGAAAGCGTTGGGTAGAAGATAAACACTTCTCCGTCGCAGGGAGGGGCGTTTTTTGTCTGTTCGCTTGGGCTGTGGCTTCTCGTGCGCTTGCTCGGTCATGCCTTTCTCCACGAATTGAGTTCGTGCAATACGTTCACGGCGTGAATTATCCGAATTCGGCCAGTATGGTTTCCGTTGCCTTTACCTTGTCGCCCACCACCACTTTAGGGGTGGCAGTAAGGGGAAGATAGACATCAACACGCGAACCAAATCGGATGAAACCGTAACGCTGACCGCGTTGCAGGGTATCTTCGGGGCCGACATAGCAAAGAATGCGGCGTGCAATCAGGCCCGCAACCTGAACACAGGTTACCAATTGACCGTTAGTTGCGGTAATGGTTACGGCGTTGCGTTCGTTTTCCGTTGAGGCTTTGTCCAGGTCGGCATGGACAAATTTTCCGGGAAAATACTGGACTTCGTTGATTGTGCCATCGACCGGTGCGCGGTTCGAATGCACGTTGAACACGTTCATGAATACGCTGATTTTCAGCGCTTCGCGACTGGCAAAATCATCAAAGGTTTTTTCTACGACGACAATGCGACCGTCGGCAGGGCTGAGCACGGCTTTCGGATTCAGCGGCACGGTGCGAGCCGGGTCGCGGAAAAATTGCAGGACAAAAAGCGCGATGATCCACAGTGGGAAAGACCACACGCCGACAAAATAGGTTGCTATAGCGGCAAGGGCGACAGCAATGCCCAGAAAGGGCCAGCCCTCTTTGGCAATAATGGGATGCGGATAGTTCAAAGTTGTTCCTGTTCCATAGAAAGCAAAAATCAGACAAGTCCTTATTATAGGGTTTCCTGGGCGGAATATCTCCCATGCCCCTATATTTTGCTTTTTTTTGCCGTGGGATAAACCGGATCAGGCGTTGGCGGGCTTTGCTTTTGCGCAATATTACGACGTAAAACGTGTGCAACACTGACGCTAAAAATAATGCAGGACTGGGGGAGACGATATAAATGGGATTTAGAGAATCAAGTCGCTCAATGTGGGGGCGAGCACTACAAGTCATAGAGCAGTCTGAGCGTTTGCACCGGCAAATTTTTCAATTGGGTAGAAGGCGCCTGCGAGGCCCGACCTGGGAGCCGCCCGTAGATGTCTACGAAAGAAGCAATGCGCTAACCGTTCTGGTTGCGCTGCCGGGTGTGCAGTCGAATCAGCTTAATGTCGTCGTCGATGGCGGCATGCTGCACATCGTTGGGGAAAGGAAGCGGCCACTCAAGCGGCACTCAGCCGTCAGACGAATGGAAATTCCGTATGGTCGCTTTGAGCGGCATGTTGACTTGCCGCATGGGCATTTCGAAATTGGGGAGCGCGAGTTTGCTAATGGTTGCTTGCGCTTGGTTTTGAGAAAACTTGCTTGATGGGAGAGGGCTATGAAGACAAAACAGCAAACTAACGACGCGCTAAGTGGTGAAGTCGAGGTGCCAGTCTCTCAACTCAAGGTTGATGAGTATCCCGAGTTACCGCATGATGCGATGATCATCATTCCTGTTCGCAATCTGGTGCTGTTTCCGGGGATGGTCATGCCCGTGACGATTGGGCGAGACGTTTCGATTGCCGCTGCCCAGGAAGCTGTACGCAGTCATCAGCAGATTGGACTCTTGTTGCAACGCAATCCATTGGAGGCATCGCCAGAATTTAGTGATTTGCACCGCTTTGGCACGGTCGGGGACATATTGAGATATGTTTCGACGCCGGATGGCCTGCATCACGTTGTTTTCCAGGGAGAGCAGCGTTTCCGTGTTGTTGAGCCATTGGGCGGCTACCCATTTATGGCCGCACGTGTGGAGCGTTACGAGGAACCGGCAGGTGACTCTTCCGAAATTGAAGCGCGTATGTTGCAGTTGCGGGAAAAAACGGCGGAAATGTCGAATTTATGGCCGCATGTGCCGAAAGAGTTGGTGGCATCAGCGCAAAAAATTACCTCTCCTGCTGCGCTGGCCGATCTGGTAGTGGGCATGATGGAATTAAAGCCAGAGGAAAAACAGGAAATTCTTGAGACGATTGACTTGCAAGAGCGCTTGGACAAGGTACTGGTTTTGCTGACTTATCGTATGGAAGTCATGCGCATCAGCAAGGATATTGATCAGCAGACAAAGGAGCGCCTTGGCAGTTTTCAGCGTGAAGCCATGCTGCGCGAGCATTTGAAAACGATCCAGAAAGAATTGGGCGATTCGGATGAAGGCGTGTCTGAAATGGAAGACATCGCCGAAGCCATTGCTAATGCAAACATGCCAGCGGAAGTGCGTACGCACGCTCAAAAGGAGTTGAGACGGCTTGAGCGCCTGTCTGAATCCGCGTCCGAACATTCGGTGTTGCGCACTTATCTCGACTGGATGGTTGAGTTGCCGTGGGAAGTGAAGACTGAAGACCGGATTGATATTGCTGAAGCGCGCCGCATTCTGGATGAAGATCACTATGGCCTGGAAAAGATCAAACGGCGGATTCTGGAATATCTGGCAGTGCGCAAGCTGGATCCCCAAGGGAAAAGCCCCATACTCTGTTTTGTCGGGCCGCCGGGCGTTGGCAAGACGTCGCTTGGCCAGAGCATTGCCAAGGCGACGGGGCGCGAGTTTGTGCGTGTCAGTCTGGGGGGCGTACATGACGAGGCAGAAATTCGCGGGCACCGCAGAACCTACATTGGCGCGTTGCCGGGCAACATCATTCAAGCAGTTCGCAAGGCCAAGGCGCGAAATTGTGTGATGCTGCTGGACGAAGTGGACAAGCTGGGCGCCGGCACACAGGGCGCACCTTCTGCCGCTTTGCTGGAGGTGCTGGATCCAGAGCAAAACAATAGCTTCCGCGACAATTATCTGTCCGTACCGTTTGACTTGTCACGTGTGATGTTCGTATGTACAGCCAACATGCTGGATACGATTCCCGGGCCATTGCGTGACCGGATGGAGGTGATTGAGTTACCAGGCTATACGCGCGAAGAAAAGGAAGAGATTGCGCAGCGCTATCTGATCAAGCGGCAACTGAAAGCCAATGGCTTGAAGGCATCGCAGTGCCGGGTTGGCAAGCCAACGATACGCACCATCATTTCCGATTACACCCGTGAAGCCGGCGTGCGCAATCTGGAACGTGAAATCGGTGCCTTATTCCGCCATGCAGCCATGCAGATTGCCGAGGGCACGGCAGATAAAGTGAAAATTGACAAGAAAGACTTGCCCGCCATTTTGGGGCCGCGGCGCTTCGAGAGCGAACTGGCACTACGCAGTAGCATGCCGGGCGTGGCAACCGGTTTGGCATGGACGCCGTTTGGTGGCGACATTCTGTTTATCGAAGCCAGTCGTGTGCCGGGAACCGGAAAGCTGATTCTGACGGGACAACTGGGCGATGTGATGAAGGAGAGTGCGCAGGCGGCACTGACTTTGATGAAGGCGCATTCGGCTGAGCTTGGAATTGAACCGGAGACACTCGAAAAGAATGACATTCATGTTCATGTCCCTGCTGGCGCTATTCCCAAAGATGGGCCCAGCGCAGGCGTGGCCATTTTTCTGTCACTGGCATCACTGATGACAAACCGCCCGGTTTCGGCAACACATGCCATGACGGGGGAAGTCAGTTTGCGCGGGCTCGTGATGCCGGTGGGCGGTATCAAGGAGAAGGTGCTGGCCGCATTGCGTGCTGGTATCAAGACGGTGATGCTGCCCAAGCGTAATCAGAAAGATCTGGATGATATTCCCGAGGAGGCACGCAGTCAGATCAAATTTGTCTGGCTGGAAACTGTGGAAGATGCGATGAAGGAAGCATTGGCAAAGCCGCACTAACCGAGGTGGCAAATGAAAGCGATGGTTCTCGCAGCGCCAGGGGAAGCCCTGCAGTTCGTGGAGATGCCCGTGCCGGTTCCGGCAGAAGATGAACTGCTGTTGGAGGTGCACGCTTGCGGCGTGTGCCGCACGGATTTGCATGTGCTTGACAATGAATTGCCGCAGCCGAAGTTCCCGCTGATTCCAGGGCATGAAATCGTCGGCACAGTGGTTGCCAAAGGGGCGCGCGTTGCGCATTTCGAGATCGGTCAGCGCGTTGGTGTTCCCTGGCTGGGCCGCACCTGTGGTAAATGCCGTTATTGCATCAGGGGGCGCGAAAATCTGTGTGCCGACGCACGCTTTACTGGCTATACGCTGGACGGCGGTTATGCAGAATATGCCGTAGCTGATCACCATTTCTGCTTTTCGCTGCCCGAGTTGTATTCTGACGCCGAAGCGGCACCGCTACTTTGTGCCGGGTTGATTGGCTACCGTGCCTTGAAGGCGGCGGGCGGCGCCGAACGGATCGGGATTTACGGTTTTGGTGCGGCGGCGCACATCATTACCCAGGTTGCGCGTTGGCAAGGTCGGCAAGTGTTTGCCTTTACACGGCCGGACGACAAAATTGCACAGTATTTTGCGCGTGAGCTGGGAGCAGTGTGGGCAGGTAGTTCGCTCGAAGCGCCGCCTGAAGAACTGGATGCCGCCATTCTGTTTGCGCCCGTTGGCGCACTAGTGCCGGAGGCGCTGCGTCACACCGTCAAGGGCGGCACGGTCGTTTGTGCCGGCATCCACATGAGCGACATCCCGTCCTTTCCTTACAACATTCTCTGGGGTGAACGTAGCATTTGCTCGATTGCTAACTTGACGCGGCGCGATGGAGAAGAGTTCTTGCCGCTGGCGGCAAAAGCACAAGTCCAAACGCACGTACAGCTTTATCCGCTCGAAGCCGCCAATGAAGCGCTGGAACTGCTGCGGGAAGGGCTTGTGACGGGGGCGGCGGTGCTGGTGCCGCCCAAGCATGCGGTTGCGGCCGGGTTGCAGGAAAATGCCGAATAAATGGCTGCGCGAGCAGGCTGCTGTGTTGCGCGGTGCGCGCTTCCTTCGCCTATCTACAACATTTAATCGTGGTTTTTGCCGAATTCTCAGTTCGCCCCAATTTTCTGAGCGATGTAAAAGCCGTAACTGTAATAGGCGTGATGCTTTTTGTAGAGTGCGATCTCAGCCTTTTCAGCATCGATAATGGCACGGGCATCCTCGGAGTCATGTTTGACAACAAAGCCTTCAAACGAGTTTTCCAAAGGTGTGTAGTAGTTCTCAATCCAGCTGGATTCTGGCAGTGGGAAGTAGCCTTTCAAGACAAAACCATGATCTTCCAAAATGCGTATTTTCTCTGAGGCTGTTGCGATTTCAGGATATTCTGCACTCCAGTAATTCTGGATTTCTTCAGGCCGCCCCTTGGTCAGCCATGTGATTTCGGACGCTGCCAAAATGCCGCCGGGCTTGAGAAAGCGCTTGAAATACGCCACACCTTTTTTAAAGCCGATGTTGTAAATTGAACCTTCAGCCCAGATAACATCCAAACTGTTTTTTTCAAAGGGTAGCTCTTCCATAGAGCACGCCAGCGTTGTGATTTTATCCGCAACACCTTGCTTCTGTGCATCAGCGTTCAAGACATCCAAGAAGTCCTGAAACAGATCAACGGCTGTGATTTTGGCATTCAGGTTCTTGGTTAGCGTGAGTGTTGAGGCTCCAGTGCCGCAGCCAACATCTACTACTTGCAGGGGAGCAGGCGCACCCATCAGTCCAGCCAAACTCAATGCCTGCCTGGTTTGCTCATCCCCGCCCGGACCTTGGCGCTTATTGCCTTTGTGTAAATCAATCAGTAAATCGTAATTCATTGCTTATTCTATCTTTCGAAACGGGCACATCATCACGCATCGAAATGGGGGAAGTCCCCGTTTTTTCCGTTTTTTATCTTCAAGCACTGCTGCGTTATTTCGGATTAACCAGCCTGTACAAGCCGATCAGTTCGGCATAGCCGAGGATATGCCCTTCCATGTGTTTGAGCAGTTCATCCTTGGTTGGGGCTTTCAGGTCAGGCAGCATGACGTCCAGCGCATACAGCTTGTGGTAATAGCGATGCGTGCCAATCGGCGGGCAGGGGCCGTTGTAGCCGACGTTTTTGCGGTCGTTGATGCCGACCAGCGTGCCCGGGGGTAGTTCAGGGGCATCGACATGTTCTTTCAGGCTGCCGGCGGTGGGTGGCAGGTTGTACAGCAGCCAGTGTACCCAGGTCATTTTCGGCGCTTCCGGATCCGGGGCATCCGGGTCGTCCACGATCAGCACGAGGCTTTGGGTGCCTTCTGGTGGGGCGCTCCATTCTAGTGGCGGCGAAACGTTGTCACCCTCGCAGGTGTATTGCGCCGGCATGGTGCCGTTGTGGGTGAATGCAGGGGATGTGATTTTTAATGTCATGCTTGCTCTCCTTGCGATGCGCTGAATAGATTCCTTTTCTTTTTGCCTGTTTTTCAGCGCTTCCTTCTGATTATCATGCTGTTTATTTGTCAACCAGGAAGCCTTGGCTGGCAGCGACCGGGCGCGTTCTCGGGAAGTAAACCTGCTTGTACACTTTGCTGGTGTTGCTTGTCCACGGTTCGCCATCGTTTCGCCCAATGGATTTCCAGTAAGCCATCAGGGTGTCGTCATAGGCGGCCAGGGTTTCGGCGCTTGGGTTGCCTTGCCACTTGTCGTTGTGGCGGAAGGTGCTGATCGGCAGTCTGGGTTTGAGTTGCGGTTCGGAGGCAAAGTGGCCGATGCAGCAGCCGACCATCGGGAACGTCAGCGGTGGCAGTTCCAGCAGGTCGATGAGGGCTTGCGGGTCGCGGCGAATGGCGCCGATCATGACGGTTCCCAGCCCTAGCGCTCTGGCGGCGGTTGAAAGTGTGGCGAGTGCGATGCCGCTGTCGGTTGCGCCAACAGCAAAACCTTCCAGGCTCTCGTGAATGGTCTGGGTTTCGCCCGCCATGTCAGCAGCGACCTTTGTTTTGGCATAGTCTGCCACGATGCAGACGAATACCGGCGCTTTGGCGATCCAGGCCTGCCCGCCACAAATTTCGGCAATCTGGGCGCGTTTGGCCGCATCGCGTATGACGATCAGCGAGATGGCTTGCCCGTTGATCGAAGTGGGCGCGCGGTGGGTGGCTTCGATGATGGCGTCGAGCGTGGCATCGCCGACAGGTTCGTCCGTGTAGTCGCGGTAACTGCGGTGCTGAAGCAAAACGTCCAGAGTGGCATTCATGAATCAACCTCCATGAGCAGGAAAACGAGAATTAAACATTATATTCGTTCAGTCCCTTGTGGCAATGACATGGTCGGTGACGGCGTGACGTAGTTGGCAATGGCATGACGGAGCGCAAACAAGTGGCTTTTCAGCGGTTTTAGCCTGCCTGCTTCTTGAAGTAAGCGTTCGTGAGCGCAACCACGACTGGCGAGAGCAGGATGAGCGAGATCAGGTTGGGAATGGCCATTAATCCATTCAAGACATCCGTGATCAGCCAGGCAAAGTCGAGTTGCATTAACGCACCAATCGGCACACAAATGGTCGTGAGAATACGAAATATTTTTTCGACTTTTGCGCCGAAGAAATATCCCCAGCATTTTTCGCCATAATAAGCCCAGCCCAAGATGGTCGTGAAAGCGAAAAGGACGAGCGACATGGATAGCATGTACTGGCCGAATCCCGGTAGCGCCAATTCAAACGCACTGGCACTGAGTGCCGCGCCATTTACGCCGCTGTTCCAGACGCCGGTAACAAGCAGCACGAGTCCAGTCATCGAGCAGGCAACGATGGTGTCGAGAAACGTGCCCATCATGCCGATCAGGCCAGACTGAACCGGGCTTTTGCTTTGTCCGGCTGCCTGGGCGATCCCCGCCGTTCCCAGTCCCGCTTCGTTGGAAAAAACGCCCCGTGCGACGCCATGACGTATTGCCAGCATGATGGTGGCGCCAGTGAATCCGCCAGTGGCGGCTGCCGGGCTGAAAGCATGTTCGAAAATGAGTGCGAAGGCGGCAGGTAAACGGTCAACATAGATGCACAGAATGACCAGCGCCGTCACGACATAGGCCACACACATGAAAGGCACCAATTTTTCTGCGACAGCACCAATGCGGCGAACGCCACCCAAAAGGACCACGCCCGTAACGATCATCAGGATGATGCCAGTCACCCAGGGGCTGACGCTAAAAGTGGCTTGCATGGCATCGGCAATGCTTTTGGCCTGGATCATGTTGCCAATGCCAAATGTCGAGATGCCGCCAAAAATGGCAAAGAGCGCGGCCAGCCAGTGCCATTTGCGCTTCAACCCGTTTTTGATGGCGAACATCGGTCCGCCAAGCTGCTGGCCATGCTCGTCCGTTTCGCGATAGTGGACGGCCAGCACCACTTCGGCATATTTCGTGGCCATGCCAACGAGTGCGGTCATCCACATCCAGAACAGGGCGCCCGGTCCGCCTACGGAAAGAGCGGTAGCAACGCCCACAATGTTGCCTGTGCCAACGGTGGCGGCCATTGCAGTCATGAGTGCGGCAAAGGGGGTGATGTCGCCTTTGGCGCCTTCTTCCGATTTGCGGCTTCGCCAGATCATGGCAAAGCCGGTGCCAATGCGGTACAGCGGCATGAATTTAAATTTCAGTTGCAGGAAAAAGCCTGTGCCAAGAATCAGCAACAGCATGGGCGGGCCCCACACGAGGCCGTCAATCTCGGTCACGATCTTGGTGAGTGTTTCCATTTTTGTTCTTATCGTTGTTTTTGTGTGAGGACTGGTTGGCGTTTCAAGTTGGCGCGTTTTTGGCTTGGCCAGGGGATATTATGGCGTGATTGGCCGCAATCGTCATTGTTTGTCAGTTTGTATGGCTTAAGTTCACGCATGAACTATGCCTATTGATTCGGCAGGTTGAAGTGTGAAGTATTCAAGTTTGCACCCCTTGCGTCGCCCCAGCACCAGCCCGTAGGGCGCTGGCATGACATGCGCATATTTCAAATTTATTCGTGCCGCATCAATAACGCTTTCTGACAGTGCGATTTGCCTTTTGTTCAGCACAAAACGACACAAGCTGTTACACTGCGCGCCATATCGGCATTCACATCAGTCTGCCTGTCGATCCTCGCGATCAGATTTCCTTTCCGCGTATTCATACCCAAACGATTCTGCCTAGACTGGTTCGTGCCAAGCACGCAAGGCCGATTCAGGAGCTTATTTCCAAATGTCTTTTACCCAACTCGGCTTGTCAGCCGAACTGATGCGTGCCGTTGCCGAACAAGGTTACGACAAGCCCACCCCCGTTCAGGCACAGGCGATCCCTGTTGTGCTGGAGGGGCACGATTTAATGGCTGCTGCCCAGACGGGCACCGGCAAGACCGCCGGCTTTGTTTTGCCGGTATTGCAATTGCTTGGCAGTCGACCAGCACGCGCCAAGAACAAGCCGCGCGTGCTGGTGTTGACGCCCACGCGCGAACTGGCCGCTCAAGTGGAGGACAGCGTAAGCACTTATGGTAAGTATGTGCCGACCAAGTCCGCCGTGATTTATGGTGGTGTAAGCATGGTGCCGCAAACTAGGGCCCTACGTTCAGGCGTCGATATCATTGTGGCGACGCCGGGTAGATTGCTCGACCATGTCGGGCAGGGCAATATTGATCTATCAGCTATTGAGATTTTCATTCTGGATGAAGCAGACCGCATGCTCGATATGGGCTTTATCCATGACATCCGCAAGGTGGTCGCCTTGCTGCCGAAGCAAAAGCAGACCTTGATGTTTTCTGCGACGTTCTCTGATGAAATTCGTGCGCTCGCGACGAGCTATCTGCGCAACCCGCAGCAAGTTGAAGTGGCGCGACGCAATGCACCGGCTGAAGCGGTGGCGCAAAGCGTTTATCACGTTGATAAGGCAAAGAAGCGCGATCTCTTGATCAAGCTGATCGGGGACAACGGCTGGCATCAGGTGCTGGTGTTTACCCGAACCAAGCATGGCGCGAACGCCTTAACCGAAAAACTGAACAAGGCCGGTATTCTTGCTGCGGCGATTCACGGCAACAAGAGTCAGGGCGCCCGTACGCGCGCGCTGGCCGACTTCAAAAGCCTTAAACTGCATGTGCTGGTTGCGACGGATATTGCTGCGCGTGGCATCGACATTGACCAGTTGCCCTATGTGGTGAACTTTGAATTGCCGCAAGTGCCCGAAGATTATGTGCATCGTATCGGACGCACCGGACGTGCAGGCAGTTCCGGTGAGGCGGTATCACTGGTCTGTGTCGATGAAGCGCGTTTATTGCGCGATATCGAACGTTTGCTCAAGCGCGAAATTCAGGTCAAGATCGAGCCTGGTTTCAAGCCCGACCCGAACATCAAGGCCGAACCAATCGAGACCGGGCGACGTACTCAGCCACGACGAGTCGCAGCACCATCCAATCAGCGCAAGCCACAATCACGTGCGTCACAGGGTGCGCAACCAGCGCGTCGCGGTGGCGGTGGGCAAGGCCGTAGTGCTGGCGCGGTTCACGCTTCCAGTGCAAGAGCGCGCTAAGGGGCGGAGCATTAGCCACTGTTGTGTGTGATTGAAAAAGGAAGCCTGATGGACTGAATCAAAGTTCGTCAGGCTTTTTTGCTTTTGGGTCGGCGGCTGCTTGCTTCAAAATGGCAATGAGCTGCCTGTCATTCGCTTTCTTTACGCAGAACGCGCTCTTCATTGTGAGAGAATCACGGCTTCATACCCGAGGAACACCACAGCATGGCTGAAGCAATCCAGCGCCGCATTCACACATGAAATCATTGAGCTCTCACCAGCGAGGTCTGCTGATGACGGTGCTGGGTGTGATTGTGCTCAGCCCGGATGCGCTCTTATTGCGCCTCATCGAAACGGATCACTGGACCTTGATGTTTTGGCGCAGTTTGTTTGCTGCCATCAGTTTCTTTGCGCTTAACACGGTTCTTGAAAAGCAAAGTCCCATCAAGGTGATTGGTGACCTGTTAAAAAATGGCCTGTTTTGCGCCCTGTTTTTTGCCGGCAGTAATGCCTGCTTCATCCTTTCGGTTACCCACACCTCGGCCGCGAACACGCTGGTCATTCTGGCGTCCATGCCTTTCATCGCAGCGGTTTTGACCGTTGTTGTAATGCGGAGAAACTTGCCACTCAGAACGTGGATAACCATCCTGATTGCGATGGCAGGCATTGTCATCGTATTTTGGGGACGCTTTGGCGATGGCAATATTTTCGGCGATGTCATCGCACTCTTCTGTGCCTTGTTTATGGCAGCCATGCTGGTTGCCTTAAACCGTAACCCCAAAATTAATTCTCTTGCAGCCGTTGGCCTCGGTTCCTTTTTTTCGGCATTGTTCGCGCTGTTTATGGGAGCGAATCCCGGTACCGCGACGGGGGGTGACTTCGTTTTTCTCGTTATCAATGGTGGCATCGTTATTCCGATTGCCATGGGGCTGGTAACCTACGGGCCCAAGCTGATCTCGGCACCGGAAGTCAGCCTGATTATGCTACTTGAAACCGTTTTGGGGCCGTTATGGGTGTGGTGGGTATTAAGTGAGCAACCACCCTTGCAAACCTTTTTAGGCGGCGGGCTTGTGATTGCCGCCATTCTGGTCAATGCGTGGCTAGGATTTAGAACCGAGCGACCAATGACATCTGTGAAGTAATCTTTTCAGCACAATAAAGTCATCAAAAAATTAATAAATTTTTAAACAGAAAGGCTGCGAGGACAGGCTATGCAGCAGCCCACACATTAACATGTTGCTTCTGCCCGCCCGCCGCATTGCTGCCGTTTATCGTTCCAATAATGCCGGTGGCGATAAATCCTTTATCGTTCTTTCAAGACGCGCGACATCTCCTTCAATGCTCGCCTTTTTCTCTGGAAGTTGCTTCGGACTGAGCAACAGTTCTTTTGTTTCTGCAAGCGTTACTTTGACTTCCTTCAATTGAGCCAACTCTTCTCTGCTTAGACGTTCTTTCGACACATATCTGCAAGAAGAATGAAAACGCTGACGCACCTTGTCATCTTTTGCAATGTAGTAATCCGTCAATTTCTCCGCCTGCTGCTCGATGGTTTCGCAGCGTTCTAGCAATTCCTTTTCCATAAAAACTCCACAATTATTGATTCGGCCAGTTGAAGTTTGAAGTATTCAAGTTTGCTCCCCTTGCGTCGCCCGAGCACCAGCCCGCAGGACAATAGGCAAACTCACCACTCCTGCTTGCCGTCACCCCAGCGGAGGCTGGGGTCCAGTGTCTTGAATACGCTCTTCCTCACCGAAAAAGCAACGCAGCATAAGCCTGAGACCCAAGCTGTAGCTTAACGACACTGGATGCCAGCCTGCGCTGGCATGACACACACATGCACATATTTCAAATTTATTCGTGTCGCATCAATAGTCAGATAGCGTACCTGGCCGCTTCCTAATGCGCTTCTTCAAGCTTCTCCCGGCTGAATTTGGATTGGTTGGTCATGATAATCAGCAGCAGAACACCGGAATAAATGAAGGTGGATAACATGATGATGCCGATGACGACCGCCTTGAACATTTCAAGGTGTTCGAAAGAGGGCGGGATCATCGAAAGCATGACGATAGACAGGCCGCCCTTGATGCCGGCAAAGGTCAGGACGCCCCACCAGCGCACGCCAACATTCGCCATTTTGTTTGTTCTGTGCGTGAGCCAGGCGAACATGCCCATCATGATGGCGCGAATTAGTGTGGTGCCGACAAAAAGAACCATTATCTCGACTTTGTATTTCCAGAGCAGGCTGAGATCAATCATTTCAGCCATCGCGACGAAAAGGAGTGTGTTGGCTGCAATAGCCAGTAACTGCACATCTTCCTTGGTACGCAAATGGCGTTCGCGCTCCTCAACCGTGGCCTTGATGCGCCCGAGAACGGCACGAACAACAATGGCCGAGGCATGTTGGTTGCGGCGAACTTCCTGCTGCAATTCGACTTCATCCTGATCAATCTGTTCCGATTCTTTTTCAATGGCCCGCGTCATGACGTGGTTGACGGTGATCGTGGCGAAGATGCAGGACAAAATGCCGGAGAGGTGCAAGTGGGAATGCGCGCCCAGTATATTGAGCAGCATGTAGAAATGTTCGGCCAGCACGAAAGCGCCATAGCCGGTCAGGATGAGCACCATCATTTCCGCGATGCGGTTTTTCGTTGTTTTCATTGCGGCGAGCCCGATAAATCCGGCTGCCACCCCAACGGCGATTGAACCCAGGACTACGATGCTACTGATTTCGATGACATGTCCTGTTGTAATTTCCTTTCCACTCAGGGCATAGAGGCCAATAAAGACGAACGCGATTAGTGCGGTTGCGTCATTGAACAGGCTTTCTCCCTCGGCAAGTATTTTCAATTGGTGCGGCAATTCGAATTTGGAAAAAATGCTGACGACGGAAACCGGATCGGTGGCCAGTACCATGGCAAACAGTGAAATGATGGCGGCAGCAGAGAGGGCATAGTCGGCAAACAGCCACTCGGAAAGCAGTAGCGCCATGATGATCGAGAGTGTTACCGCGACGACGGACAGATAGAGCAGACTGAGACCGTGTTCTTTCAGGTCGGCGAGTTTCAACTCCAGTGAATCCGAAATCAGCAGGATGGGCAGCAATAGCACGACTAGGGCTGCAAAGCGCTCCGAGTTGCCGGTCAGGACGGGGACTTGCCGGAATGCGTAATGCGCAATGAAGGAAAGCGCAATCAGGCCAAGTGGGGAAGGAACTTTAAATTTTTCTTCCAGCTGTATCGCCAGAAAAAGGATGCCAACAATGACCAGCAGGGTCGTAATCATGGGTTTGGGTTGCCTTGGTTTTGAATGATGTGATTATGGCATGCTCCCTGCTTCATCAGCGCCGTTTCTCAACGTGGCTTTTTGTGTTGCGTGTTTTTTGCGTATTTGTATTCATGTTGTTCGCGGGAACAATCGGTTGGTAATGGTGCTTGATGGTAGGGTTTATGGGGTAGACTGGTTCACTACACGGGAAAAAGGAAGCTTACGGACAACATTTAGCGGTTTTTATGGTTCTCTCTTTTATCGGTTTTTTGCTGGCTTTTACCTTGATCGGCATTGCTTCGGCATGGAAAAGCCGCGGCACCAAACAGGATTATTATCTTGCGAGCGGTAACGTAAACCCCTGGCTGGTTGGTTTGTCTGCTGTTGCGACCAACAACAGCGGTTACATGTTTATTGGCGTGATTGGCTATACCTATACCACTGGTCTGGCTTCTGTATGGCTAATGATAGGCTGGCTTGCGGGCGACTATATCGCCTCCACCTTTGTCCATAAGCGCCTTAAGGCAGCAGCCGAGAAAACAGGTGAGGTCAGCTATGCGGGCGTGTTGAGCCAGTGGTATGGCGCGAATAATTCTGCGTTGCAGCGCGTGATCGGCATCGTCTCTTTGGCATTCTTGGTGGCCTATGCCAGTGCACAGTTGGTCGCAGGAAGTAAAGCATTGCACGTTTTGTTCGGCTGGCCATCCTGGGCGGGCGCCGTGATGGGTGCGGTTTTGGTCGCGGTGTACTGTTTTGCAGGGGGCATCCGCGCTTCAATCTGGACTGACGCGGCGCAGTCGATGGTCATGATTGTTGCCATGTCCGTGTTGCTCTGGGTGGCGACAGATTCCATGGGCGGCGTGTCGGCCGTGGTCACCAAGATGCAGGCGATTGACGGGTTTCTGGATTCATTTCCCAAGGGGCTGGCGCTGCCAGGTATGGCAGGCGCACTGCTGTTTGTGATTAGCTGGATGTTTGCCGGCTTTTCCGTGATTGGCCAACCGCACGTGATGGTGCGTTTCATGACCTTGTCTGATACGGGAAGCATGAACCGGGCGCGCTTTTGGTATTACACCTGGTTCACGGCCTTCTATCTGGTTGCTACCGGCGTGGGCTTGCTGTCGCGCATTTATTTCGCCGATATGGGCAGCATGGACACCGAATTGGCCTTGCCGACGATGGCACTCCAACTCTTGCCGCCGGTGCTGGTTGGCTTGATTCTGGCCGGGATTTTTGCAGCCACGATGTCAACCGCAGACTCGGTTGTTCTGAGTTGTTCGGCAGCCGTAACGCATGATCTGCTGCCGCACAAGATTGAGCATCGCCTCCTGATCAAGTTGGTGACAGTGCTGGTCACCTTCCTGGCGCTGCTTTGGGCGCTGGCAAACAGTCAGAGCGTGTTCAATCTGGTCATCATGGCCTGGTCCGGCCTGGCAAGTGCTTTTGCGCCACTGCTTTTGGTTTTATGTCTCGGTATGAGGCCAAAGCAACTCATTAGCATTGTTGCGATTTTGGCGGGCCTGTCTGTGGCGGTTTTCTGGCGTCATATGGGATGGCACGGCGCGGTGTATGAAGGGTTGCCGGGCATCCTGTCTGGATTGGTCGTGTTTGGCGTGGCGCGCTTTATTAGCCGCTAAACTGGTCTGTCACACGTCAGACATATTTCCTCTATAATCTTTTCCTCAAGTAGTTGTTTACCTAACGACTAATTGTTAACGGAGTCCACAAGACACCATTCGAACTGGAGGGAATATGAGTTTGCCGACAGATATTCAACGTTCAGCACAGTCATTTATTTTGTTTACTGCGCTGCTCGGATCATTAGCTTATCTGTTTTCACATGATGACATTTTTCGCCCACTTTCTTCACGAAGCAAGATCGGGCCAAAGATGCAGTCGAAAAGAGTGAGGGTGAATAACCAGAAAGCGGTCGCTTCAGGCGCGCCGTATGATCAGGTTATAGACGCGCCACTCACAATTATTCGCTGAGCCATTTCAGGCCTGGTTGAATAGGAAAATGCTTGGCTTCGGCCAGGCTTTTTTTACGCTCAATCCATCATTAATGCAGCTCGGAATTGGTGCCGCAGCACTGCTTGGCCTTCTTGCCGCTTCCGCAACTGCAAGGGTCATTCCGCCCGATTTTAGGCTGATCGCGCTTGACGGTTTCTACGCTGGATTTGCGACGGTCTTGCCAGAACGCATGAATTTTCGGCAGGTCAGCTTCGATCTCAAGCGCCAGTTTTTGACATTGCACCGGGTCGTCCACCAGTTCCAGTTCTTCTTCTTCAATGTCATCTGCGCCCAGCAGGTAGATGGGGCGCATGAGGGGTGCCAGTTCGGACTCCCAGACGGGTTGCCAGGCATCAGCGCGCAAATGCATCGCCTGCCAGAACCCAGAGGCCCACGCTTCGCCATCCAGCAAGGTCTTGCCTTCCCACTCATGCTCGCAGAACAGCGGCTCGAATTCCTTGGGTGCCGCCTCGAACGTGATCGCGATTTCCGTCATGAAACGCAGAATCAGGTTAATGATACGTTCTTCCTGCGTGCGGGACTTGAAACGGGGCGTCTGGCCTGGGTCATTGCCCCAGACCAGAGGTAACCATTCCGCCATCGGGATGTCCTCCGGGCCAATGACGATGGCGGTCAGGAAACCGTGCAAAGTATCCATCGTCATCGCATCGTCCGGACATTGTTCGGACAGCAGGAAGCGATCCAGTTCATGGAATTCTTTGTCGTTCAGGGGATTTTCAAGTGACATGGTTTTATCCAGAAGGTGGGGAATTAATCGGGGCGCGCCAGCAGCGGTTTGAGTAGCGCCATTGTTCGTTCGGTTGCGCCACGCTGACGCTGGGCGAAGGACAGCGCGTTTTGTCCCATTGCTTTGCGCAAGGCGTTGTCGTTCAAAAGGTGACAGGCTTGCTGCATGGTTTCGCTCGCATTTTGTACGCGCAGCGCGGCCTGAACGGCGACCGCGTCATCGGTGATGGCGTCAAAATTGAACGTGTGTGGGCCGACGATCACCGGTTTGCCGAGGGCGCAGGCTTCGATCAGGTTTTGCCCGCCGAGCGGCAGCAGGCTGCCGCCGATGAAAGCCACGTCGCACGCGGCATAGTAGGCAAACATTTCACCCATCGAATCGCCCAGCACGATTGGTACGTCAGCAGGGAGTGGGTCGTTTTCTGCAAACCTGGAGCGGCGTTGCATCTTCAGTCCGCGAACGGCAATCATGTTGGCGACTTCGTCAAAGCGTTGCGGATGGCGCGGCACGATCATCACCAGCACGTTTGGCACAACCAGTTCCGGCAAGGCGTCCAGCAGCAATGCTTCTTCGCCATCGCGTGTGCTGGCGCATAGCAGCACGGGGCGATTGCCAAACCGGGCGCGGAAGCTTTCACCGGTGGAGGTCGCGGTGTCAGGCGGCGTGACGTCAAATTTGACGCTGCCGATGACGTGCACATTCTGCACCCCGAATTGCCGCAGGCGCGTAGCATCCACTTCGGTTTGCGCCGCCACGCAGGCAATGCCGCGGGCAGCGTCATTCATCAGCGAAGCAAAGCGTTTGCCGCGCGCCAGCGAACGCTCGGATAAGCGTGCATTCACGACGGCAAGCGGAACATGATGGTGGTTGGCTTGAGCAATCAGATTCGGCCAGATCTCGGTTTCCATCAAGATGCCCAGACGCGGCTTGAAGTGCCGGAAGAAGCGCGACGTCATGACATTGGTGTCATACGGCAGGTAGCACTGCACCAGCCGTTCGCCGTGATGCGCGAGCAGGTCAGCACCAGTGGTACGCCCGGTTGGCGTCATGTGGGTGAGCAGAATGCCGTGGTCGGGGTAAGCAGCTAACAGCGCCTCGATCAGCGGTTCGGCGGCGCGGGTTTCGCCGACGGAAACCGCGTGCACCCAGATTAGCGGGCGCGTTGGTGCAGGCTGATCGTATGAAGCAAGGCGCTCTCCGATGTGCTGACGGTAGCCGGGTTCCCTGCGCCCACGTCGCCACAAGCGCAGCAAGACGAGCGGCAGGGCAAACCACCAGAGGAGGGAATAGAGCAGGCGCATTAGCAGGCTAGGGAGCGGTTAGCAGTCATCGTCGGCATTATTACGGAAATGGGCCACCGTTTTCAATCTTTCACGGTGTATTTGCACATTTGTGTAGCGCAAGTATAATCCAACTACATTTGTGGTAAATGAGTGAGGTTGCCATGTCAGTCAGTACATCCATTCGTATCAAACAGGATTTGTATGATCAGGCCCGGCAGGATGCCGTAATGGAGCACCGCACGATCGCCGGTCAGATTGAGTATTGGGCGCGTGTCGGTCGGGCAGCACTGGATAATCCGGATTTGCCTGTCAGTTTTGTGGCCGAGTCGCTGGCATCGATGGCCGAGTCGCGCGAGCAGGCGCAAGCATTCGAACCACGTTCAAAACGCCCATGACCTGGGCGGTGTTGCAGACGCGCCGTTTTGGAAGGCAGTACAAGAAACTGCATGCCAATCTGATTGCGGATGTTGATGCCGCTGTCGAGGAAGTTGCTGAAAACCCCAGCGTTGGCGAGCGCAAGAAGGGTGATCTCGCAGCACTATACGTGCACAAGTTTCGGTGTGGCACGAAACAGTATTTGCTGGGCTACACGCTCGACGATGTCGTACGACTGGTGTATCTGGAAGCAGTCGGCCCGCATGAGAACTTCTACCGCGACATGAAGCGGCAGTGACTCCATCAAGCCAGTTGCGTGCCTTGCGGAATTGCCGCCAGTAGCGATTGCGTGTAGGGGTGTTGCGGATGGCGGTAGAGTTTGTCCGAATCCGCCATTTCGACGACTTCCCCGTTGTGCATCACCATAACCTGATCGGCCATGTATTTGACCACTGACAGGTCGTGCGAGATGAAGATATAGCTGAGCTGGAATTCATCCTGCAAGTCTTGCAGCAGATTCAGCACCTGCGCCTGTACTGACACGTCAAGCGCGGAAACCGACTCGTCGCACACCAGCACTTCCGGTTGCAGCGTCAGGCAACGGGCAATCGCAATGCGCTGCCGTTGTCCGCCCGAGAATTCATGCGGATAGCGGTGATAGGCGGAAACCGGCAAGCCGACGCGATCCAGCCAATGGAAGCACAGCGCGGTGCGTTCACGGTCATCGGCGCCGATGCGGTGGATTTGCATCGGCTCTTTCAGAATCTGGCCGACGGTAAAGCGCGGATTCAGTGAGGCAAGCGGGTTCTGGAAAATAATTTGCAGGCGGCGCTTATATTGCCTGAACTGGCGGGATGACATCGAAAGAATGTTCCGCCCACGGAATAGCGCTTCGCCACTGGTGGCCGCGTGCAGGCGCAGCAGTGTGAGTCCGACGGTGGTCTTGCCGGAACCGGATTCGCCGACAATGCCGAGCGTCTTGCCGCGCGGTAGCGTGAACGACACATTCTTGACCGCCTTGAATTCCTTTTGCCCGAACAGGCCCTCGCGGCTGTAAAAGCTCTTGCTGAGATTGTTGACGATCAATATCGGTTCGTCATCGTCGCGGTAGCCGCGCGTGCGTTCCGGCACGGCGTCACAATCGTGATTCGGCCCTTGCATCACGTCGTCGATCACCGGCAGACGTTGTGGGCGGTGATCCATCGGCGGACGACAGTGCAGCAAAGCTTGCGTGTACGGGTGTTGCGGTTGCAGAAAAACCTGTGCGGCGTCGCCCTGTTCCTGCACTTCGCCGTGGCGCATCACGATCACTTGATCGGCGATTTCGGAAACCAGCGCCAGGTCGTGCGTGATGAACAGTACCGACATCTGATGGCGTTCCTGCAGCGACTTGAGCAGTTCGATGATCTGTTTCTGAATCGTCACGTCGAGCGCGGTGGTGGGTTCATCGGCAATCAGCAGTTTAGGTTCGCAGGCAATTGCCATCGCAATCATCACGCGCTGTTGCTGCCCCCCGGAAAGCTGGTTCGGGTAGTAGTCGATGCGCTTGCTCGGCTCAGGCAGACCGACTTCTTCCAGCAAGGCAATCGCACGGCTGCGCGCTTCCTGCTTGCCTATCTTTTTGTGCAGGCGCAGCACTTCGGCTATCTGGTAACCGACGGTGAAAACCGGGTTGAGCGAAGACATCGGCTCCTGAAAGATCATCGAGACTGCACTACCGCACAGCTCGCGCCGTTCTCTGGGCGATAGCGCCAGCAAGCTTTGCCCGTCAAACTGAATCCGGGAACCGGGATCAATGACGGCGCTTTCTGTCGGCAATAGCCCCATCACCGCCAGCGCGCTGACTGACTTGCCGCTGCCGGATTCGCCGACCAGCGCCACGGTGGCATTGCGCGGCACGGCAAACGAAATGCCTTTGACCGCTTCAAAGGTGCGGGTCTTGTCCAGGCGGAACGACACCCGCAGGTTTTCAACGTGCAGCAATGTGGTGTCTCGATTCTCGGTCATCGTTTCATCCTGCACCTTCATTTCAGTTTCGGGTCGAGCGCATCGCGCAGTGCATCGGTAAACAGGGAGAATGCAGTTACCAGCAACGCCATCGCGCCGGTCGCAGCGACCAGTTGCCACCATTTTCCGAGGATCAGCTCATTTTGCGCTTCATTAAGCATACTGCCCCATGAGACGACGCCCACCGGCACGCCGAAGCCCAGAAAGCTCAGGATGACTTCCGATTTGATGAAACCCACCGCCAGAATCGACATCTGCACCAGCGCGACATGGCTGACATTCGGGAAAATGTGAATCAGCATGCGGCTGAAATTGGACGCGCCAATCGCATCGGCCGCGAGCACGTATTCGCGCGCCTTGTGCTTCATGTATTCGGCGCGCACCAGACGGAACACGCCGGTCCAGCCGGTCAGTCCGAGAATCAGGATGATGGTCAGCACGCCTTTTTGCTGTAGCACGGCGGCGACCGCGAGAATCAGCAGCAGGTAGGGGATGGATGTGAAGATGCTGTAAAACCAGTTGAAGGCATCATCGATCCAGCGCCCGAAATAACCGGCAATTGCGCCGAATACCGTACCGAGAAAAGTCGCCAGCAAGGCGGAAACCAGCCCGACAGTCAGCGAGGTTTCCGCGCCCTTGATGGTTTTCTTGATGATGTCGTGCCCCCACTTGTCGGCACCGAAAAAGAGCGTCTGCGCCTTGGTATTGGTCGCTTCATCGGTTGCAGCGGATTGATTGCGGCGGATTTCAGCCAGTTCCTGCGCCAGCGGGTCGGCAATACCGTAATCGCGTATGACATGCGACGGTTCCGTCGCCATTTCGGTACGCAACTGGCGAATCACGTCCTTGAGCGGGTCGCGCGGATTTTCCGGCGGCGTATCGGCGCGCCGTGCGCCCGTGGCCTTTACCACGCCGCGTTCGGCGGCGGATTGCGCACCGATGAAAGACGGCGGCGCGTAATTGACGGCGACTTCCTCGGCCCAGTCGCTGGCAATCAGGCCGCTGAAAGACAGCGCCAGCATCACTATGAATGCCCCGACTATCGTGAGCGAGGTCATTGCCACGCGATCGGCTTGCAGGCGACGCCAGGCCAGTGTCCACAGATTCGGTGAGAGGTAGGTGTTGCTCATGCGCTTGCACTACTTCAGTTGTATGCGCGGATCAACGGCCTGATACAGGATGTCCGCCAGCAGGTTGAAGAACATGGTCGCAAAGGCGACGTAGACGGTAATCGCCTTGATGACCGGGAAGTCGCTGCGCTCGACCGCCAGAATCACTTCGCGCCCGATGCCGGGAATCGAAAAGAAGCGCTCGACCAGAAACGCGCCGATCAGCAGCGTCGGCAGGTTGGCCATCACGTGCGTGATGATCGGAATCGCCGCATTGCGCAACACGTGCACGGAAAAGATGCGGAACTCGCTCAAGCCCTTTGCGCGCGCGGTGCGCACATAATCCTGATTGACCTCATCCAGCACGAAAGTGCGGAACAGGCGCAGGTTGGGCGCGATGCTGACGGCCAGCAAAATCAGGATCGGCAGGGTCGAGTAGCGAAACAGGTTTTTCGGTAGCGAATCGCCCCAGCCTTGTACTGGAAACAGCCCCATTTTGTACGCCAGGCCGTACTGAAACACGATGATGTACACCAGAATACTGACCGACATGCCGACGGTACAGGCAACCATCACTGTCCGGTCTGTCAATGAGCCGCGCACGTAGGCCACCGCGAGTGCGAGGGCGATGGCAATCACGGTTTCCAGAATCATCAGCGGAATCAGCAGCGTGAGTGACGGCCCCAGGCGGCTGCCAATGATGTGCGACACCGGCTCGCCGGTACTCCAGCTGCTGCCGAAATCGAAGGTCACGATTTGCTTCAGAAAGATGCCGATCTGTATCCAGGCCGGTTCATCCAGCCCGAGTTGTTTGCGGATGTTCGCAATTTGCGCGGGATTCGAAATCTTGCCCGCCAGGATATAAGCCGGGTCGCCACCTATCCAGTTGAACAACAGATAAACCAGCAGCACGACCCCCAGCATGGTGGGGATCATCTGCCACAGGCGTCGGATCAGGTAGGCGGTCACGGTAGGGTCTGTTTAGTGCGTTTTGCCGGAAATTTCATTGAAAAAGGCCTGGTTGTCCGGCTCACGCCCAAGGAACTGGCGTACCAGTGCGTTGGCATCCTGTTCGCCGCCGCGCTCCAGAATGGCTTTGCGATAGGCGTGACCCATTTCCGGATTCATCAGCCTGCCTTCAAATTTGGAAAGCATGTCAAGCGCGAGTACCTCGGCCCACATGTAACCGTAATAACCCGCAGCGTAGCCGCCCATCAGGTGGTTGAACTGGCCGGGGAATTCGGTGCCGGGCAGGTGGCCCAATGGCGTGGTGGTTTCCATGCGCTGCCAGATTTCCATCGGGCTGCCAGCAGCGTATTGATGCAGCGCCATGTCAAAGCTGGCGTACAGGTGCTGGCGTGCGTAGCGAATGCCGCGCCCAAAATTGCGTGCCGCGTTCAGACGTTGCATCAGGTCGGCGTCCACGGCAGGGCAGGTTTCTTCGCAAAAGGTCGGTAGTAGCGCAAGCGGCTCGATGCTGCGCGCCCAGTGCTCAAACATTTGTGATGGCGCTTCTACGAAATCGCGCTCGACGCTGGTGCCGGCATGATCGATAAAGCGGGTTTTTGAGAGTACCCCATGCAGCAGGTGGCCGAACTCGTGCAGCAAGGTTTCGAGCTCATCCTGATCCAGTCCCTTGCGATTGAAATTGGCAACCAGTACCGAGATGGGTTTGCGCTTGACGAGCGTACTGGCACCGCGCAGACCGAAAGCAGCAGCGTGGCCGTATTTGCCGTCGCGTGGGAACAGGTCGAGATAAATGCCGCCGATCGGTTTTTGTGTTTGGCTATCAATGACGTCGAAGTAGCGCACGTCTTTGTGCCACACCGGCACGTCAGCCGGTTTGAACTGGATGCCATACAGCGTGCTGGCAACCGCCATGACCCACTTCACGGAGGGATTGGTCGGGAAATATGCGCGCAGCGCATTCTGGTCAACGTCGTATAGCGCCTTTTTCATTTTTTGCTGCCAGTACGCCACATCCCAACGCTCGATTTTAGTCTTGCCCGGGTCGGTACCCAAGGTTTGCGCCTTGAAATTGCGCAGTGTTTCTATTTCCGTTTCTTCCAGTTCGGTTACGGCCTGCTTCACTTCGGCAAGAAAGCGGTTGACGTTTTCTGGCTTGCCCGCCATGCGGCGACGCAGCGCAAAATCGGCATAGGTTGACTGGTCGAATAGCCCGGCCATTTCGCGCCGCAGTTTAATGGCTTCTGCCATCAAGTTCAGGTTGGCGGGCGTGCCGCGATTCGTGAACGCAATCTGGTAGCGTTTGCGCGCTTCGTTGCTGTCAGCCTGGCGCATGAAGGGCAGATACTCGGGATAGGAAAATCCCAGCAGGTAATTGCCGTCCTTGTCGCGTGTAGCATTTTTCAGGTAATCCTCCGGCAAGCCTTTCATTTCTTCGGGCGTGAAGGACAGCTTTTGCTTGTTGTCACGAATATTGCGTGAAAAATCCTGTTTGAGCTTGGTCAGTCGCTCGACGATGAGTTGCATGCGCGCCTGCTTTTTGGGTGGCAGCGAAACGCCGGTATCATCGAAGCCGTCCAGAATGTCCTGGCGCAATTTTTCTTCTTCTGGCGTATTGGGTGTCGTGTTTTTGATGTGCGCGTAAATCTTGTGATTTTGAAAAAGCTGGGTCGCAAAGCGCGTTGCCTTGACCAGGCAGGGCGCGGCATTCTTGCGCACTTCCGGGTCGGGCGAGACGTGCATCAGCAGACCAACCGGCCCGTACAGGTCTTCGGCGCTGGTTTGCAAGTCATTCCAGTAGCGGAAGATGGCGCTGGCGCCGTGCCGGTTAAGGTCTTTCGCACTGGAAAGGGCGCGCTCTTTCTTTTGCAGTTCTGCCAAACCACGCTCACAGCGCGGCATGATTTCTTCGGCTTTGAGTATCGGAATCAACGGACGACTGGACAAATCGGGCGCTGTTGCAAAGGAAAAGGCTGGCAATAGTGAAAAAGCCAGCAGTAGATTACGAACCGTGTATTGGGCGATTTTTGTCATCATTTGTCACTCGTGGGGGCGATGTCCATGTAGATCCATTCATTATGCATCACGGGGTGTTTTTTATAGCCCAGCACATGCGGTTGTGCAAGCATGTTGCGGGTACGCGCATAACCGATGATGGTGGGCGCATAGACCTCAATCAGGCGTGCAAGTTGATGGTACAGCTTATCGCGTTCGGCGTCCGCGGGACGTTTTTGCGAAAGGGCATACAGGCGATCGTATTCTCGAATCTGCATGCAGCCATTGTTGCTCTGGCCGATATTCGGTCCGTAGAACAGTTGCATGAAGTTGTCGCCATCGGGGTAATCCGCAATCCACGGGCTGGTGCGCATCATGAGTTGACATTGTTTTTCCGCTTTCAACATTTCTGGGAAGGGGCGAATATCGCTTTCCATTCGAATCGAAAGCGAATCAAAGGTTTTTTTCCAGATCTCCGCGTGGAGTTTGCCGGTTGACGCGGCGCGCGTCGTGAATTTGATCAGCAGGGGTCTGTCGTCCGGCAGGGTGCGCCAGCCGTCCTTGCCCTTGCTGTAACCGAATTTGTCGAGCAGGCTGTTGGCGGTGGCGACGTCGCGCTGGACGCTACTGCGATAGGTCGGGTCATGGCCAACCACGCCGGGCGGCACCGGGAATTCCAGCTTGGTTGCCTGGCCGTTCCACAGCAGGCTGATTTCTTCCTGTACATTGTGCGCCATCGCAATGGCGCGACGCAGGGCTATTTTTTCCTTGCTCATACCGCCCACGGTCGGGTCACGCATGTTGAAGTAGGTGTGGCTCAGTTCCGGGTCGGTCGTGCGTGACAGCGTGATGCCTTTGTCAGCCAGTTCTGGCCGCAGCTTGCCGTTTTCCAGCGCACGCGGCGCCAGCGGGCCATCCAGATTGAATAGATCCAGTTCGCCGTTTTGGAAAGCCAGCCAGCGCGACTGTCCTTCCGGGATCACGCTGATTTCCACACGCCCGATTTGCGGCATCGGTTTGCCTTTCATCTTGGCGACGATCTGACGATCTTGCGGATCGCTGCCGGGTGCGAAGTTCCAGATGAAGCCGCGATAATCCGGGTTGGCGTCCAGTACCATTTTCGCGCCGCGTTGCCAGCTTGCCAGCCGGTATGGCCCCGTGCCGACCGGATTGGCCATCGCATGACCATTGCCATCGCGGTAGCGCTCGATGACTTCGCGCGCAACGGCGCTGGTGGGTGTGTGCGCCAGAATCTGGCCGAGGTTGTAGTCCGGTGCGTTCAGGTGGATGCGCAACGTGTAGCGATCCAGCAGTTCCAGTCCGGCAACTGGCGTATCGTAATCAAACTGGCCAGTCTTTCGGGCTTGATTGGCCAGCGCATCCAGTCCGGCGATCTTGCCCTCAATCAGCCAGCTCCAGGCCGAGCGCAGCTTTGGATCCATCAGGCGCTTGATGGCGTACACATAGTCTGCCATTACGAGTTCGCGCTGCTTGCCGTTGAAGGCGGAATCCGGTGCGAAATAAAGACCTTTCTTCAGGCGAATGGTCCAGGTTTTGCCATCGTTCGTGATGGCGGGCATCGCTTCGGCCGTGAGTGGTGCCAGCTTGACTGGTCGTGCCAGATAATCGTAGGTATATAACGTTTCGAGGATCGAACTGATCACTTGCGAGGAATACAAATCGTGCGCAGCAACAGGGTCGAATCCAGTTTCCGCTGCCGGAATAACCGTACGTAATACCTTGTTCGGATTGGCTGCGCCGGTGAGTTTCAATGGGAGGCATAAGCACAGTGCCATCAGTAGGCCGCGCAGTTTTCTGGTTTTCATTCTGGTCTGTTTGCCTTTAAGGGTTACATCGTATTGGCATGATACTCTTTGAAACAATTCATTTTCGCAAGAGCGACCTTTCTGGCGTAGAATGCCCGGCAGTCAACTCTGTTTGTAGCGAATACATTTCACCGACTTTGAAAGGGAAAGTTTTATGAGATCGAGAACCGCTCCGCTTTGGATTGCTGCAATGGCATTGGTTGCGATGCCCGTTTTTGCCAAGAATGTCGCGACAGTAAATGGTACGGCAGTTCCCCAGTCAAGCGTAGATATGATCGTCAACCAACTAGTCGAAAATGGCAAGAATGACACGCCGAATTTGCGTGCACAGGTGACGCAGGAAGTCGTTATGCGTGAAGCGTTGTCGCAGGAAGCCAAGCGGCAGGGGGTGCATAAGCGCGCCAGTGTTAAAACAGAGATCGCGTTGATGACGCAGACCATTCTGATAAACACGATGCGGCAGGACTATCTCAAAAAGCACCCGGTGACCGATGCGCAAGTCGAGGCAGAATACAAGCGCCTGGTTAAATTGCACAAGGATGATCAGGAATACCGTGTACGCCACATCCTGGTTGACACGGAAAGCGAAGCCAAAAACATCATTGCCAAGCTAAAAGGCGGGGAGTCGTTTGCCGACCTGGCGAAACAGTCCAAAGATGAGGGCTCCGGCAAAAAAGGCGGTGACCTTGGATGGGCACAACCAAGCCGATATGTGGCACCCTTTGCCGCGGTGGTAAGTTCGCTGAAGAAGGGGCAACTGGCTGAGGCGCCGGTCAAGACGCAGTTCGGTTTTCATGTCATCAAACTGGATGATGTGCGTAAGGTAGAAATGCCGGCGCTTGCAAAGGTGATGCCGCAACTTCGCCGGAATCTTCAGGCGAAAAGTCTGCGTGATTTCCAGCAAGAGATATTGGACAAGGCCAAGATCGAGCCGGTCAAATAAAACCCGGTTTCAGGTTCAGCAGGTAATAAACGATTCCAGACGCCAGCGTGCGCCGGATAAGCCGAACAGAAAAATGATGAGATGTCATCCGGTAGCCGCTGGAATCCAGCGGCTTTCCTTTTTTCAGCAAAAGCGTACACACTACCGATAGACGATACGACGCCCCAGCCTGTGCTCGGGCCTAGTGGCTTGGCGTCTTTTCGGTGAGTTTGGTTTTTGGTTAATTAATGTCGATGGTCTTGCCCAGTTGAGTAGCCGTTTGGCGCGCTCTGGACGTGGTTACGCGGTCAACATTTTGTCGCATTTCCAGGACTTGTTCTGCTTTTGCCTGTCTGACCAGGTTATTGAGGGATTCCCTGAAAAGGTAGGTGATACGATGGTCTTTTTGATCTGAAAAATAGAGTTCAACCAATGAGTCAATCGCGTCTTTGGTGCTGTACTTTGAATTCATGATGAAATGCCGCCTTCAAATAAAAATTTTTCGAACGAAAATGCAACTGCGCAATTATGCAGATTGTCGCGCCTCTCGCATTTGATGTATGTCAAATCAGGGCAAGCGCTTGCGGCAAGTCAGATTTCAAGCTGTTTTTTACGGCAAAAGGGTCCGCCACGGCAGACCCTTTTGCTAGATGGGATGCGCTGTTCAGGCCAGTACTTTGGTCAGCCAGTCGCTGATATCATGGATTTCCGGCATGCACAGCGTGTGGTCCATTTCATATTCATGCCAATCGACCGCGTAACCAAGATCATTCAGTTTTTTTAGTGCGGATTCAGCACGGCTAAACGGCACGACTGGATCGAAGCTGCCATGTGCGAGGAAGACCGGCGTATCCTGATTGGCGGCGTGGCGGCGGTCTTCAAAGGCCTCCAGTTGCGGGATATAGCCGGACAGGCCGATGACACCACCGAGTTTCTCCGGATAGCAGAGGCCGGTTTCCAGTGCCATGGCACAGCCTTGCGAAAAGCCGGCCAGGATGATTTTGTCAGCCGCAATGCCGTTGGCTTTTTGTTCTTCGATCAATTGCTCAATCAGGCGCTTCGAATCCTGCACACCGCCCGCGTCTTCGCGGTCGCCTGCGTCAAAGCCGCCATAAATGTCGAACCAGGCGTTCATTTGATAACCCGCATTGGCGGTAACCGGGCGTACCGGTGCGTGCGGGAAGATGAAGTGGATCGGCGGGCAGTCGCTCAGGTCGAATTCTGGCACGAGTGGCACGAAGCTGGAACCGTGGTCGCCGATGCCGTGCATCCAGATAACGGCGGCGGTCGGGTTGTCGCCGGTTTTGACTTCGCTGTATTCAAGTTTTGTGGTCATTGTTTACCTTTGGAGTTAGTGTGAATCGGAGTTGTTCTGTCTTTTGCGGATAGCGGCTTTTGGGCGCCAGGCCTTGCATACCGCTTCATGCGTTTCGATGTAGGGTCCACCGATCAGATCGATACAATAGGGTACCGCCGCAAAGATGCCGCCGACGAGCGAATTGTTGTCGTCATCTTTCAAGCCTTCCAGCGTTTCGCGGATGGCGGTCGGCTGGCCTGGCAAGTTGATGATCAGGGCGGCGTGGTCTTCAATTTCGCGAATCACGGCCACTTGGCGCGACAGCACCGCGGTCGGCACGAAGTGCAGGCTGATTTGCCGCATCTGTTCGCCAAAACCGGGCATTTCCTTGGTGCTGACTGCCAGCGTGGCTTCGGGGGTGACATCGCGTCGCGTCGGTCCGGTGCCGCCAGAGGTGACGACCAGATCGCAGCCTAGCTCATCGACGAGTTCCAGTAGCGTTTGCTCAATCAGCGCCTGATCGTCTGGAATCAACCGCGTCTCGGCTTCCCATTCGCTCGACAATGCCTGGCCAAACCAGTCTAGCAGCGCGGGCACGCCTCTGTCTTCATAGGTGCCATCGCTGGCGCGGTCAGAAATCGATACCAGCCCAATGCGGGCCAGATCAGGATTCGTCCTCGATTTGATCATCCTCGTCTCCTGAAGGGCTTGTTTTAGGTTTTAACGCTTTCAGTATGCGGAAAATTTCGCGGTATGACTTGGGTGGTTTGCTTTGTTCCTGCTCTTTCCTGGCATTGCGTATCAAGGTCCGCAGGTGTGAAACATCTACGTCCTGATATTGTGCCACCAGATCGGTCAGCGCTTCCTTGTCGATCAGCAGGCGTTCGCGCAGGCGTTCCATGCGGTGCAGTTCGGCCGCTTCGGCTTTGGATGCTCCTTGCCAGCTATCAACGACGCGTTTAATGGCGCTAACCTGATCCTCATCGAGATTGCGCATCTTCTTGCCGATGAATTGCATTTGGCGTCGGCGTGCCTCATGCCCCTTAAGGCGCTGGCATTCCTCAATCGCGGCGCGCAGATCGTCCGGCATGGGCACTTTGCGTGCGCGTTCCTTCGACTGGCTGGCGATGCTTGCGCCCAGCTTTTGCAGCGCGATCATGTCGCGCTTGCGTTGCGATTTGGATGGGCCGTCGTATTGCGGCCCGGAATCCTCTTCAAGCGGTTCTTCGAAATCATCCTCGAAATCGTCCTCGAAGTCGTCGTTTTCGAAATCCTCAGTGATGTTAATTACGCGAACCATGTGAAATCCAGAAGCAGTTGTGAAACGACTGCTATCATACCTGCTTTAAGCCCATTCCAAGAAACCGAGTCCATGAACGAATCCGTTTTTACCCACACCAGAGAACAGTTACAACAATTTGCAGAAGATGTCTTGCGCGAGGCACGCCAACTCGGCGCGACCGATGCGGCGGTTGATGTCAGCGAAGGCAACGGCCTTTCGGTCAGTGTGCGCAAGGGTGAAATCGAAACCATTGAACAGAACAAGGACAAAGGTATTGGCGTCACGGTGCATATTGGTCAGCGCCGCGGGAGCGCCAGCACGTCCGATCTTTCCTTGATATCCATGAAAGCCACCGTAGAAGCAGCGTACAACATCGCACGCTTTACGGCAGAAGACGAAGCCGCTGGCCTGCCGGATGAAGATACGCTTGAAACGAATCCGCCGGATTTGCGGCTTTATCACCCGTGGTCGATTGATGTGGCAGAAGCGGTCGAAATTGCGAAGCGGTGCGAAGCGGCGGCTTTTGCGGTGGATGGTCGCATTACCAACAGTGAAGGCGCAACCGTGCAGGTGCAGCAAGTCCATTTCATGATGGCGCACACGCGCGGTTTCATGGGTGGTTACCCGACTTCGCGGCATTCCATTTCGGTTGCACCGATTGCCGGCGAAGGTGCGCACATGCAGCGCGACTACTGGTACTCCTCCCGGCGCGATGCGAGCCAACTCATGCCGCCGGAAGAAATCGGACGCCTCGCCGCCGAGCGGGCACTTAGACGTCTGGATGCGCAAAGCATTCGTTCTCGCAAATGTCCGGTGCTGTTTGAAGCGCCACTGGCAGCGGGGTTGCTGGGCGCCTTCGTGCGCGCTGTGTCAGGCGGGGCGCTGTATCGCAAATCGAGCTTTTTGCTGGATTCGCTCGGCGAGCAAATCTTTGCGCCGCATGTGCAGATTATTGAGCGACCACATCTGATCGGTGAAGTCGGCTCGGCACCATTTGACGACGAAGGGGTTAGAACGGCAGATCGCGACGTCGTCTCTGACGGTGTGGTGCAAGGCTATTTCCTCTCTAGCTACTCGGCACGCCGGCTCGGCATGAAAACCACTGGCAATGCTGGCGGAGCGCACAACCTGACGCTTTCATCCACGCTGACGGCGGAGGGCGACAACCTGGATGCGATGCTCAAAAAGCTTGGCACGGGTTTGCTGGTCACAGAACTCATGGGGCAGGGCGTGAATTACGTCACCGGCGATTATTCACGCGGGGCATCCGGTTTCTGGGTCAAAAATGGCGAGATTCAGTATCCGGTGGAAGAAATTACAATTGCGGGCAACATGAAGGATATGTGGCAGCAGATTGTGGCCGTGGGGGCGGACACGTTGAAGCGCGGGTCGATGGAGACGGGTTCGATTCTGATTGAAGAGATGACCATCGCTGGCAGTTAAGGGAAGAAACCGGCGAGCAGGCGATTTGCGGTGTCGCGGCTGTGATCTAATTGGAATCACGGACTCTTCGACTGTTGTACGCTCTTGGGGGGTGCCAGAATGACCGTGCAAGACGGCGGTGCGATACAAAAAAACGGGGTTGTGCCCCGTTTTTTCTTCTCAGATCAATCATCTATATTCATGATCCCGACCCCCGAAGAGTTGATCTCACGCGTTGGGTCGTCAATTTCTTTTTCACGTTTACGTCGTGTCACACGCTCTACTTGAATCGTTACATTTTCAGCCAGACCTGAGTCAATGGAGCCGCTTTCAACATCGCGGGAAATACCTTGATCTTCTTTCATAACTATGCTCTCTCACGTTGACGTAGCGGATGTGAAAACCGGCTGCCGCCATGTTGCTCGGTAAACCATTTGCCCTTTTCATGCGTTCATGCCAAGGGAAAAACTTGGGGAGTTTAACTTAAAAATGCAATAACTGTGCCTTAAGTCTGATTTCAGGTCATGTCACTTGTAGCACTTCCAGTAACGACAATCTTTCTTCGGCAAACTCTTCCGCCTGGCGGATCAGTTCCGCTTTCAGCGCCTCCGGTTCGGTGAAGCTTTCATTGCCTCTTTGAACCCCTTGATTTTGCGCGGTGTAGGCTTGTTGCGCGAAAGCGCCCCATTCGGCTGGTGTGGTATGTCCTTGCGTACGCGCTAGCAAAAAGAGCTGGTGCGTGCGCTCGACCGTCGCACCACCGCCGGTTACCGGGCTGGCGAGCGTGCCGATGCTGCTGGAGTAGCGGGCGCGTTCAAGCAGGTGGCGGTTGAGCTTGTCGGTGATCGGGCGAGCCTGTTCGATGGTGGTGTCGTCCTGCACCGGTGCCAGATTACCCGCGCCGGTGAGGGTGAGGATAGCTTGTTGCGCCTGCACGGCGGGAGCGCCGTGGTCGATGGCGACCTGTTCGATTTCGGCAAATGTGTGTGGTTGATGGTCGGCCAGGAAATCGACAATCGGGGCATGCACGTTTTCGTGTAGCGCGCCTTCTCCCAACGCGCCCTTGGCCTTGAACGTGACTTTTTCGCGCGGCGTGAGCAGTATGAAGCGCATCGCGCGTAGCGCGTCGAGACGCTCTTGCGGGCTGAGCTTGCGTGCGCCCTTGATCCAGTAGTCGCGCCGAAACTGGTTGTTGGTCATCATGTCGCGTACGTTTTCCCGGAAGTTCAAATCAGGAAGGTCGCGCAACATCGTTTGCTGCTCGACCGTCAGGTTCAGCGCATCAATATGATGCAATAGGGCGCTAGAGCAGCCGTAGTTTAGTTTGGCTTCGTCAAGCAATTGCGCCACGTCCGAAAAGTTCATGGGCTCCCAGTCGCGGTTCAGGAGTTCATGCACCAGATAGTGGCGATCCTGCTTTTTCATGCGCTTCAGCCGTTCCAGTACGTTCGGGTTGGCGCGCCCGTATCGGGTGTTGGCTGCGAGCAGTTTTTCGGCAAAGTCGAGCGCGGCATCCAGGCGTCGTGCGATGTCGGTTCCCGGCGCACTCATGGTTTCGGCATGGCCGACCAGCAAGTCGCGCAGTGGTGACAACGCGGCCCAGCCGATGTTTGTGTTGTAGCCGAGGTAGAGTACGCCGCCAGGCTTGAGCTTGCGGCGTGCGAAATTGACGATGATTGTGCGGTTTGCCCCGCTCACCCACGACCAAATGCCGTGCAGGCCGATAAAGTCGAAATCCGGCAAGTCGGAATGGGCACAAAAATCGGCGAAGGTGTCTTCGTGCAGTTGTGCGCCAGAGCCGGAGGCTGTAGCAACTTCTTGCGCGAAAACGGCCTGTGCTGGGTTGAAATCGGTGCCGTGCCACTCAATGCCGGATGCAGCGGCGATGATGTTGATGCTCATGCCCTGCCCGAAGCCGAGTTCGCAGGCAGTACGGATTTCTGGTGCGGCCAGTCCGGCATTGAGCAGTGCAAGTTTGACGCGTAACGGGTTGAAGGCATTGAAATAGCCGTAGGTGTAGGGAATGTTGTTGATGTAACCGTCCGTCCAGTCGTTCATCGCGTGTCCTGTAATGGGTTGGTGGAGTCATGCAGAGGTTTCCCCATGAAATTTTCCATCGCAGGAGCGTGTGAGGTCAAGTGGACAATGGCTTTACGCTGTGCATATCCAGACGTTTCAGGTCGTGAAACTGGCTGACCAGAAAATAGTGATCCACGCTTATCGCCATCAGCGTGCAGTTTTCGCCATGCATGAAGCTGCGTAGCTGGGGCAGGCGTTCCAGAAACATGTCCTTGGCAATGTCGTAATGCTCGCCTTCCAGTTCGACGACCTTGCCAATGGCAGAGATCGCGGTGGCATGCTGGTAGTCGGATGGGGTGTTGGTGCGGTTGTCGACCAGAAAAGAAACCTGTGGGTTGGTTTGTAAGTTTTTGAATTTTTGCGTGTTTCGTTTGGTGGCGATGATCAGTTTTTTAAGATCAGGCGTGTGCGCAAACGTCATCAGATTGGTGTAAGGCTGTTGGTTATGCAGCGAAGCGAGTACACCTTCAAGCTGCGAGTCCAATAGTTTTCTGATTTCCTCGAGCTGGGAATTTTGGTCGGGCATGCTTTTCTCCATTTGATTTGTCATGCCCGCCGTCGGTGTGTTGTTTAACCCGGTTTGGGCACCGCTTTTTCGCGTCGGTTGAATCCGGTCACCATGTCGAACCGAAATAGTCGACATTCAATGGCGCCATTGTAAAGCGGGGTCTTGCGCGCTTCTTTGAGGCGCATCATCTTTGGTGCTTTCATATCGCCGGTAAACAGGCAGACTTTCCAGCCTGAAAAGCGCTGCTTGAGTGTGTTGCCAAAGGCGTTGTAGAACGTTGCCACCATGTCATCGTCAGATAATGAGCGGTCGCCTCGTACGGTAATGCGTTCGCCATAGGGCGGATTGGTCAGGATGATGCCGGGCGTGTCGCATGGTGGCTGCACTTCCTGCGCTTCGATTTGCTTGAGCGGAATGTCGATTATCACGCCCGCTCTTTGCAGGTTGTGGCGCGCCATGGCAATCATGTCGCCCGAAATGTCGCTGCCGAAAATAGTGGGTGTGGTCGGCAGTGGATTGGGCTTGAAATCGCCCTTGATCATTTGCCATTCACTCTGGTTGAAACCAATAAATCTTTCAAACGCAAAGCGGCGTTTTGCACCCGGTGGAATGCCAGTCAGCATTTGCGCGGCTTCAGCCAGAATGGTGCCGGAGCCGCACATCGGGTCGAACAGCACCATGCCCGGTTTCCAGCCCGCCAGCCGCAAGAGGCCGGCAGCGAGGTTTTCGCGTAGTGGGGCATTGCCTTTTTCTTCGCGCCAGCCACGCTTGAACAGGGCTTCGCCGGTGGTGTCGAGGTAGAGTGTCGCGGTGCGTGCATCAACAAAGGCGAAGATGCGCATGTCCGGCATTTTTGTATCGACCGATGGGCGCTGGCCGAAGCGCTCACGGAAGTGGTCGCACGCGCCATCCTTGATTTTCAGCGTCGTAAATTCGAGGCTGCGCAAAGGGGATTTAATTGCGGTGAGATCAACGCGGATCGTGCAATCGACATCAAACCAGTCTTCCCATTTTTGCGCGAGCGCGAGACGGTAGATGTCGTCTTCGTTGCGGTAATTCCCTTGCGCGATGCGCAGCAGCACCCGCGAGGCGATGCGAGAATGCAGGTTCATGCGCATGGCATCTTGTAGCGTGCCGCTGCAATGCACGCCGCCCGGTACGTGGTTATGTACTTTCAGCGTGGTGCTGCGCTCGGCGATTTCGTTCAGCTCTTCGGCGAGGGCTTCTTCGAGTCCGCGGGGACAGGGGCAGAAATAAGAAAATGATTTATTCATGGGGAACCTTTAGTCCATTTTCCGCTTCGCCTGATTTGTATGCGAACCGGGTTTTAATTGCAGGTTGGAAAAAACAATCCTGTTTTGTCGTTGCCACAGCATAGACAGTGGCCCAGCGACTTGGCTTTTCTATATAACGTCACTGGATGCCAGCCTGCGCTGGCACGACAGAAATCGTTGTTTATGTACGCACCTCACCGTGCCCGAACACGACATATTTCACCGAGGTCAGCCCTTCAAGACCGACTGGGCCGCGGGCGTGCAGCTTGTCGTTCGAGATGCCGATTTCCGCGCCGAGGCCGTATTCAAAACCATCGGCAAAGCGGGTCGAAGCATTCACCATGACGGATGATGAATCGACCTCACGCATGAAGCGCAGCGACTTGCTGTAGCTCTCGGTCACGATGGTGTCGGTGTGTTGCGACGAGTACGTGTTGATGTGGTCAATCGCTTGGTCCAGCCCGTCCACGATGCGCACGGCAAGAATTGGGGCGAGGTATTCGGTTTTCCAGTCTTCTTCAGTGGCGGCGACCAGATTGGCGTAGCCGTTTAGCAGAAGCATGGATTCTTCGCAGGCGCGCAGTTCGACGTTTTCGGCGGCGTACAGGTTGGCCAATGGTGGCAGGACGTTCGCAGCGATGTCGCGTGCGACCAGCAGCGTTTCCATCGTGTTGCAGGTGCCATAGCGCTGGCATTTGGCGTTGAATGCGATGCGCTGCGCCATGTCGATGTTGGCCTGGTCGTCGATATAGACGTGGCAGATGCCGTCCAGATGCTTGATCATCGGAACGCGCGAATCCTTCATCAGGCGTTCGATCAGCCCTTTGCCGCCACGCGGCACGATCACGTCCACGTACTCCGGCATGGTGATCATGGCGCCGACGGCGGCGCGGTCGGTGGTTTCCACAACTTGCACAGCATGTTCCGGCAAGCCGGCACCGGCCAGACCTTCGCGCACCAGCTTGGCGAGCGCCTGGTTGCAGTTGATGGCTTCGGAGCCGCCGCGCAGAATGGTGGCGTTGCCGCTCTTGATGCACAGACCGGCCGCATCGACGGTGACGTTCGGACGCGCTTCGTAAATGATGCCGATCACCCCCAGCGGGACGCGCATCTGGCCGACCTGGATGCCAGTCGGGCGGTAACGCAGGTTGGTGGTCTCACCAATCGGATCGGGCAGGGCGATGATTTGCTCCAGTCCCTCGGCCATGGTGGCAATGCCTTTTTCGGTGAGTGTCAGACGGTCCAGTAGCGCCGGTTCCAGTCCGTTTTCACGCGCGGCGGCGAGGTCTTTTTCATTCGCTTCGCGCAAGATGGCGGCATCGCGTCTGATGGCGGCGGCAATCAAGGCCAGCGCCTGATTCTTGGTGTGGGTGTCGGCTTTTGACATGGCGCGCGATGCCTGGCGGGCGCGCTGCCCGACTTCAGTCATGTAGTTTTGAATGTCCATGATTTTGTTTTTCAGAAATGGTTTGTTTGTATATGGCAAGCGCGCCGGCAAGGCGCGCAAATTCGCCGAAATACGGCGGTGTTGTTGGTCAGCGCTAGTCCAGTAACTTGAGGATGCCAAACATGATGAGGCCGCCTACAGCTATCATGACGCCTACCAGCTTCATGAAAAACAGGCGCGATCCGGCGGGGATCGATGCGGAACAGCCGCATGTGACCTCTTCATATACTTGCGTTTCACCGGCATTGATGATGGGCGAGCCGCCAATGATAGGGGAGTCCACAATAGGTGATGCGGAAGCGTTGATGATCGGCGATGCTGCTTGTGCGGGTGTTTCGTTTGTTTTCTGGTCTTGCATGGAGAACCTCGTTTATGAAAAACGTAAGTTTGATCATTGAAAAGTTTGTTGATTACGAAAATATTATACTTTGATTCAAAGGCTTAGGTACCGCAAGAGGCTAGTGGCTTGCGACTTTCAGCCCCAGTTGCAATAGCGCGTCCCACGCATCGCCAATAAAGGTGTCGGCGCGCAGACCCTTGATCAGTTTGTCGATTTGCGCCGCATCCTGTTGCGCGTTTTTGAGCGTATTCAGGTTCAGGCGTTGCAGGGCAGAACCCATTAGCCTTTCACGCGGACCCCATATGCGGTTTTCCTTGCACAACGTACTGAAGGGGCGGCCTTGATCCAGGCCAGCGCGCAGCTTGAGCAGGGTGCGGATCTCGTCCGAAACTGCCCACAATACGAGTGGCAACGGTTCGCCCTCGCCTTTCAGGCCTTCCAGCATGCGCACCAGTCGTGTCGTATCGCCAGCAAGCATGGCTTCACTGAGTTTGAAGACGTCGTAACGGGCAACATTGAGCACCGCTTCTTGAATCTGCTCAATACTGATATTTCCCTCTGGGTAGAGCAGACCAAGTTTCTGGATTTCCTGATGGGCGGCCAGCAAATTGCCTTCGGTCCGGTCTACAATGAATTCGATGCCTTCTCGGACAGCGTGCTGTCCTTGGGCGGTGAGGCGGCTGGAAATCCATGCAGGGAGTTGCTGGCGCGTCACTAGCGGGATGTCGATGTATACGGCATTTTTTTGCAATGCGCCGACCCAGGCGGCTTTTTTGGTCTGCCAGTCGAGTGCGGGCAGGGTAATCAGTGTGACGGTGTCCGTGTTGGCTTCTGACGCGCACTGCTGGAGTGCCTGACTGCCCTCTTTGCCTGGCTTGCCGGTCGGTATGCGGAGTTCGATCAGCTTCTTGTCGCCAAACAGGGACATGGACTGGCCGGATGTCTGCAATTCGTTCCAGCGAAAGCTGCGGGTGACTGTCAACACGTCACGTTCTGTAAACCCTTGCGTGCGGGCAGCCTGACGTATTTTGTCGCTCGCTTCTTGCGCCAGCAGGTGCTCGTCGCTGGTAATGACATACAGCGGGGAGAGCGGTTGCCGCAGGTGATTGTCGAGTGCGTCCAGCCGCAATTGCATGGCTTAGTTCGTTTTGTTCAGTTTGAGGGCGCTCAGGTGGCGCAGAATTTGCTGCACCAGATCGCTTTGCATGTCCTGATAAAGCGTTTCCTGTTCATTGACGCGTGCCAGTGCTTCCGATTCGGTATAGTTGAATTTGCGTTTTTGTATGATGGTTGTGGGAGACAGGACGACGCTGCCCTGGGCATCAAGCACGCGAAAGCGTAGTGAATGGGCCAGCTCGTATTCACGGACGCGCCCTTGCGCATTCAGTGACAGGATGTTTCTTTTTTTCTTGTCGGAGAGCACGTTCATGACGACTTCTGCCGTTTTTCTGTCCGTCGCGATAGTCGTGCCGCCCGCCTGCAGGCTGCGCTTCAATTCCATGCCGACGGACGAACTGTCCGCAAAGCCTGTTATGTAGATGCTTTGAAATGGCATGTCATCATGCAGGGCAGAGCCGCGCAGGTGGAAGCCGCAGGCGGTCAGCATCACGGTTACCAGGAGGATGGCAAGACGGGTGAGGGCAGTTTGGCGTTTCATCGGAACTCCTGTTTGTAATTCGACCATTCCTAGACAACAATATTAACCAGTTTTCCAGGCACAACAATCACGCGTTTCGGCGTGCCGACAATGAATTTTTGTGCACTTTCGTTGGCGAGTGCCGCGGCTTCAATCGTGGCCTTGTCTGCGTTCTTGGAGATGGTGATCTCGCCACGCAGCTTGCCATTGACTTGTATCACCATTCGGATTTCGTTCTGCTCCAGTGCGGCTGGGTCAACTTGCGGCCAGGGCGCATTCAGAATATCGCCCATTTCCTTTGCAAAGCCGAGTTCTTCCCACAGTACATGCGTGATGTGCGGTGCAATCGGGTTCAGCGTGCGCAGGAAGATGGCCATGCCTTCGCTAATGACGGTAGCGTTTGCTGCCGAGTCGTCGCTTTGTGCCTCTTCCAGCGTGTTCAGCATGATCATGCAGGCGGACACGATGGTGTTGTACTGGATGCGCTGATAATCGTTGTTGGCTTGCTGCAACGTGCGATGAATGGTACGACGCACGGTTTTTTGCGCTTCATTCAGGGCCGTGTTGTCAACTTTTGCGGCGGGATCAATACGCGTCGCATTGTTCAGCGCGTAGTTCCAGACGCGGCGCAGATAGCGGTGCGCGCCTTCGACGCCGGTGCCGGACCATTCCAGCGTTTGTTCTGGTGGCGAGGCAAACATCGTGAATACGCGCGCGGTATCGGCGCCGTACTGGTCGATGATGGCTTGCGGATCAATGCCGTTGTTCTTGGATTTGGCCATTTTTTCGATGCCGCCGATCTGAACCGGTTGGCCATCGGTTATCAGCTTGGCAGCGGAAGGGCGACCACGATCGTCGGTTTCCAGTTCCACTTCTTCCGGGTTGAACCAGATTTTTCGCCCGGCTTCATCTTCGCGATAATAGGTTTCATTGAGCACCATGCCCTGCGTGAGCAGCTTGACGAAGGGTTCGTCGAACTGCACCAGGCCGAGGTCGCGCATGACCTTGGTCCAGAAACGCGCGTACAGCAAGTGCATGACCGCATGCTCGATGCCGCCGATGTACTGGTCCATCGGCATCCAGTAATTGTTGCGCTCATCCACCATGCTGTCGTTCGAGCCGGGCGAGCAATAGCGCATGTAGTACCAGCAGGAATCGACGAAGGTATCCATGGTGTCGGTTTCGCGGCGCGACGGCTTGCCGCACAGCGGGCAATCGACCTTCAGGAAGGCTTCATGCTGATTGAGCGGGTTGCCGCTGCCATCCGGCACGCAGTCTTCCGGTAGTACGACCGGCAAATCTTTTTCCGGCACCGGGACCGCGCCGCACGTGTCGCAGTGGATGATCGGAATCGGCGTGCCCCAATAGCGCTGGCGCGAGATACCCCAGTCATGCAGGCGGTAAGTAATTTTTTTCTCGCCTAGCCCTTTGGCGGACAGGTCGGCCGCGATGGCATCGACGGCAGCCTGGAAATCCAGCCCGTCGTATTTGCCGGAAGCGATGCAGCGCCCGTTTTCCTTGTCTTCGTACCAGCCCTGCCAGCCGTCGGAGGAGAATTCCTTGCCGTCCACGTCGATGACTTGCTTGATCGGCAAGTTGTATTTCTGGGCAAACTCAAAGTCGCGCTCGTCATGCGCAGGTACGGCCATGACCGCGCCATCGCCATAAGCCATCAGCACGTAATTGCCGACCCAGACTTCTACCTGCTCGCCGGTGAGCGGATGGGTAACGAACAGGCCGGTTGGCATGCCTTTCTTTTCCATCGTTTCCATGTCAGCTTCGATGACGCTGCCTTGTTTGCACTCTTCAATGAAGGCGGCGAGTTCCCGGTTATCTCTTGCGGCATGGGTGGCCAGCGCATGTTCCGGTGCCACCGCGCAGAAGGTGACGCCCATGATGGTGTCGGCACGGGTTGTGAAGACCCACATTTTGCCGCCATGAATCAAGTTGCCATCGGTATCCTTTATGTCGTGCGTGAAGGCGAAGCGCACGCCGGTCGAGCGCCCGATCCAGTTGGTTTGCATGGTACGCACACGTTCCGGCCAGCCGGGCAGACCGTCTTCTACTTCACTCAGCAATTCTTCCGCATAATTGGTGATGCGGGCGTAATACATCGGGATTTCGCGCTTTTCGATCAGCGCGCCGGAACGCCAGCCGCGTCCGTCGATGACCTGCTCATTAGCCAGCACGGTCTGGTCGATCGGGTCCCAGTTCACGGTGCCGGTTTTCTGGTAGACGATGCCTTTTTCCAGCATCTTGAGGAACATCCACTGGTTCCACTTGTAGTAGTCCGGTCTGCAGGCCGTCATTTCACGCGACCAGTCAATCGCCAGGCCCATCGATTCCATTTGCCCGCGCATATGTTCGATGTTGGCATACGTCCATTCGGCAGGCGGCACCTGGTTCGCCATTGCGGCGTTTTCAGCCGGCATGCCGAATGCATCCCAGCCCATCGGCATCAGCACGTTGTAACCATTCATGCGCAGATAGCGGTACATCACGTCATTGATGGTGTAATTGCGCACGTGGCCCATGTGCAGGCGGCCGGATGGATAGGGCAGCATCGAGCAGGCGTAAAACTTGCCTTTCGGGAAGCGCGGGTCATTTTCTACGGCCTTGAACGCATTGATGTCTTTCCAGTGATCCTGTGCGGATTGTTCAACGGTGGCTGGCGTGTATTTTTCTTGCATGGTGGGTCGGGTTGTGAATAGGTGTAAACCCGTCATTATACTGGTTCATCGGGGAGCGAAATTCGCCATTGTGCGTGATTTTCAGGTTAACGGAAACGGATTGGTACTAACGGCATTTCAAGAGTGATCCAGGAGCATGAAGGGAATGGGCAATTGATACCACTCGGCGATGGGTTGCCCATTGATTGCGGCGGGCTGGAAGCGCCAGGTGCGTACCGTGAGGAGGGCCGATTCGTCCAGCAAGGGGTGTCCGCTGGAATTATGAAGTTGCACTTGGCCAGCTCTACCTTCGGCAGTGACAAACACTTTTAGAATGACGATGCCCTCTTCGCCAAGGCGTCGCGACAGTCTGGGATACACCGGTTTGCGGTTGCTGGCAACTTGTTGCGCGGATAGGTGGACATGGGTGGCTGTCGTGATTTCTGCGGGCGCCTGCTTTGGCGTTTCCGACCTGCTTTCCTGGTTTGGGATAACGGCCGGTTGCGCCGATTCAGGCGGCGCATCGGCAACCCTCACGGATTTTGTTTTTGGCTGTGTCGCAGTTTTATTTGTTTTTACGTGCGTGGCAGAGGATGCCTTGGTACGCTTGACGTTGTGTTGCTTTATCTGCGTCGTTGAAACATGTGCCGGAACGAGTGAGATGTCCAGTCGCTTCGCCGGGGCGTTTTCAGGCTGTACGGTACCGACAAGCCAGCCCGCCCCTGCGAGCACGAATGCATGCAACCCAACGGATGCAACGATGGCGGCAGGCTTGACGGGCCACGAGGTGGGCATCCATTTAGCGTAAGCTGAGGACGTCTTGCATGTCATAGAGGCCGGAAGTCTTGTCGGCCAGATAGCGTACAGCGTGCAGGCTGCCGAGTGCATAACTGACACGGCTGGATGATTTGTGCGAAATTTCGATGCGCTCGCCAATGCCGGCAAACAGGACGGTATGGTCGCCAACGATATCGCCACCACGGATGGTGGCAAAGCCGATTGAGGAGGGGTCACGTTCGCCGGTAACGCCTTTGCGGGCATAAACGGCACATGCCTTCAAATCACGGTCGATTGCATTGGCAATGACTTCGCCCATTTTGAGTGCCGTGCCGGAGGGTGCGTCGATCTTGTGGCGGTGATGCGCTTCAATGATTTCAATGTCATAGCCGCTGGAAAAGTTTTTGGCGGCCATTTCAAGCAATTTCATTGTGACATTGACACCAACACTCATGTTGGGCGCAAAAACAATTGCCGTTTTCTCGGCTGCTTTGGCTATGGCCACTTTCTCTTCTTCACTGAATCCCGTGGTGCCGATGACCATCTTGATGCCGTGCTCTGCGCAGTAATCCAGATATTTCAGCGTCGCTTCCGGACGGGTGAAATCAATCAGGTATTCAGCATTGTTTAGCCCACGAGCCATATCCTGCTCAATTAGCACGCCTGACGTTTTTCCGAGAAAGTGCGCCGCGTCTGTACCTGCGTTTGTGGAGTTCGGCCCGTCCAGTGCGCCGCTTAATATGGTGTCGTCTGCATTGGTGACGGCTTCAATGAGCATGCGACCCATGCGGCCGCTGGCGCCGGAAACGGCAATTCTTGTTTGTTTCATGAGTCGGTTTTATTGGTTTGTTTCTGGATTAATGATGTTGGCAATGTAATCCGCTTCGTTGGGCAATTCTGTGCTGGCGATGCGTACGACATGGTCATTTTCGAAGAAAATGGTGGCTCGGTTTGCCATGACGTCGCCATTGCCCCTCTGGAGGCGAAAAACATAATCCCAGCGCCAATCATGGAACATGTCAGTTAGTAGGGGCGTTCCCAGAATAAAGCGCACCTGTTGTTTGTTCATGCCTTCCTTGACGAGTGCGAGGTCTTCGCTGGAAACGAAGTTGCCTTGTTGTACGTCGATTTTGTATGGGCGGAGAAAACCGAACCAGCGTTCCGTGAAAGTGGATTCGGGCTTGTCCAGTTTGTCTGTTTTTGTTTCTGCTGTGGCGGGCGTACTTGCCGGAACAGCTTCGGATTTTGCTTCGACCTCTTCTGTCAGAGGATTTTTCGAGGCACACCCAGACAACGCGGCGGTGAAGGCCAGTAATAGGGCGCAGCTTAATGTTGTGATGCGCCGACGAGAAGAAAACAGCATTTGCATGACCACATCCATTTCAGGGGGTTTATTTGGGCAGGGACGCGAAAACACTATATGATAAAACACTTGGTTCGTATATGACATCACCCTTGCAAAACCAATTCAAATAAAATCGATATGAGTGGCAATCAGACTGACCTCAAGGCGAGCGGCTTGAAAGCGACCGCGCCGCGCCTCAAGATACTGGAAATATTTCAAAGCAGTGATGTACGACACTTGGCGGCAGAGGATATTTACCGTGTATTGCTTAATGAAAACATGGAAGTCGGGCTGGCGACGGTCTATCGCGTACTGGCTCAGTTTGAGCAGGCTGGCTTGTTAAAGCGCAATTATTTTGAAACGGGCAAGGCAATCTATGAGTTGAACGAGGGAGAGCACCACGATCACCTGGTTTGCCTGGATTGCGGTATGGTGGAAGAGTTTCATGATCAGGAGATTGAAAAACGCCAGCGAATCATTGCGCGTGAGCGCGGATTCGAGATTGTGGATCATTCACTGGCGCTTTATTGCCGTTGCTCCAAGCCGGATTGCCCGAATCGTCATTCCTGATTTCTCATTATGTGGGCGCCTCCTTGGTGTGCTCAAGTCACCCAGGTGGTGATGTCCTCCATGGGTTGTCGTACCTTGGCCGGCTGTGGGTCGGCGCGGTAGCCGAATGCAGCCATGACGGCGAGGCCGAATTTTTCTTTGTCTAGCACGCCAGCATCAGCCAGAAGGTTTTCTGTGGCCTCGAGGTCGTAACCTTCTACGGCGCATGAATCGATGCCAATCATTGCGGCAGCGGTCATCATATTTCCTAAGGCGATGTAAGCCTGTTTGCTTGCCCAGTCAAATAGGGTACGTGGACTTTCTAGCAGCTTCAGGTCTTTTTCCTGAAATTGCTTGAAACGTTCGCGCTTGAGTTCGATTCGGTCTTCTGGCAGGTGCTGAACATCGCGCATCAGGTGGTCGATGAAGCTGGAGTCATGGCGCATGTCATCCTTGCGGCACAAAATGGCGATATAGTGGCTGGCTGTCGGAAGATGGCCTTGCGAACCCCAGACTACGTTCATCATTTTTGCCCGTAGTTCCGGGTTCTGGATGACAACGAAACGCCAGGGTTCAAATCCGAATGAACTGGGCGAAAGCCGGCCTGCTTCCAGAATGAACGCAAAATCATCGTCAGAAATTTTCTTGTCTGCCCTGAATTTTTTGCAGGCGTGGCGGAATTGAAAAACAGCTAATGCGTCGTTCTTGTCTATCACAGCGCTCTCCTTGCTCTGTACGTTGTTTTAACCAGAAAAACAGTGGGTCTGGTGGAATTTATAGTGACAAACGTAGTTTATTGAAAATGTTACTTTTTTTGTAAAAAAACAGTTTTCGGGATGGAAAATTTTTTGGTCAGGTTTTGTATGTTTTGCAATCAATGTTTTGATGCTGCCGCAAAACCCGTAAGCGACAAATGGGTATTGGGTTTAAACGCCCGATAGGTGCATTTGATCGGTTAGCATAATGAAAGACGCCATAAAAACATCTTAATTTGACGCCTTTTCTGCTGTTTGGAATGGGCTATTTTTCAGGTGTGGCGTTTGCATGAAATGCCATCAAAAAGAATTGACCGTCGTTTTACGCGCGGTTCAACGGATGGGCAGTTTGGGTGCGTAGATGCTCTGTTGCTTTTCGTTGTTAAGTGGGCGTTTTTGTGCCCATGAATAAATGCCGAGAGGACTGATTCTGGTCATTTTAATCTGCTTGATGGTTCTTGATGTATTAGGGTTGTTTTTTTAGAGCGTTGTTGAGCGGCACTGTCTGACGGCTGTGAACGGTAAAAACAACATTAAAAACTCACAACTAACCAATTGAAATCATTGGAGGTAGTTAATATGGGTAAGTATGCATTGTCAGGAGTTCGTATCCTGGATATGACCCACGTACAAGCGGGTCCAACCTCATCCCAGTTGCTCGCATGGCTGGGTGCAGACGTAATTAAGTTTGAGCCACCAGGCACGGGTGACATTACACGTGTTCAGTTGAACCATCTGAAGGACAAAGATGGTAATTTGATTGACAGCTTGTACTTCACGATGCTGAACGGCAACAAGCGCTCCATCACCTGTAACATGAAGAGCCCTGCAGGCTGTGAAGCTTTCGAGGCGCTGATCAAGAATTGCGACGTTATCATGGAAAACTTCGGTCCTGGCGTTCTGGATCGTTTCGGTTATCCGTATGCAAAGCTGAATGAACTCAACCCAAGCATCATTTACGCTACGCTGAAAGGCTTTGGCGCATCTGGCCCTTATGCCAACTTCAAGGCTTATGAGCCAATCGCACAGGCGATGTCCGGCTCCATGTCCATGTGCGGTGTGCCAGAAGGTCCTCCGACCATCACGCCATCCCAAACAGGTGACACCGGTACCGGCCTGCATCTGGCCATCGGTATCTGTGCAGCGCTGTATCATCGTACCCACAATGGCAACAAAGGCCAAATGGTCGAAGTTGCGATGGTGGACTCCGTGATGAACCTGTGCCGCGTGAAGTATCGTGACCATGGTCGCCTGATGAATGGCAAGGGCGAACTGTCCGAGTACAGCCGTCCAACGCTGGGTCTGACCTACGTGCCACGTGCCGGTAACGACTCTGGTGGTGGCCAGATCGGTAACTGCATTCCTTGCAAACCATTCGGCACCAACGACTATGTTTACATGGTTCTGCAAGAAGCTGTCTGGCCACAACTCGCGACCATGATCGGTGGCGAAGCGCTGGCAAACGACCCGAAATTCGCTACGATCGGCCCACGTCGTGCAAATCAGGGCGAACTGTGGCAGATCATCTCTGACTTCGCGAAGGACTACACCAAGTTCGAACTGACCGCGTTGTTCAACGAGAATGACTTCCCGTGCGGTCCGGTTATGTCTACCGAAGACGTTTCCAAAGACGAGCATTTCTCACATCGCAAGATGTGGACCGAAGTCAAGGATCCAGTTCGTGGCAACTACATGACGGTTGGTATGCCAATCAAACTGTCCGAAGGTATCGTGCCGGAAATTCTCCCCGCCCCACTGCTGGGTGAGCACACCAACGAGATCCTGAAAGACGTTTGCGGTTTCGACGATGCCAAGATCGCGGAAATGACTGAGGCGGGTGCATTTAGCCGTCCACAAAGAAGAAAGAAATAATACTGTCGTCAGATAGTAGTATTTCATCCTTATAAAAAGATGGGCGACGCAAGTTGCCCATCTTTTTTGTGCCTGCGATCAGCTAGGTGATTATTTGCAATAAAGCGAAGATCGAAGTTGATTGTGCACATTTGTGCGGTAAGTGCGGCAAGATACGACTAAAGAGCGATATGCAAGGCATTTATATGGCAGCAAATCCATGAATCGCTGGTGTAAGCCTGGCAACTCTGTTTAAAATCTTGGGTGCGACTGCACTTTGGTGTCTTATGCCTAGACTCTGTTGAGAGTTAAAGGCGTTTACGGATTTGACACTGGCAATCACGAGCAGGCCATAAGAGTCTGCAACTGAATTTTACGTTTGATTGGAGAGGTGGTTTTTGCGTATTCGGAAGTATGCGTAAAGTCGTTTGTCGGTTCAGGCGTAGTAAAGCCACTGGGGGAGGATAACTGGTGGCCCACTTGAAATCTCATCATTAAGGACGAGTATGAACATACATGAATATCAAGGCAAAGAGCTTTTGCGCAAGTACGGTGTTACGACGCCGCGCGGTATTCCGTGTTTTAGCGTAGACGAAGCGGTTAAGGCGGCGGAAGAGCTGGGCGGAAAAGTATGGGTTGTGAAAGCACAGATTCACGCTGGTGGTCGTGGTAAAGGCGGCGGCGTCAAGGTGGCGAAATCACTGGAAGAAGTGCGTCAATATGCGAACGACATTCTCGGCATGACGCTGGTCACGCATCAGACTGGCCCGGAAGGTCGACTGGTCAAGCGCTTGCTGATCGAAGAAGGTGCAGATATCCAGAACGAGCTGTACGTTGGCATGGTGGTTGACCGTGACTCGCAACGCGTGTGTCTGATGGCCTCGAGCGAAGGCGGCATGGACATCGAAGAAGTTGCCGAAAAGACGCCGGAACTGATCCACAAGGTATTTGTCGATCCTTCCACCGGCCTGACCGATGCAGAAGCGGAAGACATCTCCCGTAAGATTGGTGTGCCTGAAGTCGCCATTAAAGATGCAGCCGGCTTTATGAAAGGCCTGTACGCCGCCTTTGACGAAACGGACGCCTCACTGGCGGAAATCAACCCGCTGGTTGTGACTGGCGACGAAAAGATCATTGCGCTGGACGCCAAGTTTAACTTCGACTCCAACGGTCTGTACCGTCAGCCGGAAATCATGGCCTACCGTGATCTGGACGAAGAAGACCCGGACGAGATCGAAGCCTCCAAGTTTGACCTCACTTACATTGCCCTGGATGGCGACATCGCCTGCATGGTGAATGGTGCTGGTCTGGCGATGGCCACGATGGACATCATCAAGCTGTTTGGCGGCAACCCGGCCAACTTCCTTGACGTTGGCGGCGGAGCGACGACCGAGAAGGTTACCGAAGCCTTCAAGATCATGCTCGCCAATCCAAAGGTCAAGTGCATTCTGGTCAACATCTTCGGCGGTATCATGCGCTGCGACGTGATTGCCAACGGCATTATTGAAGCGGCCCGTCAGGTAGAACTGACAGTTCCGCTGGTAGTACGCCTTGAAGGTACCAATGTTGAGCAAGGCAAAGCGCTTCTGGCCGAATCCGGCCTGCCGATCATTTCAGCTGATGGCATGACGGACGCTGCAACGAAAGCGGTCAACGCTGCGAAAGGATAAGAACGATGTCTATATTGATTGATAAAAACACACGCGTGATCGTGCAAGGCCTGACTGGCAAGACTGGCGCCTTTCACACTGAAATGTCGCAGGCCTACGCCTTCGGCAAAGACTGCTACGTAGGCGGTGTGACGCCGAAGAAAGGCGGTACGACCTTCCTCGACATTCCAGTTTTCAACACGGTATCCGAAGCCAAGCAGGAGACGGGTGCGACCGTATCGGTGATTTACGTTCCGCCACCATTTGCCGCTGCGGCGATTGACGAAGCGGTCGAAGCCGGCATGGAATTCGTGATCTGCATTACCGAAGGCATACCGGTACGCGACATGATTCGCACGCGCTACAAGATGCAAGGCAAAAACACGATTCTGCTCGGACCAAACTGCCCAGGCATCATTACGCCAGACGAACTCAAGATCGGTATCATGCCAGGTCACATTCACAAGAAAGGCCCGGTAGGCATTGTTTCCAAGTCCGGTACGCTGACGTACGAATCAGCGGGTCAGTTGGCGGAATACGGTCTGGGCCAATCCACGGTTGTGGGTATTGGTGGCGACCCGGTCAATGGCCTGAAGCATATTGACGTTTTGAAGATGTTCAACGACGATCCTGAGACGGAAGCGGTGATCATGGTTGGCGAGATTGGCGGCAATGACGAAGAGATTGCGGCGCAGTGGGCCAAGGAAAACATGACCAAGCCGGTTGTTGGCTTTATTGCAGGCGTGACGGCGCCGGAAGGCAAGCGCATGGGTCATGCGGGCGCGATCATTTCCGGTGGCAAGGGTACGGCGCAAGAGAAGCTTGCGGTGATGGAAGAATGCGGCATTTCCGTAACCAGAAACCCGGGCGACATTGGCAAGATCCTCAGAGCGGCGCTCAAGTAAGCCAGAACCATCCGGCGCAATCAAGGCACACGCTTGAAAGCGCACAACAAAAAGCCCTCCCAATATCCGGAGGGCTTTTTTTATGACTTGTTGACAGGCCTTCTTTTACACGACAGAACCCAGCTTGAAGATTGGCAGGTACATTGCGACTACGAGTCCGCCAATCAGCACGCCAAGAATCACCATGATGAGTGGTTCAATCAGGCTGGAAAGAGAGGCAACAGCATCATCCACTTCTTCCTCGTAGAAATCGGCGACCTTGCTGAGCATGTCATCCAGTGAGCCGGATTCTTCACCAATGGAAACCATTTGCGTCACCATGTTTGGAAAGACATTGGCGTTGCTCATGGAAACGTTCAGACTGGTTCCTGTGCTGACCTCGGTCTGGATTTTTTTTGTCGCATCGGCATAGACAATATTGCCGGAAGCGCCGCCGACTGAATCAAGCGACTCGACTAGCGGAACACCCGCGGCAAACATGGTGGACAGGGTGCGGGTCCAGCGGGCAATGGTTGCTTTTCGGATAACAGCGCCAAAAATGGGCATGCGCAGCAGGATGCGATCCATAATGCGTTTCATTTTGTCAGACCGCTTCCACGCTTGAAAAAAGAAATAGAGCGAACCGAAAATGGCACCAAAAATGATGTACCAGTATTTGACAAAATAATCTGAAATCTTGATGACCAATAGCGTCAACCAGGGCAAGTCGGCGCCAAAGCTCGTGAAGACTTCCTTGAATGAGGGAACAACCCAGATCATGATGACAGCGGTCACAATAAATGCGACCGCAATGACGGCAGTCGGGTAGAACAGTGCCGATTTAATCTTGCCCTTGATCGCAATGGTCTTTTCTTTGTAAAGCGCCAATCGGTCGAGCAAGTCTTCCAGAATGCCTGCTTGTTCGCCTGCAGCAATCAGATTGCAAAATAGCGGATCAAAATAAAGCGGGAATTTTCGGAATGCCTGGTTGAGGCTGGTGCCGGTTTCGACGTCGCTGCGTATGTCGTTCATCAATTTGGATACCGACGGGTTGGCATGGCCACGAGCGACAATATCAAAGGACTGGAGCAAGGGAACGCCCGCTTTCATCATTGTGGCAAGCTGGCGCGTAAAAACGGCAATGTCTTTTTCCTTGATTTTTCTGGTGCTGGTAAACCGCTTCTTTTTGATTTTTGTAACGCGAATGCCCTGGCGACGCAGTGTCACATTAACAACGGCCTCTCCTGCCGCACGAAGTTCGCCCTTGACGATTTTGCCATTCTTGTCCTGTCCTTGCCAGATAAAAACGGTTTCTTTGGCTTCAATTGTCCCTCTTCTGCTTCGTGTGGCGGTTGCCATACGCTACCTCCTATTCGTTGGTGCAACCCAGAACTTCTTCCAGGCTGGTGACGCCGTGTTTGACTTTTAGCAGCCCTGCTTGCCTGAGTGATTTGACGCCTTCTTTGCGCGCTTGCGCTTCAATGTCCATGCTGGATCCATTATCCAGAATAATGCGTTCAATCGACTGGGATATGGGCATCATTTCATAGATACCGACCCGTCCTTTATAGCCCGTATTGCCACAACGTTCACATCCAACCGGTTGGAATGGCGTCCATGATCCATCCAGTTCTTCCAGATCGAAACCGGCTTGAATTAGCGCTTCATCCAGAATTTCTATCGGTTGTTTGCATGTGCACAGTCGCCGCGCCAGGCGCTGGGCAACAATCAGGATAACAGATGAGGCAATATTAAAAGGCGCAACGCCCATGTTCATGAGGCGTGTCAATGTCGAAGAGGCGTCGTTCGTATGCAGTGTGGAAAATACCATGTGGCCTGTTTGTGCCGCCTTGATGGCGATGTCTGCTGTTTCCAGGTCACGAATTTCACCCACCATGATGATGTCTGGATCCTGGCGCAAAAAAGCACGCAGGGCGACGGAAAAGGTGAGGCCGGCACGCTCATTGACGTTAACTTGATTGATGCCAGGCAGGTTGATTTCAGCCGGATCTTCCGCAGTCGAGATGTTGGTGCCTGGCTGGTTCAAAATGTTCAGGCAGGTGTATAAAGAAACGGTTTTGCCCGAACCAGTTGGGCCGGTAACCAGCACCATGCCGTATGGGCGATGAATGGCCTTAAGCAACAGGTCGCGCTGGTCCGGTTCATAACCCAGGGCATCAATGCCCAATTGGGCGGCTGAGGGGTCAAGAATACGTATGACGAGCTTTTCGCCAAACAAGGTTGGCAAGGTGCTGACACGAAAATCAATCGTGCGCGTCGGGGATAGCACCAGTTTCATCCTGCCATCTTGCGGGATGCGCTTCTCGGAAATGTCCAGGCGCGAAAGTACCTTGATGCGCGAGGCAAGCTTTTCCTTGATTGCCGTAGGGGGTTGGGCATACTCATGCAGTTCGCCGTCGATGCGCATGCGGATGCGATAAAATTTTTCAAACGGCTCAAGGTGAATATCGGATGCGCCTCGGTTAATGGCATCCAGCATGGTTTTTTGCAGGAAGCGGACAACCGGCGCGTCGTCAACTTCACTGACATCTGAATCGATGGCTTGCTCAGGCTCCTCTGACAAAAGATCAACGTCAAGCGCATCGTCGAGCAATTCATTAAGGCTTTCTGCGCTGGTTTTTTCTAAATCTTCCAGGCATTTCAGCAACACATCGTGTTGAACGATAACCGGCTCAATGATTGCGGCAGTTTGAAACTTGATCTGATCCAGTGACTGCGTTGGGTCAGATGTGGCAACGGAAATACGGTTCCCTCTTTTTGCCAGCGGAATGACTCGCAGCCGGCTCATCAATTTGGTATCAATGATGTCATCAGGCAGGCTTTCCAATTGGAAAGCGCGCAAATCCAGCAGGGGGTAACCAAAGGTTTCCGAGCAGAAAGCGGCTAGATGCACAGCATCAATATGCTTGGCTTGCAACAGGGTGTCGATGAAGGGTTTTTTCTCTTTCGTTGCCTGGTCACTAATGCTGCCAATAGTGCTTTGGTCAATGCGACCAGAGTGCAAGAGCGCACGCGCCAGGGCATGGAGTCCCGGTTTTGTGATCTGTTCGATAGCAGCAGCCGACATAGGAAAAGCCCGTTAAGTGATATCAATATTACGGATAAAAATATCGAACCTGAATGATGCTTGGGGGAAATATTTTTGTAAAGTTGAACGATGCAAAAAATTGACCAAAAGACTCAGTTATTAGCTTAATTCTATCTTCCTGTAGGGGACTTGACCAATTTCACAATCTTTATCGCCTGATTTTTTACTTGAATGACTTCAGCGATGCAGCCAGGGAGTTTAAGGCTGACATGGGCTTCCGGGATGTCTTCAAGTGTTTCAAGCAAAAGGCCATTAATTGTTTTCGGGCCTTTGAGTGGCAAGTTCAGATCCAGGCGTTTATTGATTTCACGTAACGTACTGCTCCCTTCAAGCAGACATTCGTTTTGCTCATTCCAGTGCAAGGAATCTGAACGGGTTGGACTGGGAAGTGTCGTGGTGAATTCGCCAATCATCTCTTCAATGATGTCTTCCAGCGTCACCAGTCCTTGCACTTCGCCATATTCATCGACAACGATGCCAAGACGTTCGCGGTTTTCCTGGAAATATTGCAACTGCGTAAAGACATTCGTGTCTATGGGGATGAAATAAGGGGGGGATAGCAGTTCCCGATAGTGCGCCACAGTCAGCGGCTCTTCAATGTCAAGCAGAGAAAGTGCTTTGCGCACATGCAAAATGCCGGAGATGTGGTTTATCTCGCCCTCGTAGACAGGCAATTTGTTGTGGTAGCACGTGGTTAGCTGGCGTCGGATTTCATCTACAGGTACGGCCAGATTGAGCGCTTCAATTTGCGGTCGCGGTGTCATCACGTCTTCTACCGTGATTGCTTCCAGGTCGAACAGATTAAGAAGGATGCTTTTATGTTTTTGTGGAATAAATGTGCTGCCTTCGAGCACGATTGAGCGCAATTCTTCAGGGGTGAATCTTTGAGATTGAGCGTTGATGCCGGTTCGTATGTGCAGAATGCGCAAAAGCCCGTTAACAAACTGGTTGGTCACCCAGATGAAGGGGTAGGCCACCACCATCAAGACTCTGAGGATGGGGCTGGCGATGAGTGCGATGCGTTCCGGGTACGTGGCGCCCACCATCTTGGGGGTGATTTCTGCAAAGATGATCAACAGAAAAGCGGTAATGCAGGTGGTTGCAGTCAGCACCTTTTCATTGTTGCCAAACGAGGCGATCGCTATGGCCGTAATCAGGGCGGCAACCAAGGCATTAACCAGCGTGTTGGCGATTAGAATGAGCGACAGGAGCTGATCGGTGCGCTCAAGCATCCAGAGCGTAATCTGAGCACGGAAACTGCCCGATTTGGCGATATGTTTGACGCGATAGATGTTTAATGCGATCAGCGCCGTCTCTGAAATAGAGAAAAATGCCGAGCAGCAAATGAGCAGAAAAAGCGCTAGTAGTTGCGCCCAGATGGGTAAGGTATCCAAAAGTTGTGCTTGGGAAACGCTGAACAAATGCCTGCGCGAGCGATCTGCTGCGTTGCTCGGTGTTAGTTTCAGTCGCCACGCACCGTGCGTCTTGCATCTCGTCTTGCTTACCTATTTGTTAAGCGCCTCCTTTAATATCCGTAAGGGTTAATTATTTTCGCAGGCAAAAGCGCAACGCGCAATTTTCTGATTCAAGCTCACAGAAAATCGGGTGCTACTTTGTCAAGCATAGTGTAAATGACGGTCGAAGCGCAACGACATTAACTGGTTCACACAGGGTAAGCTGGAATTTTTGAATAGAAAATAGGCATTTTGTAAACAAGGGGGATCAGCGCGGTTTTTCTGCATTTTCTTTTAAGGCTAGCGCACGTTCATAAAGCCGGTTCTTTTTCAGTCCGGTTATTTGGGCGGTTAACGACGAAGCCTGTCTGACGGGGCATTCTGCTAACAGAATTTGCAGGATGCGTTCGGCATCCTTGTCCGCGCTTTCAAGATCAGGCGTGGCACCCTCAACGATTAGAACGAATTCTCCCTTGTTGCGGTTGGGGTTGTCTGCGAGCCATTGTACTGTTTCGCCCAGTGTGCAACGATGAATTTCTTCAAACAGCTTGGTTAATTCACGTGCGATGACAATTTTTCTTTCACTGCCAAATTGTTGCAGCATGGACTGAATTGTTTCAGCGACGCGATGTGGTGCTTCGTAAAAAACCAGTGTGTGCGTTTCGGATCGCAATTGTTGCAAGCTTGTGTTGCGTTGAGTCGCTTTGGAGGGCAGGAATCCGATAAAGTGAAATGACGTGTCAAGCAAGCCGCTGGCTGACAGGGCGGTTGTCACGGCGCAGGCGCCCGGCAACGGCATGACCCGCAATCCTGCAGCGATTACAGCATCCACCAGACGCGCGCCTGGATCGGAAATGGCGGGCGTTCCAGCGTCAGAAACCAAAGCCATGCGCGCGCCACTGCGCAGGTCATTGATAATTGTTTCGGCACGCTCGCGCTCATTGTGTTGATGGACCGCGATGAGTCGCTTCTTTAATCCATATTGCGACAGGAGTTGCGCCGTGTTACGTGTATCTTCGCAGGCGATGGCATCGGCTAACTGTAATGCCTTGAGGGCGCGCAGGGTAATGTCGCAGGCATTCCCAATCGGTGTGGCGATTACATATAATGTGCCTGCAGGAAAGTTTTGTCTGGCAAGATTTTCAAGTAGGGAACTGCCAGAAAAGAGTTCGGCGCCGGTTTGTGGCATATTTTCATGCTAAGGGATGGTTAATGTGATGGCATTGTGTCGCATATACTGGCGAAAGAAAAGCGCGCATCCACTTCGTGGATAGGCGAAAAGGCTTGCTGTGGGTACGCATTCACAAACTAATGAGCGAATAGTTAATCAACGTCGTGAGGCGGGTGCGGCTGCCGAGGAGCGCGCACTGTTGCATCTTGTTGAGCAGGGGTTATCCCTGGTGCAGCGCAACTATCGTTATAAAGGCGGGGAAATTGATTTGGTAATGCGTGATGGCAGTACGCTGGTTTTTGTCGAAGTACGACAGAGAGCCAGTATGCTTTTTGGCGGCGCGGCAGCCAGTGTGGGTCACGCCAAACAGGCAAAGTTAATTAAAACCGCGCAGCATTATTTGCAAAAACAGCCATCCATACCACCATGCCGCTTTGATGTGCTTGCACTGGATGGCGAACAATTAAGCTGGCTGAAAAACGTCATTCAATTTTAGGGCGGCTTGCCAAAACAAGTTAGCGATACAACACTGCCATGAGAAATCAACGCGTCCTTGGTCATTTCAGAGAAAGTATTGAGCTTCAATCTCAGATTGCGGAAAAGCTGGTGCCGGATATTGCGCGTGCTGCAGACGTCATGTTTTATGCGCTGTCGCAGGGAAACAAGATACTCGCTTGTGGAAACGGCGCATCTGCATCGGATTGCCGGCATTTTGCGGCCAAACTGCTGGGGCGTTTCGAGCGAGAGCGGTTGCCCTTGCCTGCCATTGCGCTCAGTATGGATACCTTCGTCATGAGTGCGGCAGACGGTGATTTTGCTTATCAGGATATTTACCGCAATCAGGTTCAGGCCTTGGGGCAGGCTGGCGATGTTTTGCTGGCACTAACCACGACCGCTAGTGCCTTGGATATTGAGGCGGCCATTGACGCCGCGCTTGAGCGGGATATGCGTGTTGTTGCGCTGACGGGCGCGGAGTGTGCAGAAATTGTGGCACGACTGACTGAAGAAGATATACACATCTGCATACCGCATGAGCGTGCTGCCCGGGTGCAGGAAATACATTTGTTGACGATTCATTGTTTATGCGACGGTATTGATGCCGAGCTATTTGGAGGAGATGTAAATGACTGACAGGAAAGATATCCGCCGGAAGTTGGCGTCGGCCGTATTGTGCGGCGTCGTATTGCTGGGCTTGCAGGGGTGCGCCGAAATGATGCTTGGCACCGCCGTAGCGGGTAGCTTCGTCGCGATTGATCGCAGAACGCTTGGTACACAGACGGATGACAAAAGCATTCTCATCAAAGGTGAATTACGTGCGGCAGATCTTGTTGGCGATGCGGGGCACGTCAACGTGGTCAGTTTTAACCGCAAGGTGCTGATTACGGGTGAAGTCAGGGATGAAGCCATGAAAACGGACGTTGCGCGTGAAATGGCCCAAATTGGTGGCGTTAATTCGGTTGTCAATGAACTGACAATCGGGCCGGTCTCTACTTTGATGGCACGCTCGGAAGATACTTACATTACGACCAAGGTGCTTGCCAATTTTGTAGACGCCAAGGATATTTATTCCAATGCGTTTAAAGTCGTTACTGAGCGGGGAACGGTTTATCTGATGGGGCGGGTGACGCAGCGCGAGGGTGCGCGCGGAGCTGAAATTGCTAGCGGTCTCAGCGGAGTGAGGCGGGTGGTCAAGGTTTATGACTATATAACCGAGGAAGAGCTCAGGCAGTTGTCAGTTAAACGGCAACAGGCCACAGCCCCTGTTGAGGGGGAGGGTGATGATTATTAGAATATCGGAAGCTGGTGGCTTGTTGAGGAGCGAGTTGCGGTAAATAAAAAGCGCATTTGCTTATATTGGCAAATGCGCCTGAAAGACATCAGTTTGAGAATAAGCGGTTCGGGCACAGGTGTGTTTTGGCCGCTTTTGTGTCTATACGCGGAGGTCGTCGAGCGATTTGCCGGAACTGATCCACTCACTTACCCATTTTGGCTGGCGTCCGCGACCGGTCCACTTGAATGCAGGGTTGTCTGGATGACGATAACGCACGGGCACGGTGCTGCCTTTTGATGAGCGCGATGCGGGCGCTGTAATCAAATCCCTAATGGGCAGGCCGACACGCTGAGCAATTGCCTGAATCTCCTTGCGTGCTTCGGCAATTTCCTCTTCCTCGCGCCGTTTGATTTCCTGACTTATTTTTTTTTGTAACGCTTTGAGTTCAGGGACTTTCATGCCGGATAAATTCATTGGAACCTCCCAAAATAAACAATCTATGTTGACTGGAATTAATAAGCCAAAAGACCAATTGTTTTTGCTTCTACCTAAAATATCACGAAAATAAAATAAATGATTTCACCATTTTATGTTTGATATTCTTCAATTGCGATGCAATAAAAGCAAATATTCTCAATTTCTTATAAAAATATGCTTTATCAGAAATTAAGTCAGGTGTTTTAAAAGCGCAGCATGTTAATGCTAAAGTTCGCGTTATGACGGGGGCGAGGTTGATTGTTGGCACATTTCGAGTGTGCCTGAGCAGGGCGGCAGGGGTTATGTGATTATGGCGCAATTGGTTTACGCCATATTTTGATATCAAAATAAACTATATTTCGATTTGCGAGCCGAGTTCAATAACGCGGTTGGCCGGGATCTGATAATAGTCCGCTGCGCCACGTGCATTACGACTCATAAACACAAACAAATGCTCACGCCATTGGCTCATGCCGGAGCCTGGCGTGGAGATAATGGTTTGGCGAGAAATATAGAATGACGTCATCAGCATGTCAAATGCCAGGCCATCCTGTTTACACAATTCCATCACTTGTGGAATATCAGGTTCATCCTTGAAACCATAGTGCACATTGACCTGATAACAGTCATTTTCAAGATTCTTGATATCAACGCGTTCCGAGAGGGGAATCCACGCTACCTCATGGATGAAGGCGGTTAAAAAGACGACGCGCTCATGCAGCACCTTGTTATGGGAAAGATTGTGCAGCATTGCGTGCGGCACGCCATCGCTTTCGCCACGCAGGAAAATGGCGGTGCCAGGTACGCGCGTTGGGGGGGCAAGAAACAGCGAATTCAGAAAGCCGTCAAGTGGGATGGCATGCTTTTTAAGGTTTTGCGATACAAGTTGGCGGCCGGTTTTCCAGGTTCGCATCAGTGTAAACAGGAAGATGCCCAGCGCAAGCGGGAACCAACCGCCGCTCATTAACTTGGTTGTGGTGGCAGAGAACAGTGCCAGATCAATCAGGAAGAAGACGCTCGCGACCAACAGACACAGAGCCAGGTGGACTTGCCATCGGTAGTACGCGACGAAGAAAGTCAGGGTTGTTGTCATCAACATGGTTGCGGTAACGGCGATGCCGTAGGCAGCAGCGAGATTTTCTGAAGAGCCAAAGCCGATAACCGCCAGAATGACGGCAAGCAACTGCATCCAGTTGATGACGGGAACGAAAATCTGTCCGATCTGTTCGTCTGATGTATGAATGATTTTCATGCGAGGCAAAAAGCCCAGCGCGATGGCTTGGCGTACCATGGAAAACGTGCCAGAAATCGTCGCCTGGGAGGCAATGATGGTGGCCGCCGTTGCCAGTGCAACAAGGGGATAAATGCTCCATGCCCCCAGTTGCTGGAAAAATGGGTTTGAGATGGCTTCTGGGTTAGCCAGTAACAGTCCACCTTGCCCCATGTAATTTAGCGCAAGTGCCGGGAAAACAATGCTAAACCAGGCACGCCTGATGGGGCTGGGGCCGAAGTGTCCCATGTCGGCATACAGCGCCTCGACACCCGTGAATGCCAGTACGACGGCACCTAGTGCGATGACTGCCACAAAGCCATGGTGAGTCATGAAATAGATGGCATGCCATGGGTTTAACGCCCACAGAATTTGCGGGGCGTGGAAGATATTGACGATGCCCATCAGTGCCAGTGCCGAAAACCAGAGGATCATGATTGGGCCAAACCACTTGCCGATTCCTGCCGTTCCGTGCGACTGCAGCGCATACAGTCCAATAAGCACCACGATCGTAATGGGCACAATGTAAGAACTCAGGCCCGGTGTGGCAACTTCCAGTCCCTCGATGGCAGACAGGACAGAAATGGCCGGGGTGATGATGCTTTCGCCAAAAAACAGTGTCGTACCAAACAGGCCTAGCAGCATCAATGGCCATTGCCATCGTGACAGTTTCGGTATTGAGGAGAGTGCCAGCGCCATGAGTGCCATGATCCCGCCCTCGCCCCGGTTATCCGCACGAAGTACCAGCGTGACGTACTTGAGCGAAACGACGATGATCAGTCCCCAGAGGATCAAGGAGACGATGCCGAGCAGGTTGGCCGCATTGAGTGCCAATCCATGTTCAGGAGAAAACACGGCTTTCATCGTGTACAGCGGACTGGTGCCGATATCACCATAGACGATACCAATTGCGCCAATGGTTAATGCGGCTTTGCTGCTGTGATTTGTGGGTCGAGCGGCCAAAAAGATCCTGTTTTCGTTAAAAGTTACCGGACGATGAAGCAGACATGCAACTTGTTTTTGTCGTGCTTGTCAACGGCGGGATGCCAAAACGGAATTCGAAAAATACATCAAAACCCTTTCGGGCGCTACCTCATGGCGCAAGGACCGCGACATTTGTCCGTATATCGCTGTTCCTGATTGGTTGCATCAGTTATCCTTGCACGTTGCGTTCATTTATTTTCAATATCAAAACAACACATTAGACTGCTTTATGGCTCAATACGTATATACGATGAATCGCGTGGGCAAGATTGTTCCGCCCAAGCGTCAGATTCTGAAAGACATTTCCCTCTCCTTTTTCCCGGGCGCCAAGATTGGCGTACTGGGTTTGAATGGTTCCGGCAAGTCCTCTTTGCTCCGGATCATGGCTGGTGTTGACACGGACATTCTGGGTGAGGCGCGACCGATGCCCGGCCTGAATATCGGCTACATGCCGCAAGAGCCGGAGCTGGATCCGGCGCTGACGGTGCGTGAGACGGTCGAGGGAGGGCTTGGCGAAGCGTTTGAAGCGCGCGCCAAGCTAGACGAGGTCTACGCGGCCTATGCCGAACCGGATGCAGATTTTGACAAACTGGCCGAAGAACAGGCGCGGCTGGAAGCGATTCTGGCAGCGGCAGATGGCGGCAATCTGGAGCAGCAACTGGAAATGGCCGCAGATGCATTGCGCTTGCCGCCATGGGATGCCAAGGTTGGCGTGCTTTCCGGTGGTGAAAAGCGTCGCGTGGCACTGTGCCGTTTGTTGCTTTCGCGCCCGGACATGCTGCTCCTGGACGAGCCGACCAACCATCTGGATGCCGAGTCGGTTGAGTGGCTGGAGCAATTCCTGCTGCGCTTCCCGGGCACTGTAGTGGCGATTACGCATGACCGCTACTTCCTTGATAATGCGGCCGAATGGATTCTGGAACTGGATCGCGGTCAGGGCATTCCGTGGAAAGGCAATTACAGCTCCTGGCTGGAGCAAAAGGAAGATCGCCTGAAGCAGGAAGAAGCCAGTGAATCTGCGCGCCAGAAAGCGATCAAGAAAGAACTGGAATGGGTGCGCCAGAATCCGAAAGGCCGTCAGGCCAAGAGCAAGGCACGTCTGGCACGCTTTAGCGAACTGTCCGAATACGAATACCAGAAACGTAACGAAACGCAGGAAATCTTCATCCCGGTGGCCGAGCGCCTGGGTAATGAGGTCATCGAATTCAAGGGCGTTTCAAAAGGCTACGGCGACCGCCTGCTGATCGATAATCTCAGCTTCCGCGTGCCGCCAGGCGCGATTGTCGGGATTATCGGCCCGAACGGCGCCGGTAAATCAACCTTGTTCCGCATGATTACCGGCAAAGAACAGCCGGACAGCGGCGAAATTGTAATCGGTGCTACCGCGCACATAGCAATGGTTGATCAGTCACGTGAAGACCTGGATGGTGACAAGACCGTATTTGAAGATGTTTCCGGCGGTGCGGACATACTGACGGTCGGAAAATTCGAAATGCATTCGCGTGCCTACATCGGGCGCTTCAACTTCAAGGGTTCCGACCAGCAGAAAAAAGTTGGCTCACTCTCCGGCGGTGAGCGCGGCAGGCTGCATCTGGCCAAAACCCTGCTTGAAGGCGGGAACGTGTTGCTGCTGGACGAACCTTCCAATGATTTGGACGTGGAAACGCTGCGCGCGCTGGAAGATGCGCTGCTGGAATTCGCCGGTTGTGCGCTGATTATTTCGCATGACCGCTGGTTCCTCGATCGTATCGCAACCCATATTCTGGCGTTTGAAGGGGATTCGCAAGTGACCTTCTTTGATGGCAACTATCACGAATACGAGGCGGACAAGGTGAAGCGTTTGGGAGCAGAGGGCGCCAAACCGAAGCGGATTCGATATAAGCCTGTTACTCGTTAGTTGTATTCCGGCTTAAATCGCCTGTAGCTTTGTTGGCATCGCCTTGCCGTACTACAAGTACTGCCTGCGGCGCGCCGCCTCGCTACAAACGATTTGGAGCCGGAATTAAGTGACTTATGAGAATGGGGAGTGTTTCCCCATTCTGCTTGGAAATTTCGGAAGCAGATAGGTAGGAAAAGTAATAAAAATTAAATGGGAGCACCGAGTGAAAACAAATAAAAACTTTGTTGCCTTTGCATTATTGTGTTCGCTACATTTTTCTACTTTGGCGCAATCAAGTGAGACTGTGGCAAACCAGCACAGGGCGTTGATGAATTGGCTATTTATAAAACACGTAGGCAAAACAGTTTGTGCTGCTCCGCCGGTTTTCCATAAGGAAGCTATGAAGCACTTAAGGGCTAACGGTATAACGGATGTTACTTCCAAGGATTATGTTGCCGCCGTTTGGGAAACAAGTCCGTGCCCGTTTTCTCCATACCGTTCCGAGTTGCGCAAAGCAACGCGTAACGAAATTATGGGTGAATGGTTATTTCCAGAGTCTTCTCAGAAGCTTCGAGTTGGGCCGAGAATGCGTAATGCTGGTGTTGCAGGCATGCCGAAGAATAGATGTGATGCTGTTATCTATCGTTCAGACGGTAAAGCTCAACATGCAGTTATGTATAAGGCCACTGGCTGCACCATAAACCCAGCATTTTTTGAAACTATGAAAAAAATGAGGGCTGTTAGCTCATGGTCTATGACGGATAATGGCCGAATTAAAATAGAAAGAAGTGATGTACTAGAACATATTGAGGAATGGGAGCCGTACTTAGTGCTCGCGCCATTTGAGTTTCTTGGTGTTCAATTTAAACAAGGAGATATGGTTGCTTATCGTCGCCGTGGTCCAGGCAACGAAGTAGGTGCCACAACGGAATTTCGACACCTTATACGGATGAGTGAATAACTAAAGCGCATACTTTGTTTGTGCAATTGGGTCAGGCCACAATTTATGGCAGTGTTTGGTTTTAATCCGCATCAGACGCTGCCGCTGACAGAAGGCAAAAGCGGATCAGAAACAAAAAATGTCTGAGCGTCAGCGAGTTGTTTTTGTTTCCCGTCTTTTGCTGCACTGGAAGCGGAAACAAAGCGTCTTTGCGGTCGCCTTCTTTTGCCTACTTTTCTTGGCGAAGCAAGAAAAGTAGGTAGCTGCCGGGCTACCCCCGGCAAGCCAAAACCGCTGTTGAGTTTCTAAAAAAGGGGCGCAGCGCTTCAAATCGCCAAGCAAACTCTTATTCAGCGCTTCCTAAATATCCGCCGGATCAACCTCCAACGTCCACCTCACCCTCGTCTTCATCCCCCTTAATTGCGGCATCCACTGCCGCAGCATGGCTTGCAGCGCTGCACGCGAAACCGATTCCAGCAGCAGTTGTGCGCGGTTGACATTGGCGACGCGGGTAACAGTCATCGGGATCGGGTCGTTGACGGTGACTTGCGGGTGTCGCGCGAGTTTGGCGGCTTGTTCCAGAAAATCAATCGCGTCTTCCAGTTCCCGCGCTTCGGCGCGTAGCAGCGCTTGATAGGAGTAGGGTGGCAGACTGGCTTGTTGCCGCTCTTCCAGCAGTGCATTGGCAAACACGCCGTAGTCGTGCGCTTGTAGCGCTGCGTAGAGCGGGTGTTGCGGATAGCGGGTCTGGATCAGGACTTCGCTTTCGCTGCCGTCTTTTTGCGCGGCACGACCGGCACGACCTGCGACCTGCATCAGCTGTGCAAACAGGCGCTCGCTGGCGCGGTAGTCGTGCGAAAACAGGGCGGTGTCCGGGTTGAGTACGCCGACCAGCGTCAGGTTCTGGAAGTCGTGCCCTTTTGCGACCATTTGCGTACCGATCAGGATATCGACTTCGCCTTCGTGTACGGATTGAAAGGCGGCTTGCGCACTGCCTTTGCGGCGAGTCGAGTCAGCGTCAATACGCAAGATGTTGGCATCGGGGAAATGTGTGTGCAGGCTTTCTTCGATGCGTTGCGTGCCGCGTCCGAGTGGTTGTAAATCCACATTGCCGCAGGTTGGGCAATGATGTGGAATCGATATCTCCAGACTGCAGTGATGGCAGCGCAGGCGGCGATCCGGCTGATGCAGGACCATGAAGGCTGTGCAGCGTGGACAGTGGCTGACCCATCCGCATGCGTAGCAGGTCAGCACGGGCGCATAGCCGCGTCGGTTGAGGAAGAGCAGTGATTGTTCGTTGCGTTCCAGACGTAACTGAATGGCGGCCAGCATGGCTGCCGTGTAGCCATCCACCATTTGATTGCGACCGGCGTCGACGAGGCGGATGGTTGGCAACGCGGCATCCTGTACGGCTCTTTCTGGCAGTGACAGCATTTTGTAGCGGTTATTTCTGGCGTGTGACCAGCTTTCCAGCGATGGGGTGGCTGACCCCATCACAATGGGAATGTCGAGTTGCTGTGCACGCCAGACGGCCAAATCGCGGGCCGAATATCGTAGTCCTTCCTGTTGCTTGTAGGAGGGGTCGTGCTCCTCATCGACGACAATAAGTTGCAGGTGCGGCAGTGACGCCAGAATGGCGAGCCGGGTGCCGAGAATGATTTGTGCCTGTCCCGTGTGCGCAGAGAGCCAGTTCCTCAGGCGCTCCGCTTCGGCCAGTCCGCTGTGCAGCGTCACGATGTGGGTTTCTGGAAAGCGGTCACAAACACTTTTTTCAAGTTGGGGCGTGAGGTTGATTTCCGGCACCAGAATCAGAATCTGGGCATTGGGCGTGCGTGCCAGAACTTGGGCGGACGATTGCAGATAGACCTCGGTCTTGCCGCTGCCAGTGACACCGTGCAGGAGGAAAGGGGTGAAATGTTGAGCTTCCGTAATGGCCGTGACGGCAGCATGCTGTGTTCCGTTTAGTTCGGGCGCATCAGGCTGGGGTTGCGTGGCGGGAAGCGCCGCTTCCTTCGCCAGCTTTTTCAGTGCGCGATCAATCGAAACCGACTTGGGGGCGCGCAGCTTTTTGGGCAGGCAGGGAATCGCGACTTCACCTAGCGACCGCTGGTAATACTTGGCTGCAAAGCGGGACAAATCAAGCCATGCCTCCGAGAGTTGCGGAACTTGCGTACGGATTTCCAGAGCATCGCGCAGTTTTTCTGCTGGCATGTCCGAATCTTCGCGAACTGCAACAATCAGTCCGATCGCTTCCCGCCTGCCAAACGGCACCAGAACGAGCTGACCAGTTTGCGGTAATGGCGCATCGTCACGTTCCAGAATCCACCTGTAATCGAACAGGGTGTCAAGTGGTGCATCGATTGCGATTTGTAAAAAACAAATCTGCATAAACTTAATGTAAATCCTTAAGAGGTGAGCTAAACAGTCGTATGAAAAGGAAAATTTTCGCTATCCACAAAACCTGTGGAAAACATTGTGAAAAATCCCCCCTTGACAGCGATGAAAGCGAGATTTCATGCGGGGTTCAACAAATTGCCCAATCAAGTTGCAAAAAATAATTTCTTTAAAATCAATATGTTGCATTGCATGGTATTTTTGTAATAATTTTTTTGAAAAAAAATATTATTTGCAGTTACTGTGCACAATTTCAACACGTATGCACCAATATAGAACATTAAATGGGTTACAACTTGTATGTTTGTGCTCGATGTACATGTACACTTCGTGGGTACTATTTCAAAAGAATAGGATAATGGTTTTGAGTAGCCGTTGTGGGGTGCGCGACTGGTTTTTTGTTTGATTTGCGCATTGATTTGCCTAATTTGACGAACAGTTCATCTTCCCTGCATTATCTGAACCAGAAAATGTATTTGATTTGACACAAGGAAAAGTCCTAAGAGTTCGTTATGCTGTCGAATTAGGGGTAACACCAATTCATGTTTCGAAAGGGGAGTGCATGTTCAAGAAAATACTGGTGCCGACAGATGGTACGCCGCTATCTGACAAGGTGGTCGAGGCAGCAATACAATTCGCAAAGATTGTTCCAGATTGCCAGATATTGGGCATTTCGGTTGTGGTGCCGATTTCTTTTTCTCCTTTTGAAGGTCTGGGCGGCGTGGATGTCAAAGAGCATGAGCAGAGCATGCTGAGCCAAGCCAACGGGCATATCAAAAAGTTGAAGGATGCCGTTGAGGCGGCAGGTTTGCCGTGTGAAGCTTACGTTGCCAAATCATCCAGTCCGGCCGGAGAAATCGTCAAGGCGTCAATAGAGCATGGATGCGATTGCATTTTCATGTCCTCCCACGGGCGCAAAGGCTTGAATAAACTGTTTCTGGGAAGCGAAACGCAAAAAGTGCTTGCGCAGGCGACGATCCCTGTTGTTGTTTATCGCTAGAAATGCTGGATGAATAGTTGCAGGAGCGATCTGCCATGATGAAGGAGATGGCTCCTGCATCAAATGCCCATTTTTCCGAGCGTATCAGCCAGTTCTCGTAATATAGGATCCAACTGAGGGTGGTCGTTTGCAAACCGTGTGCCGAGCGCACGAAGCTGCTCGGTGAGCATCGAGGCCGGGCTAGCCGTATTTTCCGGATTGTTTATCAGCAGCTGATGAATATCGTCCTCAAGTTGCTTTAATAGTGCCCGCAATTCTGCGTCGGGGTTCTCTGTTTTCGATAACGAGGCATGCAGTTCCTCTAGCAGGCGCCTTACATTTTGTTTGGCCATGGGTTTCCTCGACAGTTATTGTTAACAGTAAGAGCATAGCTCACATTCATTCATTGGCGAAACCCTGAGTTGAAAAGTAATGACGTGGTTCATTTCAATTTGAGCTGCCTCAATTGGTTGACGTATTCAGAGGTCGTTAGCAGCCTGAAACGCAAAGCTATTTTTCTTTGGTTTGAACAGAAACCGGCGTACGCGGTTTTGGTAGTAATAACCACATTTGCGCTGTCTGCTTCATTGTTCCTGCCCTTTCGCCGGCGGTCTTTCCGAATCCCCAGAAAAAATCGGCACGCACCCCCCCTTTAATGGCGCCACCGGTATCTTGTGCCATGACGAGCTGTCTCAGTGCTCGTTCCGAATTGGGTTGACTGGTCGCCAGAAAAACGGGTGCGCCAAGCGGGATAAACTCTGGGTCGACGGCGATGGTGCGTTTTGGCGTTATCGGAACGGCCAGTGCGCCCAAAGGCCCTTGTGCCGGGTTGCCTATTGCATCTTCACGGAAGAAGACGTAGCGCGGATTCACGTTAAGCAAGGCGTCTTTCTCGGTTGGGTTTTTTGCGAGCCAGTTTTTGATGCCCTGAGCGGAAGCCTGGTCAAGCGTTAAAGCGCCTTGTTCGACCAGGTATTTCCCAATGGATTGATAGGGGTGGCCGTTAACATCTGCAAACGAAACGCGAACAACTTCACCTGTGTCCACAAGTTGCACGCGTCCAGATCCTTGAATTTGCAGGAAAAATGCGTCAATCGGATCGTCAACCCATAGCAAGACTTTTTCAGCCATCTTTTCGGACGGCACGAGCTCTTCCCGGGAAAAATAAGGCACGACTTTATTGCCTTTAACCCGGCCACGGAGATGCTTGCCTTTCAGTTCCGGGTAAACGCTGGCCAGATCAATCGAAAGCAAATCGTCTGGAACGCCATGCAAAGGCGTATTAAAGCGTTCCGTTTGCGTTCGCGAACCGGTCAAAAACGGTTCGTAATAACCGGTCGCCAGCCCGGTTTCGGTGCCATCGAGATTTCTTAACAAAAAGGGGGTAAAGCGTGACTCGAAAAAAGTGCGGATTTCTTGCTCTTTAACGGCGTCAATACGTTGAGCGTCTTCACATACGGCATTCCACTCGGCTTTGTGTTTTAGTTTGCTGCATGAGGCAAGAAAAGCCGGCCATGCTTCTGTCAGGTTGTCGGATGACCAGCCAGGGAGGTCGGCAAAGGATACAGGCTCGCGCAAAGGTGGTTTGACTTCCTTCAAGGGTTGGGGTTTCGGTTCTGGCTTTGTTTCCGGTTTTTTGCATGATGTCAGTGCCAATAGTGATGCAATGGCAACGATCAGGCCAAGCGTGCGTCTATGTGTGGTGCGTACAGAAAAGAAAGACATGGAAAAGTTCCGGAAAAGTTTGTGCGCAATGAATTAAAAGGCCAAAGCAGCGGGCTGATCTATAGCATGAGTATAAAATAACGCATTACTTTAAAAGTGAAACAATATGACGACTTACCGTATCGCTCCCAGTATTTTATCTGCCGACTTTGCCCGCCTTGGTGACGAAGTGAAAAACGTGGTTGCTGCAGGCGCAGATATCATCCACTTTGATGTGATGGACAATCACTACGTTCCCAATCTGACGATCGGGCCGATGGTATGTCAGGCGATTCGCCCCCATGTTGATGTGCCGATTGATGTGCATCTGATGGTGAAGCCGGTTGATCGCATCATTCCCGATTTTGCCAAGGCAGGGGCCAATATTATTACCTTTCACCCGGAAGCATCCGACCATGTTGACCGCTCGCTGCAACTGATTCGTGATCAGGGCTGCAAGGCCGGGCTGGTGTTCAATCCGGCAACATCACTCAATTACCTTGAGCATGTGATGGACAAGCTCGACATCATTTTGATTATGTCGGTCAACCCCGGTTTTGGGGGGCAGTCTTTTATTCCGCAGGCGCTGAAGAAGATTGCAGCTGTGCGGAAGATGATTGATGAATCCGGGCGCGACATCATGCTGGAAGTGGATGGCGGGGTGAATCCAGCCAACATTCGGGAAATCGCGCAGGCGGGTGCGGACACTTTTGTGGCCGGTTCCGCCATTTTCGGCAAACCGGATTACAAGGCGGTGATTGATGCCATGCGCGCAGAATTGGCGCTGGCGGGATGATGCGCACGGGCGCTCCTTTTGCCGCCATTCGCGCGGCCATCATTGATCTGGATGGCACGATGGTTGATACGGCGCTGGACTTTCACGCTGCCGTCAATCATGTGCGCGAAGATTTTTCCCTGGCACCGCTGGATATTGAGGCGGTGCGGCAATTTGTTGGTCGTGGCTTCAGGTATCTGGTGCGCAACGCCATGGCGCTGGATTGGAATGAAGATCAGCTAACGCGCTTTATTCCCGATGCCGAAGCCTCCTTCCTCAAGCATTACGAAGCTGTTAACGGGCAGTGGAGCAAGCTATACCCGGAAGTCGTTGAGGGTCTGGAAAAAATGCGTGACAAGGGCTTGCGGCTGGCTTGCGTCACCAACAAACAAGCGCTGTTTTCTATTCCACTGTTGCATAAAATGGGCATTCACCCTTGTTTTGAAGTGATTTACTGCGGCGATACGCTACCCAAAATGAAGCCTGATCCGATGCAGATGACTGCTGTGTTCAAGGATTTCGAACTGGCACCGCACGAGGTTGTGGCGATTGGCGATTCGACCAACGACTCTCTAGCAGCGCGAGCAGCAGGCTGCCCGGTGCTAAGTGTGTCTTACGGCTACAATTACGGACGACCTGTACAGGAGATGGACTCGGATGGTATAGTCCAATCACTGCTCGAAGCAGCGCATCTCATTCGCTAATTATTTCGATCAAGAACCTCATGTTTCTCGAAAACAAACACAATGTATCGCAACCTGGCCCGTTTGAGGCCTGGCTTTGGCGACGCTGGCAATCCTGGAAGAACTGATCCCCCGATTTGCTGCCGACTCCGTTAGTTGGCGTGTTTAAAAACCATATGGCGCATTCCATGCGTCTTGGAGAGAAAGATGACAGAACAAGAATTCAAATCCCTGGCAGAGCAAGGTTACAACCGCATCCCGCTGGTGGCAGAAGCCTTTGCCGATCTCGAAACCCCATTGTCGGTTTACCTGAAGCTCGGGCAAAGCCAGCATAATGGAAAACATACTTTTTTGCTGGAATCCGTCGTTGGGGGCGAGCGCTTCGGGCGCTATTCCTTTATCGGCTTGCCAGCCCATACGGTATTGCGCTCATACGGCATGCGTACCGAAGTGGTGCAGGACGATGTTGTTATTGAAGTAGATGAAGGCAATCCGCTCGACTTCATCCCGAATTTTCACTCGCGCTACAAAGTGGCGCTTACCAAGGAATTGCCCCGCTTTTGCGGTGGTCTGGCCGGTTATTTTGCGTATGATGCTGTGCGCTACATTGAACCACGGCTGGCAGATTCGGCACCGGAAGACGATCTCGGGTTGCCTGATATCCAACTGATGCTCACCGAAGAACTGGCGGTGATTGATAACTTGTCCGGCAAGCTGTACCTGATCGTGTATGTCGATCCAAATCAGCCGAATGCTTACGAAATGGGCAGAAAACGACTTCAGGATTTACGTGCGCTGCTACGTCAGCCTGTTAGTGCCCCAATCGGGCGCAGTCGGCGTACGGAGATCATTCGCGATGTCAGCAAGGAAGCGTATTGCGAGGCGGTTGTCAAATGCAAGGAGTACATTGCGGCGGGGGATTGCATGCAGATCGTGATCGGGCAGCGGCTGAAAAAACCGTTTACCGACTCGCCGATGATGCTGTATCGCGCATTGCGTGCGCTTAACCCGTCGCCTTACATGTATTTCTACAATTTTGGTGACATGCAGATTGTCGGTTCTTCGCCGGAGATTCTGGTGCGCCAGGAGCGGACGGCGGATGGCAACAAGGTGATTCTGCGGCCAATTGCCGGAACGCGCCCACGTGGTGCAACACCGGAAGAGGATATTGCCCTGGCTGAAGAGTTGTTGGATGACCCAAAAGAGATTGCCGAGCATGTAATGCTGATTGACCTGGCGCGCAACGATATTGGTCGGATCGCCGAGATCGGCAGCGTCAAGCTGACGGAAAAAATGGTGATTGAAAAGTATTCGCATGTGCAGCACATTGTTTCCAACGTTGAGGGCAAGTTGAGGCCAGGTTTGTCGAACATGGATGTGTTGAAGGCGACTTTCCCTGCCGGCACATTGTCGGGTGCGCCGAAAATCCGTGCGATGGAAATCATTGATGAAATGGAAGTTAGCAAGCGCGGCGTCTATGGCGGTGCTTGCGGTTATATTTCATTCAGTGGCGAAATGGATGTGGCCATCGCGATTCGAACCGGGATCATCAAGGATGAGATGCTTTATGTCCAAGCAGGTGCGGGCATTGTGGCAGACTCTGTTCCAGAGTCAGAATGGCTGGAAACCGAAAACAAGGCGCGTGCCGTCATGCGGGCGGCTGAACAGGTTCAGGATGGCCTTGAAAGCGACATTTAACGGAAAACTAGAATGAGTGAGCGTAAACGGCTGACTTTGCCCAAAAAGAGCGTACCTGAAGCCAAGGCGCGAAAGCCAGTTGATCGCCCCAGGAAAAGTGCCCCAATTTTTTCGACGACGTTGAAACAGGATTCTTTGGCCTATGCCCTGCTGGGTGCAGCCGAAGCAGTCGCGAAGGTTCAGGCCGGGTTTTCGTTGCCAGACGCGCTGTCGACAGTCTTTACTTCCCTTGAGCCGACACCACAAGCACGTGGCGCAATTCAGGATATTGCTTATCGTACGATGCGCCAGTTCGGTTTGGCACAAGCGCTGACTGGCTTCCTTACTAGCAGGATGCCGGAATCGGCACGCTTGCATGGGCTACTGTGCAGTGCGTTGTCGCTGCTCGCAGAGCAGGAGTTGGATTATCCAGATAACAAGCGTTACGAGCCATTTACGGTGGTTGATCAGGCGGTATCGGCTGCGGCGTCAGATCAATCCATTTCGCACGGCAAGGGGATGGTGAATGCCATCTTGCGGCGATTTCTCCGTGAACGGGAAGCGCTGATGAAAAAGGCGAGTGATTTGCCGAGCGCCAGATGGAATTACCCTGACTGGTGGGTTGCGGCGATGAAAGCCGCATACCCGCAACAGTGGCAAGCGATACTCGAAGCGGGCAACCAGCCACCGCCGCTGATTTTGCGCGTTAATCTGCGTAAAACGTCCGTGGCAGCCTATCTGGAGATGCTCAACAACAGTGAAATAGGGGCAACGCAGGTTGGCCCGGTAGCGGTGAAGCTGGAAAGGCCTTTGCCGGTTGAGCAGATTCCGGGGTTTTGGGAGGGACTCGTTTCGGTGCAGGATGCGGCGGCCCAATTGGCGGCCGCTTTGCTGGATATTCAAGAGGGCATGCGTGTGCTGGATGCCTGTGCCGCGCCAGGGGGCAAGACCGGACATATTCTGGAAATGGCGGAAGTTAAACTCACCTCCCTCGAAGTGGATGCCAGTCGCATGCGGCGGGTTGAAGAAAATCTTGCACGCATGGGCTTGAAATCGAGTCTGGTTGTGGGTGATGCGGTTAATCAGCAATGGTGGGATGGCGAACAATTCGACCGGATTCTGGCGGATGTACCCTGCACGGCTTCTGGCGTCGTGCGGCGACATCCCGATATTCGCTGGTTGCGGCGCAAGAGTGACGCGCATCATCTTGCAACACTTTCTTCAAAAATCCTCGACAACCTTTGGCAGATGCTGCGTCCGGGTGGTAAATTGCTTTTTGTGACCTGTTCGTTGTGGCCGCAGGAATCGGAAGGGCAGGCTGCGGCCTTTGCGATGCGTCATCAGGCGGCTCGCCTTCCGGCGCCGGGACAACTGTTGCCGACTTCAGGCCGTGATCAGGATCATGATGGCCTGTTTTATGCGTTATTTCAAAAACTGCCTTTGAACACACCATAGAGTTTGGATAAAATCCGTGACGCACCGCTTTCGCCATTTCATTGCTTGTGCCCTGATGGTTTTGGGTGTACATGTTGTTGCGCATGCCGCGGGCGAAAGTATTGCCATCGAACAGGCCAAACTGGTTCAGTGCGACGACGGCTATTGCCTGTCGGGAAAATTCAATTTTGATCTTCATTCCAGTCTCACGGAAGCCATTTCGCACGGTATGCCGCTTTACTTTACGACCGAAGTGGAGGTCAAACGCCCGCGCTGGTACTGGTTTGATGCGCAAGTCGCTTCCATCAAGCAGACAACGCGGATTTCTTACAATGTTTTGACGCGACAATACCGTGTTTCGGTGATTGGCAGCTTGTTGAGGCAAAATTTCCATACTTTGAAAGAGTCGCTGCAATTCGTGCAGCGTCCCTTGCGTTGGACGGTTGCAGAAAGAGGGCAACTCGAAACCGGCAAAAAATATACTGTTGGGGTGCGTGTGATGCTGGATGTGTCGCGCCTGCCCAAGCCTTTTCAGGTGCATGCGCTTAATAGTAGCAAATGGCGTTTGTCATCTGATTGGGAAAACTTCACGTTTACGGCCGAATAGTGACGAGGGCGCTTCGATACACATTGATTGCCGGCGTGGTCATCATGACCATTTCATTGTTTTTGCTGGCTTCTGCTTCCTACAATTCCAATTTCTTTGACCAGAATTACCCTTTCCTGCTGGGCTTGAATGCGCTGGTAGCGATCTGTTTGCTGGCAGTCATCGTTTACATGCTGGCGCGTTTTTATCGTCACTACCGGAGAAAGCGCTTTGGTTCACGTTTGATGGGGCGCCTGGTACTGCTGTTTGCAGCAATGGGTATTCTGCCTGGGATTGTGATTTACACGGTTTCCGTGCAGTTCGTTTCACGCTCTATCGAATCGTGGTTTGACGTTCGCGTCGAATCTGCGCTGGACGCCGGCGTGAAACTGGGGCGAACGGCACTGGATACGGCTTTGATTGACCTGAAGGCCAAGGCACAGCATATGGCAATCAGTCTGGCTGATTATTCTTCGGCTAGCCGGGTAACGGAACTTTCCCGTTTGCGAGAAGACAATCAGGTGGATGATGCTTTGCTGGTGACGGCGAACGGTTTGGTTCTGGCAACGGCAACCAATGATCTGGCACAACTGGTTTCCAATTTGCCGACATCGTCCATGTTGCAGCAGGCCAGGTTTGCGTCGGGCTTTTCAGTTATTGAGGGTGGCGCGGAAATAGATAATCTGGATGGAGAAAAACGCAAGGCAGACCCCTTGCGTTTCCGCGTGGTTGTCGTCATTCCAGATGCGGTTAATCGCGTTGGGTTGAAAGGTCGTGAGGAACATTTCTTGCAGTTGATCCAGCCGGTGTCTCATGAATTGGCTGCGAATGCCGAATCTTTGCAAGTGGCTTACAGCGAATATCAGACGCGCCGGCTCGCTCGAACCGGGTTGCGCAAAATCTACATCGTAACGCTGACGCTGACCTTGTTGTTGAGCATTTTTGCAGCGATTGCCGGCGCATTTGTGATTGCTTCGCGCCTGGCGCGCCCCTTGTTATTATTGGCGCAGGGTACCAAGGCTGTTGCGGAAGGTGACTTTTCGCCGCGCCCGACGATTGCCAGTCCCGATGAACTGGGTTTGCTGACCAAATCATTTAACATGATGACGAGCCAGTTGGCGGAAGCGCGGGCGGCCGCTGAAGCGAGTCGGTTCGAACTGGAAGAGGCGAAAGAATATCTGGAGTCAGTGCTAGAAAATATGTCAGCAGGGGTAATGGTGCTGGATGAGGCTTTTTGCCTGGTTAGTATCAATGAGTCTGTAGAGCGCATTCTGGAGCAGGATATTGGCGATCAGATCGGAAAGCCGCTGTCTGCGATAGCCGGGCTCGCTGATTTTGCGTTGGCGGTTGCCAAGGGGTTTTCTCAACAAAGTGCAAAATCGGCTGCCAGAGGTAATGCGCCGGAAAGCCAGCAATGGCAGCAACAGATCGAGATTGAGCGCCGTCAGGTAGCGTTGGAGGAGGAAAGGACGGTGACCCTGCTGGCACGCGGTTCGCGCCTTCATGTTGGAAGCAGTATTGGATACATTATTGTGTTCGACAATATTTCTGATGTAATTTCAGCGCAGCGGTTGGTGGCTTGGGGAGAGGTGGCGCGCCGTCTGGCACATGAGATCAAGAATCCACTGACGCCCATTCAGTTGTCGGCCGAGCGCTTGCATATGAAGTTGAAAGGGAAGGTGCCTGAGGAGGAGGTCGATGTGCTGGATAAAAGTATCGGCACAATTGTGAATCAGGTGCAATCGATGAAACGCATGGTTGATGATTTTCGAGATTATGCGCAAACGCCACCGGCGGCGCTGGAACCGCTGGATCTGAATAAACTGATTGAAGAACTGGTTCATTTGTATACCGGCGGGGAGTCCGATGCCACGATACGAGCATCACTCGCTGATGATCTGCCCACGGTTATGGGTGATGAGACACAGCTGCGGCAGGTCGTTCACAATCTGATACAAAATGCCCAGGACGCAGTGAGCATGGCGGGTGAACACGCCGTGACGCCTGAAATTGATGTCAAAACCGAAACGGTGCATTATCAGGATGCAAATGGCCAGAGTCGTATTGCTGTGCGCTTGTCCGTCGTTGATAATGGACCCGGCTTTTCACCAGCGGTTTTAGCGAGAGCATTCGAGCCGTATGTGACGTCGAAATCACACGGAACGGGTCTCGGGCTTGCCATGGTCAAGAAAATTATTGACGACCATGAAGGGCGGATTAGTGTGGAAAACCGTACGGATACGCACGGCGCAAAAGTACATGTACTTCTTTTGAAACTGGCATGAATGACATCTTATTTTTGTATTGAATTTTGGTTAAGCAAGTCGTTTGCAGTATGAATAGGAAGTGCGGTCTGGCAGTTGGGTAATTGAGAGTTAAGGCAGGAAAATGGCGAATATCCTTGTAGTTGATGATGAGGTCGGAATCCGTGAGTTGCTCATGGAAATATTGAGCGACGAAGGGCATGTGGTGTATATGGCAGAAAATGCCCGCGAGGCGCGTGAAAGGCGCGTTGCCCATGCGCTTGATTTGGTGCTGCTGGATATCTGGATGCCGGATACCGATGGTGTTACTTTGCTGAAGGAATGGCAGCGCAACGGTCACCTGACGATGCCGGTCATCATGATGTCCGGTCACGCCACCATTGATACGGCAGTTGAAGCAACGCGCATAGGCGCGCTGAATTTTCTTGAAAAGCCGATTGCGCTGCAAAAATTGTTGGGTGCGGTCAAGGGGGCGCTGGCACATAAGCAGGATGCCTTGGTAAAAACGCCAGAAAAACAGCCGTCATTGCCGCCAGTAACGGTACAGGCATCAGCAGGCACAACAAGTCAGGCGGTACCGGGTTTGGAGCGGGATACGCTGTCGGTCAGTGACTACGTGGCGTTGCCTGTCAGCCATACGATACTAGAATCTTTTGATCTGCCATTGCGGGAAGCGCGCGATTTATTCGAGCGCATCTATTTTGAGTACCACTTGACCAAGGAAGGGGGCAGCATGACCAAGGTGGCAGAAAAAACGGGGTTGGAGCGCACCCATCTGTACCGCAAGCTCAAGCAGCTTGGTGTCGAGGCGGTCAAGAACTCCCGAAAAGGGTAGCGGTGCGCTGACATTTTTCGGGCGCACATTCCAGCCTATTGATAAGCAGCCAGCTTGTTTTGACCGGCCGATTTTTGACTCATGATATTCGCTTGCCGGATGTTTCATAATCCAGATTGAAAGGGGTACGATGCAATACGTTAATCTTGGCCGGACTGGCCTCAAGGTCTCTCGCATTTGCTTGGGGATGATGACCTATGGTTCGACTATTTGGCGTCCGTGGGTTCTGGAGGAGGACGCTGCACGTCCATTTGTCAAACGTGCGATTGAGGGTGGCATTAATTTTTTTGACACGGCCAATACTTATTCGAATGGGGTGTCCGAGGTGCTCACCGGCAAGTTGCTCAAAGAGTTTGCCAGGCGCGAAGAGGTGGTTATTGCCACCAAGGTGTTTTTCGGGGTTTCGGATGACATGAGCATTGATGGGCCGACCGCGCAGGACAAATTCGGTCCGAATGAGCAGGGTTTGTCGAAAAAGCACATCATGCACGCGGTTGATGCGTCGTTGAAGCGGCTTGGTACGGATTATATCGATCTGTATCAGATCCACCGCTGGGATCCCAATACGTCCATCGAAGAAACGATGGAAGCCCTGCACGATATCGTCAAGGCTGGGAAAGTGCGCTATATCGGCGCTTCCAGCATGTGGGCGTGGCAATTTGCCAAAGCGCAGCAAGTCGCGAAAGAGCGTGGCTGGACGCAGTTTGTCTCGATGCAAAATCATTACAACCTGTTGTATCGCGAAGAGGAGCGCGAAATGATTCCGCTTTGCCAGGATCAGGGCGTGGCGCTGATTCCATGGAGCCCGCTGGCACGCGGCTTTCTGGCAGGTAATCGTAAAATGGTCGACAAAGATGAAAATGCCAACGAATCGGCAACGTCGCGCGCCAGGACCGATGATCTGGCCTTGCGTTTTTACTATCGCGAGGCAGACTTTGCCATTGTGGATAACCTGACCAGAATGGCGCAGGAAAAAGCGGTTTCAAATGCGCAACTGGCCTATGCCTGGCTCTTGCACAAGGGGGTAACAGCACCGATTGTCGGTGCGTCCAAGTTGCCGCAATTGGAGGAGGCCATGTCGGCGGTCAATATCACGTTGTCGGCAGATGAGTTGGAAGCACTGGAAGCGCCTTATCGGCCGAATCTGGTGATCGGGCATAAATGAATCCCCAAGACAGCGACAAAAAAGCCGTGCTGGTTGGCACGGCTTTTTTGTGGGGGGCAATGTCAAATGGTCAGGGCTTTTCAGCTTTGCTTTTGCCCGTGCCAGCTTTTCGTGCAGTCGTCTTTTTCGCTGTTGCCTCTTGTTCTTTGCTGCCGGCAGCAGGTTTGCGCTCTTCGAATTCAAAGACGACCTTGCCATTTTTGTCACGCTTTAGATAGGCTTTGAATGGTCGGCGCGTACGCTGTGAAACGAAGCCCGGCAAGAGGTCCGTCTTGCCTTCACTGAGCAATTTGGTCATTTGCTCAGGCGAGACTTCCTGCTGCAGGATAATGCGCCCACTTCGAAAATCGCAGCTTTTTGGTTTGGCAACCGATTTTTCGCACACGTAGGCCAGTCCGGTGTCGTAAACGTTGCTGCCGCACTTCGGACATTTGCCAAGCGATGTTTTTTCAGAGAAGTCGACGGCTTCAGCGCCCTCTTCATCCTCATTGGTTTGACCAAAGTCGAACTCAAGTTTGTGGTTGTTGGTTTCATCGTCACGCACGATTCTCAGAATGGCAGCAAAAGGCCGCCCCGTTTTGGAGCGGAAACCCTGTAGTGGCCCAATAGTGCGGTTGCGAAGCAATTCTTCTACTTCTGGAATTTCAAACTGTCGGCTACCCGGTGTTTTGCTGATTGAGAAGTCACACTTTGTGCATGCAAAGCGACGGTAGTTTTCTTTTACGATACCGCCGCAGTTCGGGCAGGGCGCTTCCAGCGTCGCGTAGTTGCCTGGAATCGTGTCTTCATCATACTCTTTGGCGCGGTTGACGATAACTTGTGTCATTTGCGCTATTTCTTGCATGAATTCATCGCGACTGATCTGCCCTTTTTCCATCATGGAGAGTTTGTGTTCCCATTCTCCGGTCAGTTCTGGTAGCGTCAGTTCGTCAACCCCCAGGCCATGAAGCAAGGTCATTAACTGGAATGCTTTGGCTGTGGGTACGAGTTCGCGACCCTCTCGCAAAAGGTATTTTTCGGTCAGCAGTCCCTCAATGATCGCTGCGCGTGTGGCTGGCGTACCGAGTCCCTTGCCGACCATGGCCTGGCGCAGTTCATCATCGAGTAGTTTGCCTGCTCCCTCCATGCTGGTCAGCAGGGTGGCTTCTGTGAATCGTGCTGGTGGGCGGGTGCTTAGCGCGTTGATGTTGATGGTTTCTGTCAACACTTTTTCGCCCTGCGCAACCGGAACCAGAATGCTGCCCTTGTCCTTGTCTTTCTCCAGTGCTTCCTTGCCATAAACCGCCAGCCAGCCAGGGTTGATCATGACGCGGCCTTCACTTCGGAAACGGTGCCCGGCCACTTCGGTGGTGCGGGTCGTGACCTGAAATTCCGCAGCCGGGAAAAAGATTGCCAGAAAACGGCGCGTCACCAAGTCATACAGACGTTGTTCGGCTTCAGACAGATTTTTGGGCGCCTGCGTGGTTGGAATGATCGCAAAGTGATCGGAAACTTTGCTGTTGTCGAAAACCCGTTTATTGGGCTTGAGCCAGCGCTTGTTCAGAATTTGTGCGGCATGTGGCTGGTAGTTGTTGCTTTCAGTGAGTGATTCCAGTGTTTGTTGCACTGTTTCGAGATAGTCTTCTGGCAAGTGACGCGAATCGGTACGCGGGTAAGTCAGCACTTTGTGGCGCTCGTAAAGGGCTTGCGCAATTGCCAGCGTATTTTTGGCGGAAAAGCCGAAGCGGGAATTGGCCTCGCGTTGCAGGCTGGTCAGATCAAACAAGGCAGGCGACATTGATGTTGATGGCCGCGACTCTTCGCTGACAATGCCAGATTGTCCAGCACAGGCGGTGGTGATCGTGTCGGCCGCAGTCTTGCTCCACAGACGCTCAGCCCGTTTTTCCGGGTCGGCATTGTCTTTCTTGAATTGCGGATCAAACCATCGCCCCTCATACACGCCGGCGGCACAAATAAACTCTGCACGAACTTCCCAGTAATCGCGCGCAACAAATTTTCTAATTTTTTCTTCACGATCTACGACGATCGACAGCGTTGGGGTTTGCACGCGACCTACGGTTGTCAGATAAAAGCCGCCTTCTTTGGAGTTGAAGGCCGTCATGGCGCGTGTGCCATTGATGCCAATGAGCCAGTCTGCTTCAGAGCGACAACGTGCGGCGTCTGCCAGTGGTTTCATTTCTTCATCGTCGCGCAAGCGGTTAAAGCCTTCGCGGATTGCAGTCGGTGTCATTGATTGCAGCCAGAGTCGCTTGATCGGTTGCTTGGCTTTGGTATGTTGCGCAATCAGGCGAAAAATCAGTTCCCCTTCGCGCCCGGCATCGCAGGCATTAACGATGGTATCAATGTCTTTGCGACGAATAAGCCGCCTGAGCGTTTTTAGGCGTGCCTCTGTTTTCGAGATGGGGTTCAGATCAAAGTGTGGCGGAATCATGGGCAGATGGTTGAAGCTCCATTTGCCGCGCTTGACGTCATATTTTTCCGGCACCTTGATTTCGAGCAGATGGCCGACTGCAGAAGAGATGACGTAGTCGTCAGATTCAAAATAGTCATCATGCTTGGTAAAGCCACCGAGCGATTTGGCGATGTCATTCGCAACGGAGGGTTTCTCGGCAATGATGAGTGTTTTTGACATAGTTATAAAAAACAGAGAGAAAGAAGCGGTTATCGCGAGCCTATTTTAGAGGGCGCAAAAATTGACAGCAATGATAAGTGTGTTGTCATGATATTCGCAAGCCGCCATTTGGCTATATGCAGAAAAGTTTGATGCAGATGAATCTTCAATGTAAAAAGCCACCTTCATGTTCGTCTGTCGGAAACAGGGCATCGAACTTGTGTGTGCTGGGCTCTTCTCCCTGACTCCATAAAACCATTAAGACTATGACCCGTAATTTGTCGAGCGTAAGAGAGGAGTCTTTTGCGGCCATCGCGCGCTCAATGACAATTTCCCGTTGGATCGAGTCAAGCACGCCGTCAAAGTCAAGTTGCTGTATAAAATTGATGGCTTCGACTCCCAGATGTACTTTTTCTGGCGTGGCATAAATGCGCAATGCAGAAGGAGACGCACTCTGAATGGTGTGGTTAACGGCCAGGTCATAATTTCTGGCTGCCAGATCAGAAAGCCAATTAATGGCATCTGAAATTTCTGACTGGTGAAACCCTGCCTCAGTGAGCGTTCTGGTCAGGGTGTCCGGATCCGGGCAGGCGTCTGGCCGATAGTAAGTTTCGTAAAGATAAACAAGAACATCAAACATGGCGCTACTCTACAGGCATGCTCTATGCAATACAAGTTGCATGAATATTGCGGGCTGTTTGGACTTTGGTAAAAATGGGGTGCGGCGAAAATTTCAAGTCATGCCGAGGCGCTGATACAGGCCATTCGGCAGCCTCTCAATGTGACCATCCATTTCTAGTGTGAGTAATTGTGAACTTAATTCTGCTGCGCTTAGCCCTGTTTTTTCGCACAGGCTATCGGTTGAAACGGGTTCAAACTCGAGGGCCGCAAGCAAAACATTCGTTCCCTCTGGTTCCCTGGGTGGTGCAGCGGTTGAGCCTGTGCTGCTAATTGGTTTGTCCCAGCGAATTTCTTCGAGGACATCATGCGCGGATTCCACGAGCTTTGCGCCTTGCTTGATGAGTTGGTGGCAACCTTTCGACAGGGGGGAGTGGATCGAGCCAGGAATGGCAAAGACATCGCGCCCCTGTTCTCCCGCCATGCGCGCTGTAATTAGTGAGCCGGATTGTGCGGTGGCTTCTATAACCAGCACACCGCGGGAAAGTCCACTAATGATGCGGTTGCGGCGCGGAAAATTCGCTGCCATTGCCGGGGTGCCAAGTGGGTATTCACTGACCAGGCATCCGCGCTCGGCGATTTCATGGGCAAGCGCGTGATTGCGCGCCGGGTAGACAACGTCAGCGCCGGTGCCAATGACAGCGATGCTGCTTCCTTGTGCACGCAATCCGCCTCGATGCGCTGCCGTGTCAATGCCGAGTGCGAGACCAGAAACAATCGTCAGGCCAGTTTCACTCAAGGCATAAGAGAAATTTTCGGCATTGCGCAAGCCCTGCGTGGTGGCATTGCGGCTGCCGACAATGGCCAGGGAGGGAGCATTCAGCAAGGCTGCATTGCCTTTGATGTAAAGCAGTAAAGGGGGATCTGGGATGTCTAGCAGCGCAGAGGGATAGGCTGAATCTGCCAGCGTTAAAATGGTATTCTCGGGCTGGGAAGCCCACTCTGTGGTTAACGCAATATTACGCAGTTCCTCTTCGCTCGCAGGTGTCAGGATCGCGCGCGTAATATTCTCGGAAACAACGGATTGCAAGGACGCATAGCTTGCCGAAAAAATGTTCTCCGGCAAGCCAAAAGCAGAGAGAAGTTTGCGTGCCGTTGCTGGGCCGACGCCTTTAATTTGCTCCAGTCGCAGCCAATTGGCCAATCCATCCGTCGTTGGCATTGGGGCTCAGGACTTCTTATTCTGGAGACCGAGCAATGTCGCCAACATGCGCAGCATCGCGCACTTCCATGATCAATCCGTAGGAAATGTTGTCGAATACACGGAAAATGAACAGTGTGCCGTACTCTTCATCAGGCAGTTTGACTTCATTTTTATTATCCGTGGGGTCTTCAATGGTTTTTCCTGCACGGTAGAGCTTGAGTACCGTCCCGACGTCAACGCCGTCCTTGCTGCCACGATTAATGGGTACCACACGGTTTTGACCGGCATGCGTAACGCCACCGTAAATGGCAACAATCTTCGCTTCCACAGGTTTTTCAGGTGCGTGTGGTACGTAATTCATGACAGTTTGCTGTGGCACGGCAACCAGTCGATCACGAACGCCCATTTCTTCTACGGTTTCAGTAACAGTGAATGAATGTGCTTCGTTTTCTTTTTCTGCCCTGCGGTGTAACTTGACGGCACCCAGATGCGCGGCTTCGTAAGCAAGCACTTCTTTTGTATCTGGATCCTTGAGTGGTTGCGCCGGGCGGAAAACTTCAAACAGTGTCATGTTTTCGAGGTCGCCGCGCACATAGGCACGGTCGCCCTTGCTTAGGTAGACGCGACCTTCCTGCGACGCCATGATGCGCGGATACTTATCCAGTTCATCTTCCTTGACGATCAAGGCACGCGAGAGGAACGGGCCAATGGCGTCATGCGAAATGGTCGGTATAGGCGCCTCACCCAGAATCTTGCTGCGGATCTTGGGTGAAAGACGCGCATCATACGGCGTGCTTGCCAATCTTAGTCGTCCTGTGGCGCGATCAAAATAGACTATTTGTCCGGGATAAATCCAGTGCGGGTTTTTGATCTGTTCGCTATTCATGCCCCACACTTTGGGCCAACACCACGGATTTGCCAGAAATTTGCCTGAGATGTCCCATAAAGTATCGCCGCGCACGACGATATGTTTGTCTGGTGCGTTCGGCAAGAATTCGCACTTGTTCTTGCTAGCGGCAAACGTTTGCAATGGCGTAAAAAGCGTGGTCAGAGCAAGTATAAGAGCGGCTGTGCTAAACTTTTTCATGGTTCTCCCAATGAATGCAGCATTGCTGTCTGAAATGGCGCGGATCATTTGTGAAATAAGCGTGTGCTTGAAATGTTGCCTAATTGAATTAGATTCTGCACATAAAACCCTGAACTAGCAAGAGAAACGCACGCCAATGCGTTGGCGTTGTTGCTTAATCGTATGCCTATACTCCCTATATTGCGTTACCCTGACTCACGTTTGACCCAAATTGCTGAGCCGGTTACTGAGTTTGATGATCGTCTGAAACAACTGGTGGCCAACATGGCGGAAACCATGTACACCGCGCCCGGTATTGGTTTGGCTGCACCACAAGTCGGCGTTTCATTGCGGGTTGTCGTCATTGACGTTTCTGAGTCCCGCGGCGATTTGAGGGTGCTGATTAACCCGGAAATACTTTGGACTGGTTCAGAGACGCGCGTCAGTAATGAAGGGTGTTTGTCGGTTCCCGGCATTTACGATGACGTTGAGCGCCCGACTCAAGTTAATGTGCGTGCGCTGGATGTTGATGGTAATCCATTCGAGTTACAGGCGACGGGTTGGCTGGCTGTTTGCGTGCAGCATGAGATCGATCACTTGAACGGCTTTGTCTTCGTTGATTATTTGTCGCCGTTGAAGCGAAATCGCATCAAGAGCCGACTACAGAAGGAAGAGCGCGACATCCAGCGCCAGAATAAGGCCGGAGGCAGCAAAGGCCGCCGCCGCTAGTTGTCAGCGTTTGCTGATGCTATCTTCAACCCGCTTTTTCGATAATGATTTGATATGAAAGTTGTTTTTGCCGGTACGCCGGACTTTGCTGCGACAGCATTGAGAGCCTTGCTCGACGCGGGCTTCGATACTCCGTTGGTGTTGACACAACCGGATCGCCCAGCTGGTCGCGGCATGAAGATGCAGGCTTCAGCCGTTAAGCAGCTTGCAATGGCGCATGACATTCCTGTTGCGCAGCCGACATCTTTGCGACTGGATGGCAAATATGCCGAGGAGGCTCAGGAGGCGCACGAACTCATTAAACGCGTTGAGTGCGATGTCATGGTCGTCGTGGCTTATGGTTTGATTCTGCCACGTTCCATCCTGAATATTCCGACCTCTGGGTGTATCAATATTCACGCTTCTTTGCTGCCGCGCTGGCGCGGTGCCGCGCCGATACAGCGTGCAATCGAAGCGGGAGACAGGGAAACTGGCGTCACGATCATGCAAATGGATGAAGGACTGGATACAGGCCCTATGCTGGCGCGTGAGCGCATTATGATCGAGGACGCAGACACCGCTGCCAGTCTGCATGACAAGCTTGCTGATCTGGGTGGGCGCATGATTGTCTCCGTGCTGCGCGACCTTGAAAAAGGGTCACTCAAGCCTGTGCCACAGCCAGAAGAGGGGGTGACGTATGCGGCAAAAATCATGAAGCATGAAGCCGCGCTGAATTTTTCATTGCCAGCAGAGGAAGTGGCGCGCAAGATTCGCGCGTTTAATCCATTTCCGGGCTGTACAGTGCGGTTTGGCGGTGAGCAGATCAAGATTTGGAAGGCGGAGGCGGTGGTAATGCCGAACAACGCGAAGGCGGGCAGTGTGCTGGATGCCAACGCTCAGGGCGGGATTCTGGTTGCTTGCGGTGATGGGGCTGTGCGCCTGTTCGAACTGCAAAAGGCGGGTGGCAAGCGTTTGTCGGTGGCCGAGTTTATTAAAGGGTTTGATATGGCGGGTGGCCACTTCGACTGATGCTCGTGGTGCGCCCTGATAATTTTTTAAAGCAAGTGATTGATTTTTAATGAAATTCGAACATCTGATTGAAATAAATAATTGGAGCAATCCAGCGATTGCACCATTGACGCGCCAGGAACTATGGCTTGGCCTGGTGTTGCGTGCGCAACGGCCAACGCTATTCATGCCACACCTTGATGCGTGTGACATTGTCGAGCGCTCTGAATTGATGATTTCGCGCAGTCTGAAATATGGCGAAATCGCGATTAATGACCGCGTTACTTTTCTGGAAGCGCATCAGGTTCGTTATCACGTACCTGCTCAGAGGGATTTCTCAGATGCAACGATGACCGTGACGATCGAGGAGCCGCACCCCGACGCCCTGTTTGTGCGCTTTGCGTATGAAGACAATAGCGACGACCGAGGCGCTGACGAGATGTACAACGATTTCCGCCGCTCGGCCTATAAAGAAGCGGATATCGATACCATCCACCTCATTCGGCAATTTGCCAAAGAGGGTAGGCTGGATGCCTTGCTGAGTGGGGCTTAAAGAATATCCAGCGGTATTTTGCGTGTGGGTGGCGGGAAAGCCTGATCCAGCTTTTGTAAAACCTCGTCCGGCAGGATGATGTCCCATGCCTTGCAGTTTTCTTCAACACGTTGAATGTTCGAAGACTTCGGAATCGGAATGACACCTTGGTGCAGCAGCCAGGAAAGCGCCAACTGTGCCGGGGTGATAGACAGGTCTTGCGCGATCTGTTGCAGCGCGCCGGATTTCAGCAAATGTGTCTGGTAAAGCGGTGAGTAAGCCATGGTTGTGATGCCTCTTTCACGTTGCCATGGCAACAGATCCCACTCAATGCCGCGCGAGCCAAGGTTGTACAGCACTTGATTGAGGCAATTGCCGCTGTCATCCACCTTGGAGGCGCGAATCATGTCGGAGGTGTCGAAATTGGAGACGCCAAAGGCGCGTATCTTGCCGGCTTCCTGTAAAGATTTGAGTGCCGCAAACGTGTCGCTTAATGGGTGTTGGCCGGGCCAGTGCAGCAAGTACAGGTCGATGTAGTCGATATTCATGCGCTTCAAGCTGCGCTCGCAGGCGGCAACCGTGCCGTTTCGACTGGCGTTGAAGGGCAACACCTTGCTGACGATGAAAAGCTGGTCACGGGGGCGACCAGCAATGGCTTCGCCAACCACCTCTTCTGCGCCGCCGTTGGCGTACATTTCAGCGGTGTCTATCAGTGTTAGACCCAGATCCATGCCATGTTGCAGCGCGGCGATTTCGTTCCTGCGGCCAGAACGGGATTCGCCCATGAACCAGGTGCCCAAACCAAGGGTTGGAATGGAGATGCCATTATTCATTACAAGCGTACGAGGGTGCATTTTTATCCGTTAATGAGTGGTTGGAGATGGTTTTTCGCTAATGAATATAGCAGATTTCTGGCGCATAACGCATGGGTAACCAGAGCGCACTACCCATGCGTTATGTTAGTTGTGGCGAAGATGAGGCTGACTTAAACCATCATTTTTGCAGGCAACTTTATTTCGTCCGGTGTTTTTTGCTTCATATAATGCTTTGTCAGCCAAGTCGATTAAGTCTGTTAGGCGGCCTTTTTTTCGGGTTGGGTAGTGCGTTGCCACCCCGATGCTGATACTCACCATTCCACCCAATGGTGACGGAGCGTTTTCAATGCAAAGCTGCTCAATACTTGCACGCATATCCTGTGCGATTTTCACGGCCCCTTCTTGGTCTGTATATGGCAGGGCGGCAATAAACTCCTCGCCACCAAAGCGGGCAAATAAGTCGAGCGGCCTTTTTACGAGCGTGGACAACCTTTGGGCAACATCAATTAGCGTTTGATCGCCCTTTAAGTGTCCATAGTGATCGTTGTATTGCTTGAAAAAGTCAATGTCAATCATGATCAGTGAAAAGGGCTTCTTGTCGCGAACGGTTTGCCTGTAGCAGCTTTCTGCATGCTCATCGAATCGTCTGCGATTGGGAATGCCGGTCAAGCCATCTGAAAGCATGATGGCCCGCAGTTCCGCTGCTTGTTGTCTCAAAATATTTTCGCGTTTGACGGCGGAGCTAACGTCTGAAATCTGGATCAGACAATGGGTTGGCAGATTCGGTGCAATAACGGGTATAACTTGAATGGCTTGATGCAAACGCTTCCCATCAAGTTTGTCTTGTGAATTTGTATACAACGGGAAGGGGTGTTTGTTTAGCGTTTGGGATAGCAGCGAAGGCAAACCGCTTTCGAGCGCGCTTTGGATTGCGTGCTGCACACGCCCCGTGCCAAGTTCCGGGTACAAGGCAGTCAGGCGCTGGTTCACGGCGGTCGAGGCAGGGATAGTTGCGTGACGCTCCATCCACTGGTTCCAAAGCACTATTGTTTGCTGGTGGTTGAGGACGATCGCACCAATATTGGCGGCTTCTAATACGTTGCGTGAAAGGCCTTCCGATGTTTCTGCTTGCATATGGTAGCCGCAAACTATGTCAAGCCAGACAAGTACTGGTCTATTTGTTGCTGTAGGTTCAGCATTGCGGTCATGTCTAGGAGAAACACAAGATAACCATTGATTTGGTGTTTTTGCAGACCAAAGTCAATATGCAGAATCAGGACGGTTTCATCGTCAGGGTGATCTTTTGCCGAAAGAATATCTTGACTAGTGCCCACAAGATAGCTAGGCAGAGAGCCTTGCAATTCACTATTGAAGATATTGGCCATGATGCCAACGCAGGAGTTGAGAATAATATTCCCGATTTCGCTCATGGCTTCTTGTTCAAGCTCGGTCAGCTCCTCATCCGTGACAGATTCGCCTACCATCAGGCGGACGATTTCAAGACTTCTTTCTTCCAGAAAGATCAAAATTGCGTCGGTGTTAAAGGCGCCCTTATATGTCTGGCTGATGCCGCAGACGCGTTGTGATTCCTGTGCGCCAAGAAGTTGTGCGGCTTCGACTCGGCTCTGGAAGCTGATGCTTGGCACAGACATAGTGATTTCTTCATTAAAGATGCCGCTCATTGCACTGGCCGCCCGTCCGACGCCCATATTAAAAATTTCTATGAGCGCGTCCTGTTGAAGTTCGGTAAGTTCAATCATCAACTTGCCTCAGTTTCTGTCAGTAATTGATGTATGCGCGCTTCGTTAATCGGCTTTTCAAGAAAGTCTGCGCCAATGATTTCTGCGCGTTTGCGCATGGCTTCCTGAATGTTGGCTGTTTGCAGGGCAATTTTTAATTGGGGATATTTGCTGCGTAGTATTTCTGCCGCTTCAGTACCACCGATTCCAGGCATATTGATGTCCATGATCACGAGCGCGGGTGACACGGCATTCACTTTTTCGATGGCTTCTTCACCGGTGCCTGCTTCAACGACTTCCCAGCTCGCGTTGTGGCTTTGGATGAATTTGCTCGTCATCATGCGTGATACTCGGCTGTCGTCAACGACCAAAATGGTTTTTGAATTGTTCATACTATGAAAGGCCTCAATGTTGAAAAGTGGTAAAGCGGCTGCTTTGTGAGTAAATCCTGTTTGGACTCCTTCAATTTGGTACGCGATAAGTACGAAAACGGCACGCGGTTGTTTTTCTTTAGAGTGGCCGTGTACTGAAAGTGATCAAGGGTTGTATGGGTTTTTAAAGTCGACATGTGAAATGACGTGAAGCATGAGGCGGTTAATTGGGGATTGCGGGATAATGACGGAATGGAGCATACACAAGCAAGCAATATCCTCACAGCGTCTAATCGTTTTTTAAGAGGCGTTGGCCTTGCATTGGCAAGACGTCAGAAAGTAATCCGCGCCGTTCAATGGACGATGGTCGGTCTGTATGGGTTTTTGTTAATTGCGCCCTTTTTTCAGTCGGCACCCGAGGCGGGTGCGCATATCTTCAGTCACCTTCGCTTATTGGCGCAATTTCTGTTCTGGGGCGTGGGTTGGCCGCTGATCATGTTGAGTATGATGGTGGTCGGGCGTGCCTGGTGCGGGCTGTTTTGCCCGGACGGCACATTAACGGAAGCGATTAGTCGCCGAGGTCGGCGAGGGTCCATTCCACGCTGGATGCGTTGGCATGGATGGCCTTGCACGATGCTGGTGGGTACCACGATTTATGGGCAGCTGGTCGGGGTTTATGATTTTCACACGGCAACGCTGCTGCTGCTTGGTTTGCCAACAGTTGGCGCCATGTTGACGGGTTATTTTTACGGCAATGGTCGACGTATCTGGTGCATGTATTTATGTCCCGCCAACGGCGTTTTCAATTTGATTGCTAGAGTAGCGCCGGTTCATTTTTATGTTGATGAGCAACAGTGGAAACAATTTCAAGGGCATCCGCCCAAGATTGTTTGCCCGCCACTGGTCGATATTCGGCGCATGAAAAGTACCTCGGAGTGCCATGCTTGCGGGCGGTGCATTGGCTACCGTGATGCGGTTGAGCTAGCGGTCAGGTCACCACAGACTGAAATACTGGAAACCGGGCAGAAAGAGCTCAAAATGTCCGAAATGGTTACGCTTTTGTTTGGTATTTTTGGCGTATGCACGGCGGCAATGCAGTGGCGTGGCAGTGTTGCTTATGGCTTTGTGAAATCTTCTGTTGCGACCTGGCTGCCTTCCGGTACGCTGGCATGGATGCAGGAAAGCAGTGCGCCGTGGTGGTTGCTGGCAAACTATCCCAAGGTCAATGTTGTGTTTAGCCTGTTTGATGCGTTTTGCATTGTATTGTTCTTGTTGGGCGGCGGTGCGTTTTTGGCCTTGCTGATTGGGGTGGGGGTATGGCTGGCGGCACGTCTGGCAGGTGAGCCTGATTTGTCATGGCAACGCCTTGCTCTGGCACTGATCCCAGTTGCAGGTATGGGGTTGGTGCTTGGTCTGTCTGCTTTTACGGTGACCCACTTGCAGCATGAGGGATTAGTGCTTGCCTGGGCGCCAATGGTGCGCGGGGCCTTGCTGGTTTGCTCCGGTTTTTTTTCTGCGTGGCTCGGGTGGAAAATGCTGGTGCCCCAGGTTTCAATACGCAAGTTGCTGGCGCAGTTTGTTTTTTTATTGCCAGTTGGATTGGTTTGCCTTATCTGGTACGAGCAGATTCTCTAGTAAAAAGTAGCCCGAACGACGGTTCGGGCTTTGCCTGTTGAAATATCAGTTTACTGAACGTGGGCAGTTTCTCTGACCGGGGTAGATGGCCCGTCGATATCTGAAGGCGGGAAGTTAAGCTGGATTTTCTCGTCGTCGTCAATGTCCACCGTCACGCCACCTCCGTCTGACAGTTTTCCGAAGAGCAGTTCATCTGCCAGCGCCTTGCGGATCAGATCCTGAATCAGGCGTGACATCGGTCGCGCACCCATGAGTGGGTCAAAGCCTTTTTGCGCCAGAAAGCGGCGTAACTTGTCTGTAAAGACGGCGTCCACTTTTTTCTGTTGCAACTGGTCTTCAAGTTGAAGCAGGAATTTGTCAGCAACGCGCATGATGATGTCTTCGTCCAGCGGTTTGAAGCTGATAATGGCGTCCAGACGATTACGAAATTCCGGCGCAAACAAGCGCTTGATGTCTGCCATCTCGTCACCGGGTTCCTTCTTGTTTGTGAAGCCGATAGCCGCCTTCTGCAAACTTTCTGCGCCGGCATTGGTCGTCATGATGATAATGACGTTGCGAAAATCTGCTTTGCGGCCATTGTTATCAGTAAGCGTGCCGTTATCCATGACTTGCAGCAGGATGTTAAATATCTCTGGATGCGCTTTTTCGATTTCATCCAGCAAGAGCACAGCGTGCGGTTTTTTGGTGATGATTTCGGTTAGTTGACCGCCTTGGTCAAAACCGACATAACCGGGCGGCGCGCCGATTAGGCGGCTTACAGAGTGTTGCTCCATGTATTCGGACATATCAAAGCGCACCAACTCGATGCCCATAATATAGGCCAGCTGTCGCGCTACTTCGGTTTTGCCGACACCCGTAGGGCCGGAAAACAGGAAAGTGCCGATCGGTTTGTCAGTTTGACCCAAACCAGCGCGCGCCATCTTGATGGCCGCTGACAGTGCATCAATTGCTGGGTCTTGGCCGAAAACGACATTTTTCAGATCGCGATCCAGTTTTTGCAGCTTGCTGCGATCACTTTGGTTAACCGTTTGGGGGGGGATGCGCGCAATTTTGGCAATGATATCTTCAATTTCCGCTTTGCCGATGGTGCGTTTCTTCTTGGACTTGGGCAAGATGCGTTGCGCTGCGCCCGCTTCATCAATCACGTCAATCGCTTTGTCCGGTAAGTGGCGGTCATTGATGTAGCGCGCAGACAGTTCGGCGGCGGTTGCCAGTGCCGAGGCGGAATATTTGACTTGATGATGGTCTTCAAAGCGCGATTTCAGCCCGCGCAATATTTGAACAGTTTGTTCAATGGTTGGTTCGTTGATGTCCACTTTTTGGAAGCGGCGCGCCAAAGCGTGATCCTTTTCAAACACACTCCGGAATTCCGTGAAGGTGGTGGCGCCGACACATTTGATCTGTCCATTGGCCAGTGCTGGTTTGAGCAGGTTGGAGGCGTCTAGCGTGCCGCCAGAGGCTGAGCCGGCTCCGATGATGGTGTGAATTTCATCAATGAACAGGATCGAATTCGGATTTTCCTTCATTTGCTTCAGAATGGCTTTCATGCGCTGTTCGAAGTCGCCACGGTATTTGGTTCCAGCCAGAAGGGATCCCATATCCAACGAATATACGACCGCTTTTTCCAGTATTTCAGGCACTTCACCTCTGGAAATGCGTAGTGCCAGACCTTCTGCAATTGCTGTTTTGCCTACGCCGGTTTCACCAACCAGAAGCGGGTTGTTTTTGCGGCGACGACATAGAATCTGGATAACCCGGTCGACTTCATCGTCGCGACCAATCAGTGGGTCAATCAGGCCTTCAGCAGCCTGCTTATTCAGGTTTTGCGTGAACTGATCGAGTGGAGATTCTTTCTGTGTTGCCTCCGACGCTTGATCTTCGGTGCCTTCAGGTGCTTTTTGCGGTTCCGGCCGCTTGTCTTTTCGGATGCCGTGAGAGATGAAGTTTACGACGTCAAGCCGAGTGACACCCTGCTGGTGCATGTAGTAGACGGCGTGCGAATCCTTTTCGCCAAAGATGGCAACCAGCACATTGGCTCCAGTAACTTCTTTTTTTCCACCCGATGAGGACTGGACATGCATGATGGCACGCTGGATAACGCGCTGAAAACCGAGTGTTGGCTGGGTATCCACTTCATCTGTGCCAGACACGACGGGTGTGCTGTCATTGATGAAGTTGGTCAGCACCTTGCGCAATTCTTCGATATTAACCGCGCAAGCAGTGAGCACCTCGGCCGCTGACGGGTTGTCAAGCAGAGCCAATTGCAAATGCTCAACAGTGATGAATTCGTGGCGTGCCTGGCGCGCCTCGACAAATGCCATATGTAAACTGACTTCCAGTTCTTGCGCAATCATGCTTCCTCCATCACGCATTGCAGTGGGTGCCCTTCATGTCGGGCGTGAGCTAATACCAGATCCACTTTTGTTGTTGCTACGTCTTTTGAGAAAACGCCGCATATTCCCTTACCTTTATGGTGTACCGTGAGCATAATTTCAAGGGCTGTGCGACGATCCTTATTAAAATATTCCTGCAGAACCGTCACGACAAAATCCATCGGTGTGAAATCATCGTTCAGGAGCGCAACTTTATATAACGGTGGCGGTGCTTCCGTTTTGATACGGTGTTCAAGAGCCACCTCTTTCTCGTTCATGCCTGCCATGTGATTCTATAAGCAATTTTAATACTAGGTTTTGAGACACCAAACGCCGAAAAAACAGGGTTTTCATGGCTTCCAATCTTACGTCATTTCGCTGCAATTTGCAGGCAACGGTTCATGCCTGGGGATAAAGGACGATATTTTGTCCTTTTGATCAAAGAATGCGTGCAAATTGTTGTCAAGGCAACTATATGAGCTTGACATTTTTGTAAGCTTGATTCGACAATAGGTCAAGTTGTTTTTGTGCGGTGCATTTTGGTGCTATTCAATGACAATTTGAAGTGAGCCTGGCAGGGGGAGATGCTGTTTGGACTTCTTGTTTTAAAGCTCGTGTGATGACAATAGATATTATTAGAGAACATTTATGGCAACAGGTACTGTGAAATGGTTTAACGATTCCAAAGGTTTTGGTTTTATTACGCCAGAAGATGGTGGTGAAGATTTGTTCGCTCACTTTTCCGCAATAAACATGAATGGATTCAAGACACTCAAAGAAGGTCAGAAAGTCCAGTTTGAAGTTACGCAAGGTCCGAAGGGCAAGCAGGCTTCCAACATTCAATCCGTAAACTAGTCTTGCCTTTAAAGGCTGGTAAAAACCCCGCAATAATGTGGGGTTTTTTTGTTAGCGAAGACGCGAATAAATGCTTCCGTGAGTTATCCGTTGCGTTGCAATGCGCACGCTTCTGCGCCTATCATATAGATGCCGCCTTATTTGCCGTGGCCTGAGCGGCTTGTCTTCCATCCCGCTCGCCGACGTCTTTAGCGCTTCCTGGTATGTTGCAACTTTTTAATTGAATAGTGTCAGACAGATGAAAGGTTTTCGAGAATACGCAAAACGTATGGCCTGTCCATGTGGGCAGGGAGTGTTTGAACAATGCTGTGGACGTTTTTTGCTTCATGGTGAAGAACCGCAAAATGCGCTTGAGTTAATGCGCTCCCGATATTCGGCCTATTACTTGCAAGAGGAAGATTACCTTAAGCGAACGTGGTTTCCGACAACGCGCCCTTCAGGCATCCTCATCGACAAGCAAAACGGGATCAAATGGATGGCGCTTGAGATCATTCGTCACGATGAGCAGGATGGCGAAGCGATGGTTGAGTTTGTTGCCCGCTACAAGGTTGTGGGCAAGGCGCAAAAGCTGCACGAAGTAAGCCGCTTCATACGAGATGAAGGGCGATGGTTTTATCTGGACGGTGAGTTTCCATCAGATTAAGCGCATTGTGTTGGCAATTTCCTAGATTCCAGCCTGCTGATGGGAGTTTTTTTGGTTGGCTTTGAGGGCGTTTTAATAACCTTTAAAACGGTCCACAATACCTGAAATGGCTTCTCCGCGATCAAACATCATTAGCTTTTCAACAATGTGCCGTACGATTTCGTCACGGAGACCCAATGCGGCACGATGTGGCGTGATCCTGATTTTGGGTGTGTGCCAGAATGGGTGATCCTGCGGCAGGGGTTCTTCGCGGAATGCGTCCAGCGTCGCCCCGGCTATATGACCTGAGTCGAGTTGCGCCAGCAAATCGGTGTCAATCAAATGCGCGCCACGGGCGACGTTGATCAGGTAAGCGCCATGGTTTAGCTTGCCAAGGGTTTCGTGGTTGAGTATGCCCTTGGTTTCACTCGTCAGGGGCAGTGCGCAAACCAGAACTTGAGTGCCGTTCAGAAAATCATCTAATTCTTCGTTACCAGCAAAGCACGAAATTCCTGACAGGCGTTTTTTGCTGCGGCTCCATCCCCTTACAGGAAAATCAAACTGCCTTAACGCTTGCGCGATTCGTGTACCCAATACGCCGATACCCATGATTCCCACAGAAAAATCGCGCTTGTCCGGCACGCTCTGGAATTTCCAAGTGTGTTTCTCTTGTTGTGCGGCATAAACATCAAAGCGGCGGTAGTAATGCAGCACAGCGTGCGTGACGTATTCAGTCATTTGCATGCCCATGCCGGCATCTTCCAGGCGAATGATGGGAATATTTTTCGGGATGGTGTCACCCATATACAACAGACTATTGGCACCCGCTGCCAGATTGAAGATGGCTTTCAGGCCTTTGCGACCGGAAAGCATTTCTGCCGGCGCATTCCACACCATGGCGTAATCAGCCGGGTCATCGTCACCGGGAAACCAGAAACGAAAATCGGCGCGCGGCAATGCGGCACGTAAGCCCGCTAATACGTAGGCGTGATCTTCTTCATTACTGAAAAATAGTACCTTCATCTCAGGCGTCCTTGCATTTTTTGAAAACTACTTGCCTGGCCAGGCAGGCAAACAAGAAAAATCCAGGTGCTGTGCTGCTGTTACAGCTGTTGCGTGCGCCAAGTGTGGCACAACGCCTAATAAGGGTGCTGCCAATCGCACTTTCAGCGCAGCAATGTTTTCGTCCTGATAGCGCATGTTCGGCTCAACCTTGTTGGCGACCCAGCCCGCAAGTGATAAGCCGCGTGCGGCGATCGCCTCGGCGGTAAGTAGTGCATGATTGATGCAGCCGAGGCGTACTCCGACAACAAGCACTATTGGCAAGTCGAATTGTGCTGCCATATCGGCCGTGTCGTAATTTTCAGTTAGCGGTACGCGAAACCCCCCCACACCTTCCACGACAATGGCGTTGGTTCGTTGAGCGATTTTTCGGTAGCAATCCATGATGTGGCTGGCGTCAGGAAGGATGCCTTCCTGTATCGCGGCAATGTGTGGCGCAATGGGCTCCTGGAAAAGATAGGGTGTTACCAGTTCTTGCGGTATGGCGGCAGTGTCATAGGCCATGAGCGCGCGGGTGTCTTCATTCTCCTTTGTGCCGTTGATGTTTTTGACTCCTGAGGCAACAGGTTTCATGCCTGACGCGCGAACGCCCTGCTTGCTCAGGGTGTGCAATATGGCGCAGGAAATCAGTGTCTTGCCAATGTCCGTGCCAGTGCCAGTAACAAAGCAGGAAAACAAAGTGGTCATGATCCAATCACTTGCTCAAATATTTTGAGAGTTCGCGTCGCCAGAAGGTTTGTTTCTTCCTCATTGATAATGTAAGGCGGCATCATGTAGACGGTGTTGCCAAGTGGGCGCAGCAGCAGCTCTTGCGCCAGTCCTGCGGTGAAAAAGGTTCTTGGGAAATTGGCGACGACTTCTGGGTCGTCAATAATGGCATCAAAAGCCCAGATCATGCCGCAATTGCGAAAATGACGCACTTTTTCGTGCTTGGCCAGGGGTTGCAGCGCTTCCGTCAGGCGTTTGGCGCGCTCCTTGTTTTGTTTCAGAACATTGTCGGTCTCAAAGATGTCCAACGTTGCCAGTGCTGCACGGCATGCGAGCGGGTTGCCGGTGTAGGAGTGTGAGTGCAAAAAGGCGCGCGTGATTTTGTCGCTGTAAAACCCGTCAAAGATTTCATCGCGTGTCATGACTAGTGAGAGCGGCAGATAGCCGCCACTGATGCCCTTCGATAGACACAAAAAATCCGGCCAGATATTGGCTTGTTCACAAGCAAAGAAAGTGCCGGTGCGCCCACAGCCGACAGCAATTTCATCAGCAATCAGGTGGACACCGCGCCGGGTGCAAATGTCACGAATGGCGCGTAGATAGGCTGGGTCATGCATTGCCATGCCGGTTGCACACTGTACCAAAGGTTCAATGATGACGGCAGCAATGTTTTCTGCGCGTTCATCGAGAAGTTTGTCGAGTTCGGCGGCAGCGCGCAATGCAACATCAGCAGCCGATTCGCCTTCTTTGGCCAAACGGCTGTCTGGCGACGCCGTCACATGGGAAACTTTGAGTAAGGGAGCATATGCATCACGGTATAGAGCGACATCAGATACAGAGAGTGTCCCGATTGTTTCGCCGTGATAGCTGTTAGCGAGACAGACAAATTCATTCTTATTTGTCTTTCCTGCGTTGCGCCATGAGTGAAAACTCATTTTTAGTGCAATTTCAACGGCAGAAGACCCATCGGATGCATAAAAGCAATGACCTAAAATGCCGCCGGTAAGCTTCGAGAGCCGCTCTGAGAGTTCAATGACTGGTTCGTGCGTAAAACCGGCTAGGATGGCGTGCTCAATCTTATCTAGTTGATCCTTTAGGGCAGCATTGATGCGCGGGTTGGTGTGGCCAAATAAATTTACCCACCATGAACTGATTGCATCCATATAGCGTTGCCCGTTAGCGTCATAAAGCCACATGCCGCGTCCGTGACTTACTGGTATAAGCGGAAGGGATTCATGGTGCTGCATCTGCGTGCATGGGTGCCAGACGCTTTTCAGGCTGCGTGCGACCCAGTTGGATTGCAAATTCGATTTCAATTTATGACTCCACGATGATTCAATTCGGTAGTTTAGCAGGCTTGGTTTACGGGTTGGCGCAAGCACCTGCCAAGGTTTACATTCAATGCTGTTGACGGAAAGGCTGGCGGGAATCGTTTCGTCTGTCTAAATAAAAAACGGCTGTACAAAAAATGTACAGCCGCCAAAATAGGTTCCCCGCCAGTGCCGTTATGCCTAGCATCCCGAACCTGCGGTTCAGGTGGTAACGGTTAGTCCAACTTCGGGTTCGTCGAGCTAGCGACGCTCACGCCCATCAAACAATTTTCCGTCACCGATGCATGTGAATGGTTCAAGGAATATAAAGCAAACACAAACACGGCAGGGACTTTCAGTCTACGCTAATCACTTCACGTGTCAACCGCTTTTCAGGTGCTTTTGTTGTAGATCAAAAAAGCTTTTCTTGTGGTGCTAGGGCAGCGTCCAGAACGGCGTGCATGGCGCTCACCTGTTCCTCGATTTCTGAAATGGTCATGCCATGAAAAGGGCCTTGTATGGAGCGGGTTTGCAGGAGTTCGGCAGCGATGCTGATGGAGGCCATGACAGCAATTCGGTCATTGCCTTTTATTTTGCCCGTATCGCGAATGGCGCACATCTTTTTATCCAAATAAGCAACCGCTTCCCGCAGGGTCTTTTCTTCACCCTCACGGCATGAGAGTGTGTATTTTTGCCCCATTATCATAACGTCAAGGCGACTCATGATGAGCCCTCCTTATCTGTAATTTCGTTAAGTTTGTTCATAAGCGCATTTACGCGCTGCGCAGCTTGCTGCATGCGTGCGTTTAGTTCGGCATTGTCCGCGCTAAGCTCAGTTATCTTGCGGCGCAAGTCAACATTCTCGAGCCGGAGTTGCTCCGTTAAATCGGCGAGCCGTTGGGTTTTTTTGGAAAGGAGTTCAAAGTCAGAGGCCATGCTGCACTATAGTAGCCCGCATCAGGATGAGTCAATGATTTAGGGCCTGTGTCGTAGTCGAAATGGACGTCCTTTCGGGATGAA
>OY762707.1:0-660000 GCA_963666295.1 Burkholderiaceae bacterium | reverse complement strand
TTTCTATAGCGTCTCTTTAATAGAGGTCAACGTTATAGGGACAAGTGAATAAGTGCACATGGTGGATGCCTTGGCGATTACAGGCGATGAAGGACGTAGTAGCTTGCGATAAGCTGCGGGGAGTTGGCAAACAAACTTTGATCCGCAGATTTCCGAATGGGGCAACCCGGCCTTAGGGTCATCAATATCTGAATACATAGGGTATTGAAGCGAACGTGGTGAACTGAAACATCTAAGTAACCATAGGAAAAGAAATCAACCGAGATTCCCAAAGTAGTGGCGAGCGAAATGGGAACAGCCTGCAAGTTTTAGCACCGGTGGTAGTGGAATGCTCTGGAAAGGGCAGCGATATTGGGTGATAGCCCCGTACACGAAACCAGAGGTGTGGAACTAAGCTTGCGTTAAAGTAGGGCGGGACACGTGAAATCCTGTCTGAACATGGGGGGACCATCCTCCAAGGCTAAATACTCGTAATCGACCGATAGTGAACCAGTACCGTGAGGGAAAGGCGAAAAGAACCCCGGGAGGGGAGTGAAATAGAACCTGAAACCGTGTGCATACAAACAGTAGGAGCCTCGAAAGGGGTGACTGCGTACCTTTTGTATAATGGGTCAGCGACTTACATTTAGTGGCGAGGTTAACCGTATAGGGGAGCCGTAGAGAAATCGAGTCCGAATAGGGCGACAGTCGCTAGGTGTAGACCCGAAACCAGGTGATCTACCCATGGCCAGGATGAAGGTGCGGTAAAACGCATTGGAGGTCCGAACCCACTAACGTTGAAAAGTTAGGGGATGAGCTGTGGGTAGGGGTGAAAGGCTAAACAAACCTGGAGATAGCTGGTTCTCTCCGAAAACTATTGAGGTAGTGCCTCATGTATCACCGCCGGGGGTAGAGCACTGTTATGGCTAGGGGGTCATCGCGACTTACCAAACCATTGCAAACTCCGAATACCGGTGAGTGCGAGCATGGGAGACAGACGGTGGGTGCTAACGTCCATCGTCGAGAGGGAAACAACCCAGACCGCCAGCTAAGGTCCCCAAGATTGGCTAAGTGGGAAACGAAGTGGGAAGGCTAAAACAGTCAGGAGGTTGGCTTAGAAGCAGCCATCCTTTAAAGAAAGCGTAATAGCTCACTGATCGAGTCGTCCTGCGCGGAAGATGTAACGGGGCTAAGCCAGTCACCGAAGCTGCGGATATCCGTAAGGATATGGTAGGAGAGCGTTCTGTAGGCCTGTGAAGGTGTGTTGTGAAGCATGCTGGAGGTATCAGAAGTGCGAATGCTGACATGAGTAGCGATAATGCGGGTGAAAAGCCCGCACGCCGTAAGCCCAAGGTTTCCTGTTCAACGTTCATCGGAGCAGGGTGAGTCGGCCCCTAAGGCGAGGCAGAGATGCGTAGCTGATGGGAAGCAGGTTAATATTCCTGCACCGTCGTTAGATGCGATGGGGGGACGGATCGCGGAAGGTTGTCCGGGTGTTGGAAATCCCGGTCCCTGCATTGGAGAAGGCGCTTAGGCAAATCCGGGCGCGGAATTCAAGGGTGTGGGGCGAGTGGCCATGTGCCGCGAAGCAATTGGAAGTGGTTCCAAGAAAAGCCTCTAAGCTTCAGTCTAACGATGACCGTACCGCAAACCGACACAGGTGGGCGAGATGAGTATTCTAAGGCGCTTGAGAGAACTCGGGAGAAGGAACTCGGCAAATTGGTACCGTAACTTCGGGATAAGGTACGCCCTGGTAGCTTGACTGGCTTGCGCCAGAAGGGTGAAGGGGTTGCAAAAAATAGGTGGCTGCGACTGTTTATTAAAAACATAGCACTCTGCAAACACGAAAGTGGACGTATAGGGTGTGACGCCTGCCCGGTGCTGGAAGATTAAATGATGGGGTGAGAGCTCTTGATTGAAGTCCCAGTAAACGGCGGCCGTAACTATAACGGTCCTAAGGTAGCGAAATTCCTTGTCGGGTAAGTTCCGACCTGCACGAATGGCGTAACGATGGCCACACTGTCTCCTCCCGAGACTCAGCGAAGTTGAAGTGGTTGTGATGATGCAATCTACCCGCGGCTAGACGGAAAGACCCCATGAACCTTTACTGTAGCTTTGCATTGGACTTTGAACCGGTTTGTGTAGGATAGGTGGGAGGCTTTGAAGCGTGAACGCTAGTTTGCGTGGAGCCGTCCTTGAAATACCACCCTGATTTGTTTGAGGTTCTAACCTTGGCCCGTTATCCGGGTTGGGGACAGTGCATGGTAGGCAGTTTGACTGGGGCGGTCTCCTCCCAAAGTGTAACGGAGGAGTTCGAAGGTACGCTAGGTACGGTCGGAAATCGTGCTGATAGTGCAATGGCATAAGCGTGCTTAACTGCGAGACCCACAAGTCGAGCAGATACGAAAGTAGGACATAGTGATCCGGTGGTTCTGTATGGAAGGGCCATCGCTCAACGGATAAAAGGTACTCTGGGGATAACAGGCTGATTCCTCCCAAGAGTTCATATCGACGGGGGAGTTTGGCACCTCGATGTCGGCTCATCACATCCTGGGGCTGTAGCCGGTCCCAAGGGTATGGCTGTTCGCCATTTAAAGTGGTACGCGAGCTGGGTTTAGAACGTCGTGAGACAGTTTGGTCCCTATCTGCCGTGGGCGTTGGAAATTTGAAGGGGGCTGCTCCTAGTACGAGAGGACCGGAGTGGACGAACCTCTGGTGTACCGGTTGTCACGCCAGTGGCATTGCCGGGTAGCTAAGTTCGGAAGAGATAACCGCTGAAAGCATCTAAGCGGGAAACTCGCCTTAAGATAAGATTTCCCGGAGACTTGATCTCCCTGAAGGGTCGTTCGAGACCAGGACGTTGATAGGCTGGGTGTGGAAGCGCAGTAATGCGTTAAGCTAACCAGTACTAATTACCCGTGCGGCTTGTCCCTATAACCTTGACAGTTATAGACAAGCTAAGTTTATGTGTATGCCTTTTGAGCATCACACCCATAACAAGTAGTAAAATTTACTTCTTCCAGATTGCGTTGCTTGACTAAACTCAAGCAACACGACAAGTCATGCCTGATGACCATAGCAGGTTGGTACCACTCCTTCCCATCCCGAACAGGAACGTGAAACGACTCTGCGCCGATGATAGTGCTGCAACCAGTGTGAAAGTAGGTTATCGTCAGGCTTTAATTAAAAAAACCCCAGGTATAAAAACCTGGGGTTTTTTGCGTCTGAAAACAAAAAAACAAATGCCATCAAGCACTTAAGCAATAAACACAACCAAATCCTAAATCATTTCCAAAAAAATACTAAAAATGTTTGTCATAAAGCCGTAACAAGTAGTGTCTGTCGAAAGAGTTTGACATGTAAGTTCATAGTTGTAGATGTGTTGTGGTGATATGAACTTGTTTAGCAATTTTCCATCCGCTCCATGAAAAAGATTAATTAGAAAACGTAGAGGTCAGAATGAAAAGCAAGATGACGATAAGAGGGTTTGGTAGTTTAAGGTTGGGCACGAGGCTGTCAATCATATTTTTCATACTTATAGCGGTAGTGTTTGGCGCTTTTGTATGGGGTAGCGGACATTTTGTTTCCGGTCTTGTTGAGGCTCGTGCGAAGGAGGAGTTAAAGGCCAAGACTCAGTCGGTCATCAGCCTCATCGAGATTTTTAATGCTGACTTAAAGCGTGAAGCGAAGCGTTCGGTAAAGGTTTTTTCTGGCGCTTTTCCGGGGAAATTCAGTTTGGACACTTCTTCGACTATCGATGTGACAGGAATAAGCACGCCGGTCTTAAAGAGTGCCGGGGTGGTGATTAATAACGATCACTCTTATCCAGATCGATTTACATCAATAAGCGGCGTGCCGGCAACGGTATTCGCGCGATCTGGTGCTGACTTTATCAGGGTCTCGACCTCGCTGAAAAAGACCGATGGTGCGCGTGCTGTTGGAACGAAGCTTAGTCGTGACCACCCAGCTTATAAACTTCTCATGAATGGGAAGCCATATGGGGGCGTGGCCACCCTTTTCGGCCGAAAATACTTCACGCACTATGAGCCAGTATTCGGAAGCGACGGTGAGGTCGATGCAGTTTTGTTTGTTGGTCTTGACTATACAGATGAGATTGGGCTCATTGACAAGCGTGTGTCGGCACTCACAGTAGGCGATACGGGTAGCTTTTACGCTGTTAGCAACAGGAAAGGGAAAGAATACGGCACGATCCAGATGCATGCCACTATTGCAGGTAAAAAATACGATCCAGGCCATAACGTGCTGGACTTGAAAAGCGCAGATGGACGCGAGGTAGTTAGGGAGATGCTGACCAAAAAAAATGGAGTCATGCAGTATGACGTTATTTCAGGGGACGGTAGCATCCGAGAGCGGACGATAGCTTTTGCTGAATTTAGTGACTGGGACTTTGTGATAGTGGGGGGTACCTTCACGGACGAGCTAACGAAAGAATTGGTAAAAATATGCAAACTGTTTGCTGCAGGAGGTGCGGCAGCCGTGCTCTTGCTGGCCTTTTTGCTCTACACCCTTATTCGTAAATCCGTGGTTGTACCGCTTGGTCAAGTAACAGATTTTGCAAGGCAAATAGCCGGAGGAGATCTGACTTCCCAGCTTGAGGTAAACAGAAGTGATGAGGTGGGGCAGCTACAGACCGCGATGAACACCGTCAGTCAGGGGCTTGCTAATGTGATTTGGAATGTTAGGCGCGGTGCAGATACGCTTGAGTCGGCGGCTAAAGAGATTTCATCGGGTAATCACGATTTGTCCTCCAGGACAGAAGAGCAAGCCAGTTCGCTTGAAGAAACAGCTTCTTCAATGGAGGAGTTGACATCTACAGTGCGCATGAATGCAGAGAATGGCTTGCACGCCAATCAGTTGGCGACCGAGGCGTCAGATGTCGCCACAAAGGGGGGGGCGGTGGTCTCTGAGGTCGTTGCGACGATGGGTGAAATCAATCAGTCGTCGAAGAAAATTGCAGATATTATCAATGTCATTGACGGGATTGCGTTTCAGACCAATATTCTCGCGCTTAATGCCGCTGTTGAAGCGGCACGCGCTGGAGAGCAAGGGCGCGGGTTTGCGGTTGTTGCAACTGAAGTTCGAAGCCTGGCACAGCGAAGTGCTAATGCTGCTCGGGAAATCAAGGAATTAATTGATGATTCTGTGCAAAAAGTGGGGGTCGGGAGCGCATTGGTCGAACAGGCAGGCACAACCATGAGCGAAGTGGTCGCCAGCATTAAGCGTGTAAACGATATCATGGCAGAAATTACTGCTGCCAGCAGGGAGCAAAGTGAAGGTATAGAGCAAGTCAATCAGGCGGTATCCCAGATGGATCAGGTAACACAGCAAAATGCCGCTTTGGTTGAGCAGGTGGCTTCATCTTCAGAGATGCTTGAAGCGCAAACCAATGATTTGGTGAAGCGTGTGGGCACTTTCAAACTAAAAACCCTTGAAGTCGGTACCGCAGATGAGGCAGTGGCGCTGGTCAAAAAGGCGATTGATTCCATGCACACGAATGGCGTCCAGAACACCTTTGCAGAGATCAGTGACCCACTCGGTCAATATGTTGATCGTGATCTTTATGTCGCTGTTTATGATGATACTGGCAGGAACGTCGCGCATGGTGCTAACGCCAACTTGATCGGCCAGGATCTTTTCAACGCAAAAGACGGCGGCGGCAATCTTTATGTACAAGAGCGAATCGAATTGGTGCGTAATCAGCCAACGGCATGGCAGGACTATGAGTTCTTGAACCCTGTTTCGAATCAGGTTGAACCAAAATCAATGTATCTGGAGAAGTACCAGAACTACATCGTTGGGTGCGGTATTTATTAAACCTGAAACTTGTTTGAAATGCGGCTGGAAAATCGGTTTTTCCGGCCGTATTCGTATTGACAAACTTGTCGCTAGAGTTGATAATCTTCGATTCGTTGTGGAGGGGTGGCCGAGTGGTTAATGGCAGCAGACTGTAAATCTGCCCTCTTACGAGTACGCTGGTTCGAATCCAGCCCCCTCCACCAAAATTTTGTGGTTGAAGTGATCGCCCAGGCGGGTGTAGCTCAATGGTAGAGCAGAAGCCTTCCACGCTTACGACGAGGGTTCGATTCCCTTCACCCGCTCCAGTTAGGTTTCGCGCCCTTCATGGGTGCGATTTTATGTTGCCCTTGTAGCTCAGTGGTAGAGCACTCCCTTGGTAAGGGAGAGGTCGCGTGTTCAATCCACGCCAAGGGCACCAAGAGTTAGTTATTGGCGGCGAATTGCCGGTGGTGTTTCTGGCATTATCATCAAATTGTTAGGAGTCGAAAATGGCAAAGGAAAAGTTTCAGCGGACCAAGCCGCATGTGAATGTGGGTACGATTGGTCACGTGGATCATGGCAAGACGACGTTGACGGCGGCGATTGCAACCGTGTTGGCGAAGAAGTTTGGTGGTGAGGCGAGAGACTACGATCAAATTGACGCGGCACCGGAAGAGAAGGCGCGCGGTATTACGATTAATACATCGCATGTGGAGTACGAGACTGAGAGTCGTCACTACGCACACGTAGACTGCCCGGGTCACGCTGACTACATCAAGAACATGATTACCGGAGCGGCCCAAATGGATGGTGCCATTCTGGTATGTTCCGCAGCGGATGGCCCGATGCCGCAAACGCGTGAGCACATTCTGTTGGCGCGTCAGGTGGGTGTTCCTTACATTATCGTGTTCCTCAACAAGTGCGACATGGTAGACGACGAAGAGTTGCTTGAGCTGGTTGAGATGGAAGTGCGTGAGCTGCTATCGCGCTACGAATTTCCGGGCGACGACCTGCCAATCATCAAAGGCTCGGCAAAAATGGCGCTGGAAGGCGACACGGGTCCGATGGGCGAAGAAGCCATCATGCAGTTGGCCGATGCGCTCGACACCTATATTCCAGAGCCGGAGCGTGCGATTGACGGCGCGTTCCTGATGCCGGTTGAAGACGTGTTCTCGATTTCTGGTCGCGGTACAGTTGTGACAGGTCGTGTAGAGCGCGGCATCATCAAGGTTGGTGAAGAAATTGAGATTGTTGGTATCAAGGATACCGTCAAGACCACTTGTACCGGTGTTGAAATGTTCCGCAAGTTGCTGGATCAAGGTCAGGCAGGCGACAACGTTGGCGTATTGCTGCGTGGCACCAAGCGCGAAGACGTAGAGCGTGGTCAGGTACTGGCCAAGCCAGGATCGATCAAGCCGCACAGTCACTTTACGGGTGAGATTTACGTGTTGTCGAAAGATGAAGGTGGTCGTCATACGCCATTTTTCAGCAACTATCGCCCGCAGTTCTACTTCCGCACGACGGACGTGACGGGTTCGATCGAGTTGCCGGAGGATAAAGAAATGGTTATGCCTGGTGACAACGTATCGATCACGGTCAAGCTGATTTGCCCGATTGCGATGGAAGAAGGCTTGCGTTTCGCTATCCGCGAAGGTGGCCGCACGGTTGGCGCTGGCGTTGTAGCCAAAATTATTGAGTAATCATATATAATGCTGTTTTGCCGGGCGGCGATGAGTCGCCCGGTAGTTTTTTCTCACCTAGAGGGGCGTAGCTCAATTGGCAGAGCGTCGGTCTCCAAAACCGAAGGTTGGGGGTTCGATGCCCTCCGCCCCTGCCACCGAATCGTGTGCAGGCACCATCAAGTGAAAGAGTATGTCTAATCATTCTTTACAAACGGTAAGCACTTCCGGCGACAAGCTTAAAGTGGTCTTGGCAGTTGTGGCGGTCATGGCTGGTCTGGTTGGTTTTTATTTTTTGTCTGACAAGTCAGTGTTGGTGCGCACAGGTGTGCTGGCTGTAGGTTTGGTTGTTGGTGTGATTTTTGTCTGGATGTCGTCGACAGGGCGCGGTTTGCTGTCTTTTGCGCAGGAGTCCTTGCGTGAAACCAAGAAAGTTGTTTGGCCTGAGCGTAAGCAGACGCTTAGAGTTACGGCGATTGTCTTTGGTTTTGTGCTGGTGATGGCACTGTTTCTGTGGGGTGCCGATAAAGTGCTTGGTTTTGTCCTCTACAGCGTGATTCTGGGGTGGAGATAAGTCGTGACTGAAAATGAGCAAACGAGCGCGGCAGATGAGGTAGGTGCCGATAAGGAGTTGTCTTCTTCGGGAGATAAGCGTTGGTACGTAGTTCAGGCATATTCGGGCATGGAGAAGAGTGTTCGCCGGTCCTTGGAGGAGCGAATAGAGCGTTCTGGCATGCAGGATATGTTTTCGCAGATACTTGTGCCGACCGAAGAGGTGGTTGAGGTTAAAGGTGGTCAAAAAACGGTGACAGAGCGTCGCTTTTTTCCAGGTTACATCTTCGTTGAAATGGAGATGACCGATGATACCTGGCACCTAGTGAAAAATACGAGCAAGGTAACGGGCTTTCTTGGGGGTAAGTCAAACAAGCCTTCGCCAGTACCTGCTGCCGAGATAGAAAAGATTTTGCAGCAAATGCAGGAAGGCGTGGAGAAACCGCGTCCGAAAGTGCTTTATGAAGTTGGTGAGTTTGTTCGAATCAAAGATGGGCCATTTGCGGATTTCAATGGCAATGTCGAGGAAGTGAATTATGAGAAATCGCGTTTGCGCGTTTCTGTGACTATTTTCGGGCGTGCTACGCCGGTTGAGCTTGAGTTCGGCCAGGTTGAAAAAGTTTAAAGACGATTTCTTGTGTGGGGCCGGGCGCACGTTAAATGATCTGGCAGAGGAGCTTGATTCGTTGTAAAGCGATGATTGCGTTATTACTCACAATTTTAGGAAAACTAAGTTATGGCAAAGAAAATCGCCGGCTTTATCAAGCTGCAAGTACCAGCTGGTAAGGCCAATCCTTCTCCACCAATTGGCCCGGCTCTGGGTCAGCGTGGCTTGAATATCATGGAATTCTGCAAGGCATTTAATGCGAGAACGCAGAGTATGGAAGCGGGCATGCCGGTTCCTGTTGTGATTACGGCCTATCAGGACAAGTCCTTTTCTTTTGAAATGAAGACGCCTCCGGCGACCTTCCTGATCAAGAAGGCGGCAGGTATTCAATCCGGGTCACCTAGGCCGCACGTTGACAAGGTGGGTTCTATTACCCGTGCTCAGGCTGAAGAAATAGCAACATTGAAAATGCCGGATCTGACTGCGGCAGATATGGATGCTGCTGTGCGTACAATCGCGGGCTCTGCAAGCTCAATTGGCGTAACGGTGGAGGGTGCGTAATGGCTAAAGTATCCAAGCGTGTACAAGCGATGAATGCCAAGATTGATCGCACTAAAGTTTATCCATTTGAAGAGGCGCTTTCTTTGGTGCGTGAATTTGCGACAGCAAAATTTGACGAATCCATCGACGTCGCGATTCAGCTGGGCGTGGATCCGAGAAAATCAGACCAGGTAGTTCGCGGTTCCGTTGTTTTGCCGGCTGGCACGGGCAAATCGGTGCGTGTGGCTGTGTTCGCAGCAGGCGAAAAGGCTGAGCAAGCCAAGGAAGCGGGTGCGGACATCGTCGGCATGGAAGATCTGGCGGAACGCATCAAAGCGGGAGATATGCCGTTTGACATCGTGATTGCATCACCAGATACCATGCGTGTGGTTGGTGCGCTGGGTCAGATTCTCGGGCCGCGCGGCTTGATGCCGAACCCGAAAGTCGGCACGGTAACCCCGGACGTGGCTACGGCAGTAAAAAATGCAAAGGCTGGCCAGGTTCAATATCGAACCGACCGCAACGGCATTATTCATGCTACCGTGGGCCGCAACTCTTTTGGTGATGACGCGCTGAAGTCAAACTTGCTTGCGCTGATTGATGCATTGGTGAAGGCCAGGCCAACGAGCGCCAAGGGTGCCTACATGCGCAAAGTCTCGCTGTCTTCAACGATGGGCGCGGGCGTTCGCGTTGATTATACCGGGTTGATGTCGTAATTTGATGAATTAAGACCTGCACACCTTCGGGTGGGCAGGCAGTTCTTTGGGCTGAACTTGCAGAATGCGGGTTTTGGCAATCAAAGACCGTTGGGCAATTCTCATTTTGAGGAAAGTTAAACATTTGTCGAGAAATCGGTAAATACCCAACGCAGATGGTGCGCCCAAATAGTTTTGTTGTTTCGGGGCTGATATTCTTGGCCGTGAACTCCTTGACTTTGGACACCGTGTTCGAACCGATGCAAAGCAATTTGCCGAGCATCTTTTTTGGAGGTTGACCGTGGGTCTCAATCTGAATGAAAAAAAGGCCGTAGTTGCTGAGCTTTCCGAAAAGGTAGGGGCAGCTCAGACCATCGTATTGGCCGAGTATCGAGGCATCCAGGTTGGCGACTTGACTAAACTGCGCGCAAAAGCGCGAGAGGAAGGTGTGTACCTGCGAGTGGTGAAAAATACGCTTGCACGACGCGCTGTTGAAGGAACGCCTTTCGCGCCGCTGGCTGATGAAATGACGGGTCCTCTGATCTATTCGATTTCAGAGGATGCTGTTGCTGCAGCAAAAATCATTAATGAATTTGCGAAAAGCAATAGCCGTCTGGTCATTAAGGCAGGCAACTATGCAGGTGAGCAACTCGATCAGGCGGGCGTTCAAGCTTTGGCGAACATCCCAAGCCGCGAAGTGTTGCTGGCACAGCTTCTCGGAGTTATGCAGGCACCTGTTTCCGCTTTTGCTCGTGCGCTTGCCGCTTTGGCAGCGAAGCAAGAAGCTGAGGCAGCTTAACAAAGTCAAGTTACCAATTTGGTGTAATTAAAGAATTAATTAGGAGTTTGAGATGGCAATTAGCAAAGAGGATATCCTGGAAGCTGTTGGCGCCATGAGCGTGATGGATCTGAACGATCTGGTAAAAGCATTCGAGGAAAAATTTGGTGTTTCTGCTGCGGCAATGGCAGTTGCAGGTCCAGCAGGTGGAGCAGCCGACGGTGGCGCAGCCGCTGAGGAGCAAACAGAGTTTGACCTGGTTCTGACCGACTTCGGCGCCAACAAGGTTAGCGTCATCAAGGTGGTGCGTGAAATCACTGGCCTTGGCTTGAAAGAAGCCAAGGAAATCGTTGATAGTGCTCCAAAACCTGTGAAAGAAGGTATTTCCAAGGCGGAAGCCGAAGAGGCACAGAAGAAGCTCGAAGAAGCAGGCGCAAAGGTCGAGCTCAAGTAATTGCAATATGCAAGGGCTACTTTGTAGCCTTGGAGTCAAATGCCAGCTCTCTCTGGATAAGGAGGGGACTGGCTTGACTCTATTGTCGTTTTGGTGACGACTTGGGGCAGTGTCCTCGCAATGAAACTGCAGAGTGCAGCTTTGACGAGGGATGTACATTTTAAGAGGGTGTGGAACTTGAGGCTTTGAAGCAGCATTTTTAGGTGTAATGCCTGTGCGAAGCCTGAATTTTCCATCCTTTTGCCACTCATAGGAGTGTCCATGCATTACTCATTTACTGAGAAGAAACGCGTTCGGAAGTCATTTGCGAAGCGTCAAGATGTTCATAACGTTCCATTCCTGCTGGCAACCCAGCTTGAGTCATACCGGAATTTTTTGCAGTCGGACAAAGCGCCGAATCATCGTGAAAATTACGGTTTGCAGTCAGCGTTTGCATCCATTTTTCCAATCGTGTCCCACAATGGCTTTGCGCGACTGGAATTTATTTCGTACAACCTTGGTGAGCCGCCGTTCGACGTCAAGGAATGTCAGCAGCGCGGCCTGACCTACGCATCGCCACTGCGTGCGCGGGTGAGGCTTGTTATTCTGGACAAGGAATCGCCGACCAAACCGGTTGTTAAGGAAATGAAAGAGCAGGAAGTGTACATGGGGGAATTGCCGCTCATGACAAATACCGGCTCATTCGTGATTAACGGCACAGAGCGCGTCATCGTGTCTCAGTTGCACCGTTCTCCGGGTGTGTTTTTTGAACATGATCGCGGCAAGACGCACTCTTCCGGGAAATTGCTCTTTTCGGCGCGGGTTATTCCGTATCGTGGTTCTTGGCTGGATTTTGAATTTGACCCGAAAGATATTTTATTTTTCAGGGTAGATCGTCGCCGCAAGATGCCCGTGACGACCCTGCTCAAGGCAATCGGCATGTCTAATGAGGAGATTCTTGAAAATTTCTTCGCGTTCGACAAATTTTCCTTGCACGCTGATGGCGCTGAAATGGAATTTATTTCGGAGCGCATGCGTGGTGAAGTGGCGCGTTTCGATATCACGGATAAGGACGGAAAATCCCTTGTTACCAAAGACAAGCGTATCAATGCCAGAAATTTGCGCGATATCGCGGCTGCAGGCATAACGCGGATTTCTGTGCCTGAGGAATATCTGTATGGTCGCGCACTGGCGCAGAATGTTGTTGATCAGGATACTGGCGAAGTACTTGCCAGTGCCAATGACGAACTGACCGAGGAATTGCTCGCCAAATTGCGAGAAGCAGAAATTGGCGAAATTCAGACGCTTTATACAAATGAGCTGGATCAGGGTTCCTACATTTCCGAGACGCTGCGTACGGATGAGACGGCAGATCAGATGGCTGCAAAAATTGCAATCTATCGCATGATGCGTCCTGGTGAACCGCCGACCGAGGATTCGGTTGAGGCGCTGTTTAATGGGCTGTTTTATAGTGAAGATCGTTACGATCTTTCCGCTGTTGGGCGCATGAAATTCAACAGTCGAATCGGTCGTGATGAGCTTGAAGGCGCGATGACGCTGTCCAACGAAGATGTTCTGGCAGTCATCAAGATTCTGGTTGAATTGCGTAACGGTCGGGGCGAAGTGGATGATATTGATCATCTGGGTAATCGTCGTGTTCGCTGCGTTGGCGAACTGGCTGAAAATCAGTTCCGCGCTGGTCTGGTGCGTGTTGAGCGCGCAGTTCGCGAGCGACTCGGCCAAGCCGAGGCAGATAACCTGATGCCGCATGACCTGATCAATTCCAAGCCGATATCTGCGGCTATTCGTGAGTTTTTCGGTTCGTCCCAGCTTTCCCAGTTCATGGACCAAACCAACCCGTTGTCAGAGATTACGCATAAACGCCGCGTTTCAGCACTGGGTCCTGGTGGCCTGACGCGTGAGCGTGCTGGCTTTGAGGTGCGTGACGTTCACCCAACTCACTATGGTCGTGTTTGTCCGATTGAAACACCGGAAGGACCAAATATTGGTCTGATCAATTCACTCGCGCTCTATGCACGCTTGAACCAATACGGTTTCCTTGAGACACCATACCGCAAGGTGGTTGACTCCAAAGTAACCGATCAAATCGAATATTTGTCGGCGATTGAAGAGGCACGGTACATCATTGCGCAGGCAAATGCGGCCATTGATGAAAATGGCGTTCTGAGTGACGAATTGGTGTCAGCGCGTGAAGCGGGTGAAACAATTCTTGTATCGCCAGAGCGTGTCGAGTACATGGACGTTGCTCCAGGGCAGATTGTGTCCGTGGCAGCGTCACTGATTCCTTTCCTTGAGCACGACGATGCAAACCGTGCGTTGATGGGTGCCAACATGCAACGTCAGGCAGTACCATGCTTGCGCCCAGAAAAAGCATTGGTTGGTACGGGGGTGGAGCGCACGGTGGCGGTTGACTCCGGCACGACAGTTCAGGCACTGCGTGGTGGCGTCGTCGATCTGGTCGATGCGGGCCGTATCGTAATTCGCGTGAATGATGAGGAAACGGCGGCTGGTGAGGTTGGTGTCGATATTTACAACTTGATCAAATATACGCGTTCTAATCAAAACACCAACATCAACCAGCGTCCGATCGTCAAGGTTGGGGACGTTGTCGAAAAAGATGATGTTATCGCAGATGGTGCCTCCACTGATTTTGGCGAGCTTGCGCTGGGACAGAACATGCTCGTTGCCTTCATGCCGTGGAATGGCTTGAATTTCGAGGATTCGATTCTGATTTCGGAAAACGTGGTGAAAGATGATCGCTACACTTCCATTCACATCGAAGAGCTGTCCGTTGTTGCTCGTGATACGAAGCTGGGTTCGGAAGAAATTACGCGCGATATTTCCAATCTTGCGGAGAGCCAACTGGCGCGACTTGACGAGTCCGGCATCGTATACATCGGTGCAGAAGTTGAAGCGGGCGACGTGCTGGTTGGCAAGGTGACGCCAAGAGGCGAAACGCAGCTGACACCAGAAGAAAAACTGTTGCGCGCCATTTTTGGCGAAAAAGCTTCCGACGTGAAGGACACCTCACTGCGTGTGCCATCTGGCATGGTGGGTACCGTGATTGATGTGCAAGTATTTACGCGTGAGGGACTGGAGCGAGACAAACGGGCACAGCAAATTATTGACGATGAGTTGAAGCGCTATCGCCTTGATCTGAACGATCAGTTGCGCATCGTCGAAGGAGACGCTTTCCAACGTATTGAGCGTTTGCTGGTTGGCAAGACCGTGAATGGCGGACCACAAAGGCTGCCTAAAGGTTCGACAGTAACGGCCGAATATCTTGCTGACCTGGACAAATTCCATTGGTTTGACATCCGTCCTGCGGATGAGGATACGGCAACTTCGCTTGAGGCAATCAAGGAATCTATTGCTGAGAAGCGTCACCAGTTCGATCTTGCTTTTGAAGAAAAGCGCAAGAAGTTGACACAGGGTGACGAGCTGCAACCGGGTGTGCAGAAGATGGTCAAGGTTTATCTGGCCGTCAAGCGGCGTTTGCAATCAGGCGACAAGATGGCGGGGCGTCATGGCAACAAGGGTGTGGTTTCGCGCATTGTGCCAGTAGAAGATATGCCGCATCTGGCCGACGGTACGCCGGTCGATATTGTTCTGAACCCGCTCGGTGTTCCTTCCCGCATGAATGTGGGCCAGATTCTCGAAACCCATCTTGGCTGGGCAGCGAAAGGCATTGGCGAGCGCATTGGTGAAATGCTGAAGCAGCAGGCGAAGATGGCGGAACTTCGTGCGTTCATTACCGGGCTCTACAAGGAACCCGGTAAAGATGAGGACATTGACAGCTTTACGGATGCAGAAATTGTCGAACTGGCAAACAATCTGAAGCGTGGCGTGCCGTTCGCTACACCGGTTTTTGATGGTGCAAACGAGGAAGAAGTCCGTCGCATGCTGGATATTGCCTATCCTGATGATGTCGCGAAACAGCTTGGCATGACGAGCTCCAAAAATCAGGTTTCCTTGATTGATGGTCGCACAGGTGAGGTGTTTGACCGCCCGGTAACGGTGGGTTACATGCACATGTTGAAGCTGCACCATTTGGTTGATGACAAGATGCACGCCCGCTCAACGGGGCCGTACTCTCTGGTGACGCAACAGCCGCTGGGCGGCAAGGCACAGTTCGGTGGTCAGCGCTTCGGAGAAATGGAGGTCTGGGCGCTCGAAGCCTATGGCGCCTCCTATGTGTTGCAAGAGATGTTGACCGTGAAATCGGATGACGTTGCCGGCCGTACGAAAGTTTATGAAAACCTCGTAAAAGGTGATCATGTGATTGACGCTGGTATGCCGGAGTCGTTCAACGTACTGGTCAAGGAAATTCGTTCTCTGGGCATCGATATCGATCTGGAGCGCAACTAGCGTTTTGTCTTTGACGCTGGAAAGGGCGTCTGCCTAAAAGGCAGGCGCCTTAAGTAGATAAGAATTCTCACCCATAAAGCGGAGTGAAAAGATATGAAAGCATTGCTCGATCTGTTCAAGCAAGTTCAACAAAGCGAGTCTTTTGATGCCATCAAGATTGGTTTGGCGTCGCCAGAAAAGATTCGTTCCTGGTCTTATGGTGAAGTCAAAAAGCCTGAGACTATCAACTATCGTACTTTCAAGCCGGAACGCGAAGGTTTGTTCTGCGCCAAGATTTTTGGCCCGATCAAAGACTACGAATGCTTGTGCGGAAAATACAAACGCCTGAAGCATCGCGGCGTTATTTGTGAAAAATGTGGCGTTGAAGTGACGCTGGCCAAGGTGCGTCGTGAGCGCATGGGCCATATCGAGTTGGCAGCGCCTGCGGCGCACATCTGGTTCCTGAAGTCCTTGCCATCGCGGTTAGGCATGGTTCTGGATATGACACTACGCGATATTGAGCGCGTGCTTTATTTTGAAGCCTACGTTGTTACTGATCCAGGCATGACGCCATTGAAGCGCTGTCAGATCATGTCGGAAGATGATTACGCTTCCAAAGTGGAAGAATTCGGCGATGACTTTACCGCTTTCATGGGTGCGGAAGGTGTTCGCGAGTTGTTGCGTAGTATTGATATCAATCGTGAAGCGGAGCAATTGCGTGCCGATTTGCGTGATTCCAAATCCGAAGCAAAAATCAAGAAATTTGCCAAGCGCCTGAAAGTGCTGGAAGCTTTCCAGCGTTCCGGTATCAAGCCGGAATGGATGATCATGGAAGTGCTGCCTGTGCTGCCGCCGGACCTGCGTCCGTTGGTGCCGTTGGATGGGGGGCGTTTCGCGACTTCTGACCTGAACGACCTTTATCGCCGTGTCATTAATCGCAACAATCGCTTGCGTCGTCTGCTTGAATTGCGTGCACCAGAAATTATCACGCGCAACGAGAAGCGCATGCTGCAGGAAGCGGTGGATTCACTGCTAGATAATGGCCGCCGCGGCAAGGCGATGACGGGCGCCAACAAGCGACCACTGAAATCGCTGGCCGAAATGATCAAGGGCAAGGGCGGTCGTTTCCGTCAAAATCTGCTTGGTAAGCGGGTAGATTACTCGGGGCGCTCCGTGATTGTGGTTGGGCCGCAGCTCAAACTGCACCAGTGCGGCTTGCCGAAAAAGATGGCGTTGGAACTGTTCAAGCCATTCATCTTCAACAAGCTGGAAATGATGGGGCTGTCCAATACCATCAAGGCAGCCAAAAAACTGGTTGAAGCGGAAGAGGGGGTTGTTTGGGACATCCTTGAAGAGGTTATTCACGAGCATCCGGTCATGCTGAACCGTGCACCAACGCTGCACCGTTTGGGCATTCAGGCTTTTGAACCGGTGCTGATTGAGGGTAAAGCAATTCAGTTGCATCCGCTGGTTTGTGCTGCGTTTAACGCGGACTTTGACGGTGACCAGATGGCGGTACACGTGCCGCTGTCCATTGAGGCGCAGATGGAAGCGCGTTCTCTGATGCTGGCTTCCAATAATATTTTGTTCCCGTCTAACGGCGAACCTTCTATCGTGCCGTCGCAAGATATCGTGCTGGGCTTGTATTACGCCACACGTGAAAAAACCAATGGCAAGGGAGAAGGCATGTTCTTCTCTGATGTGTCAGAAGTGACGCGCGCCTATGACAACAAGGAAGTGGACTTGACCAGCCGCATTACGGTTCGTATTCCTGAATACAGCAAAATCCCGGACTCTGATGAAGAGTACGACATGGTCGTCAAACGTCAAGAAACGACGGTTGGCCGCGCATTGCTCTCCGAGATTTTACCCAAAGGTTTGCCGTTCAGTGTTCTGAATACGGCGCTTAAAAAACGTGAGATTTCCCGTCTGATTAATACGTCTTTCCGTCGTTGCGGTTTGCGTGCCACAGTCATTTTTGCTGACAAACTGATGCAGTCAGGCTTTAGCCTGGCGACCAAGGCTGGCCTTTCGATCTGTATCGACGATATGCTGGTGCCTCAAGTGAAGACGGATCTGATTGCTCAGGCTGAGCAAGAGGTCAAGCAGATCGAACAGCAATACGCATCTGGTCTGGTGACATCCGGTGAGCGCTATAACAAGGTGGTTGACATCTGGGGCAAGACTGGTGACGACGTCGGCAAGGCCATGATGGATCAGCTCAAGGTAGAAGATGTTGTCAAGCGCGACGGTACGCACGGTACGCAAGAATCGTTTAACTCCATTTACATGATGGCGGATTCAGGCGCACGTGGTTCTGCAGCGCAGATTCGCCAGCTTGCCGGTATGCGTGGTCTGATGGCCAAGCCGGATGGTTCCATTATTGAAACACCGATTACCGCGAACTTCAGAGAAGGTCTGAATGTATTGCAGTACTTCATTTCAACGCATGGTGCGCGTAAAGGTCTGGCCGATACCGCGTTGAAGACGGCAAACTCAGGTTATCTGACTCGTCGCCTGGTTGATGTAACGCAGGATCTGGTGATTATCGAGCATGATTGCGGCACCACGAACGGTGCCAATATGAAGGCGCTGGTCGAAGGCGGTGAAATCATCCAGCCACTAAGCGAGCTTATTCTGGGGCGCGTTGCTGCTGTAGATATCATCAATCCGGAAACACAGGAAACGATGTTCGAAGCAGGCACCTTGCTTGACGAAGACAAGGTTGAAGAAATTGAACGCGTTGGCATTGACGAAGTCAAGGTTCGTACGCCACTTACCTGTGAGACGCGTTATGGGATGTGTGCCAAGTGTTATGGTCGCGATTTGGGGCGTGGTTCCTTGGTTAATGTCGGCGAGGCTATTGGTGTGATTGCGGCCCAGTCGATTGGCGAACCGGGCACGCAGCTCACGATGCGTACCTTCCACATCGGTGGCGCGGCGTCTCGTTCGGCGGTTGCGTCGAATGTGGATGCCAAGTCAAACGGTACCGTGCGTTTCTCCCCAACCATGCGTTACGTAACCAACGAGAAAAACGACCAGATCGTGATTTCCCGCTCAGGCGAAGTGATTATTACGGACGACGTGGGCCGCGAACGCGAACGCCACAAAGTGCCTTATGGCGCGACCTTGTCTGCCCAGGATGGTCTGGTGATCAAGGCTGGCAAAGTGCTGGCTAACTGGGATCCGCTGACGAGACCGATCATCAGTGAATATGGCGGTACGGTACGTTTTGAAAACGTCGAGGAAGGCGTTACTGTTGCGCGTCAGATTGACGATGTGACCGGCCTTTCAACGCTCGTTGTTGTCGACCCGAAAAGTCGCAGCGCTTCCACCAAGGCACTGCGTCCGCAGGTGAAGTTGCTTGATGATAGCGGTGAAGAAGTCAAGATTTCCGGTACGGATCACCCGGTAACCATCGGTTTCCAGGTTGGTTCGCTGGTGATGGTTCGAGACGGTCAGAAAGTTTCAGTGGGTGAGGTTCTGGCACGTATTCCGACAGAGACACAGAAGACGCGCGATATTACCGGTGGTTTGCCGCGTGTGGCTGAGTTGTTTGAAGCGCGCTCGCCGAAGGACTCTGGCATTCTGGCCGAGGTCACTGGTACGGTTGCCTTTGGTAAGGAAACCAAAGGTAAGCAACGTCTTGAAATTACTGATATGGAAGGCAACAAGAATGAATTCCTGATCAGCAAGGACAAGCAAGTGCTGGTGCATGATGGTCAAGTCGTGAACAAGGGTGAGGTAATTGTAGACGGCCCATCCGAGCCACAAGACATTCTGCGCTTGCTCGGGATAGAAGCGCTTGCGCGATATATTGTTGATGAGGTACAGGACGTATATCGCCTGCAAGGTGTGAAAATCAACGATAAGCATATTGAAGTAATTGTGCGCCAGATGCTACGCCGTGTTCAAATTGTTAATCCGGGGGATACCAGCTTTATTATGGGCGAACAGGTTGAGCGCTCCGAGTTGCTGGATGAGAATGATCGCGTCGTCGCGGAAGGAAATATCCCGGCAACTTATGAAAACATCTTGCTGGGTATCACGAAGGCATCACTCTCGACGGACTCCTTCATCTCTGCGGCCTCCTTCCAGGAAACGACGCGCGTATTGACCGAAGCGGCCATTATGGGCAAGCGCGATTATCTGCGTGGCTTGAAAGAAAACGTCATCGTTGGCCGACTGATTCCGGCAGGTACGGGTCTGGCGGTACATCGTGCCCGCAAGCAGAAAGGGGTTTGGGAAATGGAAGAGCGAGAGGCATTGCTGGCAGCCGAACGCCAGGCGCAACAAGCTATGCTTGAAGACGCTTTCTTGCCAACGCCAGATGTTGTGGGTGAAGTTGGCGAAGAGTCTTCCGGGCCTGAAAGCCTGTAAATTAGTGTGCCTCATTCAAAAACGGCAACCTCATCGGGTTGCCGTTTTTTATTGATTACAGCCTTGCGGCTAATGCTGGCTAGAGTTTGGCGTAAATGACCGTATCGCTCCAGAGCAGGCATTCCCTCAGCCCCTGAAACCGCTGAAGCGACTGCCCTAGGCTTCTCCATGCGTGGCGCAGTGGGAGTCTCAGGCATTCATTGGCGCAGCGGGTTGCAGGCGCTGGATTGCTGCGGTTTAATTTGCCCAGTTCACCCAGCCCTGATGGCTGCTCAGGATGATAAACAGACCAAACGCAATGCGGTACCAGGCAAAGGCACTGAAGTCATGCGTGCTGATGTAACGCAGCAACCAGCGTACGCATAAAAATGCAGAAATAAAGGCGGCGACAGCGCCAATGCTGAACATGGGAATGTCGCTTACGGAAAGTAGGGCGCGATCCTTGAAGAGCGAATACAGACTGGCCAGAAACAGAGTGGGGATGGCCAGAAAGAAAGAAAATTCCGTTGCAGCTTTTCTAGACAATCCGAAAATCATGCCGCCGATGATGGTGGCCCCGGAACGACTGGTGCCAGGGATAAGTGCAAAAGCTTGGGCGCATCCAACCTTGAAGGCATCCAGCGTTGTCATGTCATCAACCGAGTTGACGCGATCAGTTGCGTGACCGGCGATGCCGCGGCGTTCCACCCACAAGATGATGATGCCGCCTACGACAAAGGCAGCCGCAACGGCCACGGGTGCGAACAACACGCTTTTAATCATTTTGTGAAACAAAAAGCCCAGCGAGGCAGCCGGCAGGAAGGCCACAATCAGATTGATGGCAAATTTGTTGGCGGCCGGGTCGGAAAATAATCCGCGCAGTACCGCGCCGATTTTTACGCGGTACTCATACACCAGCGCAATCATGGCGCCTGCCTGAATGGCGATGTTGAAGACCTTGATTTTCTCGCCCGTAAAGTTGATCAGGCTTCCGGCCACAATTAGGTGGCCAGTTGAGGAAATGGGGAGAAATTCAGTGAAGCCCTCGACGAGGCCCATGATGAGTGCTTTAAGCGCGAGGGCAATATCCATGATAGTGACGCAAGTGGTCAGAAAGAAGAGTTGATCAAATGGTTTGTAGAGGCCAAGCCTTTGTGTAACAGCGTCATTTTACTCTCTTCATCCAATGAAAAGAGGGTTCGGCGGCCAGCCGTGTTGAATGGTCAAGGAAAAATCATAGGAGCGGCTTTGACGGCGTGTTGACGTAGCACATTCGCGTCAGTATATTACTGACCAGTCAGTTATTTATTTTTGAGGTGATGTTCATGTCGGAGGCGCAAGACAGAACGCCGCGCTGGTCACGCCGGAAAGAGGCGCGCCCGGGCGAATTGCTGGAAGCGGCGCTGGATATGTTTGTCGAGCGCGGGTTTGCCGCAACGCGCCTCGAGGACGTTGCACGTCGGGCTGGCGTCTCAAAGGGCACCCTGTACCTTTATTTCTCCAGCAAGGAAGAGCTATTCAAGGCGGTTGTGCGGGAAAACATCTTGCCGATGATGGGTGAGGCGGAGGAACTCATCGACCAATTTCCCGGAACAACCGTAGAGCTTTTTCGAACCATGATTTATGGCTGGTGGGAGCGTGTTGGCAGTACGAGGCTGTCCGGACTTCCTAAGCTTATTTATGCGGAAGCAGGAAATTTTCCAGATCTGGCGCGTTTCCACTACGAAGAGGTGGTTGTGCGAGGGAATCAGGTTTTCGGTCGCATGCTGGAGCGCGGGATAAGACAGGGCGAATTTCGCGATGTGGATGTGGCGCCGACCGTGAAGCTGATCGTGGCGCCGCTTCTGATGCTGATGTTATGGCAGCAGGTTTATGAAAAGAGTCAGATTGCAGAAATTGATCCGGTGTCGTACATCGACAGCTATATTGATTTGTATATAAACGGCTTGTTAAAGGCGTAACGCAGAAAACGACATGGAACCGAAAACGAACTTGAAGCTGAAGTTGAACCGCAGACATGGGCTAATCATTGGCGCTGCAATACTGACAGTGCTGGCTATTGTGCTGATAGCTAAAAGACAACGCTTGACGACGGAAAGCGGGAACAAGCAGTCGCCGGTGGCGGTGCTGGAGTTTTTGCCATCAGACATCGCCGAAGCGAAGCGGGGCGACATCCGCAAGCTACTGCCAGTGTCCGGTTCTTTGCTGGCGGTGAAAAAAGCCGTCATCAAGGCCAGAGTAAGCGCAGATGTCAAACAGGTACTGGTGCGTGAAGGAGAGGCTGTTAAGGCGGGGCAGACATTGATCCGAATGGACGACAGCGATCACCAGGCCAGGCTTGATCAGGCAAAAGGCGCATGGCAGGCAGCGAGAAGTCAACTGGATATTGCCACCTTAACACGCAACAATAACAGGGCATTGCTGGAAAAGGGTTTCATTTCACAGAACGCTTTTGACAACGCACAAAGCCAGTATTCCATAGCGCTGTCAAATGTAAAATCTGCTCGGGGTGCGATGGATGTCGCGCAAAAGGCGGTGCGGGATACGGTTATACGTTCGCCGCTGGCAGGGTATGTGAGTGTTCGATCTGTGGAACCAGGCGAGAAGGTTTCGACAGACAATAAATTGCTGGAAATTGTTGATTTGCGAGAGATGGAAATGGAGGCCGCTGTGCCAGCTTCAGATATTGTGAACGTGGCACCAGGTCAAGAGGTGATGTTAAACGTCGAAGGCATCTCACCAGCTATTTCAGGCAAAGTAGTGCGCATTAACCCAGCGATTCAAGCGGGATCGCGTTCAATTCTGGTCTACATTCGGGTTGCGAATGAACAGGGTTTGCTGCGCGCGGGCATGTTTGCAGAAGGTAAGTTGACGCTGGCCCGGCGGGAAGATGTGTTAAGCGTGCCGCAAACGGCAGTGCGGACCGTGCACAGTAATCCCGTTGTTTATGCAATGGAAAATGGGAGGTTGGTACAAAAGCAGGTGCGACTCGGCATGCAGGGCGATGATGGCAGGCAAAATGCAATTGAAATTACCAGTGGCTTGACGGTGGGTGCAAAAATTATCAAGACTAATCTTGGAAACCTGCGAGATGGAACCCGGGTGGTAATTGCGCAGTCTGCAGGCGCTGGAAACAAGGACAAGTAACATCATGTGGCTTACGCGCGTCAGCGTTAACAATCCCGTATTCGCCACCATGATGATGGCGGCGTTGCTGGTATTGGGTCTGTTTTCCTACCAGCGCATGCAGGTTGATCAGTTTCCGGACGTAACTTTTCCGATTGTTGTGGTGCAGACGACCTATCCGGGTGCGTCGCCGGAAACGGTGGAGTCCGACATTACGCGCAAGATCGAGGAGGCCGTCAATACCATCAACGGCATTAACAGCCTGACATCACGTTCTTACGAAGGCTCTTCGGTTGTCATCATTGAGTTCGAATTAACAATCGATCCGGCGCAGGCAGCGCAAGACGTGCGCGAAAAGGTCGCGCTGGTCAAGGCAGGCTTCCGTGATGAGGTAGAAGAGCCCAAGGTGACGCGTTACGATCCCGCCGATCGACCGATTTATTCGGTATCTGTCACAAATGATGAGGCGGTTCAGGCGCGCAGCTTTCGCGATCTGACGACGATTGCCGACCAGTTCGTAAAGAAGCGACTGGAAAATGTGCGTGGAGTCGGCTCGGTATCGCTGATAGGTGGGATCAAGCGCCAGATCCAGATATACGTCAAGCCGCGCGAAATGGAATCGCTCGGCATCAGCGTGCCGCAAGTGATCAGCGCGGTGCGCAGTGAAAATCAGGAGTTACCGGCTGGAGCCGTACATTCGCTGGCGAGTGAACAGGTGGTGCAGGTTGAGGGGCGGATTAAGCGCCCATCTGAGTTCAAGCAGATTATCGTCGCGCAGCGAGGCGGGCAACCGGTGTATCTGTCGCAAATTGCGACCGTTGTCGACGGGCAGGAAGAACAGGAAACGCTGGCGCTTTATAACGGCAAGCGCACGCTCGCGCTGGATATCCTCAAGGCGCAGGGCGAAAACACGATCGACGTGACGGATGGTCTGATGCAAGCCATCGCCGACCTTCAGCCGGAACTGGAAACGCTGTATCCGGGTGTGAAAGTGGATGTGATACGCGACGGCTCACGCAAGATTCGTGTTGGCGTGAAAAATGTGCGCCAGACTTTGATTGAAGGTGCCGCGCTGACGGTGTTGATCGTCTTCCTGTTTCTCAATTCATGGCGTTCAACGATCATTACCGGCTTGACGCTGCCGATTGCACTGATCGGCACCTTCCTGTTCATGTACATGATGGATTTCACGATCAATATGTTGACGCTAATGGCGATGTCGCTCAGTGTGGGGTTACTGATTGACGATGCCATCGTGGTGCGCGAAAACATTGTGCGCCACGCCGGGATGAAAGTGAACGGCAAATACAAGAGTCACAAGACGGCGGCGCTGGAGGGCACAAAAGAAATCGGACTGGCTGTGTTGGCGACGACATTCTCGATTGTGGCAGTCTTCTTGCCGGTCGGCTTCATGGGCGGAATTATCGGGCGCTTTTTCCACCAGTTCGGATTGACGGTTGCGGTAGCTGTGCTGATTTCGATGTTCGTCTCCTTTACGCTGGATCCGATGCTGTCAGCCATCTGGTACGACCCGGCCGTGCATGGCGACGAGGACGTTCACGGAGCAGGCTGGTACGCCAAAACGATTGGGCGCGTGTTGACGGTATTTGAACGCTTCATTACATGGTTGACGGATGCCTACCAGGTTTTGCTGGCCTGGTCGCTCAAACGACGCAAGATGACGCTGCTGATCGCCGTGCTGGCGTTCGTGGCCGGGCTGGCCATGCCTGCCAGCGGGCTGATCGGGTCGGAATTCGTGCCACAGGCCGATTACTCCGAAACCGGTGTGACATTCCATACCCCGGTCGGGTCTTCGATAGAACTGACAGAAAGCAAGGCGCGGCAAGTCGAAGCCGTGCTGCATGAATTTCCAGAGGTGCTGGATACGTATGTCACGATCAATACAGGGAATTCTCAGGGCAAGAATTATGCGTCCGTTTTCGTGCGCCTGAAGCCGCGTGATGAGCGTGAACGCAATACATCTCAAATGAGTATCCCGCTACGGGAGCGCCTGTCCAAGATTGCCGGAATCACCGTGACACATATCGGTGCGCTGGATGGCGTTGGCGGCGAGACCAAGCAGATTCGCGTGAGCCTGCTCGGTCTTGATCTGAAAAAGTTGGCCAGCCTTTCTGAAGACGTTCAGCGGCGGATGCGGACAATTCATGGTGTGGTTGATATCGATACCAGCTTGAAAGATGAAAAACCGACGATCTCGATCGAGCCGAAACGCGAGCTCGGTGCCGATCTCGGGGCGGGCGTGGCGCAAATCGGGGCGGCCTTGCGTCCGTTGCTGGCCGGTGAGGAAGCCAGCACATGGCGCGCGCCGGACAATGAAAATTACGACGTGGTTGTCCGACTGTCGCCCGGCGAACGGGAAAGTATTGACGATCTCTCACGCCTGATGCTGGCCAGTTCACAATTCAATCCGGATGGCACGCCAAAAATGGTGCCGTTGCGTCAGGTCGCCAAGATTACACCTTCGACAGGCGCCAATCAGATTAACCGGCGCAACATGAATCGGGAAATCGAATTCTCAGCCAACGTGGTAGGGCGTTCTGCCGGCCAGGTCAGTGCTGAAATTACGAAGTCCCTGCAGGAAATCAGCTTGCCACCGGGTTACCGATTCCAGATGGAAGGTGCATCCAAGGATATGAAAGAGTCGTTTGCTTACGCGGTATCGGCCTTACTGCTGGCGATCATTTTCATCTACATGATTCTGGCGTCGCAATTCGGCAGTTTCCTGCAGCCGCTGACGATCATGTCTTCATTGCCGTTGACGCTGGTGGGCGTATTCCTGGCTTTGTTGCTTAGCCGTTCAACGCTAAATATTTTCTCGATTATCGGCTTCATCATGCTGATGGGTCTGGTAACAAAAAATGCGATCTTGCTGGTCGATTTTGCGAATCAGGTGCGCGCATCCGGCGTGGAACGCATTGAAGCCTTGATGCTGGCAGCCAAAGTGCGTATGCGTCCGATTTTGATGACGACACTGGCGATGATTTTTGGCATGCTGCCACTGGCATTTGGTATGTCTGAAGGTTCTGAGCAGCGCGCGCCGATGGGGCAGGCGGTGATTGGCGGGATTATTACGTCATCGCTCCTGACGCTGGTCGTTGTGCCCGTCCTGTATACCTATCTGGATGATTTAGGCGCATGGGCAAAGCGCAAGTGGTTTGGTGAAAATCAGAAGGCGGCACCAGAAAGTGAATAGAATGGGTGCAGGCAACATGCTTGTTGGCCGGTATGCGTCTGAATAATGGAGAATTTATGTGCAAGAAGTTGAAAGTATGCCTGCTTGCAGTTTTTGGCGTTGCGCTTAATGCCAGTGCAGCGGATTTGCTGCAAGTGTACCAAAGCGCATTGCAGTACGATGCGCAGTTTGCCAGTGCGCGCGCCAGTCGTGATGCAGGCCGAGAGAAGGCCATTCAGGGACGCGCTGCACTATTGCCAGCTTTGGGTGCGTCCGGCAGTTATGCGCGCTCAAATGTTGATGTTGAAAATGCCAGTGGCGCGAACTACTCAAGCAACGGTTACACCATTTCCTTGTCGCAGCCGTTGTTCCGATGGGCGAACTACGAGCAATACCATCAGGGAAAGTTGACTGCGGCAGCCAGCGAGGCTGAATTTGCGCAGGCACAGTCCGACCTGATTGTGCGCGTGGCGCAAGCCTATTTCGACGTGCTTGCCGCACAAGATGTCATTACCTTCGTACAGGCGCAGAAAAAGGCAATTTCAGAGCAACTGGCTTCGGCCAAGCGCAATTTTGAAGTCGGTACGGCCACCATTACCGATACGCACGAAGCCCAGGCGCGCTACGACCTGGCGGTGGCGCAGGAACTTGCCGGGCTGAACGATCTGGCGGTAAAGCACGCAGCGCTGGAAGTGATCATCGGTATTGTTCCAGAAGGACTCTCGCGTTTGCGGCACGATGTGCAAATCAGCGCGCCTCAGCCGATGCAAATGGATGCTTGGGTAAAAACGGCACAGAAACAGAACTACGGCGTTGTCGGTTCAGAACTGGCGCTGGAAATCGCACAGCGCGAGATTTCGAGAAGCCGCGCTGGGCACATGCCAACCCTTGATCTGGTCGCTAGCCGTTCTCATACAAACCAGCCGAGCATTTCAACGGGTTATACCAACAGCAATCTTGATACGGATTCCATTGGCATTCAATGGAATCTGCCGCTCTTTTCCGGTTTTTCCGTTAGCAGTCAGGTGCGTGAAGCGATTGCGCTTAAGGAGAAAGCACGCAACGATCTGGAATACGCTCGCCGTAGCGCGGCACAGGCGGCGCGGCAATCCTATCTTGGCGTAACGAGCGGACTGGCGCAGGTCAAGGCGCTCGAAGCGGCGCAGATATCCAGTCAGTCTGCGCTGGAGTCTAACAAGCTCGGTTATGAAGTGGGTGTGCGCATCAACATCGATGTGCTCAATGCGCAACAGCAGCTATATTCCACGCAAAAGGACTTGTCGAAAGCACGCTACGATACAATCGTCAACGGGTTGCGCCTCAAATCGGCCTCCGGCACATTGAAGGATGACGATATGGCGCGAATTAACGCACTGTTGCAGCATTGATTTGCGGTGTGGGATAACGTTTTTTCGCAATTAAATTTAAAAAAATAGTGCAAGCAATGTGAGTAGCGATTTGTTGTCACGCTATCGGGAATCTCGTATAATCCGTGATTCCCTGAGCTGGCTTGGTTGGGGGATGCATTACAGTGGTGGCTGTAGCTCAGTTGGTAGAGCCCAGGATTGTGATTCCTGTGGTCGCGGGTTCGATCCCCGTCAGCCACCCCATTAAAATCAAGTGTTATGTAAGTAGGTCGCTTATGCGGCCTTTTTTGTTTTGCATCATTAAAAAGCTCAACCACATGATTGAGCTTTTATTGAGTTTATTGTCCGGCGAGCTTGAGAAGTAGTCAGGAGAAATGCCTGTTCAAATGCTCCTGATACCGAATAACGTCGTTTTCGACGTCAGGCGCCTTAATGACGTCGTTGCACATGAAGGTCGGCAATGGAGAGAGGCCGATAAACTGGTTGGCCTTGTGAAACGGGAAGTAGACCGCGTCAACGCCTTTGCCTTCAAAAAACTCGTTGGGGTCGGTGAAGGCTTCTACCGGCGCATTCCAGGTGACCGAAAGCATGTATTTCTTGCCTTGCAGCAGGCCGCCTCTGCCGTAATTCTTTTTTGGGTCTTTGCTTGAACGACCGTCGTCCTTGAACAGCCGACCAAAACCGGTCATGAATACTTCGTCGACATATTTTTTCATGGACCACGGCTCTCCCATCCACCATGCCGGCATTTGGTAAATGACGGCGTCGGCCCAAAGGTATTTTTCCACTTCTTCTTCATGCGCGTACCCGGAATCAACATGGGTTCTTTTGACGCTGTGTCCGGCTTTGGCTAGTGTTTCCTCGGCAATGTCGCAAAGATAGGCGCTGAGCTTGCCTTGAGAGGCACCGAATTCCTTGCCGGCGTCGATGATTAATATGTTTTTCATGGCATGAGTCCTTATCTGGTTGGGGGGTGATGAAGCACTCTTTGGTGTTATGTGCAGTTCCAGAAGATTATGGCATGACTGACGATTCCACCAAACTTTTGTAGATTGATGCGGAAGTTAGCTGCAGGAGTATTTTTGGACGCGCAAAAATTTGCGCGCTTCGATGAATGTCTATTCCTGTTGCGTTATCCCAAGACAGGACCGTGTTCTTTGTGATTTCTCATGTTGAATTCCATGCAGCGCTATAACATTTTCAACTAGAACAGGAGCATCACTTGGAGTGACGCGCCACTCCAGGCGTCATTTTGAGTTTGCGCTGATAGTTTGGAGGTGGGTTTGCATGATAAAGAAAAACATCTTTGTCGTTGGACTTGATCCGTACGGTTTGCGCAAATTGCAGGCTATTCGGAATGCCGAACGATATCAATTTCATGCCTTGCTGGATTACAACGAAGTCGTTAAAACCAGACTGAATCATTATCCGTTTGAGGATATGCTGAAGAAGGCAGAAAATCAGTTGCGGCATTTTTCTGGCAAGGTCGATGCGATTTTCAGTTACTGGGATTTCCCCGCCGATGCATTGGTGCCGATTCTGTGCAAAAAATTTGCCCTGCCTTCGCCGTCGCTGGAAGATATTTTGAAGTGCGGCCACAAATACTGGGCACGCCTTGAGCATCGGAAGATCATTCCGGAATACACGCCAGCATTTTGCGCATTCGACCCATTCGCGGACGACCCTTTGGCACAAATTTCGCTACGATTCCCCTTTTGGGTCAAACCGATTAAATCCTTTGGCTCTTATCTCGGTTTTTATGTCGACAGTGAAGCCACTTTTTACCGGGATCTGGAAATTATACGCGACAAGCTTCCCAAGCTTGGCAGTGCTTTCAACATGGCACTGAAGCATGCGGAACTGCCACCAGAGGTCGAAGGCATAGGCGGCAACCACTGTCTTGCCGAGGAGATCATAAGCGGGAACCGGCAGAATGGCCCCGAAGGCTTTGTCTACCATGGCGAAGTGCATGTCAATGGCATTACCGATACGGTCATGGATGCTACGGGCAAGAGTTTTTCCAGTTACGAATATCCGTCTGTCTGGCCACAACAGATGCAAGACAGGAGCATTGAGGTTACCAAGCGTTTGCTGTCACAGATAGGGTTGGACAATGCGCCGTTCAATCTTGAATTTATCTGGAATGAAAGCAACGATGAATTGAAGCTTATTGAGGTTAATCCGCGTGTTTCACGGTCACTGAGCGACATGTTCGAGCGGGTTCACGGTACGCCCAATGTTGAAGTGGCAGTGGAATTGGCGCTGGGTGAAAAGCCGGACTATCCGCGCCCCGAAGGAAAGTTCAACTGCGCGGCCAAATTTATGTTACGCCACTATGAAAATGCGCTGGTAACGCGCGTGCCGGGACAAAAGGAAATCGAGCAGGTACAAAAGGAGTTTCCCGGTACCGAGGTGTTTATCGAGGCAGAGGAAGGCAAGCCGCTCTCCAGCTTGCGGGATCAGAGCAGCTACAGCTATGAGGTTGCCATTGTTCTTTTGGGCGCGGACAGCCACCAGCACCTGATGGAACATTATGAGCGTTGCCGGGAAATCCTGACATTCGAGTATGCACCACTTGAGGCTCGGGCATGAAGTATGTTGATGCGCTCCCCTTTGAAGTCAGGGTTACCGAGCACCTCCTGATCACGATGGATGATGGCATTCGCCTGGCAGCACGGTTATGGCTGCCGGTGGGCGCGGAGCAAAATCCGGTGCCTGCCATTTTTGAATATATTCCTTACCGCAAGCGTGACCGCACCCGCGTGCGTGATGACATCACGCACCGCTATCTGGCAGGGCACGGTTATGCCTGTATTCGGGTCGATATCCGCGGCTCGGGTGATTCAGAGGGTGTGCTGGTTGACCAGTACCGTCAGGAGGAAATGGATGACGGTGCTGCCGTGATCCGATGGTTGACCGAGCAGCCATGGTGCAATGGCCATGTCGGCATGATGGGGATTTCGTGGGGCGGGTTTAACAGCTTGCAAGTGGCCGCCATGCAGCCACCAGGCTTGAAAGCCATCATTACCGCCTGCTCAACCGATGATTTATATCTGGACAACATGCATTACATGGGCGGGTGTCTGCTCACGGATAATCTCTCCGAATCGACCACCATGTTTGCTGCTAACAGTTGCCCGCCCGATCCGCAACTGGTGGGTGGGAAGTGGCGGGATATGTGGTTGGAGCGCCTTGCTGGTAGCGGCTTGTGGCTGGATATCTGGCTGCGCCACCAACGTCGTGACGATTACTGGAAGCATGGTTCCGTGTGCGAAGACTATGCGGGCGTTCGCTGTTCCGTCATGGCAGTGGGTGGCTGGTCGGATGGCTACACCAATGCGGTTTTCCGCCTGCTGGAACATCTTGATGTACCGCGTCTCGGGCTGGTTGGCCCCTGGGGACACCGATACCCCCATCTTGGCAGTCCGGGTCCGGCTATTGGCTTTTTGCAGGAGAGTTTGCGCTGGTGGGATTATTGGCTCAAGGGGGAGGAAACCGGCATCATGGATGAGCCGATGTTGCGCGTCTGGATGCAGGATAGCGTGCCGCCCACGACGCGCTATGAACATCGCCCCGGCCGCTGGATTGCGGAGACGCAATGGCCTTCTGAGAATGTCATCTGGCGCACTTTTGCCATGGCGCCCTATCGTCTCGTATTAAATGCCGAGCAACGGCGTCGTGGCGATGCGGTGCAAACACTGCAATCGCCATTAAGTGTCGGACTTTTTGCAGGAAAGTGGTGTTCCTACACGGCGGCACCGGATTTGCCCTATGACCAGCGTGAGGAGGATGGTGGTGCACTGATCTATGAAAGCGCGCCACTGGAAGATGCACTCGAAATGCTTGGTGCCCCAGAGGTGGAACTGGAGTTGGCCGCTAATCGCCCAACAGCAATGGTGGCTGTACGTCTTTCGGACGTCGCGCCGGATGACAAGGCAACCCGTGTTACCTACGGCTTGCTCAATCTCACGCGCCGCAATGGTAATGACTTGTCAGAACCACTGGAGCCTGGGCAGCGCTATCGCATCAAAGTGGTTATGAACAATGTTTCACAGCAATTTCCCGCAGGCCATCGCATTCGGCTTTCTATCTCCACTTCTTACTGGCCGCTTGCCTGGCCGCCGCCAGAAGCAGCACGCCTGAGCATTTATACTGAAAACAGTACCTTAAAGCTGCCGATACGCACGCCCCAAGGCATTGATCGCACGGTTCAATTTGAAGAAGCGGCAGGAGCATCACCTCCGGCTATTGAGTACCTAGAGCAGCCGCATCACAATTGGTTGGTGCATCGTGATCTGGCGAAAGATGTTTCGGTGCAAGAAGTCATTAATGACGAAGGCCTCTATCGCATTGAAGACATTGATCTGGAAGTCGGAGGAAGCTCCAGAGAATGGTATACCTACCAGGGAGATGATTTCACTTCTGCGCGCGGCGAAAATCGCACTGAGCGCACCTTCCGTCGGGGTGACTGGTCGGTACGCATAACGACCAGAACAGTCCTTACTGCTGACATCACGCACTTTTATATTTGCGCCGAACTCGATGCCTATGAAGGTGAAAACCGCGTCTTTTCAGAAAACTGGAATCGGTTTATTCCACGCGACGGGGTTTGATGCGCTGATTGGCATTTCTGGTACATGATTTCGTGAAAAGCGCGCTGGTGTATGCCGCACCAGCGCGCTTTTTGTCATGCTTCGGGTTGCCGCATACCGGCTGGCGCTGAATAGGAAAGATAGAGATCAACGCGGTCAATAACGCCGTCAACTTCCCTTAGTAAAAATGAGGATAGATCATCGGAAAGCGGTTGCGCCTCAATGCCGCATGAGGTGCGGTATTCGCAAAAGCCATCGTCGTGCCTGTATCGGTTTATCAGATAGGGGTTTGCCGTAAAGCGCATTAAATAATTACCAATGTTTTCTATCAGCATGATTGCCTCCTGAGTTTTCAGTAAAAACCATTTTGCTTGTTTGGGTTACATACAAACAAAAAAAGTGTTTTTGCTTGTCCGCTTTAGATGCGTGGTTAGGGCGGTGGTGAGCTTTTGCTTTTCCGCTTCTGATGTTTCAGAAAATGTCATTTTCGACAGTTGCCTTGAAACGTGGATTTTCATTACACCACTTTTCGAGCGTGATGATTTGATGTTGGATAAAAGATGGTTGCTTGAACCGTGTGGCATGAGATTGGAGAACAATGTTGGGTACGCAAAAACGGTTGTGAAGAGTTCTAATGACTGTGCCTGTTGCCCTTTTTTGAGTGCATCAAGGCAGACAATTTGATTAAATTTGCATTTGCTTTAAAGGGCTTCCTTATGGAGACCCTCTTTTCATTATGAAAACAAAAAGTGGATGATCAGAACTCTTCCCACTCAGATTCAAATGAAGTGTTCGCCACCTTTTGTTGTTCCTTTGTTTCTCGTTCAGCAGGGTGCGCCGGAAGGCGTGTGACATTCTTTGCACGGTTCGGCCCCCGGCGCTCTTTGCGAGCCACGGTTGTCAGTTTGGGCTGCTCTGGTCCTGGATTTGAAATGGCCGATCGAGAGGTCCTGACCTGTTCAGAGGGTGAGGCGTTTTGGGAAAGCGCACGGGTTTCGTGTGCATTTAGCTTGAAAATGCTCACGGCGTCAGTTAATGCTACCGACTGTTCTTGCATGCTCTCGGCTGCTGCGGCCGCTTCTTCAACCAAGGCAGCATTTTGTTGAGTTGCTTGATCCATTTGACTAACAGCCTGATTTACCTGCTCAATACCGTCGCTTTGCTCCTGATTGGCGGCTGTAATTTCTTTCATGATTTCATGTACGCACCGGATACTGTTTACCACTTCTTCCATGGTCGAGCCGGCTGTTTCTACCAATTGGTTGCCAGCGTTGACCTTTTCAATGGAGTCGTCAATTAACGTTTTGATTTCACGTGCTGCATCGGCGCTACGCTGTGCAAGGTTCCTTACTTCAGAGGCCACCACGGCAAAACCGCGGCCTTGTTCGCCTGCGCGCGCGGCTTCAACAGAAGCGTTCAGTGCCAAAATATTGGTCTGGAAGGCAATGCCGTCGATAACGCCAATGATGTCTGCCATTTTTTGAGAAGAGGCGTTTATAGAACTCATCGTCGTAACCATTTCCGAAAACACTTCCCCCCCCTTTTCTGCAATGCTGGATGCCTTGATGGAGAGTTGGTTTGCTTGGTTGGTATTGTTTGCATTTTGTCGAACGGTTGAGGTTAGTTCTTCCATTGAGGAGGCGGTTTCTTCTAATGAACTGGCTTGCTGTTCTGCACGAATAGACAAATCCATGCTGCCCGCAGCAACTTGTTTCGAGGCCGCAGCTATGGTGTGGCTGCTGGTGCGAACATGGTTGACAGTGCGCGCTAGACTTTCGTTCATATCTTTGAGTGCCTGTAGAAGTTGTCCGGTTTCATCGGCTGAATGGACTTGAATGTCACTGGTCAAATCGCCGGAAGCCACTGTTTGCGCAACTTGTACGGCTTTTCTCAACGGATTCCTGATTGAGCGTGTAATGAACATACCGACGATTAGAAGAGTAAGCGCGACACCTGAGCCACCGGCCAGAAAGAGCATTAGACGGTTCATGATGGCTGCGTGGACATTGTCGACATAAACGCCGGAGCCAACAATCCATCCCCACGGCTTGAATCCTTTTATGTAGGAAACCTTGTCAACGGGTTTTTCGCTTCCCGGTTTCGTCCACATGTAGTTAACAAACCCGGCCCCCTGCTTTTCAGCGACGTCGACCATTTCCATGAAAAGCGCCTTTCCTGCCGGGTCCTTGATGCCACTGAGTTCCTTGCCGTCTAGCGCCGGTTTAATCGGGTGCATGACCATTTTTGGGGTCATGTCGTTAATCCAGAAGTATTCCGATCCGTCATAGCGCATGCCGCGGATAGTTTGAAGTGCACTTTGTTGTGCCTGATGCGCTGAAAGGACGCCTTTGGCTTCCAGGCTGTGAAAGTGCTCCAGAACGCCGTAGGTGGTTTCAACTGTATTCTGAACTTTTTGTTGTCGTTCGCTCATCAATAATTTTTCTTCTGAGGCAAGAAAAAAGCCAGTCAGCGCATAAATTCCTACAAGCATGCAGATGATCAAGGCCCCGAGCTTTTTTCCGATGCTGAGTGATCTGAAAGAAAATAGTTTCATTGCAACCCTTCATGTTGGTTATGCATGATTGATAGAGGCAAGCACAGAAAACAGGCATTGGTAAGCCAGTGGTGACCAAAGTCTGCAGCCTTTCTTTGGGATGAAACACCGGCCCATCAGGAAATTGCTGTGGGCTATTCTTGTTTTTATAAGAGGGAACTTGTTGCTTTTGGGTAATGTAAGCGCGTGATTGGGTTGGCGCTATAGCATTGGACAGTTAACGGGGGATACGTTGATTTTGGTCAATCACGCCTGCTCGAAACAAAACGGTCATATCCCGGTAATGTTGCTGTAACGCATATGGCGCAGACTTACTGCATCGAAATACCGACTGTTCAAGGAGGAGTGGATGCAGCAAGTTCAACTGGGTGCTAGTCAAGAGCGTCCGAAAAAAAGAAAGCTGACTGTTGGCCTGGCGCGTAGCAAGAGTGAAATTCTTGACGCACAGCGCTTGCGTTACAACGTTTTCGCCGGAGAGATGGGCGCTCGCCTGCAAAGCCGTATACCAGGGGTGGATCAGGATATTTACGACCCGTACTGCGATCACCTGATTGCACAGGATGGTCAGACGGGTGAAGTGGTCGGGACTTATCGTATCCTGTCTCCGGAAAATGCCTGGAAAGTGGGTTATTACTCGGAAAACGAATTCGATCTGACGCGCTTGCAGCATTTGCGTCCGCGTCTGGTTGAAATTGGTCGTTCCTGTGTACATCCGGATTATCGTACTGGCGCGACGATTGCGTTACTGTGGTCAGGGCTGGCCGAATACATGCAAAACAATGGTTACGATTATCTGATGGGGTGTGCTTCGGTTAGCATGGCAGATGGCGGGCACATGGCAGCCAGCCTTTATCATAAGCTGGCTGACGACCATTTGGGGCCGATGGAATACCGTGTTTTTCCGCTTTGCCCACTGCCGATGGAGGCGCTGCAAAAGGATCGTGAGGCAGAAATTCCACCACTGATCAAGGGGTATTTGCGCGCTGGCGCCTGGATTTGTGGTGAACCAGCATGGGATCCGGATTTCAATACGGCAGATTTGCATATCTTGATGCCCATGGCCAAGGTAACGGATCGTTACGCCAAGCACTACCTGGGGTAAGCAATTGGAACAGGCAAGCGTTTCTACCCGCCTGTTCAGGTGGTGTCGCATCACGTGGTTGATTTTCCGCGGTGTTTTTACCTCTCTTTTTATTTTCCCGCTATGTGGTGATGATCGAAGACGGGCGCTTAAAAAGCGCTGGTCGGCGGTTTTATTGCATGCGATGGGAATTGATGTGCAGGGTAATCTGACGGAAGTGGTGCCTGGGGCCATGCTGGTGGCGAATCACATTTCCTGGGTAGATGTTTTTGTCATTAATGCCTTGCTGCCTTCTGCTTTTGTTGCTAAGGCAGAGGTGCGCAACTGGCCGGTATTTGGCTGGCTGGCAATGAAAAACGACACCATTTTCATGCGTCGTGGCAGCCGTTCAGAGGCCAGAATGACGAATGCACAGATCGCCAGAGTGCTTGCGCAAGGCAAGCACATTGCCGTTTTTCCCGAGGGGACGACGAGCGACGGGCGTTGCGTATTGCCGTTTCATGGCGCACTGGTTCAGCCGGCACTGGAAGCCAGACGGCCAGTCGTGCCGATCGCGATTACATATTGGGAACTGGATGGCAAGCGCAGTTTGGCGCCACGTTATGATGGCGACATTTCCTTCGGTGAATGCATGAAGGCAATCATCAGCCAAAAACGTACGATGGCAATATTGACGGCAACACCGGCACTGGGGCTGAATGGCGAAGATCGCCGTCAGGTGACTTTTGAGGCACGCGAGGCCATTGCTTGCGCTGGTGGACTCTGCCTGGCAGAGCACGCTGTTTCTGCGCCAACACAACTTCAGGAAGGTGAGCCTTCCTCACAACACGACGAGTTGCGCGCAGCTTAATTTCATGCGTTGACGCTTGCTTTGCTTCTTTGCATCGGTCTGTGCAAAGCACCCCATTTTCTCTGGTTAAATCGGATTGCTTAATGGCTTTGAGGGCCAGGTTATGGCACGTCTACGCCTGAATAAGTGACTTACTGCATAAACTTTGCGCTAATTTGCATTATGTCAATATGTTGCGTTAAAGAAATCATTTTTTGGGTCGTATGGGAAAAAGATGCCTTTTTTTTAACACGTGAGAAAAGGGTTCGAGAGGTGTTTTTCTGATAAGGAGGAACGAATGAAAACAAAAAGCGATTTGAAGCTGGCGCAAGATAACACGGCTAATGCTGTGTCGCAGTTTCTCGCCTTTAGGCTTGGTCGGGAAGAATATGGTGTTGATCTTTTGAAGGTACAAGAAATCAGAGGGTACGAAAACGTAACGCACATTGCCAATGCGCCTGAATATATGAAGGGTGTTGTCAATTTACGCGGCACAATTGTGCCAATCATTGATATGCGCATCAAGATGGCTCTTGGCACACCGACATACGACGAGTTCACCGTTGTGATCATTCTGAATATCGGTAGGCGCGTGATTGGCATGGTCGTTGACAGCGTATCCGATGTGATCACCCTTTCTCACGATCAAGTCATGCCAGCCCCCGAAATGGGCAGCGCCCTAAGTACGGATTATTTGCTTGGAATCGGAACCATAGATGAGCGAATGCTCATTCTGGTTGATATTGAGGCGCTGATGGCTTCGGAAGAAATTGGTCTGATCGAACAAATGGCGGCTTGATGTCGCGTCAACCAAGATAAAGAGGAGAAAAAGATGAAAAACATGAGAATTGGCGCTCGTTTAGGCATCGGCTTTTTTGTGGTGGTCGCGCTCATGGCTGCAATGGCTGCCATAGGCACGATGAGAATGAGTGCGATGAATGCCGAAACGAACATTATTGTTCATGATCGGGCGCCCAAGATTCTTGCTGCGCACCACTATATCGTCCGCTTAAACAGAGAGGCACGCTATTTTCGCAACATGATTTTGTTGAAAGACCCTGAGAAGGTTAAGGCGGAAAGCGCAAAAGTTGCGGTGGCATCAAGAGAAGCCCATCAATATTTGCAGGAGTTGGATAGCGGTATTAAATCACCTCAGGGCCGTAAATTATTGGATCAGGTCGGAGCTTATCGCCAAAAGTGGGTGCCGATCATTAATCGTTTTGACAAGCTGATTGAGGGTGGTCAAAAGGAGGAGGCGTTCAAGTTGCTGGTTGGCGAGTTACGTCCGGTTCAGTTGGGGTACATGGAAGCGCTGAATAAACTGATTGACTATCAGGTCAGCTTGATGGATGCGTCAGGGAATAGCGCGGCTGAAATTTATGCGTTTTCTCGCACATTGATGATCGGGTTGACTGGCGCAGCGGTTGTGCTCGCTTTCCTTGTTGCTTTCTGGGTGACGCGTTCAATTACGGGGCCAATGAGCGAGGCGGTGAAAGTTGCACAGACGGTAGCCAAAGGCGATCTGACTAGTCGAATTGAAGTGCAATCCAGAGACGAGACCGGTCAACTGCTCCAGGCACTCAAGGACATGAATGAGAGCCTGATCAGGATTGTTGGTGATGTGCGTAGCAGTACAGAAACCATTGCGACAGCTTCTCAGCAGATCGCCTCTGGCAACATGGATCTGTCCTCACGCACCGAGCAGCAGGCCAGTTCACTGGAAGAGACAGCTTCCTCGATGGAAGAGTTGACCTCCACGGTGCGTCAGAATGCCGAGAATGCGCGTCAGGCGAATCAGCTGGCTGTGACGGCCTCTGATGTGGCGATTCGAGGTGGAGAAGTGGTTTCCGAGGTGGTTGAAACCATGGGAGCGATCAACGAGTCTTCCAAGAAGATGTCGGACATTATTGGCGTGATTGATGGCATTGCCTTTCAGACCAATATTCTGGCTTTGAATGCGGCGGTCGAAGCGGCGCGTGCGGGCGAGCAAGGAAGAGGCTTTGCGGTGGTTGCAACCGAGGTGCGCAGTCTGGCGCAGCGCAGTGCGGCGGCGGCGCGCGAGATCAAGGAGCTGATTGACAACTCGGTTGACAAGGTCAGCGAAGGCAGCAAGCTGGTAGAGACGGCCGGTTCCACGATGGAGGAGGTGGTAAACAGCATCAAGCGTGTGCATGACATCATGGCAGAGATCACGGCGGCGAGCCAGGAGCAAAGCGAAGGGATTGAGCAGGTGAATCAGGCTGTCATCCAGATGGATCAGGTGACGCAGCAAAATGCGGCGTTGGTTGAAGAAGCGGCAGCGGCTGCGGAGAGCTTGCAGGATCAGTCAAAAGTGCTAACAGATGTGGTCAGCGTTTTCAGGCTGGACACAAACCAAGTCCGCCTGTCTGAGTCTGGCAGTAATCGTTCCCGTGCGTCATCTTCCGTGAAAAAACTGGAAGTGGTCAGGAAAGTGGAACGCCGTGGACCGAATCGTGCGCAGAATGTTACACGGTTACCCGTCCATTCAACTGAATCGGCGGAATCAGAGCGCGTCAAGGTTGCCAGTGCGTCGGCAGGCGATGATTGGGAAGAGTTTTAATTTTGCTTGTACGCTTGAAAGGAGCCTTGGCAACTTTGCAAAGCGGTCATTATTGATTCGGCTAGTTGAAGTTTGAAGTATTCAAGTTTGAGCCCCTTGAGTCGCCCCAGCCTAGGCTGGGGCCCAGTGGCTTTGCTCTGCAGCGTAAGCCTGAGACCCAAGCGGCATCTTAACGACGCTGGATGCTAGCCTGCGCTGGCATGACATGCGCATATTTCAAATTTATTCGTGCCGCATCAATAGTTTTCGGAGGGCGGCCACAAAGGGGTTGCCCTTTGTTTTCTTTTTTTGCAGACGCACTTATACTGTTAATATATACAGTATGGGTGCGTTATGAATTTGTGTCGTTGTGTTTCGCCGGTTCCGGCAGGCGAGTTGCCGGGGGTGGATGAATTCCCGCTGCTGCTGCAAAAAATTCCGGCTGGTTTTACCTCGCCGGCGGTGGATTGCGCAGAAGGCAGTCTGGATATCAATGCCTACCTGATTCGGCATCGGGCCGCTTCCTTTTATTTCAGCGTTGAGGGCAATAGCATGATCGGCGCAGGGATTCTGGATGGCGACAAAGTGTTGGTGGATCGCGCCGTTGATCCCCTTCACGGCCATATAGTGGTGGCGGTGATTAATCACGAATATACGTTGAAGCGCCTGTACCGGCGAGGCAGCGTGCTGGAATTGCGCGCCGAGAATCCGTCATACCCGCCAATTCGCTTCAAAGAGGGCGAGGAAATGCAGGTGTGGGGTGTGGTCGTAGGGGTGGTTCGGAAGTATCGCGTATGAGCGCGCGCTCCTTGTTTGCACTGGTGGATTGCAACAATTTTTTTGTGTCATGTGAGCGCGTGTTTAATCTGCGTTTGCAGCGGCGGCCAATGGTGGTGTTGTCGAATAACGATGGCTGTGCGGTCGCACGTTCGAATGAGGTCAAGGCGCTGGGTGTCAAGATGGGCACGCCGTGGTTTCAGATGAAAGACTTGGCGCGTCGGTACGGGATTGTCGCGCTGTCTTCCAACTTCGTCCTGTATGGCGACATGAGTGATCGCGTGGTGGCGGTTCTACGCGATTTCAGCCCGGATGTTGAGGTGTATTCGATTGACGAGAGCTTCGTGCGTCTCGACGGCTTGAGGCGGCTATGGGCGTCGCCAGCGGAGATGGGGCTGGCGATGCGGCAGCGTATCCTGCAGTGGACAGGCTTGCCGGTGTGCGTTGGCATTGCTACGTCCAAGACGTTAGCTAAACTGGCTAATCATATTGCCAAGACGCGACCAGAGTTTGATGGTGTGTGCGATTTTCACGCAATGTCAGCCACAAAACAGGAAACATTGTTGGCGCAGATTGACGTCGGCGAGGTGTGGGGCATCGGCCGAAAATCGGCTGAGCGTTTGCGTCAAATGGGCATCGAAAATGTACAGGCGCTGCGTGAAGCGCCACAGGATCAGTTGCGCGCGCGTTTCGGTGTGGTGATGGCGCGCGTTGTGCGCGAATTGCAAGGGGATTCCTGTCTGGCACTGGACGAGGTGGCGCAACCGCAAAAGCAGATCATCGCGTCGCGCTCGTTTGGTGTGCGGGTGACACGGCTCGACGGATTGAATGAGGCCGTTTCTGCCCATGTGACTCGCGCGGCGGAGCGTTTGCGCAAGCAGGCTTCGTTGTGCGGTGCAGTACATGTTTATCTGGCGACAAACCGTTTCTGTGAGCAAGACCGGCAATATGCCAACAGTATCACGATGCCGCTGGCAGAGGCGACGGATGACACGCGACAATTGGCTGGAGCCGCACTTTCAGGGCTTGAACGAATTTTTCGCGAGGGTTATCAGTATCAGAAAGCGGGTGTCGCCTTGCTGGCTTTATCGCCGGTTGCGATGCGGCAGCAAGGGTTATTTTCCGATGATGCGGCGAACCGGCAGTCGGCCAGCGTGATGGCTATGATGGATGCAGTCAATGCGCGTTTCGGACGGAGTACGCTGGCGCTGGCTTCGGCAGGATTGGGTGCGCCACGGCAGGGTCGATCAGAAAACCGCACGCCGCGTTATACGACGAGTTGGCAGGAACTGCCAAGCGTTTTGGCCAGATAGGCGCTTTTGCTGGAGGAAAGGTGTGCTCGGCAGGTATGATGCCGTGAATATAGTGATTAACCGCTTGAGTTGAGGCCACATGAATCCTGACGTTATTTCCAGACTGAATCGTTTTCCGCGCCAGCAACTGGCATTTGCTCCAACGCCGCTGGTCGAACTTAAGCGCCTGTCGCAATTTCTGGGTGGGCCGCGCATCTGGATGAAGCGTGACGACCAGACCGGGCTGGCGCTGGGCGGCAACAAGGTGCGCAAGCTGGAGTTTCTGGTTGGTGATGCCTTGGCGCAAGGCGCCGACGTTCTGGTGACCGGCGGTGCAGCGCAATCCAACCATTGTCGCCAGACGGCGGCCGCGGCGGCCGTCGCAGGACTGGAATGCCATCTGGCGCTGGGTGGTGAGGCACCTTATGCTGTCAATGGCAATTTGCTGCTCGATCAATTGCTGGGTGCGCATATCCACTGGTCGGGAGAAAGGCGCAAGGGGGAGAATCTTTCACAGATCTGCGCGCAGTTGCGCGAGGAAGGAAAAACGCCGTATGTGCTGCCTTACGGCGGGTCCAGTCCGGTGGGCGCGCTGGGTTATGTCGAGGCAATGCGTGAACTGGATGCGCAATTGTTCGACAAGGGAGAGGCGGTAAGTCATATGGTATTTGCCTCCAGTTCTGGGGGCACGCATGCGGGCATGATGTTGGGTAAACGGATACTGGAAGGCGATTACACGCTGATTGGCATCAAGATCGACAAGGAGTCGGAAAGCGAGCGTCCGTTTGAAGACGTGGTGCTTGATCTGGCCAATGAAACCGCTGCCATGCTTGGCATGGCGCACGTTTTTTCAGGGCAGGACGTGTTGTTGCAGGCCGACTATGTGGGTGAGGGCTACGGTGTGATGGGTGCGCCTGAGCGCGAAGCGATCACGTTGCTGGCCAGGCTGGAAGGCGTTTTGCTGGACCCGGTTTATACCGGTCGCGCGATGGCCGGCCTGATGGGCATGATTCGAAGTGGTGAGTTGGGTGCGCAGGATGAGGTATTGTTCTGGCATACCGGTGGCGCACCGGCATTATTTGCGCAGGCGGGGGAACTGAGCGAATATCCATTTTGAATTCGCTGTTTGGACGACAAGCTGAAAAACCTTGTGTTTTGTAAGGTTATTTCGGTTGAGTCGCTTGGCAGCACAAAAGATAATGAGAGGTTGAGTTAATTTGAGGGAGGCCAGCATGGCGCATGAAGCAGTCAAGATTACCGTGTTAGTGGATTACGATGCAAAGGAAGGTCTGGAGACCGAGCACGGTTTTGCCGTCTGGGTTGATGTTGGTGGCCGTAAAATTCTGTTTGATACCGGCCAGACGGAAATTACGCTGGAAAACGTGAAAAGACTGGGCCTGGACTTGAAAGACCCTGAAGCGCTGGTGCTGAGCCATGGCCACTTTGATCACACGGGCAATGTGCCGGAATTTCTGGCTCAGAATACGACGGCCAGGATTTATCACGTGGAAGGCGTGCATGTGGATCGCTTTAGCTGTAAACCGGGCACGCCGGTGCGCACCATCAATATTCAGGAAGCCTCTAGCCAGGCGCTCCAGGCATTGCCTGCGGAGCGCGTGGTTGAACATGCCAAAAATCTCTACCTGATGCCGGGCGTGGGTCTGACTGGCAAGGTGCCACGCCATACGACGTTTGAAGATGTTGGCGGCCCCTTCTTCCTGGACACAGAAAGCGTTACGGATGACCTGATAGAAGACGATCAGTCGATGTGGTTTGAGACTGAGGAAGGGCTGGTGATTCTGGTCGGGTGCTGCCACGCCGGTGTCGTGAATACGATTGACTACATTCGCAAGCTGACCGGTATTGAAAAGGTAAAGGGCGTCATAGGGGGGATGCATCTGGTCAATGCTGACCAAAACCGTATGGATGAAACGCTCAAGGCAATGAAAGCCTGGGAGCCGACTTTTATGGTGCCATGCCATTGCACGGGTGAAAAAGCGGGCCAGAGAATGCTGGCAGAAATGGGCGAGCAGATTGTTCAGATCGGCCATGCCGGGATGATGATTGATATTGGACGTTTGCGCGTCTAACGATTTTTTCCGTTCAGGAAAGGTACAATGCCTCAGATTTTCTGGGGCATTTTTTATGGCACGACAATTTGATGTCATTGTTATCGGTGCGGGTGCGGCAGGGTTGATGTGCGCTGCCACGGCCGGGTATCGCGGTCGGTCTGTGCTGGTGCTGGATCATGCCGGCAAAGTTGGACGGAAAATTGCCATTAGTGGCGGCGGAAGCTGCAATTTCACCAATTTGCATGTTGGCGTCGAAAACTATTTGTGCAGCAACCCGCATTTCGTCAAATCTGCTTTGGCACGTTATTCGGCCAATGATTTTGTCGAGTTGATTGAGCGGCATGGCATTGAATATCACGAGCGTGATCACGGTCAGTTGTTTTGTAATGATAATGCCCGGCAGATTGTGGAACTATTGAGAAATGAGTGTGATTGGGCGGGCGTGACGATCACTTTGGATGCGGAAATAACAGGTGTGGAGCGACCGGATGATCAGCGTTTTGAGGTCCAGGCAGGTGGAAAGCAGTATCAGAGCGAGTCATTGGTGATTGCAACGGGTGGCTTGTCGATACCCAAAATGGGGGCGACACCACTGGGTTATCAGCTTGCCGAGCAGTTCGGCTTGAACGTCGTGCCGACCCGTGCGGGTCTGGTGCCGTTTACCTGGCATGCCGAACAAAAACAGCCGTTGGGCACGCTTTCCGGGATTGCTGTGCCAGCCTGTATTACCGCCGCATGCGGCCAGCAATTTAGCGAGGCCCTGCTATTTACGCATCGCGGCTTGTCAGGCCCGGCGATCTTGCAAATCTCTAATTATTGGCAGCCTGGCGAAGCGATTTGTATAGATCTCTTGCCTGGTAAAAATGTATATGAATTGCTGGAGCAGGCGTGTCTCCGGCGGCCAAAGCAGAATTTGAGGAATACGGTAAGTCAGTGGTTGCCGAGACGTCTGGTTGATGCTTTGCTGGATGTGGCCTTGCTTGACAAACCGCTCAACCAACTCAGTCAGGGTGAGATGGAGGAGGTTGCGCTCAAGCTCAGCCAATGGCAACTTAAATTAAATGGTACTGAAGGCTATCGCACGGCGGAAGTCACGCTGGGCGGTGTTAATACGGACGAGCTGTCTTCACAAACGATGGAAGCCAAAAAAGTGCCGGGTCTGTTTTTTGTTGGTGAAGTGATGGATGTCAGCGGCTGGCTGGGCGGTTTTAATTTGCATTGGGCATGGGCCTCCGGCGTTGCGGCCGGGCAGGCTTGTTAGCAATTCGCCCGCCTTTCGCTTTCTTCAGCGCAGCACGCGATAGCCGCGGCCTGTCAGGCAGTTTCTGATGACCTGATTTTTGTCGCGAGAGGCTTTTGCGCCACCGGCTGCGACACCCGTGACAGCGCCAACGGCGGCGCCTGTGCCGAGGCTGCTACGCCCACCTCCGGCAATGCCGATAGCTGCACCAAAAACGGTGCCGACGGCAGTACTGCCAACCACTTCAGAGCTGGTGTCAATTTGTTCAGCATATTGCTGGCATTCTCTCAGGTCCATTTCATACAGATACGGATCCACGCCCTGCATATCGACAATAGGACGGTAGCTGGCGCAACCCGCAATCATGAGTATCGTTATTGCTACGGCGATTCCTCTTTTCATATTGCCCCCTTAAACGTTGGTGCTTGCGTTACTTGTACCCGCTGATGATGATTGTGGAGGGCATCAAGGCGTGTGCGTTTTCAGGCAGCTTTTTGTGCCTTCAACAGTGCGATAAATTGTGCAAGAGGCATTGGACGGTGGAAGTAATAACCTTGCATGACATGGCAACCTGTACTTCTCAGATAGTTTGCCTGGATTTCGGTTTCGACGCCTTCTGCAACGATATTCAGGCCAAGCCCGCGGGCAATGGAAATGATCGAGAGGATGACCGGGTAGTGTCCGTCCTCAGAATGAATTTCCTGAACAAAGGCCTGGTCGATCTTGATGGTGTGTACGGGGAATCGGTGTAGGTAGGACAGGGAAGAATAGCCTGTTCCAAAGTCATCAATGGCAACGCCAACGCCAAGCGCTGAAAGTTGGTTGAGCTGTTCAAGCGCATATTGCGTGTTGCTGATGCCAATGTTTTCTGTGATTTCGACTTTCACCATTGTCGGCTCAATGGCGTATTGCAACAGCGCACTCCGGATTTTTTCCGTGCAATCACCGCGGTCGAGATATTGGGGCGAAACATTGATTGCAATGTGGGCGGAATCCAGTTCGTGCGAGCGGCAGGTCAGGATGTCATTGCATACGGCGCCAAGCATCCAGTCGCTGATCGGAAGAATCAGGCCGTTTTCTTCTGCGGATGGGATGAATAAGCCGGCAGACAGCAGCCCGCGCTCGGGGTGGTTCCAGCGCATCAGTGCTTCGGCGCCGATGATTTTTCCGGTTTCCACATCAACTTGCGGCTGGTAGTACATTTCCAGTTCATTGCGCTCCAGTGCCATGAGCAGACTGAACTCAAGGGTGATTTTCTCCTGTGAGGCATCCCGCATGGCGTTTTCGTAAAAACCGTATGCATTTTTGCCTTGCCCCTTGACGTGGTTCATGGCAATGTCGGCGCAGCGCATCAACTCGTCAGCGGTTGAGCCGTTTGTGGGATAGTTTGCCAAGCCGATGCTGGCGGTAATGTGAACCTGGTTGCCGTCGAGATCAAATAGATGGTGCAGCGTCGCGAGTAGTTTCTCGGCAATGATTGAGGCATCTTGTTCACTGTCGAGATTTTGCATGATCAAGGCAAACTCATCACCGCCCAACCTTGCCAGCATGTCGCCTTGGCGAAGCGAGGCTTGCAGGCGTCCGGCGACTTTTTGCAGTAATTTATCGCCTTTGATATAGCCAAGCGTGTCGTTCACCAGTTTGAAGCGATCCAGGTTGATGAACATGACGGAAAGATGCTTTTGGCTGCGCTTGGATTGAATGATGGACAGTCCAAGTTGATCTTTGAATAAGGTACGATTCGGGAGTGTGGTCAGCGTGTCGTGGTGCGTGTGAAAGGAAATCAGTTGCTGGTCGTGCTTGCGTTGGGTAATGTCGCGTGCAACGCAATAAAGGTTCTTGTCATGCTGTCTAGCGGCGGGTCTGCCTTCCGGCGCGGTTTCTGAAAGGTGCAACTCGACGGTGGCAAGGCTATGTTCGAAGATGAGCTCTTTCTCTTTGGTCTCGCCATGATGTTGCAAGCGTAATTCAATTTGTGACGTCACTTTTGATTGAGCGTGTTGCGTGTTGAAGGCATGATGCGCGCGCTCAACGTCATTGTTATGAATAAGTATGGAGAAATGCTTTCCGATCAGTTCGTCGGGACTGATGCCCAGCAAGTGTGAGACACGGTTGTTGATGAACGTAAAGCGCCCGTTTTCATCCAGCATGTAAATGATGTCGGGTGAATTGTCGACCAGTTGGCGATAGAGTTTCTCAGAATGCTTCAATTGTCTGGCAATATGCTGGTTTCTGAATTCCAGTTGGCGCTGCACGATGGCGTTGTCTATACGCTTTATTAGTTCTTCGGGCGAATAAGGTTTGCGCAGATAATCGAATGCGCCGCGCTGAAGGGCGCCAATTGCTGAATCAATCCCGACTTCACCGCTGATGACAATGACGCTGACGTCAATATTCATGGCGTTGATGACGTCCATGATCTCATGTCCGCTCATGTCTGGCAGACGCAAGTCCAGCAAGACCAAATCAAAGGGCTTTTCCACCAGCATATGAATCGCATCACGCCCTCTGGACGCCGTTGCCAGTGTATAACCACGGTTGCTTAACAAATCATTCAGGCTCTTCAGGAGCCTTGGTTCGTCGTCTACGAGCAACAGGCGTGGCGAAAGCGTTACGTTGTCACTGCTTGATGTGGCATGTTTTTGCGCAGCAAAAATGTCTGCCATGATGCTTCGGTTGGTCATTGCGCTTTTTCAGTTTTTTTAACACATTTTTTCGATGCCGCCTCTATTGCAAGACGGTGATGGTGTTATGTGAGGTGGGCAGCAGAACCTCAAACCGTGTTCCAGATAAACTGCTTTGGTAGTCAATAATGCCATCTATTTTTTTAACCAGATCTTGCACAATGCTCAGACCCAGACCGCGCATTTGAGAAGCACTACTTTCGTATAGGGGTGAAAATATTTTTTCTGCAACTTCTTGAGGAATGCCTGGCCCATTGTCCGTAACCGAAAGCTTGACATAAGTTCGACCTTCGCGCAGGACATGGCCATCGTTCCGCACCTCAATTTTGCCGCCGTTTGGCATGGCTTCAATGGCATTTTTCACCAGATTAATCAAAATTTGCTTGAGCGTGCCATCATCGCAATCGGCTTCCTCTGGCTGGTTTTCCGTTGTTGCGACAATTTCCGTTGCCTCACTGGCAAATCCGGTGTCACGGAAAGTTTTGACAACATCGCCAATAACCCGGTTGATGTTGTTGCTTTGACGCTCGGCTTTTTTCGGTGGGTTGGCAAATTCTCGAAGAATGGTGCTTGCACGGTCAATTTCTTCATGAAGTACTGAAATTTCGCCATGTACGGAATCATGTCTGGCCAGTTTGTTTTCGAGCAAACTCAGGTAGTTTTTGACAATCGCAAGCGGGTTGCTGATTTCATGTGAAAGTTTGAGCGATTCGAGACGTAATTCTTCCGCAAGTGAGTCTGAGTGCTGCTTGTTTTCCTTTTCTTTTTTGTACAATGCTTGCAGCTGGTCGGCAGCCTCGTTGGCAAAGGACTGGAGGAAACGCGCAATACGCTGGAATTCTGTGCGTTGATGTGCCATGGCGCCGCCAATCATGACCCCCAGGCTATTGCCCTCGGAGGATAGGGGCAAGCAGACCAGACATTCCGTGCCCAGAATGCGCAGTATCTGTTTTTCAGCGATGCCGAGCTTGTTGGCTTCGTTGGTAATGAAAGCAGGACGCTGTCTGAGCGCGACTTCGGCAATGATGTCGCCACGATTTAACGGAATCGAGAATCCATCGAGCCGCTTGCGATATTCATTGATGGGAACGCCTACCAGTGATTGTTTGCCATCATCAGCAAGGAAGATGACGACTTCGTCCAGGTTGAACAGGATGCACGCGGATTTGCTGATGGCTTCAAGCAGCTCGGGAACTTTTTCCTGTTTTTTGAACACTTTTGCGGCTTCGTTGGTTTGCGCAATATTGTGCAACTCTTCATTCAGTTGCCTTTGTGCAGGAACCGCATGGACAAAACTGACTGGTGCAGGTTCTTCATCCAGATTGTTCAGGTCAAGCCCCAGGAAGCCGGCCGTTTTCTGGATGTTTTTGGCGGCATCGCTGCTTATTTTGGCCAGATCTTCTTTATCCAGGCCGCAAATGGCACCGCCCATGGCAACGATGGGCGCGCTGTGCTCGTGGTCGGCAAGCAGATGCGCCGTCATCACGATGCGAATGAGCGGGTGGGCCGTTTCAATCCGGTTTGCTGGCTCGTGGTGATAGAGCACGCTGTCAGCCATGAAAGAGTCAAGGTTCCAACGTTCGATTAGCCACGCGCTGGCTTCCTGATGCGTGATGCTGAAAAGCTGCTGCTCGCTCACGCACAGATTTTCAGTATCTGCCGCGTAAAAATAGGGTGCGTACTCATTGGGTGCCACCGCCAGCAAGGCAAGGCGTCCGACGTCATGCAGCAAACCGGCAAGGTAGGCTTCATCAATTTGGGGGTACGCCATTTTTTTGGCAATATCTCGAGCGATGGATGCAGACATCAGAGAGTGCTTCCAATAGCGACGCATGTCGAGATTGCCGCTGGTCGAAAAACCATTAATCGTTTGAAATACAGATTCGCTGATGACCAGAATTCGTATCATTTCCATGCCCAGCGCGATCAGCGACTGCTCCAGGCTCACCTTTTTGGCATGGCTGCGGTGATACGCTGAACTGTTGGCGACACCGATAATCTTACTGGCAATGCCCGGGTCTTGTGCAACCAGCTCCGCCAGCGCTGCCATGCTGACGTCTTCCGACTGACAGTATTCCATTAGCTTTAAGAGTACTTCAGGCAGTTTTGGTAAACGGGCAACAAGCAGGCGATTACGAATATCCTGGTTCGGGTGCGGCATGATTAAACGGGTTCTCCAATTTTGTTGGTAGCGACTATAGCATTAGAGGTATTAGCACAATTTGATTAAAGGCATATTAATCAGTCTAATTTTTGCATTTTACGCTGCTTACATAGGCACATCTCGATATCTAACGGCATGAAACGATCTAACATTAATAAGCACTTCCTGCCAATAGCAAAATGACGAAATCTTACCATTAAGCGTTGATGTAAATCATAAACAAGAACATAACCGAAAATGATTGCCGTGCGGAAATTGTTTCGGGCTGTGGTTTGTTTCTGCAAATGGATCGGTTTACTTGTGAATGCGAGGTGGCGTTATCCCTTATAATCTTTGGTTTGCTGCTCCCTTTTTACATTTTTATCGAATCATGAAAGCTGCCGAAATTCGCGACAAATTCCTGACGTATTTCGAATCCAAAGGGCATACCGTGGTGCGCTCCAGTTCTCTGGTGCCTGCCAACGATCCGACCATGCTGCTGACCAATTCCGGCATGGTGCAGTTCAAGGATGTGTTTACTGGCACAGACAAACGTCCCTATACCCGTGCGGCATCGGTGCAGCGCTGTGTGCGTGCCGGCGGCAAGCACAACGATCTGGAAAACGTCGGTTATACGGCGCGTCACCACACCTTTTTTGAAATGCTCGGCAATTTCAGTTTTGGTGATTATTTCAAGCAAGAGGCGATTCTTTACGCGTGGGAGTTGCTGACGGATGTGTATGGCTTGCCGACAGAAAAGCTGTGGGTGACGGTCTACGAAGAAGACGATGAAGCCTACGATATCTGGGCGAAACAGGTCGGTGTTCCCAAAGAGCGCATCATTCGCATTGGCGACAATAAAGGCGCGCGCTACGCATCAGACAATTTCTGGCAGATGGCCGATACGGGACCCTGCGGTCCGTGCAGCGAAATATTTTACGACCACGGCCCGGAAATCTGGGGTGGCCCGCCGGGCAGTCCGGAAGAGGATGGCGACCGCTTCATCGAAATCTGGAATCTGGTCTTCATGCAGTACAACCGCGATGACGCTGGCAATATGTCACCGCTGCCGATGCCATGCGTGGACACCGGCATGGGCCTGGAGCGCCTGGCGGCTGTGTTGCAGCACGTACACAGCAATTACGAGATTGACCTGTTTCAGAACCTGATCAAGGCGGGCGCGAAGGAAACGGGCACCACTGATTTGTCGAATAATTCGCTCAAGGTGATTGCTGACCATATTCGCGCTGCCGCATTCATGATTGCTGACGGACTGATTCCAAGCAGTGAAGGGCATGGTTATGTGTTGCGTCGCATCATTCGTCGCGCCTTGCGCCACGGGCACAAGTTGGGTCAATCCGACCTGTTTTTCTACAAACTGGTGAACGATCTGGTGGCAGAAATGGGACAAGCCTATCCTGAACTCGCCGAAGCCGAGCATCAGGTGGCGCGTTCCTTGAATCATGAAGAAGAGCGCTTCAATGAAACGCTTGAGCATGGCATGAAAATTCTGGAAGCCGCGCTTGCACAGAATGTTGCGCAACTTGATGGTGAAACCGCGTTTGCCTTGTACGACACCTACGGGTTTCCGCTGGATTTGACTGCAGATATTTGCCGTGAACGCGGTATTGCTCTGGACGAAGCAGGCTTCCATGTGGCGATGGAACGCCAGAGAGAAACGGCGCGCGCGGCTGGCAAGTTCAAGATGGCTGCAGCGGTGGAATATCACGGCGACAAAACGGAATTCGTGGGTTATGACGTGCTGGCAAGGGAAGGAACAGTACTCGCGCTGTATGTTGACGGCGTGTCAGTAGAACAGATGACGGCTGGGCAGCATGGCATTGCGGTGCTGGACGTGACGCCTTTTTACGCAGAGTCGGGGGGGCAGTGCGGCGATCTGGGTGTGCTGGCCACAGAACAGGCTGCGTTTACGGTTGAAGATACGCAGCGTATCCAACCGGATGTGTCCGGTCATCACGGTTTTGTCAGTCATGGCACATTGGCTGTAGGCGACCGGGTCAGCGCGACAGTGAATGCCGCATTGCGTGCGCAGACGATTCGCAATCACTCGGCGACCCACCTGATGCACAAGGCGCTGCGGCAGATCCTGGGTACGCATGTGGCTCAGAAAGGGTCACTGGTCGATGCGGAAAGAACGCGTTTCGATTTCAGCCACAATGCGCCGATGACGGCAGATGAGATTCGTCAGGTCGAAGAAATAGTCAATCGCGAGATTCTTGAGAATGCCGCAACGATCGCGCAGCATATGTCATACGACGATGCGATCAGGCATGGTGCAATGGCACTTTTTGGCGAAAAGTATGGCGATGACGTGCGTGTGCTGAATATCGGTTCGTCGTGCGAATTATGCGGTGGTGTACATGTGGCGCGTACTGGCGATATTGGACCATTCAAGATCATCAGTGAGGGTGGTATTGCGGCAGGCGTTCGCCGTGTGGAAGCGGTGACAGGTACGGCAGCCCTGGATCTGGTGCAGAATCTGTCGCGCCGTGTCAATGAAGCCGCATCGGCGCTGAAGACGCAGCCGGATGAACTGATTCCGCGCATCTTGCAGGTGCAGGATCAGGTCAAGACACTGGAAAAAGAACTCGCGGCGCTGAAAGCGAAATTTGCTTCCAGTCAGGGGGATGAACTGCTGGAGCGGGCAGTCGAAATCAATGGCGTGAAAGTGCTGGCGGCAACGATAGAAGGTGCTGATGTGCCAACATTGCGCGACGCAGTGGATAAGTTGAAGGATAAGCTGAAAACTGCGGCCATCGTGCTGGCGACGGTCAGTGATGGCAAGGTTAGCTTGATTGCCGGTGTGACATCCGATGCCACCGGCAAGGTGAAGGCGGGTGAACTGGTCAATTTCGTTGCTAGTCAGGTCGGTGGTAAAGGTGGCGGTCGCCCGGATATGGCGCAGGCGGGGGGGGCGAATCCAGCTGGACTGGAAGCGGCGTTGCAAAGTGTCGCTGGCTGGGTTGGCGAGCGCGTTTGATGTTCTGCCATTTATGAATTGAAGGTGAAAAGATGGAGTTTCATTCTGAAGTTGATGCGCGCGGATTGACTTGTCCGCTCCCAATCCTGAAAGCCAAAAAGGCGTTGGCGAATATGGAAGGCGGTGAAGTGCTGCGCGTAGTGACAACGGATTCTGGGTCGCTGCGCGATTTTCAGGCATTTTCCATCCAGACGGGTAATGAACTCCTGTCAGTGAATGAGCAGGGCGAAGAATACGAATTTTTTATAAAGCGGAAATAAAGGCACGGAGCGATTTTTTTGCATGACGAATCGGCGCAGTGTTTTTATAATTTGACGGTTTTAATTAGCAATTTTGTTTTAGAGGTTTTGTAATGAAGATCATGGTGCCAGTGAAGCGCGTGGTAGATTACAACGTCAAGGTGCGGGTTAAATCGGACGGGAGCGGTGTTGATACCGCAAACGTCAAGATGTCAATGAACCCATTTGACGAGATCGCGATGGAAGAGGCCGTGCGCCAGAAAGAAGACGGTTACGCAACCGAGGTGGTGGCCGTTTCGTGTGGTGTGGCGGGAGCACAGGACACCTTGCGTATCGCAATGGCGATTGGGGCTGACCGGGCTGTTCTGGCGGAAACGGATGCGGAATTGCAGCCGCTTGCAGTTGCCAAATTACTCAAGGCGGTGGCAGACAAGGAGCAACCCAGGCTGATTATTATGGGCAAGCAGGCAACGGATGACGATGCCAACCAGACAGGTCAGATGCTGGCTGCGCTTCTGGGCTGGCCGCAGGCAACGTTTGCTTCTAAGGTGACCGTTGAGGGCGACAAGGTGACGGTAACGCGTGAAATGGATGGTGGTCAGGAAACGCTGGAACTGGATTTGCCTGCGGTCGTGACCGCTGATTTGCGCTTGAACGAGCCGCGCTACGTGACCTTGCCCAACATCATGAAAGCCAAGAAAAAACCGATGGAAACGGTGACGGCTTCGGAGTTGGGGGTGGACGTGATGCCGCGCCTGAAAACGGTCAAGGTTGCCGAGCCGCCAGCGCGGGCTGCGGGTATCATGGTGCCGGATGTGGCGACGCTGGTAGAAAAGCTCAGGACGGAAGCAAAAATCATCTAAAGAACATCGGGGCAGAGCAGAGAACGCGCTGCTCCATTAACTCAGGAAAGAATCATGGCTGTACTGGTCATTGCCGAACATGATAATGCCGCCCTCAAGGCGGGTACATTCAATACCGTTACTGCAGCAACAGCTTGCGGGGATGAGGTTCACGTCCTGGTGGCGGGTCACGACAGCGCGGCTGTTGCGCAGGCAGCGGCATCTATCGTGGGTGTCAGCAAGGTATTGATTGCAGACGCGCCGCATTTTGCCGATGGCTTGGCCGAAAATGTGGCAGAGCAGGTGATGGCGCTGGCAGAAGGATACTCGCATATTCTTGCCCCTGCTTCCGCCTTTGGTAAAAATCTTTTGCCACGCGTGGCGGCCAGGCTGGATGTGGCGCAGATTTCTGAAGCTATTCAGATCATTTCTCCAGACACTTTCGAGCGTACGATTTATGCGGGCAATGCGATCGAGACCGTGCAGTCTGGTGATTCGGTAAAGGTGATTACTGTGCGCACGACTTGCTTCGAGCCCGCGCAGGAAATGGGTGGCGCAGCTTCCATCAGCAATGTTGAAGCGGTGGCGGCTTTTGGTAAATCACGTTTCGTTTCGCGTGAGGTGGCGGGGTCAGATCGCCCGGAGTTGCCTGCTGCCAAAGTGGTGGTAGCTGTTGGACGTGGTATCGGTTCGGCCGAAAATGTCGGCTTGATTTTGCAACTGGCAGACCGGTTGGGCGCGGCGGTGGGTGCCTCAAGATCTGCTGTTGATGCAGGTTATGTGCCGAATGACTGGCAGATTGGTCAGACTGGAAAAATCATTGCGCCCGATCTTTATATCGGCGTGGGGCTTTCTGGTGCGATTCAGCATCTGGCCGGGATCAAGGATTCGAAAACCATCGTGGCCATCAATACCGATCCGGATGCACCTATTTTCCTGGTGTCGGACTACGGCTTGATAGGCGATCTGTTTGAGGAAGTCCCCAAGTTGCTAGCTGCATTGGGGTAGTTCTCAACGCCCCCGATCCGGGGGCTTTTTATTTTAAGGCTTTAATTGTTATGCCGCCATTGAAGGGCGGTTTTTATGCGTGTGACGCATTTTAGAATTACACTGTTTGTCAATTAAAGAGTGACCGTTTCAAGACTTTCCAAGGAGCAATAAATGCACAACAAAGAGCGCGCCGCAATTGAGGGTTTGTTTGAGCCGCAAGAAATTTCCACCGAAGTCTTGATAGAGAAATACGCGAGAGATAACGAATCAACCACCGAAGAGGTGATGGCGCGGGTCGCCAGAGCGCTTTCTGAAGTTGAAGCAGAAAAAAGTCGTTTGAAGCATTCGCAGGAATTTTTGTGGGCGATGCAAAACGGATTCATACCTGCCGGCCGGGTGAGTAGCGCGGCGGGAACCGGGCTGGATACTACACTGATCAACTGCTTTGTTCAGCCAGTTGGCGATTCCATCACAAAAAAAGAAGGCGGCAAGCCCGGTATTTATGACGCGCTGGCCGAGGCTGCTGAAACCATGCGTCGTGGCGGTGGTGTTGGCTACAATTTTTCTGCCATTCGCCCCAAAGGGGCGAGAGTTAAGGGAACAGGCAGCAGTGCCTCGGGTCCGATTTCATACATGAAAGTATTTGACCGCTCGTGCGAGACGGTCGAATCAGCTGGCGCGCGTCGCGGCGCACAAATGGCCGTGCTGGATGTCGAGCATCCGGATATTCTGCAATTTGTGACTGTTAAACAGGAAAGAGGCCAGTTGAACAACTTCAATGTGTCCGTGGGTGTAACAGATGCATTTATGCGTGCGGTTGAAGCGGATGAGGAATATGAACTGGCGCACATTGCAGAGCCGACTGAGGAGCTGAAGCTGGAGGGGGCTTACAAGCGCGAAGATGGCAAATGGGTGTACCAGAAACTCCGTGCAAGAGTGGTTTGGGAACTCATCATGCAAAGCACTTACAACGCAGCCGAGCCCGGGGTGCTTTTCATTGACCGCATCAATCAAGAAAACAATCTGGCTTACTGTGAAAAAATCGAGTCAACCAATCCTTGTGTCACGGCAGATTCATGGGTGGCAACGGCGGAAGGGCCGCGGCAGGTTTCGGATCTGGTTGGCACCCCTTTTTGTGCACTTGTTAACGGGCAGGAATTCCTGTCAGGCGCCACAGGTTTTTTTGCTACTGGCGAGAAACCGGTTTTGCGTTTGCAAACCAGAGAAGGCTATTCGCTACGCTTGACAGCCAACCATTTGGTGCGTCGCGTGGTGACGCAAACGCGTTATCGTCAGGAGGTGGAATGGGTTGAGGCAGGGCAACTCGCACCGGGAGATCGGGTCGCTTTGCACAACCATCGCGCTGTTCAGGGTTGGGAGGGGCAACACACTGAGGCACAAGGCTATTTGTTGGGCTTGCTTTTGGGTGATGGCACATTGAAAGCAGATGGCGCTGTGATAAGCGTTTGGCACAAGCAAAAGGCTGCGCAGGCAAATGGTGCCGATGCGGTTGTAAAAAACAGTGTGATGCTGGCTGCCGAAGCAGCGATGCAGGAAATCAGGACACGTGCAGATTTCTCAGGGTTTGCGGCGGTTGCCGGCCGTGGCGAATACCGCATGAAGAGTACGGGTTTGCGTGATCTTGCCTATGAAATGGGCATGCGTCTAGGTGCAAAGCAGATGACGGATGCGCTTGATGCAACATCATCTGAGTTCCATGCCGGTTTTCTGCGCGGTTTGTTTGATGCGGATGGTTCCATACAAGGTTGCCAGAAAAAAGGGGTAAGTGTGCGCCTTACTCAGACAAACAGGGAAACGCTCGTAAGGGTACAGCGCATGCTATTGCGCTTCGGAATAGCCTCAACCATTTACAACAACCGCAAGGGGGATCAGCCTTTACTGAAGTTGCTGCCAGACGGAAAAGGGGAAAGCGCCTTTTACGAAACGCAGGTTTTGCACGAGTTGAATATTTCCGGAGACAACCTGGCGCTTTTCAACGAGCGCATTGGTTTTGCTGATGTTGACAAGCAACAAAGGCTGGTCAAGCTATTAGGCGGTTATCAGCGAGCATTGAATCGTGAACGTTTTACAGCGGTGGTTGAATCAATTGAGCGTGATGGTGTGGAAACGGTTTATGACGTTCAGATTCCAGGAGTTAACGCTTTCGATGGAAACGGTTTATATATTCACAACTGCGGTGAACAGCCATTGCCGGATTACGGCTGTTGCTGTCTTGGTAGCCTCAATCTGACGGCTTATGTGAAGGATCCTTTTTCAGTAGAGCCTTCATTCGATTTTGATTTGATGGCGAAAGTAACCAGAATTGCGGTACGCATGCTGGATAATGTGTTGACCGCAACCCGCTGGCCGCTGGAGGCGCAGGCGAAAGAAGCCGAGGCGAAGCGCCGCATAGGCTTGGGCTTTACCGGGTTGGGTGATGCGCTGATCATGCTGGGCGTGCGTTATGACTCTGATCAAGGACGCAGGCTTTCAGCCCGAATTGCGCGCATGATGCGTGACGCATCTTACGCCGCTTCGGTCGAACTCTCGAAAGAGCGTGGGGCTTTCCCAATGCTGGATGTTGAAAAATACCTGCAAAGCGATTTTGTCGCGCGTCTGCCGGAAGCGTTGAAAACAGATATCCGTGAGCATGGCATTCGTAACTCGCATCTGACTTCGATTGCGCCGACTGGCACGATCTCGCTGGCGTTTGCTGATAATGCTTCTAACGGGATTGAACCGGCGTTTTCATGGTTTTACAACCGTACCAAGCGCATGCCAGATGGCAGCAAGAAAGATTACACCGTAGAAGATCACGCATACCGCGTTTATCGTGCGATGGGTCACGACACCAGTAATCTGCCGTCTGCTTTCGTTTCGGCACTGGAGATATCTGCCATTGACCACATGCTGATGGTGGCAGATGTGGCGCCATTTATTGATGCGGCGATTTCCAAGACTGTAAACGTGGCAGAAGACTATCCGTATGAGGATTTCAAAGATCTTTACATGGAAGCTTGGCGCAAGGGTTTGAAAGGCATCACGACCTATCGCCCGAATAGCGTGCTGGGAGCCGTGCTTTCGGTGCCGGCCATTGAATCCGAGCCAGTGAATGAACAACCAATCACCTTGTCCGAGCAAGATCGCCGCATGATTTTGAAAGAAGTGGCGATGTCACCGCCCTTAGCATCGCTACGCTGGCCGTCGCGTCCCGGTTTGCCTGCAGGCGCGTCCGGTTGGGTCAGTGAGCAAATTCAGACGCCGCAAGGTGAATTCGCGGTGGTGGTCTCGGATCATGGGGGTATTCCGTTTGAGGTCTGGGTGCTGGGCGGTCAGCCGCCGCGTGGCCTGGATGCGATTGCCAAGACGCTTTCCAGTGACATGCGTGCGAATGACAGGGGTTGGCTGAACAAGCGCTTCACGATGCTGGAGCAAGCTTATGGCGATCCGTTTTACATGCCGATGCCGCCAAATGGCGAAATGGTGCAAGTGCCGAGCGCAACTGCTGCATTGGCAAAACTCGTGAAATGGCGCTACAACCAGCTGGGCGCCCTGGATTACGAAGAGAATGACCAAACCCCAGTGTTGGACGCACTCTTTGCGCCGCATGAGCCAAAAACGGGCACGGATGGCACGCTGGCATGGGTGGCTGATGTACGTAACCCTTCGACGGATGATGAATTTGTGCTGATGCTCAAGGAACTGGAAATGCCGGACGGTACACGCCGACCATACAGCATGGGGTTGACCGGAGGGCATCCGCGCACATTGGATGGCTTGTGCAAGCTGCTCAGTGTAGATATGCGTGTGGTTGACCCAGCATGGATCGGCATGAAATTGCGCAAGCTGTTGAACTATGCCGAGCCACGCGGCGATTTTCTTGCGCGTGTGCCAGGCAGCGAAAAAATGGCGAGCTACCCATCCACCGTCGCCTACATTGCTCAGTTAGTCATTCACCGTTATGCGATGCTTGGTATTCTGAATGAAGAGGGCATGCCAAGAATCAGCATGGGTGTTGTGACGGAAGATCCGAAACACGCTGCCAAACCAGCGCCATTGTTGCACGGCCGACTGTGCCGTGAATGCGGCAACATGGCCTTGATTCGCAAGGATGGCTGCGACTTCTGTACGGCTTGTGGTGCAATTGGAAGTTGTGGTTAGCCCGCATTTCTTGTGTGAGTGCGGGCATATGTGAGTGCGGGCATAAGCTGCAAGTTTGCACCCATAAGCTGCTAGTTTTGCGGGCATAAGTTGCTAGTAAGATGAAACCATAACCCTCCGCTTCGGTGGAGGGTTTTTTATTAGTTTTTCAAAATGGGAGAGCTTGGTGGCGCTGTATACCCGCACTATAAATCTGAAATGATCTAAAACCTGCCATACGACTTACGACAGCTGCTCGGCCAGACTGTGTGAAAACACATTGATCGTGAAGCGCGAAGTGCTTGGTCCAGTCAGATTCAGCAGAAATTATAGGTCAGGATTATGAAAAAAAGCGGCCATCATGCCGCCATGGCCTCCATTAGTCTGGAAACTCCCATGATTTTCATGACTCGCTTCATGTTATAGGCCAAAACGTGCAAACTCATCTCAGTTCCTGCACCTTCTAGCCGCCTGGTTAGAAAGTGATTTGCTCCCATCCACTCTTTTATGGTGCCGAAGGGGTGTTCAACGGTGCGTTGCCTAATACGCATAAGCCCCGGATTCAGGTCGAGCCGCCTTTGCATCGCCTCAAGGGTTGATTCGTGGTCATAACGACTAACGCGACGATTTTTGCTGGTCGTGCATTTGTCGCGAATTTCGCAACTGGGGCACTCAGAACTCCAGTATTTATGAATTAATCCGCCACGTTCCTCCGTGGAGAACCGCCAAATCAACCGTTTGCCAGCAGGGCATTTGTACTCACCAGCATTTGCATCGAAGATGAAGTCTTCCTTGTCAAAGCGCCCGTCAGCTTTCGCGCTGGATGTCGTCGACTTGGAAACAAGAGGCGTAATTCCGTTTTGTTCACAGGCGACGATCTCTTCACCGTTGAAGTAACCGCGATCTGCAATAGCGTGCAAATCATTGGCTGCCATGGCAACCTTGGCTTGCATTGCCATCTTGGATAACTGTCGACGGTCGCTGCCACTATTGGTAACTTCATGAGCCACTATCAGGTGGTGGGTTGTATCGACCGCAGTTTGAACGTTGTAACCCACCAGGCCTCGACTTGTACTGGTGGCCATGGCGCGAGCGTCTGGATCAGTCAGGGAAATCTGTTTCCCTGGCACCTCTTCCAGATGTTCCTGAATCTGTTTGAACTTCTCCATCTGCGCCTTCATGGTCTTGATCTTCTCATTGAGGCGAGAGGTTCTTGCTTCGGCAATATCAGACTCTTGGCGATCTGCGGTATCGAGTTCACCCATGTAACGATCAATGCACTGGTCAATTTGCGCAAGGCGCTTGGCAACCTTGCCTCGCGTGAAATTGCGGTTATGCGCATTAACAGCTCTGAACTTGCAGCCATCGATTGCCACGACTGCGTTCGCAAACAAGCCGATTTCGCGGCAGAGAAACACAAACTGTCGGCACGCATTGCGAATTCCCGCTCCGTTATTCTTGCGAAAATCTGCAATTGTCTTGAAGTCAGGTGCCAGCCGATTAACCAGCCACATCAGTTCAAGATTGCGCTGTGCTTCGCGCTCAAGACGTCGCGTGGAATGGACACGATTTAGGTATCCGTAGATGTATATCTTCAGCAGTACCGATGGATGATAGGATGGCCGTCCCGTTTGCGCGGGGTTTACTCCGTCAAAGCCAAGTGACGCCAGATCGAGTGAATCAACAAATGCGTCTACTGCACGTACAGGATTGTCTTCAGTGACGAAATCATCAATTGATTCCGGAAGCAAAGTGACCTGACTACGATCTGCACCTTCTACAAATCTTTTCATGCCGCCTCCTGATAATAGCTACCACTATTATCCTAGAAGGATAGGCTCATCACACTCCATTTTCACCTGTTTAAAACAGCGTTTTCACACAGCCACCGGCCAAAGCAGACCTTTACCTTGGCAACCATCACCGCCTTAACCCAGCAATGAAGCTGTCGTTCAGATCTGGATTTTCTTCTCATTCGACAATGCTAATATGCAAACTTTCGACCATAACAATTTAATTCCTCAACATGATCAATTCGTCCATAGAGTGGTGGCTTGCCGTTAAAGACGCTGCCGCTGTCGGAGAGAAGTTATGCAACACAACAGAGGAATTTGACGAAGCCTGTGAGCACATAGTTCAACTTCTTGAGGATGCGTCAACACTTCTAGCTATGGGTTCGCACGCAACTGCGCTCTTTCTCAGCATTACTGCACTTGAAGAAACCTCTAAAGTCCATGTGGGCACGTTCAGAAGCGGGGTGAATCCAGTTAAAAGATCGAAAGATCCACTATACAAACACGGGACAAAACACCGTTTGGCTCTCGGCCCAACGGTTGCTATGGGAAGTAGGCTACAGGTGGCGATCGGTGAAGCCCGGATGAATGAGCTTATTGATCTAGCAAAACGGGGGGAGATGATCGCTCTTCGGGAAACGGCGCTTTATGTTGAGCAGCAGAAAGGGGCGCTTTGTTCACCAAAGAATTCAATTTCAACATCCCTTGCACGCGAAATTCTGCTTCTTGCAATTGAGGCATTTGGCGACAGTCTCGTTGGATTTACATCGCGCTCGTTTGAACTCGACAAACAGACCGACAGAATTTTTGACAGGTGGGCTTGACGATCCCTAAACGCACCTTCCAACATATAGTCCAGTTAGTTTATTCTGCTGAAATCGAGAAAAGAGTACTTCGACTGCTTTGAGTACATATCATCCAGCAAATCAAACCGCCCCGTTTCTTGAATAAACTCGTAATAGTCCGCATTGAGTCCCCGCGCATGACGAGCAGGGTTGTCTGAGCAAATAACGAACGGCACTTCATGCTCAACAAATGCATTCAATGGATGTGCCTCTCCATTGGGTACTGCGCCGGTCAAATAGTTACTTATTGGACAAACTTCCAGACAAACATCGTGCTCTCGAAGCAGCGCCATAGTTTCAACACATTTTGCGGCCGCTGTTCCGTGCCCAATTCGATCTGCGCCAAAGCCCAAAACGGCTTGTGTGACATTTTCAATTATGCCCGTTTCGCCTGCGTGAATAGTAACCCCAAGCCCAAATTCCTTCTTCGCCCTCATAAAATGTGGGACCAGTTCAGATATGTTCTCGCGACTTTCATGGCCTGCCAGATCTAAGCCAACTACTTGTTTTGGCCTTCCAAGCAGTACAAATGCCCTTAGTAAAGAACGCAAACTTTCAATACTGTAATCACCACGTGGAACTGTCAGAATCAGACCGTATTGTATTGAATAAATGACAGATGCTTCTTCAGCTTCTTCTAGCAACCATTTTAAGTTCCAGGCACAATGCCGCCGCCCCTCACATCAATAATTTCCGATGTAAAACGACCGCTTCCCAACACCGCAAATCCACATCGCCATATGGTGTTAGAAATTTAGACTTAGCACTTTCCAGCCCAACACCATTACAAGCAGGGTTTTCTAACGCTAATGAATCGCCCCCACCTCAAAGCAACCTCCATACAGCGAACAAAATCAGCCTAACCCCCCCTTCTGGCCGCTATCACTAAAATGAAATGCAGCCTACTCGTTGAACCACTCAATGGAGTACGCAAAATGAAAAAACATGACCTTCCTAAAGTCGGATTCATTCGGCGGTAACTCAGACACGCCGATTCCACTTCCATCTTAAAAATCCTTCAGACAGGATTTTTTTTTCGAGTTGGTGTGCCGGATATCTTCCTTCAGGTAACGTGACCTGATGCTTGGAACAGAGAGACAGAACTTCTCTGTCCGTCAGTGTATACACGCGAACCGAACCAATTTGAGTAAGATAGTTTTCTAGATTGTGTGAGTCTCTGCCTCGACGCATTTGTTCATGATGAAAGCAAGACTTGCTTTCGGGGTAGCGACCGGTTTCGCTCGGTCGTCCGCGCCAATATCTAGAGCCACCCGTAGCCGAGCAACCTATGTAAAGAAGGTCGTCGTCTCCAAGATTGCTGACGTTGACTACCTTTGGAAAGGCCGCATACAAGATGCCCTCGGTTGGCAAGTGGTATCCCCGAAGCATTACGTGAGCGATCTTCGGATGCCAATTTCGGCGCTGACCGTCAGCATCCCGGAGGGAGGTCGACGCTTTCCTGAAGTAGTAGCGCTCTCCAGACAATTTCAAGAGGTCAATATATGGCCTGAAATATGGCGCGACTGTAGTTAAGAGTTGCGTGGGCATAGATTTTGGGGTTGTGACTAGTTTTTGGAAAAGTGCTCGGAAGGATTTCTGACGCCGAACATGTTATAGATCGCAAAAATGCGTAATATTACTATTGTCCGTACAATAACATTGGACTGTCAATGTCGCTGGAAGCCGCATAGATACTGTGTTAACACCAATACTGCTGTGTGCATTAATAGTTATAACAATACCGAAAACCGCGCGGGCACTTGGCATCAATATTTAGTAATATCAGCCTGCGATATTACTAAGCACAGTGCGTCCGCATTTGGCCACAACGGGCCTCCTATAAAAATTTCTCGAGGTATAGACAGCGCCTAGAACGTTGGCTAGTGCCTAGTGATACAGAAGATTCAATGCACAGATTGGCAATCGTACTTTTATCGCCTTAATGTCTGCAGAGTTGATTCGGACCGTACAGAATTCGACCAGATATTTCGTCTTTGAAAATGCTGCATCCATTTTCGACGCCCGCCCTAGAAATACGATCGTTTATCTCGTCCATGGTTAGTCCTTGGAAGCGCGCTAATGTGCCACCTCTCTTGAAATATGCTGGAGCCAATGCTTTGCTCCCTTTGTTTGTTACATGCCAGCACATCATGTAATTTTCGACGTGTTTTTCAGTTTCTAGCCACAAGCAGGGTAACCATGGGCTGCCATCATGCATAAACACAGCTACATCGGCTGCGTATCGTGTGGATATGGCCAACCCCATACCCTTCATGGCTGCAAGTACGCAAAATCCGTCCTGAAATTCAAAAAAGGACAATTTAGATATCGTGCCGTCCGTACAGAAAGACCCGTTGTTCCATTCCGATATGAATCCCTTGATGCCAAGTGGGTGCATCTCTTCAAGTGTTTCATTTTCAAATACCAGAGTCATTCCTTCTAGTAATAGCGCCATGGAGTCTCCTTAGTAACGGTTGATACGCTTGGTTCGGTGGCCTACTGTGACAACATCGCCAAACTCAGAAATTACGGCATAAGCATCCATTTGCTTCTCAAGTTGCTTGAATGCCTCATTGCAAAAGCTTTTTTGTAGGCGTTTTCGCGATTGCTTGTTGAAATAAACAATTTGGCATCCCCTGCCATCATGAGTCTTTGCGCCATGCTGCAACAGGTGTTGAAGCGTTAGCTCTTTTATGCCGCGCTGCTGCATACGGGTCATGGCATGCTGGGTTAATTGGCTCATTGAATTCACCTCCATATTTTGTTCACATGATGTGACTATAAATAAGTAAGTGGCTCACGGAATGAGCCTCTAAATATATATTTTTGGAAATTGTTTTTTTAGTGGCTCACTATGTGAACCACTTATGGTGATAAGTTCCGTTTTTAGCAGAAATAAGCGCTATACTTCCCAAACCTTTGGAGGTGATCTTTGCAAAAAATAAATAACCAGATTCTGTTTTCCGCAAGCGACCTGACCTTTTTCGCTGAATGCCCACACAGGACATGGCTTGATCGCCTCCACCTCGACTCACCAATGGAAAAAGCCGAGGATGATGAGCAATCCAAGCTGGTTCAGGCAAAGGGCTTTGAGCACGAAGCGGAGTTTTTTGCGCAACTAAAAACCCAATACGAAGATTGCATTGAGATAGACCAAAAACTATCTCTTGACCAGCGTGTCAGCGCAACCAGTGACGCCCTGAAAACCGGTGCCAAGGTTGTCTATCAGGCCGCCTTGAAGCGCGGCAATATGCTTGGAAATGCTGATTTTCTCCTGCGCACAGACAGTAATGATGAGGGAGAGGCATGGGAATATGAGGTTGCAGATACCAAGCTTGCACGCTCGACCAAGGCTAAATTCATTCTCCAGCTTTGTTTTTATTCCGATCTGTTGTCTGACCTGACAGAAAAACTCCCACCAAACATGCATGTCGAACTGGGGAACGGAAAGCGTGAAAGTTTCAGAGTCGCTGACTACGTGTATTACTACAGGCAGCTTCTGGACCGGTTCGTCGAATTTTTGGGAACCTACCCGGATGGCACTCCACCGTATCCAGTACCTTGCGACCATTGCTCACTTTGTCATTGGCAAGAAAGGTGCGACGCAAAACGGATCGAAGATGACCATTTGTCAGCGGTAGCCAATATCACACGCCAGCAGATCGCAAGGTTGGAGCAGGCTGACATCAAAACGGTTGCTCAGCTCGCACAACTACAAGAAAACATGGACGTGCCCAAGCTGGCGGATCAGACACTCACGAAATTACGCGAACAAGCAAAGCTCCAGGTTCATGAGCGTGAGACTGGCGAGCAAAAGGTAGTTCTTTTGCCTGTTCACGAAGACGAAATGCGCGGGTTTGCGAGACTCCCCAAACCGGATGCAGGTGATCTGTTCTTCGATATGGAAGGCGATCCAATGCAGGACGGTGGATTGGAATATCTATTCGGTGTGTACTACTTCGATGCAGGAAAGCCAGTATTCAAGCCCTTCTGGGCGCATGATCGAGAGCAGGAACGCCAAGCTTTCATCGAATTTATGGATTTCGTGATGGATCGCAGGGAGAAGTATCCTGCCATGCATATCTATCACTACGCTCATTATGAGAATACGGCTTTGAAGAAGTTAATGACTTTGCATGGGGTCAAAGAGTCAGCAGTTGATCAATTATTACGTGAAAGTCGTTTAGTAGATTTATACAAAGTAGTGCGTGAGGGCTTACGCATTTCAAAGCCTAGCTATTCAATAAAAGCCGTCGAGGCCTTTTACAGCGATAAGCGGGATGCAGAGGTCACAAATGCTGGAGATAGCATCGTGGTTTATGAGCGCTGGCGTGAAACACAAGATCCAGAATTGCTTGAGTCCATACGGGAGTATAACGAGGACGACTGTCGCTCGACATGGCAGTTGCGAGAATGGCTACTGACGATGAGGCCGGAAGAATTGTCGTGGTTTTCAGAAGCCATTATTGACGCCGTAGCAGCTAAAAAGCCAGCAAAGACAAAATCCGACAAAACGCTTGATCACGAAAAAACTCTCGAGGAATACCATGAGAAATTGATCACTAGCCCAGTCAACCTTGGGCTTGATGAAGAACTGGCTAAACTGGTCGACTCACTATTGGATTTTTACCGGCGTGCTGCCAAACCAGCATGGTGGAATATCTTCGAACGCCAAGATGGTGAGTTTGAAGAGTTGATTGAAGATCCGGAAGTTATTGCTGGCCTTCATTCCCCTGAGTATGTCGGGTCTGGCAAGCGTTTCGAGGTATTTCGTTATCACTATCCGGAGCAGGATTTTAAGGTGAAGGCCGGTGGGTATGCGAAGCGCCTGGATACTCTGAAGGATGTGAACGTAGTAGATATTGATGAGGATAACTGCACCGTCACCTTGGAAATACGGACTGATTCGGGGGACGAGTCAGGGTCATTTTCAATCTCAACAGGTGCACCGATAAATTCAACGGTAATGCAAGATGCACTATTTGATTTTGCAGATTCCCTAATTGCCGGCAGTGGGCAATACAAAGCTGTATTGGATTACCTCACGAGAAAAGCGCCTGATATTGAAGGAATCAATTCAGGAGAACCCATTGTTGACCTCGATGGTGATCCGCTTGCACAAACAATTTCTGCTGTAGAAAAGATGCAGAATACCTACCTGTTCATCCAAGGTCCTCCGGGAACAGGCAAAACCTATACGGGATCGCACTTGATTGCCGAACTTCTGAAGTCTGGCAAGCGCGTGGCCGTATCTTCAAATAGCCATAAAGCGATCAACAACCTTCTAAGCGCTGTCGACAAGCGAATGAAAGAGAAAGGTGCCAGCTACTACGGCATCAAGAAGGTGTCGACAGATGAGCATCACGTTGAAAGCGATTTTATAGAGAACTGGGGAAGCAGTCAGTCAATAGCCAAAGCAGACCCACCGCCTCAATTGCTAGCTGGAACGGCATGGCTTTTGGCAAGGGGAGACTTTAGGGGTGAATACGATTACTTGTTCATTGATGAAGCTGGACAGGTATCGCTTGCAAACACCATAGCGATGGGGATGTGTTCTCGTAACCTTGTTTTGTTAGGTGACCAGATGCAGTTAGGGCAGCCAATCCAAGGAGTTCATCCTGGTCGAAGTGGTGAGTCGGCTCTTGATTATCTGCTTGATGGCGAAGCAACGATTTCACCTGATCGCGGAATTTTCCTTGCGACCACGTACCGAATGCATCCGGACGTCTGCCAGTTTATTTCTGGTGCCATATATGACTCGCGGCTGAAGTCAGACGAATCGACATTTAAACAAGCTTTAGTTCTAAACGATGGTGCACACCCGGCGCTGAAACCAACGGGAATTCGCTATGTCCCGGTCGATCACGATGCGTGCTCACAGCGAAGCGAAGAAGAAGCGGCAGATGTTAGCGAACTAGTAGATAACTTGCTTACCCAGAGCTATCGTGATGGAAAAGGTGTTGTCCATCCTATGACTTTAGAAGACATTCTCATCGTTGCACCATACAACATGCAGGTGAACCTGCTTAAACGCACCTTGCCTAAGGGAGCACGCGTAGGAACTGTCGACAAATTTCAGGGACAGGAGGCGCAGGTCGTGATTGTTTCAATGACTACATCTAATGATTCACTGATGCCTCGTAACCTTGGGTTTTTATTTAGCAAGAATAGATTCAATGTCGCTGTATCAAGGGCTCGATGTATGTCTTTGGTTTTAGGAACAGAAAGGTTGCTTGATGCCAGAGCCGACACACCTGAAGACATTCACTTGATTAACACATTAAATCATTTCTCCATAATTTCTAAACAGTCAAAGGATTAAGATGGCTTCTTATACATTTCTATGGAATAACGATACTTGGGATCAACGAGCAAAATCTGATGACGATGCTGTCGACTATATTGCAGGCGAGAATAAGCGGCCGTTCTCGACCTTTGTAAAAGGAGATGAAGTATTTGTTATTACAGTAAAGAAAGGCAATCTCTATATTGGAGGAAGGCTGGTCGTAGGTGACGGGCCAGTTTTAAAAGTTGAGGCCGAAAAATTATTGGGTAGAACCAATATTATTAACAAAGACTTGTACTTCATTGCAGAGAAGCAAGCCATAGATAAATTCAGAGCAGCAAAGCTGGTCGACCTTGAGGTGGCCAAAAACCTTGATCTGATTACATCTAAGGGCGAACGAAAAAAACCAAACCTAGATAAGAGTGGGGGGATTGATCGCCAAGCATTTCGCATCCCATTTCAACTGACAAAAGCATCGGCAGACAAATTAAGGGACTATCTAGATCTTCCTCAAAATAGTGAGATTCAGGAGGAGTCGTCAGGTAACGTTGCTGCTGGAAGCGCTGGTATACAAGATGATCCAGAAAAAAAGCGAATTACCGAAAATTACGCAGTAAGTAAAGCAAAGGAGTACTATCTTCATCAGGAATTCTCCGTTGAAGAATACGGTAAACCCTTCGATCTGCTTTGCCAGAAAAAGGAATTAGTTGTTCACGTTGAAGTAAAAGGATCAACTGGCAATGCTGATACGGTGATTCTGACGCGCAATGAGGTAAAAGATGCAAGGGAAAACGCATGGCGTTCCGATCTATTTATTGTCCGGAATATCTTGTTGCAGCGGAACGGCGATACGTGGGAACCATCAGGTGGCGAAGTCTTCGTCCTAGAGGGGTGGGCGCCAAACGATGAAGATCTTGATCCACGCGAATTCGACTACAGAGTGCCTAAAAAATAATGAGCCAATTCGTTCGCCTAAACAATCTCATTTCAATTTTGGAGTCAAGCAAGTATCCCGTACCACGGGATACTCTCCTTGCCGAACTGGAAATTTCGCGAACACAATTTAGACGTGATCTTGCCTTATTGCGAGATCAGATGCAGGTTCCAATTGATTGGCAACGAGGAGATTCCGAATCGCCAAGAGGATATGTGCTGACAGACAAAGGGTGGTCGTCAGGCAAACTGGGGTTGCCAAGGACATGGTTTACCGCCTCAGAAATCTACGCACTTCTGATGATTGACGAACTTGCCAGGCATATCGGTCCTGGCTTGCTGACTGAGCATCTACAACCACTGATTGCACGGATTACTGTGGCAATGAGCGCAGCTAACGATGATCCAGCAGACATTCGATCACGTGTACGCATCCTTGCTTCTGCAAGCAAGCGCATCAACTCACAATATTTTGAGACGGTTGCACAAGCTGCGGTTAAGCAGACTCGACTCTCCATGCAGTATTTCACCAGAAGCAGCAACAAGCGAAGCGAAAGGATCGTTTCGCCTCAGCGACTCGTTCACTATCGGGAAAACTGGTATTTATTTGCTTGGTGCCACCAAGCTGATGCCATGAGGATTTTCGCACTAGACGCTATCGAAAGCGCGCATCAAATTAGTAAGTCAGCTAAACGCGTAGCAGCTAAAAAAGTGGATGAAATGCTTGGGCCGGATTTTGGCATCTTTTCAGGCAAGGATCGTGAATGGGCCAAGCTTAAGTTTTCCCCTGTTCAAGCCAGATGGGTTAGAGCTGAGCAGTGGCATCCTGAACAGAAAACCACTGAACTTGATGATGGCAGCTATTTGCTGGAGATTCCATATAGCGATCCGAGGGAGCTAATGCTCGAAATTTTGCGCTTTGGCCCCGATGTGGAAGTGTTGGGGCCTGCAACACTACGTGAGTCCGTCAAGGAGAGGCTTGTGAAAGCCGCTTCTCTTTACAGCTAAATTTTTAGTGGCTCACCATATGAGCCACAAGCTTCTGCACAATCTACCCTGTTGAGCGAACCCGCTCATTTCAAGGAGGTTGTCCAGTATGCAAACGACTCACACAGTAGCTCCTACGATCATTGAAAACTCCCAAAATCATGATGCCGAACCCACGTCCGGCATTAGGGTTGAACTCGAAATTACTGACCCTGAAAGTGCGGCAGCACTAATCAGTTACCCACAAGGTAGACAACGGGACGAATTTATCCGGCAAGCCCTGCGCATCGGAGTGCTTTCTTTGCGCCAGGCCCAGGGTGTTGTGGATAGCGAAAAAGTTCGCAATGAAGGCGAGCGACTTTTAAGTGAATTGGCAGCAAAGCTTGGACATTTTCAACAGGTGACTGAATCAAGCATCTCTGCCACGCTCAAGGAATATTTTGATCCAAAAGATGGACGCTTTACAGAGCGTGTTGATCGCCTAGTCAAGAACGACGGTGAACTGGAAAAAGTAATGCGCGATCAGATCGGGCAAACGCGCCAGACATTGAATGAAGCCTTAACGGACCACATAGGAAGTGGCAGCCCACTTCTCCAGCTTCTGCTGCCGACAGAAGATAACCAGTTGCTAAAGGGGTTGCGCGAGCGTGTTGAGACAGTCGTCCAGACGCGTTCAGATGCAGTGTTGCGCGAGTTTTCTCTCGATAATAAGGAGGGCGCTCTCACGCGCTTGCTGAATGAACTGACTGAAAAGCACGGAAACTTAACCGAAAGTCTTTCCAAAAGAATTGGCACAGTGATTGAGGAGTTCTCGCTAGACAGCGACGACTCTGCACTCAGTCGTTTGGTACGTCAGGTTGAACAAACACAGAAGAACCTAAGCACGGAGTTCTCGCTAGATGCAGAGAACTCGGCTCTTGCGAGATTGCGCAGGGAAATGATCAGCGTGCTTGAAAAGCAGGGAGAAGACAATCGTTCATTTCGAGAAGAGGTTAGACGAACTCTGGATGCCATGAATATCCGCAAGGAAGAGGCTGCCCGTTCAACGCTCCATGGCTTGGACTTTGAAAGACAGGGTTTTGAGGTCATAGAACGAATGTCAATGAGAGCAGGAGACTTTGCAGAATTTGTGGCTCATACAACGGGGGCAGTGGGAAGAGCAAAGGTTGGCGACAGTGTGATCACTCTGAGTCCAGATAGTGCGGCAGCGGGAGCGAGAATTGTCGTCGAATTCAAGGAAGACCAGACCTATAACATTAAAGCAAGTCTCGATGAAATCGAAAGTGCACGCAAGAATCGTCTCGCAGAAATTGGCATATTCGTTCACTCTAAGCGTACTGCTCCAGCCAATCTAGAGACTATCAGTCGATTCGGGCGTGACATCATGATTATCTGGGATGCGGAAGACGAAAGTACTGACATTGTTTTGCAAAGTGCGATTTCAATCGCCAAAGCGATTTCAGTTCGCGTGCGAGAAGCAGAAGAATTGCCGGTCAATACTGATGAAATGGAAGAAAGCATTCGCCAGATTGAAAAACAAGTAAGCCGGCTGGACGACATCAGGACCAAGTCAAGAACTATCCGATCAGGTGCGGACAACATCATCGACATCGCAGACAAAATGACTGCCGAAATTGAAAGACATCTTGTTCGTCTAGATATTAGTGTTGGCCAACTGAAGCAGAAAGAGGGTTGACGTAAATGCCGGACGCCGGGCTTCTTGGCGTGACACCAGGAGAGGCTGGACCTTCGTGTGTTGTTATTTTGCCCACCCTTCGGGGTGGGCTTTTTTTTATTCACAGCAATGTAAGCCAAGCTGTCTAGGCACAGGGGGTGTCTTTGGTTTCCCGTTTGTTCGATATTGAATTTGAATACGCATTCATACCAGCAGTTAAGGCATCAGCTGTTTTCTTAATTTTTGGGTGTTTGCTCGTTTTTGGCTCGGGTTTCTTTTGAACATTGTCTGAATTGAGGATCTTCTGGGCGACCGTAATCTAAGAGCGATTTTAGTGCTACTCTGCATGTGTGACAGCTTTGGGGCGGACTTTGCCGGTCACGGTAGCCAAGTCCAAAGGCTGCTTTGACCGGTGGCTGTGTGAAAACGCTGTTTTAAACAGGTGAAAATGGAGTGTGATGAGCCTATCCTTCTAGGATAATAGTGGTAGCTATTATCAGGAGGCGGCATGAAAAGATTTGTAGAAGGTGCAGATCGTAGTCAGGTCACTTTGCTTCCGGAATCAATTGATGATTTCGTCACTGAAGACAATCCTGTACGTGCAGTAGACGCATTTGTTGATTCACTCGATCTGGCGTCACTTGGCTTTGACGGAGTAAACCCCGCGCAAACGGGACGGCCATCCTATCATCCATCGGTACTGCTGAAGATATACATCTACGGATACCTAAATCGTGTCCATTCCACGCGACGTCTTGAGCGCGAAGCACAGCGCAATCTTGAACTGATGTGGCTGGTTAATCGGCTGGCACCTGACTTCAAGACAATTGCAGATTTTCGCAAGAATAACGGAGCGGGAATTCGCAATGCGTGCCGACAGTTTGTGTTTCTCTGCCGCGAAATCGGCTTGTTTGCGAACGCAGTCGTGGCAATCGATGGCTGCAAGTTCAGAGCTGTTAATGCGCATAACCGCAATTTCACGCGAGGCAAGGTTGCCAAGCGCCTTGCGCAAATTGACCAGTGCATTGATCGTTACATGGGTGAACTCGATACCGCAGATCGCCAAGAGTCTGATATTGCCGAAGCAAGAACCTCTCGCCTCAATGAGAAGATCAAGACCATGAAGGCGCAGATGGAGAAGTTCAAACAGATTCAGGAACATCTGGAAGAGGTGCCAGGGAAACAGATTTCCCTGACTGATCCAGACGCTCGCGCCATGGCCACCAGTACAAGTCGAGGCCTGGTGGGTTACAACGTTCAAACTGCGGTCGATACAACCCACCACCTGATAGTGGCTCATGAAGTTACCAATAGTGGCAGCGACCGTCGACAGTTATCCAAGATGGCAATGCAAGCCAAGGTTGCCATGGCAGCCAATGATTTGCACGCTATTGCAGATCGCGGTTACTTCAACGGTGAAGAGATCGTCGCCTGTGAACAAAACGGAATTACGCCTCTTGTTTCCAAGTCGACGACATCCAGCGCGAAAGCTGACGGGCGCTTTGACAAGGAAGACTTCATCTTCGATGCAAATGCTGGTGAGTACAAATGCCCTGCTGGCAAACGGTTGATTTGGCGGTTCTCCACGGAGGAACGTGGCGGATTAATTCATAAATACTGGAGTTCTGAGTGCCCCAGTTGCGAAATTCGCGACAAATGCACGACCAGCAAAAATCGTCGCGTTAGTCGTTATGACCACGAATCAACCCTTGAGGCGATGCAAAGGCGGCTCGACCTGAATCCGGGGCTTATGCGTATTAGGCAACGCACCGTTGAACACCCCTTCGGCACCATAAAAGAGTGGATGGGAGCAAATCACTTTCTAACCAGGCGGCTAGAAGGTGCAGGAACTGAGATGAGTTTGCACGTTTTGGCCTATAACATGAAGCGAGTCATGAAAATCATGGGAGTTTCCAGACTAATGGAGGCCATGGCGGCATGATGGCCGCTTTTTTTCATAATCCTGACCTATAATTTCTGCTGAATCTGACTGGACCAAGCACTTCGCGCTTCACGATCAATGTGTTTTCACACAGTCTGACCGAGTTGCAGTCAATGAGCGCACGAGGAAGTGGCTAACTTTATGCAAATGTCCATTCTTCTTATTCAGAAAGAAGGGCTTGAATCGCCCTCAGTCCTTGGGGGTGCTCCATGGCAGCATGGGGTGATTCACCAAGTAGTGGGTGATGAGTAAATAACCAAGTTCTAAAAGTTTCAGTCGAGCTAAAAAGATTTGAAAGTTTTTCATACAGTTTGTGCTGCAAATGTGTGTTCTCGTCTCTGGGCCAAGTGCGTTCACTATCATTCGATATAGCCTCCACTGTGAACACTGGTGCTGGCACGACGATGCCATCACTTAGATGGTAGCGATGTGATTGAAGTGAGCCATTTATGCAATCGACTATTTCTTTTAATACAGGCTGTATTTCAGGAAGATGCCTCACATAAGACAGGGTTTCATAAACCATGTGGAAAATTTGAGCATGCGACCTACTGTTTCCTGTTAGCTCGGCTTCTTTGCCCAATAACAGAAGTGCTGCTAGGCAATCTGTAGACTTCAAATAGGAAAGCCTCGTTGGCATCCCGTAGTCATAAGGAGTGCGTTTTAACGTTGCTTTATTCCGCCCAATTTCTGGCACAAAACATATATCAATCACACTCCGATCCAGAGTTAACAGCAGCCTTGAAATTTCCGCGCTGTCTTTTATTTTGCCACGTAGTGCTATCCACAAGGTATGCCTGAAAATACGGGCTGTTCCTGGGTATGCGCGCTCAACTATATCAATCAAAGAACTGCCTGTTTTCGGGTCAGGAGGGTTGCTGTCACCGTTTGCATATCTCTCCCAGCGCTTAGAACTTTGATATTTCCCGACATCATATCGGTAATGCTGAGGGTGGAATTCCACGCCTAATTGGTATGGGTTTTTTCCTGATTGCAGCTTAATGCATCGTATCCACGCCAATGTTTTTATCGTGTCAGCTGTTGTCGTTGGTGGGCGACCTGCTTGGCTTTTTCTACGGTTTATTTCAGAAGACATGAAATTAATTATTTCGTGACGGGTGGCGTTGGGTTTACTGATTGCGAATAATTAGAACTATAAATGAACTGAGCGTGACAGCGCACAACTACTACTAATAACAATTTACGACTGAATATATGGAACGGAATAAACAGCGGAGTACGGATAGTTCCTGGGTAAACGCGTATGAACTTGTTGAGCAGTTTGGCCCACTGATTAGTGGAAGCGATCTCGTGCGATGTTTGGGTTACAAATCCGCTGCTGCATTTCGTCAGGCATCAAAACGAGGTGTGCTGCCTGTGAGAGTGTTTGAGCTGCCTAGAAGAAAAGGAAAATTTGCTTTTTCTAGCGAAGTTGCTGCTTGGCTTGCTGGTCTACAGCAGGAAAATCTGGAACAGATGGAAGATTAGAAAGGAGGGAATGAAAAAGAAAGTAACTAATTAGGTAAGTCCAAGACGCTTTCCCTGAGGTCAGGGAGTGATTATTTATTTAAACAAAAAAGGAGGACTGCACACGGCAACCTTTGAATAAAAAACGACCAAAGTGCGCTAACACGATGGCCGTTAGTGAAACTTATTGCTAATACTTGCAAGTGGAGTATAGGTTTCGCCTGCACCCATGTCAATCGACTGTTTTGTTGGCATGGGAATGGCCATGCTCACCCTGAAATTGGCCACGGTAGAAATTTTCAAATGAATTTGGCGGCCTATTTTTGTCTGCTGAATGCCGTGTGTACACATTATGTATGTTGCCGCTGACCGAAAATTGACCCATTTAAGGGTGTTGTGCTGATTCAAAATTGACCCAGGTGTTTTACTAGTCCTGCTTAATTATTAGGCGGGAGATAAAAGGTGATCACCATGGAAATTTTGAGCAAGATAAGAAGGATGTATTTTCGCGACGAGATGTCGCTGCACGCCATTGCCAAGCGCACTGGGCTGTCGCGTAACACGGTACGCAAGTGGCTCAGGAAGCCTGAAGTTGTTAAACAACCGAAGTACGTCAGGGACAAGAAAGTCAGCAAGCTTTCCCCGTATCACGCCACGATCAGGCAGGCACTTCAAGCCGATCTTCACCGTTCCAAACAAAACCGACGCACCGCCAAAGCGCTGTTTGCACAAATCAGGGCTGAAGGCTATGAAGGCGGATATAGCCAGCTCACTGCCTTTATACGCGATTGGAAAGAAATCGAAGGCAAGGCGCACACGGCGTTCGTGCCGCTCACGTTCGGATTCGGCGAAGCATTTCAATTCGACTGGAGCGAAGAAGGACTGGTGATTGGCGGGATATATCGCCGGATACAAGTTGCGCACCTCAAGCTCTGCGCCAGTCGTGCCTTTTGGCTGGTCGCCTATCCGAGCCAAGGGCACGAAATGCTGTTTGATGCGCATACCCGCGCTTTCGCTGCTCTAGGCGGCATTCCGCGACGCGGGATATACGACAACATGAAGACAGCGGTCGACAAGGTCAACAAAGGCAAGGGGCGCGTGGTTAACGCACGCTTTGCCGTCATGTGCGGCCACTACCTGTTCGATCCTGACTTTTGCAATGTGGCTTCAGGTTGGGAGAAAGGCGTTGTCGAGAAGAATGTCCAGGACAGCCGCAGGCGAATCTGGCTAGAAGCGCGGGATCGGAAGTTTGGCTCCTTTGCAGAACTCAACGTCTGGCTGGCAGACAAGTGCAAGGCATTATGGGGTGAACTGCGCCATCCAGAGCATAAGACATTCTCCATTGCCGAAATACTGGAACAAGAGCGCAGCGACATGATGCCGATGCCGACCGCTTTTGACGGTTATGTAGAAAAGCCGGCCCGAGTATCAAGCACCTGCTTGGTATCCGTACTACGCAACCGCTACTCCGTGCCATGCGAGTTGTCCGGCCAGATGGTCAGTGTGCGCATTTATCCTGATCGAATCAATGTGGTGGCGCACGATGCTGTCGTTGCCAGCCATGAGCGGCTGTTTGAGCGTGGGCAGGTTTGTTACGACTGGCAGCACTACATCCCGCTCCTTGAGCGCAAGCCCGGCGCACTGAGGAATGGCGCACCCTTTGCAGACATGCCTGCGTCACTCAAGCAACTCAAGTTTGGCTTGATGCGCCGTGAAGGCGGTGATCGGCTTATGGCGCAAGTACTTTCGGCAGTGCCAACAGCAGGTCTGGGTTCAGTATTGGTGGCAGTAGAACTCGTGCTTGAATCCGGCGTGCTCAGCGCAGAGCATGTTCTCAATGTGCTGGCCAGACTTAACGCTGCACCAATGCCGCCTTGCGTGGAAACGACCTTGAAGCTCAAGGAAGCACCGCTTGCTAATACTGACCGTTACGACCAGCTCAGGCATGAAGTTGCAGACATGACGGAGGATAACCATGCGTGATGTTGCAACAGAACTCAAGGCATTGCGCCTGCACGGCATGGTCAGTGCGTGGGCGGATTTGACGGTGAATGAACCATCTTCCACTCAAACATCGAAATGGCTGATTGAACACCTGCTTCAAGCCGAGAATACAGACCGCCACATGCGCTCAATCACCAACCAGATGCGAGCAGCACGGTTTCCAGTGCATCGCGACCTAGCGGGCTTTGATTTTGCGCTTAGCAAAGTTGACCAACCGCTGATCAGGCAACTGGCAACGATGGAGTTTGCAGACCATGCACAAAACGTCGTGTTCATTGGCGGACCCGGCACCGGCAAGACGCACCTTGCTACAGCCATTGCGATAAGCGGAATAACCCAGCACAGCAAGCGTGTGCGGTTTCATTCCACAGTCGATCTGGCCAACATGCTGGAAAAGGAAAAGCGCGATGGTAATGCCGGTCGGATTGCACGCTCCCTGATGCGTGTGGATCTCGTCATACTCGATGAGTTGGGATACCTGCCGTTCAGTCAGGTCGGCGGTGCCTTGCTGTTTCATTTGCTCTCTAAACTTTACGAACACACCAGTGTGGCCATCACCACGAATCTGAGTTTCTCGGAGTGGTCCAGCGTATTTGGCGACAGCAAAATGACAACGGCGCTTCTTGATCGCCTGACTCATCATTGCCATATCGTTGAAACCGGCAACGAGTCGTATCGCTTTCAGCACAGCAGTCTGGCAGCAAAGTCTCGCATCAAATCAAGAGAGCAGGCCAGAAAGAATAAAAACGCCGAAACCCAATGCTAAGGAAATGAAAAAAGGAGGTAATAAAAAACTGGCTATTTGTTAAACTTATCCACAGCTGCCATACCAAAATGCAGCTTCCGACCCTGGGTCAAAATTCAATCGGCACGGTGGGTCAAATTTCAATCAGCGCGAACAACTCGTAGAGATTGCGCTGATTGTTATCAACAGTGCTACGGTTGCAATGAGTATTTTGGAAAATCTTGCTGTTTTCATGGCGTTCTCCTGTTGATGGTGAGTTTGTAAAATGCTTTCGAAAATAAATTGATTGCTTATCTTTGGGCAAAAAACCAGCTTGCTTGGGTAAAACTACTTGTTTCTTGTGCGAAAGATACGTGTGCGGTATTTCAGGAGTGTGACGCTTTCCCTTGTGCATGATTTGTGCCAGCTTTTTGCCGGTGCTATGGGTAAGCATGAAGATATGTGAGCGTGGCTGGGTATTGTGAAATTAAAAAAGAGGCACTGGAACAGCGCCTCTTTTTTGGTGCTTGCTTCCGAAAAGTGTTTTTTGAACCTTTATGGGGCAAGCGGGTGTTTCGTTGGTGTGGATGTCCAGTTAGGGTTTTAGAAAGTACCTCAACTCATTCGCGCTAATCTGGCCATAATTTTCATCACGGGTATCAGGACGGTTGCTTGCTTTTTGCTGCGTTTCAGCGTGTGCTGATTTGATAAACGAAAAATGACTGCTCTTTGAACCGGATGCGAAACTCAAAGAGAAACCGTATGCAATCATGCTTACAACAATCAGCATGACTGCTTTGGATGCAGTCCTGGAAAGAAATGTTGCTTTCATGGCACTTCCCCTTCATTGAATTTGATCGCAAATCGTGGATGCGGCTATCAATCTTCCTTTGCAAAGAAATGGTTTTGCAGACTTGATAGGACTTGAATTTCAGGTGACAAAGCGCATATGCCTGGCTTTTAACCTCAGGCAAACTGTTATGCTAAACAACATGAGTTCGGTATACGATTCTTTGTATAGTTTGTTTCATGTGTTTCCCATTGTTACGGACAAGCGTTCCGTTTCGCCTTGATTTTCCGCAAATTTTATGTTTCCTTGCAGAAATAATCTTCACTGCTGCACGAGTTTGCTTATTTGTGTGGCAGCCGGGTTTTCGACTGCGCTGAGACGGGCTTGTAAAAGTATCCGCTTTGCCTGGTTTTGAGCGGTCGTCGGTCAGCGGCAGAGTGCAAGATAGTTTCTTTTCTAGCGCTGCATCGCTTGAGTAATCCAGCTCAAGATGACAAAAACCAGGCCGATGTTGATAGCGAAATTGACTTTTGGTATTTTCTTGCCAAATGGATGGGCAATATTGACGATAGCCCAGCCGCCCCAAAGCAGTACTTCGCCGACGCCGCGAATCAGGTCATATTTGGATTGCTGATATACGAGTCGCATGACTCCTTGGGAAAAGAGCATGAAGCAGAGACCAGCAAGAGCAAAGCGCAGGTAGCGGTTTTGGCTGAGTTTTTGTAAAGCTTCCATATTTTAAGCGTTGCCGTTTTTGAGAATGTTCAGCGGGCAATGTTAACAGTATCCGGCATATTGTGTGAGGCACTTGTTTTGAGTGAGGAATAAAAGAGGCGCCGCCGGAGATTTTTTCTGGCAGCTCTTATAATGGGCAAGCTATTTTGCACTTTATGTTCGCTGATGATGCGCTACAGAAAAAATGAATATTGCACTTCTTGATCCAGATTACGCTCAAGCTGAAATACTGAAAGGCACTTTGAGTGGCGCCGGACACGAGTGTCATATATTCAGTCGGGCAGAGGCCTTCTTCAGTTGGCTTCCGTCTGCGCAATGCGATTTACTTATATTGGATAGTGCAACGGCCGAGATGCCGCTGCCTGAGATATTGCGCCATTTGCGGGAGCGGTCGCCAGTCAGGATTCCGGCGTTGCTGCTGGTGGAGATACCTGATTCGGAAACCATTTTGTCATTGCTGGATGCTGGTCTGGATGACTATTGTCTCCGGTCTGTCTCCCAGCCTTCCGATCTCGCGTTGCGTGTGCAAGTCTTATTGAGGCGTGCATGGCCTGATCGGACGCCATCGGCGCAATTAAAGGTGGGTGCTTTTGTATTCGATATGCAGGCCATGCGACTGACTGTCGGTGGGCGCGAGATCAGATTGGCGCAAAAGGAATTTGAACTGGCGTTGTTGCTTTTTCAGCATCTTGGACAACCGCTGTCCCGCGCAACGATGCTCGATGCGGTGTGGGGGATGGGCGCTGATGTGGATCCGGATTTTCGCAGTGTTGATACCCATATGGCGCGTGTTCGTCGCAAGCTGCACTTGCGGTCAGGCTCGGGTTTTCGCCTGGCATCGGTTTATGGGTACGGCTATGTGTTGGAGCAGGTGAATGAGAAGGCGGTTTCCTGATCCCTTAAATAAACGGGGAGCAACGAGCTATAATCGTCACTCGGTCTTTTCTGTTCACTTTGTTAGCATGCAGATTTTTATCTCTGATACTGTCAAAAAGAGCGCAACGCGTTTTGTTGCACCCGGGCGGCTTTGTTCAGCGCACTCTCAGGAGCAGCGTGTGCAAATGACAGCATTGCCGCAGCTTTTTCTCACGCAACGTTAGCAAGACCGCGACCCATTTGACTTATGGGCTTTTGCGGAAGCCGAAGTTCTTCGCGCCTTGCGAATTTTATTGACTCCATATACCAAGAAATATGAAACCCTCGTTGCTGACAAAGCTTGACCATTTGGCGGATCGATTAACAGAAGTAAATGAGTTGTTGATGCAGGAGGAAATTATTTCCGACCGTGATCAATATCTCAAGTTGACGCGCGAACATGCAGAACTGTCGCCGTTGGTGGAGCTGTATGCCGACTATTTACACGCATCAGACGATTTGAAGGTTGCGCAGGAAATGCTCTCCGACCCTGAAATGAAGGAGTTTGCGCAAGAGGAAATGGCCTCATCGAGCGAGCGCATGTCGGCTTTGGAGGCAGAATTGCAAACAATGCTTTTGCCGAAAGACCCGAATGACGAGCGCAATATTTATCTTGAAATTCGTGCGGGCACAGGCGGCGACGAGTCGGCGTTGTTTGCGGGCGACCTGTTGCGCATGTATACCCGTTTTGCGGAAAGAAACCGTTGGCAAGTGGAAATTATTTCCGAGTCGCCCTCAGATGTCGGTGGGTATCGCGAAGTTATTGTGCGCCTGATTGGTCATGGCGCGTACTCAAAGATGAAGTTCGAGTCCGGCGGGCATCGCGTTCAGCGTGTGCCGGTAACGGAAACACAGGGACGCATTCATACCTCTGCTTGTACCGTGGCGGTTATGCCTGAAGTGGATGAACTGGACGATGTGCAGATCAACCCGGCAGACTTGCGCATCGATACCTATCGCGCATCGGGTGCGGGTGGTCAGCATGTGAACAAGACCGATTCTGCAGTGCGCGTGACCCACTTGCCAACCGGGATTGTGGTCGAGTGCCAGGATGGTCGCAGCCAACATAAAAACAAGGCACAAGCATTGCAGGTTCTGGCAGCGCGAATTCGGGATGCTCAGTTGCGCGAGCAACAGGCAAAGGAAGCGGCGACGCGCAAGAGCCTGATCGGCTCTGGTGACCGAAGCGAGCGCATTCGTACGTACAATTTTCCACAAGGGCGCATGACGGATCATCGGATCGGCTTGACGCTTTACAAGCTTGATTTCATTATGGACGGCGATCTGGAGGAGTTGACCAAGGCGTTGGCAACAGAGCATCAGGCAGAGCTATTGGCTGAAATGGGTGAGGGTTAATTTCAAGGGTTAGCCACTACAATTTCGTATTTGCTCCGCGGCGCAGATTTAACAATGGTACGGATGTGGTGTTTGGTTAAAATGATGTTCAATTCCTTCAGGTGTGCTGTTAATGGCTATCGGGTAAGCGTTCTAATTGCAGCACAAGAAATGACGTTTGAGTCTTAATGGTAAGAGGTCGTAAGTTCGCGAGTGTTGAAAGGTGGAAGTTCATGAGTAAACCGCGCCACATGCTCCTTTTGATTGTCACTTATAGTGTGGCTTGTGTCGGCATCGCGTATTACTTGCAGCACTATCTGAATATTGCGCCCTGTTCATGGTGTGTGATGCAGCGCTACGTTTTTCTGATGATTGCTACGTGCTGTCTTGTTGGCTGGGCGCTGCCCACGCCGCAGATTCCGTCGGTTTTTGCCCTCTTGTTTTCACTGAGCGGCCTCGGCCTTTCGGGATGGCAAATATGGACGAGCGCCAGGCCGAGTCTGACTTGTGGCGCAGACGTTCTGGAAGATGCGCTGAACCATTTTGTGACAGCACGCTGGTTTCCTTCGATGTTTGCTGCGAGGGGTTCTTGTGCGCAAGAAAAGGTGATCCTGGGGTTGACCACACCCCAATGGGCGATTGTTGCTTTTTTGCTGGTGTCGCTGGCATTGGTGCACATCATTATTCAAACCAGGGCAAGGCGCAGACGTGTCTGAAATTGAGCCGGGAGTAACAATTGATGCCTTGCAGCGAATGTCGTTACTTGATCCGTTGGAAGCTCGGATTTTGCTCGGATTCGCGCTGTATCTGACGCGCGTTCAGCTCATTACCCAATCGAAGCGAACGATTACAGCGGAAGAGGCTACGCGGGTTCGCGATGTCTTTTCGCGGCGTTTACAGGGCGAGCCGATTGCTTATATTATTGGCAAGCGCGAATTTTATGGGCTGGAATTCAAGGTTACGCCAGACGTGTTGATTCCGCGTCACGAAACCGAATTGCTGGTTGATCTGGCGCTTGAGCACTTGCCGCCTGCTGGCAAGTTGCTGGATCTGGGGACGGGTTCCGGTGCCATCGCCATTGCCGTTGCGCATGAACGTACGGATGTTTCGGTTATCGCGCTGGACGCAAGCCAAGCGGCGCTGGAAGTGGCGCACGTTAATGCGACTAACTTGTTGCCTCGTCGCAAAAAACCGGTTCTTTTTTTGCATAGCGATTGGTACGGTGCATTGGAGAGAGGGGCGACCTTTTCAGTGATAGTGTCCAACCCGCCTTACATACAACAAGATGATGTGCATTTGCGGCAGGGTGACTTGCGATTCGAACCGCAGGATGCCTTGACCGATTTTGATGATGGTTTGCAGGCATTGCGCCAGATTGTAAATGGCGCGCCTAACCATCTGGAGCCGTCAGGGTGGTTGCTGATGGAGCATGGATATGATCAGGGCGCTGCCGTGCGTGAAATGGTGCAGGCGGCGGGTTTCAAGCAAGTGCGGACGTGGCGTGACCTGGCTGGATTAGAGCGGGTGACTGGCGCTGTCTGGCATGGGTGTCGTTGATGGATGCCTGCCATCACGCGTTAGTCTACGTTTTTATTTGCAGTCGCATTTGAAAGGGGAGTCAGAGTGCGCAAGACCATTTTTGGAAAATGCTCGCTTTACCTGTTGGCCTTGTGTTTTTCGTTTTCCGTTCAAGCCAAGGGTTTGTTGGGGGATATACCTGCGGATCAGTTGCCGCCTGAAGCCAGAGAAACGATTGCATTGATCAAGCAGGGCGGTCCGTTCCCCTATAAAAAAGACGGCTACATTTTCAATAATTACGAGAAACATTTGCCAAGAAAGCGGCGCGGCTATTATCGTGAGTACACGGTCAAAACGCCGGGTGCGAAGATGCGTGGTGCGCGTAGAATCGTGTCAGGCGGCTCGCCGACCATGAAATCAGAGTTTTACTACACGGCGGATCATTACATGACATTCCGGCGGGTGCGAGAGTGACGGGGGAGAGCATGCCAGAAACATACAAGCTGACACCATATGATGGCTTGCTTGAAAGCGTTTTGCCAAATAGCGTTCAGCCATTAGATGCAACTCGTTTTACAAGCTTGCAGCAAAGGGCGGTTCATCTGAATCAGCGTTATTTGCATGTTAACTTTAAGGGGGCACGCAGCAAGGAAGACGTTCTCAGGTACCTAGCCGAGTCATTTGGTTTTCCGGATTATTTTGGTCAAAATCTAGATGCGCTGGCTGATTGCTTGACCGATTCTGAAGTGGAAGAAGCGCAAGCGGGTTTCGTGGTCGTGCTGGAAAGATTGCCTCTAACGCCAGAGTTTGGCAGCAACGAGCGAAATAAACTTCTGGAAGTCTTTCATGATGTGGCAGAATTCTGGGCCAGTCAGAATGTGCCGTTTCGTGTGTTTTATTCGTTTGAATAAGCGGCTTTTTGAACGGCAGTAACCTTATCAAGTGCGGGGAAGCGTGAAAAATATCGTCATCCTGATTTCAGGGCGAGGCAGCAACATGGAGGCGATTGTGCGTGCTGCTCAGGCAGAGCAATGGCCGGCACGGATTGCGGCCATCATCAGTAATCGGGCAGATGCGGCAGGGTTGGCTTTTGCTGCCAGTCAGGGCATTGAAACCGCGGTGGTGTCAAGTAAAGACCATGCGTCGCGAGAAGCGTTTGATGCGGCGTTGCAGGTGGCGATTGATCAATATGAACCGGATCTGGTGTTGCTCGCTGGTTTTATGCGGATTCTGACGGCATCATTGGTTGATCATTACAGTGGACGGATGCTGAATATCCACCCTTCCTTGTTGCCGAGCTTCAAAGGTTTGCACACGCACCAGCAGGCGCTTGACGCCGGCGTCAAAATACATGGCGCGACGGTGCATTTTGTTACGCATGAACTGGATCACGGGCCGATTGTGGCGCAAGCGGCTGTGCCAGTGCTGGATGACGATACGGAAGAAACGCTAGCTGCAAAGGTATTGGTACAGGAGCACCTTATCTATCCGCAATCGGTGCGCTGGTTCATCGAAGAGCGACTGTCCATTTTAAATGGCAAAGTGACGCTGAAAGAGTGAGTAAGTTCAGCTTAAGAATTATTTTTAACAAGGATAGCGCATGAGATTGTCGCCCCGAATTATTGGCAATACGGAAGACGCCTTGCGTGAAGTGTTGCGTCTGGATGCCCCTGCTGACAGTACGCTGTCGCACTTTTTTCGCCGTCACCCCAAATTGGGTTCGCGCGAGCGCGGCGTGATCGCGGAGGCGGTGTATACCGTGTTGCGCAACAGGCGCTTTTATGTTGAGTTTGCGTGTGGCGGTTCGACACCCACCATGCGCCAGATGGCGTTGTTGGGCCTGTCGGATTCTGTCGGCGTGGAATCACTGGGTTTGTCCGCTGAGGAGCTGGATTGGCTGGCTGGCGTCATGTCGACGGATCGCGCGTTATTGCCGCCGGCAATCTATGCCAATTTGCCGCAATGGCTTTTCGATAAATTGGTCGAGCAATACGGCGAGGCGGAGACGATGGCCTTGGCACAGGCGCTTAATCAACCGGCACCGCTGGATTTGCGTGTGAATTCGCTCAAGGCTTCTCGCGAGGATGTGATTAATGAGCTAGCGGCTGCGCCCATTCAGTGTGAGGCGATGCCGTTTTCTTCATTGGGCTTGCGCGTGAAGAAGAAGCCGGCACTCCATAACTTGCCCTTGTTTAAGAGCGGGGCAATAGAAGTGCAGGATGAAGGCAGTCAGTTGTTGTCTCAAATTGTGGGCGCGAAGCGCGGCGAAATGGTAGCCGATTTTTGTGCGGGTGCGGGTGGAAAGACCCTCGCGCTGGGAGCGGCCATGCGCAATACCGGTCGATTGTATGCCTTCGATATTTCCGAGAAACGACTGAGCAGACTGAAGCCTCGGTTGGCACGCAGTGGCCTGTCGAACGTTCACCCAGTGCGGATTGCGCATGAGAATGATGCGCGCATCAAGCGGCTGGCTGGCAAAGTGGATCGCGTACTGGTGGATGCGCCATGTAGCGGCCTGGGCACCTTGCGCCGTAATCCGGACATGAAGTGGCGCCAGTCACTTGATGCGATTGATGAATTGCAGCAAAAACAGCAGGCGATCTTGTCTTCGGCAGCACGCATGGTCAAGCCTGGCGGGCGGCTGGTTTACGCGACGTGCAGTTTGTTGAAAGAAGAAAACGAATCGGTCGTCGCACAATTTCTCTCATCCCATGACCAGTTCTCTTTGGTGCCGATGAAGCAGGTGTTGGCTGAGCAGAAGGTGCCGCTTGATATGGATGATTACCTCAAGTTGTTGCCACACGTGCATCACACCGACGGCTTTTTTGCGGCAGTTTTTGAGCGCAAGTCGGCAGAGAAGAAAGCGGAAAAATGATGCTGCGCTACGGGTCGGTGCTGCTGCTTTTTTTGGCGCTGCTACCCGGGAGCGCGTTTACTCAAGATGCGCAATCACTTCCTGCACAAGGGCGCTGGCAAGCGCTTTTTTCGCCTTGGGATAATGTCGAAGCCACCATCATCAAAACGATAAATGATGCAAAAAAGCAGATATTGGTGCAAGCCTACCTGCTGACTAGCCGGAGGATTTCAACGGCGTTGGTGGATGCCCATCGACGTGGCGTTGATGTGCGCATGCTGGTGGATGCAAATCAAATGGAAAAAGTGCCGACTTCGCGCGTGCATGCACTGGTTCTTGCAGGTATTCCTGTGTGGCGTGAGACACGCTACCGCAATGCGCATAACAAGGTGATGATCATCGACGCCGAGACGCGTAACCCGGTAGTTATTACGGGTAGTTATAATTTTACCTGGTCGGCGCAACATAAGAATGCAGAGAATGTCCTGGTTGTGCGAAACAATCTTGCGCTGGCCAAGCGTTATGCTGAAAATTGGGCGCGGCATCGTAAAGACGCTGAGCGATGGCATCATCGGGAAAGCGTATACCGTGCAAGCGTTTCTGACAAAAAGCCTCTGAAAAGGTGAAGCCTGATGGTTGATCGTCTCAAGAAGCGGGCATTACAGAAAAATACCGGACAAGCGTTTGGCCATTCTCAGGAATTCCCGCGTTTGTTAGCTGATATTGGTGGCACTAATGCGCGCTTTGTGCTGGAGATGGAGGACGGACGCCTGGAGGCACTTTCCATCCTTCAGGACAAGCACTTCCCAACGATTGGCGATGCTTTGCGGACATACCTGTCTCAGTCGGAGAGCATTGCGGCCGGGGCGGGGCAAGTACGCCATGCGGCATTTGCCATTGCGAATCCGGTTGATGGTGATGAGGTTCAACTAACCAATGCTGACTGGGCGTTTTCGATTGAGGCGCTAAGGCGTGAATTCAGGCTGGAAACACTGCTGCTGGTGAATGACTTTACGGCGCTGGCAGTGGCTTTGCCTGCCTTGGCGCAAGACGAGATACGGCAGTTTGGTGGCGGTGTGGCGCGCTCCGGGTATCCCATTGCTTTGCTAGGGGCAGGTACTGGTCTGGGGGTCTCTGCTCTGATTCCGAGTGAAAATGGCTGGGTCCCTTTGCAAGCGGAGGGCGGTCATGCGAGCTTTTCGCCTGCGGATGAGCGTGAGGCTGAAATTTTGCGTTTTGCGTGGAAAACCTATTCGCATGTGTCGGCTGAAAGATTGCTGTCTGGCGATGGCCTGACATTTGTTTACCAGGCGTTGGCACATTTGAATGGTGTAACCCCAGAGGGTCTTTCGGCACCGGCTATTTCGCAAAGAGCGCTGGTCGGTGCTTGTGCTTTATGCAATGAAACCCTTGAGGTTTTTTTTGCGATGCTTGGAACATTCGCTGGGAATCTGGCGCTGACCCTGGGTGCCAAGGGGGGCGTTTACATCGGGGGCGGGATTGTTCCGCGCTTGCAGGATCGCTTTGCAGCGTCTAAATTCCGCCAGCGTTTTGAGCAAAAAGGGCGTTTTGCCGCTTATCTGGCAGATATTCCGGTGTTTCTGATTACCGCAGAATATCCCGCTTTTCGCGGTGTCTCGGTCATGCTGTCACAAAAATTGGCCAGCAAGGCTTCGGCGAAATTGGACTAGGCTTTCGTTTGCCCACCCAGTCCTTTGGGTAGCGGAAAGCTGACGTTTTCCTCAACGCCATCCAGCACTTTGACTTTATTGACACCCAATCCCTTGAGATAGGCAATGACATCTTGCACCAGAATTTCTGGCGCAGAGGCACCTGCCGTGACGCCGATACGGTGTTTGCCTTCGAGCCAGTTTGGGTCGATTTGCGACGCATTGTCGACCATGTAGGCCGTTGCCCCCTCCTTCTCCGCCACTTCGCGCAGTCGGTTGGAGTTTGAGCTGTTCTTGCTGCCAACAACGATCACCATGTCAACAAAAGGGAGCATCGCCTTGACAGCAGCCTGACGGTTGGTGGTTGCGTAGCAGATGTCCGCCTTTTTGGGTTCCGCGATGGTCGGGAAGCGGCGCTTCAATGCATTGATGACCTCTGCTGAGTCGTCAACAGAGAGTGTGGTTTGTGATACATAGGCCAGCATCCCCGGACTGGCGAACGTCAGCAGGTCAACATCTTCAGCACCTTGAATCAGGTGCATGCCATTTTCCAGTTGCCCCATCGTGCCTTCAACTTCCGGGTGACCCTGATGGCCGATCATGATGATGTCGCGCCCTTCATGACGCATTTTTGCAACTTCCGTATGCACTTTGGTGACCAGTGGACACGTGGCATCAAACACCTTCAGTTTGCGTGCCTCGGCTTCGGCGCGTACGGCTTTTGATACGCCATGCGCCGAAAAGATAACCGTGCTACCTGAGGGGATTTCTTCCAGTTCTTCAACAAAAATGGCGCCTTTTTCTCGCAGTCCGTTCACAACGTACGAGTTATGCACAATTTCGTGGCGTACATAGATTGGGGCGCCAAATTGCACCAGTGCGCGTTCAACGACTTCAATGGCGCGGTGTACACCAGCGCAAAACCCGCGTGGTTGCGCCAGCAAAATTTCCTTTTCCATGGCTCTTTCGACTAAAATATTGAAATTTTGGCAATAAAACTTGATTCAGTCTGCCATTTTACTTGAGGATGGACGTCTTCGTGAAAGCAAGCCGACCTTTGCGCGCGTTCCAGATAAACGTGTACAGGAAACCTTATGGCGATTACTGACTGGCCGGAAGATGAGCGGCCGCGCGAACGCTTGATCAGGCAGGGAGCGCATACATTGTCTGATGCCGAATTGCTGGCTATTTTTTTGCGCGTTGGGGTGAAAGGGAAAAGTGCCGTTGATTTGGGGCGGGAAATGCTTGAACGTTTTGGCTCAATCAGTCATCTTTTCTCAGCGAGGCTGTCTGAGTTCACCAGCATAAATGGCCTGGGTTCAGCCAAATTTGCGCAATTGCAGGCGACGCTGGAACTGGCACGTCGGGCGCTACAGGAAGGTTTGCGAACGAGAGATGTACTGGATTCGCCCGCTGCGACCAAAACGTATTTGCAGTTGAAATTTAATGGATTGCAACACGAGTTATTTGTGATCCTGTTTCTTGATGTTCAAAATCGGCTCATTACCGACGAAGTCATGTTTCGTGGCACCTTGTCCGAAGCCAGCGTTTATCCGCGCGAAGTCGTCAAATCTGCGTTGGCGCATAACGCTGCTGGGGTCATTCTGGCACATAATCATCCTTCTGGAAGCGCTAAACCAAGCAAAATGGATCACCATCTTACGCGCGTGTTGAAGCAGGCACTGGCGCTTGTTGATGTGCGCGTGCTGGATCATTTTCTGGTTGCCGGTGCGGATGTGTACTCTTTTTCTGAAAATGGCGATTTCTAGGGTGAAGCAGGCGTTGTACGCGACGCACTGTTTGGAAGGTGGTTTTCTTGCAGCAGCTTATCAATATCCGCTAAAATGCTGGACTTGGCTTTTTGCGCGGGTGGTCAAAAGAGGGGCGTGCTGTTTTGATTCTGTTCTGGCTTATTTGAGCATAAGTTGCTGCCGGAGTCTGGTTGACGCCTTAATCCCCGCTCTACTAACTATTTAATTTATTGGACAATTTACATGGCAATCGTTGAAACTCTGGAAAAGCTTGAACGTCGCGTTTCGATTTTTCTTCCAAGTGAAGATATTCAAAAAGAAGTGGATAAACGTCTCAAGGTGCAAGCTCGCACCGCCAAAGCGCACGGCTTTCGCAAGGGTAAAGTGCCGCTCAAGATGGTGGCAGCGCAATATGGCAATGAGATTCACTCGGATGTTATCCATGAAATGCTCAATACGCAGTTCAATGTCGCCCTTAAAACCAATGACCTCAAGATTGCAGGTCATCCGAGTATCGCGGAAAAAACGGAAGACGTTCCAGAAGGCCATGTGGGCTTCGATTTGACGTTTGAGGTTTATCCCGAGTTTGAAGTTGGCGATTTGACGGCGCTGGAAATCGAAAAATCCTCGACCGAAGTGACGGATGAAGATATCGAGCGCACTTTGATGGTGTTGCGCAAAGGCCAGGCGGAATATCACGCCAAGGGTGAGCAGGTAGCAGAAGCGGGTGATCGCGTAAGCATCGATTTTGTCGGAACGATTGATGGTGTGGAATTCGATGGCGGCAAGGCGAACGACTTCGCCTTTAATCTCGGCGAAGGCCAGATGTTGCCGGAGTTTGAGGAGGCGGTTGTCGGCATGAAGGTGGGGGAAGAAAAGAAATTCCCGCTGACTTTCCCGGAAAACTATCAAGGCAAGGATGTTGCTGGCAAGGAAGCCGAATTTGCCGTTACGCTGAAAAAGCTGGAAGTGGCGATGTTGCCGGAGGTTGACGCAGACTTTGCAACTAAGATGGGTATCGACGGTGGCGACGTAGAAAAATTGCGCGACGAAATCCGTCAGAATCTGGAAGGCGAAGCCAAAAACCGGATTGATGCGGCCAACAAAAACAAGGTGATAGACGCCTTGCTGACGGCGGTGGAATTTGATGTGCCGAGCGCTTTGATACGGCAGGAGTCCGGCAACCTGCTGGAAATGATGCGTCAGAATATGGCGCAACAAGGCATGGATCCGACTAATGTCAATCTGCCGCTGGAAGTGTTTGCGCCTCAGGCAGAGCGTCGTGTTAAATTGGGCATGATCCTGGGTGATTTGGTGAGTGACCACAACTTGACGGCGACCGCTGAGCAGGTTCGCGCTGAAGTCGAAAGAATTGCCAAGACGTATCAGCAGCCACAAATGATTATTGATTATTACTATGCGGACAAGAATCGCATTGCAGACGTAGAAAATGCAATCGCAGAAACCAATGTAATGGATTATGTGATGGGGCAGGCGAAAGTGACAGAAGTGTCCGTGCCATTTCAGGAGTTGATGGAGCAAAAGCAGGCCTGAATAACTTAAATGACTTTGCCTTTTAACGGTGTTTCGGGAGGGAGTAAATGACATTTGATTTCAGCAAATCTGCGCGGGATGTCAGCATGACAGGCATGGTGCCGATGGTGGTTGAACAAAGCGGACGCGGGGAGCGTGCCTTTGATATTTACTCCCGCTTGCTCAGAGAGCGGGTGATTTTTCTGGTTGGCCCGGTGAATGACCACAGTGCCAATCTTATCGTGGCACAAATGCTGTTCCTTGAAAGCGAAAATCCGGACAAAGATATTTCACTTTACATCAACTCGCCGGGGGGCTCTGTTTCCGCCGGAATGGCAATTTACGACACGATGCAGTTCATCAAGCCAGATGTGTCGACGCTTTGCACCGGCCTGGCGGCTTCGATGGGCGCGTTTTTGCTGGCTGCAGGTGCAAAGGAGAAGCGTTTCTCCTTGCCGAACTCTCGCATCATGATTCACCAGCCTTCAGGTGGTGCTCAAGGTCAGGCAACGGACATTGAAATTCAGGCGCGTGAAATTCTGTATTTGCGAGAGCGCCTGAATATGATTCTTTCTGAGAAAACAGGGCAGCCCGTTAGCCGGATTGCGACCGACACAGAACGGGATACGTTTATGTCGGCAGATGAAGCTGCTGAGTACGGCTTGATCGACAAGGTTTTGAGCAAACGAGCCTGATTTGGTGCCTGCACATGGGGCAGAAGCAAGGGTATTTGCCTAGGCAGCCGAGTGCAGGAGTTTTCTCACTGTGCTATCTTCTGTTTGCCGCACATGGCATAAAAGCTGTTTTGAACACCAACTCTTTTGATACGGATTCCGATGTCAGTAAAAAAAACATCTGATGGCGACAAGCTTTTGCACTGCACTTTTTGTGGAAAAAATCAGCACGAAGTCAAGAAGCTGATTGCAGGTCCTTCCGTGTTTATTTGCGACGAATGCATTGCATTATGTAATGACATCATTCGCGAGGAAGCGGGGGCAACCGAAACAGGCAATAAACTGGCAGAGGCCTTGCCAACGCCCCAAGAAATTTGTGAGCAGCTTGACCAATATGTAATCGGACAGGATAAAGCAAAACGCATCCTGTCCGTGGCTGTTTACAATCATTACAAGCGTTTGAAATTTCAGGGGAAGACAGGCGACGTTGAGTTGTCTAAAAGTAATATTTTACTGATTGGCCCAACGGGTTCCGGCAAAACCCTCCTGGCGCAAACCCTGGCGCGCATGCTGGATGTGCCGTTTGTGATGGCCGATGCCACAACGCTGACCGAAGCGGGCTATGTGGGCGAAGATGTGGAAAACATTATTCAGAAACTGCTGCAGAGTTGCGATTACAAAACCGAAAAAGCACAGCGCGGGATCGTTTATATTGATGAAATTGACAAAATTTCACGCAAATCTGACAACCCCTCCATTACGCGTGACGTTTCCGGGGAGGGCGTGCAGCAAGCACTGCTAAAACTGATTGAGGGGACGGTGGCTTCCGTGCCGCCGCAAGGCGGTAGAAAGCACCCGAATCAGGACTTCATTTCAGTCGATACCACGAATATTCTTTTCATCTGCGGTGGGGCATTTGATGGTTTGACCAAAATCATTGCCAACCGCTCGGACAAGAGCGGCATTGGCTTTTCGGCAAGCGTGAAAAGTGAGAAAGAGCGCGAGGCGGAAGACGTGCTGGTGAATGTTGAGCCGGAAGATATGATTAAGTTTGGTTTGATTCCAGAGTTGGTTGGCCGCTTGCCTGTGGTTGCGACGCTTAATGACCTGACTGAAGATGCACTGGTTCAAATATTGCTGGAACCCAAGAACGCGCTGGTCAAGCAGTACGCCAAGCTGTTCGAACTTGAAGGAGCCGAACTGGAGATCAGGCCTGAAGCACTTCGAGCGATTGCGAAGAAAGCATTGGCACGCAAAACGGGCGCGCGCGGCTTGCGCTCCATACTTGAGCAGGCACTTCTGGATACAATGTACGAGTTGCCAGCTCAAAATAATGTGGCGAAAGTTGTGGTTGATGAAAATACAATTGAGCAGGATGCCAAGCCGCTTTTAATCTACCAAGAGCCAACAAGGCAGGCAGCAGGTTAAAAACGCTGCCGCTTCGTTGGCATGAGAGGGGGTTTATGGCATGTGAACCTCCTTTTGTTCTCCCTCACTCCCTATCCGATATTTTTCTTAAATGGTCATTTGCTGAAGCGGATGACGCATTTTTTTGGTTTTTAAGAAAAAAATGCTGCATAACCTTGTTTTTTTGCCGTTTATGCCAATATTGACTACAGGATTTACGAAAAAAGGTGTGTTATGACGACTCCTGACTTTACTGAGCCAACGACCATGTCGCTGTTGCCATTGCGCGACGTGGTTGTGTTTCCACATATGGTGATCCCGCTGTTCGTTGGTCGTCCACGTTCCATCAAGGCGCTTGAGGTTGCGGTTGAGGGTGGCAAGACCATCATGCTTGCTGCACAAAAGGCGGCATCCAAGGACGATCCGGCTGCCGAGGATATCTACGAGATTGGCTGTGTGGCCAATGTTCTGCAAATGCTGAAGTTGCCTGACGGCACGGTCAAGGTGCTTGTCGAGGGCGTCAGACGTGCACGCATTCTACAGATCAACGATGTGGAATCGCACTTCATGGCCGAACTGGTTTCCCTTGAAACGGCCGATATATACGAGTCCGAATCCGAGGCCTTGCGTCGTGCCATCGTTCAGCAATTTGAGCAATATGCAAAGTTGAACAAAAAAATCCCCTCTGAAATCGTGTCAACAGTTTCGGGGATAGATGATCCCGAACGTCTGGCAGATACGGTTGTGGCGCACCTGTCGCTAAAAGTAGAGCAAAAGCAGGACATCCTTGAAGAAACGGATTTGTCGAAGCGCCTGGAATATTTGCTGTCGCGACTGGAAGAAGAGCTTGATGTGCTCCAGGTTGAAAAGCGGATTCGTGGTCGCGTGAAGCGCCAGATGGAAAAGTCGCAACGCGAGTACTACCTGAACGAGCAGGTCAAGGCGATCCAGAAAGAACTGGGTGATGGCGAAGAAGGCAATGATTTCGATGAAATCGAAAAGAAAATCAAGGCTGCCAAAATGCCCAAGGAGGCGCTTGAAAAAGCCAGAAGCGAACTCAAGAAATTGCGCATGATGTCGCCGATGTCCGCGGAAGCCACGGTTGTGCGGACGTACATTGATTCGCTCGTCAACTTGCCGTGGAAGAAAAAGTCCAAGATCAACAACGATCTCACTTATGCTGAAGAAGTGCTTGAGGGGGATCATTATGCGCTGGATAAGGTCAAGGAGCGCATTCTTGAATACCTTGCCGTGCAGCAGCGCGTTGATAAATTGAAAGCGCCGATTTTGTGCTTTGTGGGGCCTCCAGGGGTGGGTAAGACCTCACTCGGCCAATCAATTGCGCGTGCAACCAATCGCAAGTTCGTGCGCATGGCCTTGGGAGGCATGCGCGACGAAGCTGAAATCCGTGGACATCGCCGCACCTATATCGGTTCGATGCCGGGCAAGATATTGCAAAGCCTGAGCAAGACAGGTGTGCGTAATCCGCTTTTCCTGCTGGATGAAGTGGATAAAATCGGTTCCGATTTCCGCGGCGATCCATCCTCAGCTTTGCTGGAGGTGTTGGACCCAGAGCAAAATCATACTTTTTCGGATCATTACATCGAGGTGGATTTTGACTTGTCCGATGTGATGTTTATCGCAACAGCCAATTCGCTGAATATTCCAGCGCCGCTGCTGGATCGTATGGAGGTGATTCGCCTGTCCGGTTATACGGAGGATGAGAAAACGAATATTGCCCAGCGCTACCTGTTGCCGAAACAGATGGCAAACAATGGCTTGAGAGAAGACGAGCTTCGCCTGACGGAAGCGGCCATTCGCGATATCGTGCGCTATTACACTCGCGAAGCCGGCGTACGCTCATTAGAGCGTGAAATATCAAAGGTCTGTCGGAAGGTGGTCAAGATGATGCTGCTGAAAAAGCAGTCCAGAGGGGTGACGGTCACGCCGAGAAATCTCGACAGGTTCCTGGGTGTGCGCCAGTTTGATTTTGGCGTGGCAGAAAAGGAAAATCAGGTTGGGCAAGTGGTTGGTCTGGCGTGGACCGAGGTCGGTGGCGAATTGCTGACGATTGAGGCGGCGACGTTCCCGGGCAAGGGCGGCATTACACGAACTGGTACGCTGGGGGACGTGATGAAAGAGTCGATTGAGGCGGCGCGGACGGTAGTGCGTAGTCGGGCCAGTAAGCTCGGAATCAAGAGTGATGTGTTTGAAAAGAGCGATTTTCATATTCACGTTCCAGAGGGTGCCACACCGAAAGATGGTCCCTCAGCCGGGATTACGATGACAACAGCACTGGTCTCCGTGCTTACAGGCATTCCAGTGAGGGCTGATGTGGCGATGACTGGTGAAGTGACGCTGCGCGGTGAAGTATTGCCGATCGGTGGTTTGAAGGAGAAATTACTGGCGGCGATACGTGGCGGCATCAAGACGGTGCTGATTCCGCAGGAAAATGCCAAGGATCTGGCTGATATTCCAGACAACGTCAAAAACAAGCTGGAAATCATTCCGACGCGCTGGATTGACAAGGTGCTTGAAGTGGCTCTGGAGCGTCAGCCTGAACCCTTGCCGGAGCCTGGGTCTGATTCCGCAGCCTCAGTGGTGCCAGCGGCAGATCCGCCTAAGGATAATGGTCTGTTAACACACTAATTGTTTTGCATCGTCAAAATGCCAAAAAGCGCCTTCGTGGCGCTTTTTGTTTGGTTTGTGGCGGTGCACGGGCTTGATTCAGGTTGGTCTGCGCTTTGCTGTTATCAGCGCATTCAATACTTCTCGGATCGCAACAGGCAATTCGCTGGCAGTCAGTCCAATCGGGCCATGTCTTTGTTCAGCCAGATTGTCGGCGGCAGCGCCATGTAGCCACGTTGCCGCAAGGGCGGCATGTAGTGGTGGCCAGCTCTGGGCGAGTAGCGCACCGACAACACCCGCCAACACATCGCCGGTGCCTGCGCTTGCTAGTGCCGGGTTGCCGGTCGGGTTGATGAAACCCCGCCCATCCGGGGTGGCGATGATACTGCCCGATCCTTTCAAAATCGTGATGGCGTTGTTTTTTTCTGCCAGTTGTTTTGCCGCATCAATGCGGTTGGATTGAACTTCCTGTGTACTCTTTTGCAGAAGGCGCGCTGCTTCCAGAGGGTGAGGGGTGAGTATGGTTGCGTCTCGACGGCGTTTGACTTTTTCTTGCAGTGGGGCTTCTGTTGCGATGAGATTCAAGGCGTCCGCATCCAACACGATTGGCTGTGAGACGTTCAGGATTTGTGCGAGTAGATCATGGGCCTTGCGAGACTGACCCAGACCAGGGCCAGCAACCAGTGTGCAAGTCGCAAGGTCAAATCCACTGGCATTACGCAGCATGAGCTCAGGTTGAACGCTGTCATAAGCGGGCGCATTTTCCAGAAAGACGCCAAAGACACGTCCGGCACCGGCATGAAGTGCCGCACGGGCACCGAGTAGCGGCGCACCGACCATGCCTGGAGCGCCGCCAACGATGGCGGCATTGCCAAAGCTGCCTTTGTGTGATTGGTGCAAACGGGGTTTCAGAGAGGCGGAAAAATGGGCCGCGTTATTGAGCCAGAGATGGGCGGGTGGAAAATAGTTTGCCGTGACCCCAAGATGTGCGACAGTAACTTCGCCGGCACAATCGCGACCATGCGAGGTATGTAGCCCAGGTTTGTTGGCAATGAAAGTGATCGTATGTTGCGCACGAATGGCGACACCTTGTTCACCAACGATTCTGCCGGTGTCGGCGTCCAGTCCGCTGGGGGTATCCAGAGCAAGTGTGATTTTGTCTAGCTGATTGATGGCTTCAACAAGGGTTTTTAAATCCCCTTCGATGGCAGATTTCAGGCCGATACCAAAGAGACCGTCGATAATGAGTGCCCAGTCAACGGCCTGAATTCTGGGAATGACAGCTTTAATGGCGAGGACTTCCAGAAAACGTGCAGGACTGATCTTTGCGCGATGCAAGGCTTGCCTTGCGTCGTCGGACTGTTTTTCCGGTTGTGCATACAGCAAGACGGACACTTTTAAACCGTGATTGGCTAGCTGCGCGGCAACCTCCAGCGCATCGCCGCCGTTATTGCCGGGACCTGCGAGAATCAAGACCGGTGCATTGGCAGAATTTTGATCTAAAAGTGTCAGTGCCAGTTTTGTGGCCGCTTCACCTGCACGATGCATCAGCATGCCTGGTGGCAGGCTTGTTATTGCGGTCTCTTCAATAGTACGAATTTCCGAGATCGAATAAAGCGGATTCATGACCATAAGCGATGTGTAAAAAGTTGATTTGAATTAAGATTTTTTGGCCATTCTTGTTTTGTCAATCTGCCATACATGAAGTAAAATAGCCAGTTCTTGAAAACGCTTTCAAGAGTAAATGTTGATTAAATAGCGAATCTGGTCAACAAGGGTGCTCATATACTGGGTGGCTGACTGGATTCTAGACTTAACCCTGGAGAAATTATGTCTGTTACTATGCGCGAAATGCTGGAGGCCGGTGTTCACTTTGGCCACCAAACCCGTTTCTGGAGTCCGAAGATGGCACCATACATCTTTGGTCACCGCAACAAAATTCACATTGTCAATCTGGAAAAGACCATGGCAATGTATCAGGAGGCGATGAAGTACATTCGCCAACTGTCTGCTAACCGCGGCACCATTTTGATGGTCGGCACCAAGCGCCAGGCGCGCGAAATCATTGCCAGTGAGGCGAAACGCGCCGGCATCCCTTATGTCGATCAGCGCTGGTTGGGCGGCATGCTGACCAACTTCAAGACCATCAAAACATCAATCAAGCGTCTCAAAGACATGGAAGCCGCTGTGGAAGCTGGTTCTGTTGACAAGATGAGCAAGAAAGAAGGCTTGATGTTTACGCGCGAAATGGAGAAGTTGCAAAAATCGCTGGGTGGCATCAAGGATATGAGCGGCATTCCTGATGCGATCTTTGTCGTTGACGTCGGCTATCACAAAGGCGCTGTGGCTGAGGCGCAAAAGCTGGGGATTCCAGTTATCGGTGTCGTGGATACCAACCATTCGCCGGAAGGTCTGGCGTATGTGATTCCTGGTAATGATGACTCTTCCAAGGCGATTACCTTGTATGCCCGTGGCGTGGCAGACGCGATTCTCGAAGGTCGTGCGAGCGCCATGCATGATGTTATTCAAGAACTCAGGGACAGCGAAGAGTTCGTTGAGGTTGAAGAGCAGGATTGACGTAAGTCCTTGGCTTGAAGCTGAATTTCAGGGCGGCGCTGTTCGCCCTGTTTTTGTAACACAAAACTTATTTTTATCAGGGTGCTGACGGGCACCAACAAGAGAATTAGGAGATAAGCATGGCGGCAATTACTGCAGCGATGGTGGGGGAGTTGAGAGCGAAAACAGATGCGCCAATGATGGAGTGCAAGAAAGCATTGGTGGAGGCCGAGGGTGATATTGTAAGAGCCGAAGAACTTTTGCGCGTCAAACTGGGCAACAAAGTTTCCAAGGCTTCTGCGCGGGTCACCGCCGAAGGGGTTATCGCTGCGTACACGGCGGATAAGGTTGGCGCACTGGTCGAAATCAACTGCGAAACCGATTTCGTTTCCAAGAATGATGACTTCATGGCGTTCGCCAACGCTTGCGCCAAACTGGTTGCTGAAAGCAATCCGGCGGATGTGAGTGCATTGTCTGCATTGAAAATGGGTGGCAAAACGGTTGAGGAAGAGCGTGTGGAATTGGTTGGCCGCATCGGCGAAAACATGTCAATTCGTCGCTTTGCCCGTTTTGAAACGGAAGCCAAGCTGGCTTACTACCTGCACGGTACCAGCATTGGTGTGATGGTGGAGTTTGAGGGCGATGATCAGGTTGGCAAGGATGTGGCGATGCATGTGGCTGCCATGAAGCCTGTCGCGTTGAAGGCAGAGCAGGTGCCTGCTGAAGAGATCGAGCGCGAGCGCTCTATCGCCAGACAGAAAGCTGATGAGGATGCCGCCAAGGCGATTGCGGACGGCAAGAAGCCTCAATCACCAGAGATTCTGGAGAAGCGCATCGAAGGTTCCGTTAAAAAATACCTGAAAGAGGTTTCGCTCATGGATCAGGCGTTTGTCAAAAATGACAAGCAGTCGGTAGAGCAAATGTTGAACGCGGCCAATGCAAGCGTGAAATCTTACGTGATGTATGTGGTGGGCGAAGGCATCGAGCGACGACAGGATGATTTTGCAGCAGAAGTGGCTGCGCAAGTGGCTGCGGCGAAGCAGTCTTGAATAAAAATAAAAACGGGCCGAATGGCCCGTTTTTACAGGTTGTTTGCATGTGAAAATATCGGTCAGATAATTGCTATTCAAACAGTTTGACGGCAATCAGGAGCCGGGTGTTGTCGCCTTTTTGGAATTTGGACGATTCAGAGGGTGGCAGGAACGATGTTTTTGAAAAATTAACAAGGAAGGCGGATCATGGGCAGCCCCGTTTATAAACGTATTTTGTTGAAACTATCAGGCGAAGCGCTAATGGGCGATGGGCAGTATGGCATCAACCGTGACGCCATTGAGCGAATGGTTTCAGACGTAGCCGAAGTGGCTGAAATGGGTGTCGAAGTAGCCATCGTTATCGGTGGTGGCAATATTTTTCGCGGTGTGGCGCCTGGTGCGCAAGGCATGGATCGCGCCACGGCCGATTACATGGGGATGCTCGCAACCGTGATGAATGCACTGGCGCTTGCTGATGCAATGAGGCAGGTTGACTTGACGGCGCGTGTCATGTCGGCCATTAATGTCGAGCGCGTGGTTGAGCCCTATGTGCGCCCGAAGGCATTGCAGTATCTGGAAGAAGGCAAGATCGTGGTGTTTGCCGCCGGAACCGGTAACCCGTTTTTTACGACGGACACGGCTGCCGCTTTGCGCGGCGCAGAGATTGGTGCTGAAGTGGTGCTGAAAGCGACCAAGGTGGATGGCGTGTATACGGCCGACCCAATGAAAGATGAGACAGCCACGCGCTACTCGACGATTTCGTTCGACGAAGCTATTGGTCAGCATCTTGATGTAATGGATGCCGCGGCCTTTGCGTTGTGCCGCGATCAGGGGTTGCCGATCAAGGTGTTTTCAATTACCAAGAAGGGTGCGCTGAAACGTATTGTGCTCGGAGAAGACGAAGGTACGTTGGTACACGTCTAAATAGCCATTTATAACTTCCCTGCCATTTGAAAAAAACAGATGGCGGGGGCGTTGTTTATTTATCCAATTTACTCTGGTTATACGAATAAGTAGGAGAGAGAAATGACAACTGCTGACGTCAAGAATAATGCCCAGCAAAAAATGAACAGAACGATTGAAACCTTGAAGGCGGATTTGGCCAAGGTGCGTACCGGGCGCGCACACGCGGGTTTGCTGGATCATGTGAAGGTCGATTATTACGGCAACCCAACGCCGGTTAGCCAGGTGGCGAGCGTAACGGTGATTGATGCGCGCACACTCGGTGTTCAACCCTGGGAAAAGCACATGTTGTCAGTTATCGAAAAGGCGATACGCGACTCCGATCTGGGTCTGAACCCGGCAAATATGGGGGACGTAATTCGTGTTCCGACGCCTGCATTAACTGAAGAGCGTCGCAAAGAACTGGTCAAGCTGGTCAAGTCTGAAGGCGAAGATGGCAAGGTGGCGATTCGAAATGTGCGTCGCGAGGCAAACGATTCCTTGAAGAAGATGGTCAAGGACAAAGAGTGCTCCGAGGATGATGAGCGTCGCGCGCAGGACGACGTGCAAAAGCTTACGGATAAATTCGTGTCCGAAATCGACAAACTGGTTGCCGAAAAAGAAAAAGACATGATGACGGTTTGAGGAAATTTTAGCCGCATCGCTCATTTATGAAAGCTGTTAGCTCCACGCAAGGGATTCCCGAAGCCTCTGCAGTGCCACGTCATATTGCCGTCATCATGGACGGCAATGGTCGCTGGGCAAGGCAGCGTGGGTTGCCGCGGTTTGCCGGGCACAAAAAGGGGGTGGATGCTGTTCGGGAAATGGTTCAGAACTGCCTGCAGCAAGGTGTGCAATGCCTGACAATTTTTGCGTTCAGTTCCGAGAACTGGCGCCGCCCACCGGAAGAAGTTTCCTTGCTCATGATGTTGTTTGTAGCCACTCTGGAGCGAGAGGTTAAACGATTTCATGCAAATGGCATCCGTTTCAGGGTGGCGGGCGACGTAAGCCGCTTTGACCAAAAGCTGCGGGATGCGATTGTTCGTGCCGAACAAAAAACGCAAACCAACACACGTTTGACCTTTACCATATGTGCGAACTATGGTGGGCGCTGGGACATCATGCAGGCCGTCAACAAGATGATCGCATTGCAACCGGGAAAAACGGATTTCAGCGAGCAGGATTTGAAGCCGCACCTGTCGTTATCAGATTTGCCCGAGCCCGATCTGTTTATCCGTACAGGCGGAGAGCAGAGGATTTCGAATTTCCTGCTATGGCAGCTCGCTTATACGGAGTTGTATTTTACGGATACGTATTGGCCAGATTTTGATGCAAAGGCGCTGGACGCCGCGATTGCATCGTACCAGACGCGTGAGCGGCGATTTGGGCGAACCAGTGAACAAGTTGCAGCAGGTTGAGAATGCTAAAGACTCGCATCATTACAGCGTTCGTTCTGCTTGCAGCACTGTTGCCGATTCTTTTCTTCGGACACGACTTGCTTTTTCAGGCGGTACTGACCGTTATTTTTGCACTGGCCTGCTGGGAAAGTTTTCGCCTGTTTGGTAATGCTTATCCTGTGTGGGTCGCATTGCTGTTGGCACCGGCCTTGCCGCTGATCATTCGTGTCGCGGATTTTTCTCGCTTGCCTGTGTTCATGGGGGTGTGCGTGGCCGTTTGGTGCGTGCGCTTCATGCCTGCACTTAAAGTGGGGTTGCCGCCATTCAATAGCATGCAGAATCGCATGCTGAATGGCATGTACGCCATGATGATCCTGGCCAGCTTTTTGAGCATTTACCTTCTGAATCGCCATTCCCCCGTGTTTTTGCTCTCGGTGTTTTTTATTGTCATCATTGCAGATTCGGGTGCCTACGCATGTGGGCGACTGTTTGGAAAACGCAAGCTGGCGCCGTCAATTTCACCTTCAAAAACATGGGAAGGCGCTTTCGGCGGGTGGTTGTCAGTTTTGATTATTGGCATCATTTCCACGCAAATTCCCGTATTGAGCGACACGTTCGCCTACCAGCTTTTGGCGAGCAAGGGCTGGGCCGCGCTGCTGGCGGTTTTGACCGTACTGGTGGCGCTGAGTATTGGTGGCGACTTGTTTGAGTCATGTTTGAAGCGCCGCGCAGAGATGAAGGACAGCAGCAACTTGTTGCCTGGTCATGGCGGTGTGCTTGATAGAATGGACGCGATGATTCCGGTGCTGCCGTTGGCCTGCTTGCTGGAAATGTGGTTATAAGTAGGGACTTATGCAGCGAATTACGATACTTGGCTCAACAGGATCAATCGGAGTTTCGACACTTGATGTCTTGGCGCTGCATCCTGACCGTTTTTCTGTTTATGCGCTCACCGCTGATTCGAGTGTTAGAAAAATGGCGGCACAATGCGAACAATTTCGCCCGGACGTGGCTGTCGTTGGCAATGCTGAGGCTGCCTCTTCGTTGCAAAGCTTGCTGCGCGCAAGAAATATCAAAACCCGGGTTGAATACGGTGTCGATGCCATGTGCGCGGTTGCCAGTGCGCCTGAGTGCGACGCTGTCATGGCGGCGATTGTTGGTGCTGTCGGTTTGGCACCCTCGCTGGCAGCGGCGCGCGCCGGAAAAAAAATCATGTTGGCGAACAAGGAGGTGCTGGTTATGTCTGGCCGCCTGTTTGTTGATGCAGTTGCCGCGAGTGGTGCGACGTTGCTGCCGATTGACAGCGAACATAACGCGATCTTCCAGTGTTTGCCGACCGCTTACCAGCGCTCACCCGTTGAGCACGGTGTTTCCAAAGTACTGTTGACGGCATCGGGAGGCCCTTTTCTGAATCGTCCGGTTGAAACGCTGGACTGTGTAACGCCCGAAGAAGCGGTGGCACATCCGAAGTGGGTGATGGGACGCAAGATATCCGTTGATTCTGCCACCATGATGAACAAGGGCCTGGAAGTGATCGAGGCGCATTGGTTGTTTGATTTGCCTGCCGAACTGATTGAAGTCGTTGTACATCCGCAAAGTGTCATCCACTCAATGGTGTCGTATGTTGACGGGTCCGTGATTGCACAGTTGGGGAATCCAGACATGCGAACGCCAATTGCGCATGCGCTGGCGTACCCGGAACGGATTGCCTCCGGTGTTGAACACCTTGACCTGACGGCCATGAGCAATTTGCAGTTTGAACAGCCGGATTTCAAGCGCTTCCCCTGTTTGAGGCTGGCGTACGAAGCCCTCAAGGCAGGAGGGGCCATGCCAGCGATCATGAATGCGGCCAATGAAGTAGCAGTGCAAGCTTTTCTTGATCGGAAAATTGGTTTCCGCATGATTGACGCCGTGATCGCGCAAGTACTGGAAAAGGTCGCGCCAGATTCTGACGTGATGAGCGTTGAGTATCTGCTTGAGCAGGACCGCATGGCTAGACAGGCGGCAAACCAACTGATTTTGCGGAGTTAAGCCAATGCAATTATTGCAGACCGTTATCGCTTTTTTTGTTGCAGTCGGTCTGCTGGTTCTGGTTCATGAACTGGGGCATTATCTGGTGGCACGCTTGTGCAATGTAAAGGTAGTGCGCTTTTCTCTCGGTATCGGCAAGGTACTGTATTCAAAGTATTTCGGCAAAGACAAGACGGAATGGGCTATTTCAATGCTGCCAATTGGCGGCTACGTGATGATGCTGGACTCGCGGGAGCAAGATCTGAGCGATCTGCCCGAAGAAGAGCTTAAGCGCGAGTTTAACAACCAGAATGTCTGGCGGCGTATCGCCATTGTGCTGGCGGGCGCGATAGCTAATTTCCTGTTTGGCATACTCATTCTGACCGGCGTAAACATGCATGGCATCGAGGCACCGACCACGAAGTTGCGCGCGGTGCAGGAAAATACGGCGGCCTGGCAGGCTGGGTTAAGGGGGGGCGAATATATTGTTTCGGTAAATGGTGCGCCGGTTCGCCTGTGGTCGGATTTGCGTTGGGAAATGGCCCTGGCCATTGCGAATGGCGACGCCTTGACGCTGGGTGTGGCTGATGCGCCACTGGCTTTGGACGCGCACCAGACTGGCCGTATTATCACGATTCCGCAAGCCACGATCAAAAAGGCTACGCTGCAAAGACACTTCACGCGCCAGCTTGGAATTGACCTGGACCGGCCATCCGCAATTTTGCGAAAGATTTTGCCTGCAGGACCTGCCGATCTAGCAGGGTTGCAGGCTGGGGATCAGGTGCTTTACGTGGATGGGCAGAAGATTACCGACGCGCAGGCATTTATTGAACTGATGCATCAGTCAGCAGGGAAAACACTGTCGCTGACGGTTTTGCGCGGTAGCGAGCAGTTGAATGCTTTGGTAACGCCACAAGCACACGTTGATAAAGAGGGCGTGAAAACGGGAAGGCTCATGGCCGAAATTTCCGCGCAACCTGAAATGACGTTTCAAGCAGCCCCCTTTTTTACTGCCATGGGCAAAGCGATTACCAGAACGGCAGAGACAATCTATATTTCGTTAAAAACCATGGGCAAGATGATCGCGGGCGACGTGTCGTTGAAAAGCATTTCCGGACCGATCACCATTGCTGACTATGCTGGCCAGACTGCCCGGCTGGGAATGGTCAATTATTTAAGCTTTGTCGCCTTTATCAGTATTAGTATTGGCGTAATGAATTTGCTTCCCATTCCTGTTTTGGATGGGGGGCTTTTGTTGTATTATTCCATGGAGTTGCTGACCGGACGAAGGATTTCAGAGCGCGCAGGCAAGATTGCCCAGAACGTCGGTTTGGCAATTTTGCTGTCGCTGATGGCGCTTGCCATTTTTAATGATGTCGTTCGGCTTGCTTTCTAACATCGCACGCGTAACAAGCCATTCCTTACTGAAGAACAAAAACCCATGAAGCCACTTTTTGCACTTCCACACACGTTCCGTCATTCTGTCGTTGCCGCCGCACTTTTTTTGCTTGGTTATGGCTATGCCAATGCCATAACGCCTTTTACTGTGCAGGACATTCGCATTGAGGGTTTGCAGCGTACCGAAGCGGGCACGGTTTTTAATTATTTTCCGGTACGCGTGGGGGATACCTTCAACGATGAAAAAAGCGCTGCGGCGTTGAAAGCCTTGTATGCCACGGGCTTTTTCAAGGATATTCGCATCGAAGCCGAGGGTGACGTACTTGTGATCTTTGTGGAGGAGCGGCCTGCTGTTTCCTCAATCAACTTTGACGGCATCAAGGAGTTCGACAAGGAAGTGCTCGTCAATGCGCTGAAGGATATTGGCCTCGCCGAAGCGCGCACTTTTGACCGCGCCCTGGTAGAGCGCGCAGAACTGGAATTGAAGCGTCAGTATTTGTCGCGCGGTTTGTATGCGGCCAAGGTGACCACAACGGTTACGCCGGTAGAGCGGAACCGTGTTGCCGTCCTGTTCTCGGTTGATGAGGGTTTGCCGGCGCGGATTCACCAGATCAATTTTGTTGGGAACAAGGTGTTTTCAGACGATGATCTGGCATCCGAGATGTCGCTGACAACGCCAGGGTGGATGACCTGGTTAACGAAGACGGATCAATATTCCAAGCAAAAACTGAACGCAGACATAGAAACGCTGAAGTCGTTCTACAAGAATCGCGGCTACATCGAGATGCAGGTGCAATCAACGCAGGTTTCGATTACGCCGGACAAGAAAGACATTTACATTACGGTCAATCTTAGCGAAGGTGAAAAATATACGGTTTCTGACGTCACGCTCGAAGGGAAAATGTTTGGCCAGCAGGAAGCCATCAAGGAACTCGTAGAGCTGAAAAAGGGCGATATTTACTCTGACGAGAAAATGCAGTCCAGCGCCAAAAAAATTGCAGAGCACATGGGTAATTTCGGTTATGCGTTTGCCAATGTGAATCCGCACCCCGTGATCAACCGTGAAAAGAAAGAAGTTGCCTTCGTCATATTCGTCGATCCAGGCAAGCGTGTCTATGTTCGCCGGGTCAATGTTGCTGGTAACACGAAGACGCGAGATGAAGTGATTCGTCGAGAATTTCGCCAGATGGAATCTTCCTGGTATGACGGCAAGAAAATCAAGCAGTCGCGCAATCGTGTCGACCGCCTAGGCTACTTTAGTGAAGTAGGCATCCAGACGCCCGCTGTTCCTGGATCGCAGGATCAGGTTGACGTCAACTTGACTGTGGTTGAAAAGCCGACAGGTAACATCATGCTCGGGGCAGGTTACTCGCAAAGTGAGGCCTTGATGCTGCAAGGCAGCATTTTCCAGGAAAACTTTGCTGGCACAGGCAACACGCTGGGGTTGAGCATCAACACCAGCAAACGCTATCGCACGATTGCACTGTCCCAGACTAACCCGTACTTTACGGATGACGGCGTCAGTCGCAGCTATGAACTGTTCTTGCGTACCACGCGTCCGCCAACTTCATACGACTACGACTACAAGGTGCAAACCGTGGGCGGCAATATCAAATTCGGTGTGCCGTTTACCGAGTGGGATCGCGTGTACTTTGGCGCAGGGGTGGAGCGCGTGACGGTGGAAACCTATGGTGAAGACGGTGATGATAATGCGAGCCCGCAGAAATATCGGGATTTTGTGGAAGATCTTGGCGGCTCCAATCCGGGCTCTGCGACCGCCAATTCCCTGCCTTTGACCGTGTCATGGGCGCGCGATAATCGCGATAGTGCATTGGTGCCGACGGAAGGACGTTTCCAGAAGGCGGGGTTGATCCTGTCGCCGGTTGGTGACCTGAAGTATTACAAGGCATCGTACCAAGATCAGTATTACTGGCCGCTGACGCGCAGTATTACACTCGCCTTAAATGGCCAGATCGATTATGGTGAAGGTTTTGGCGGCAAGCCTTACCCGGTATTCAAGAACGTCTATGCCGGTGGTATTGGCACGGTGCGCGGCTATGAAAGCTCGACACTGGGCGGTGTTACTGAAGATGACTATGAGAATGCCATTGGCGGCTCCAAGCGCCTTATCGCCAATGTCGAGTTGCAGATGCCATTGTCTGCAGCGGGAGGCAGTTATGACCGGACGCTGCGCTGGTTCACTTTCTTCGATGCCGGTTATGTCTGGGAAGAGGAAAGCACGATGCGCCTCTCCGATCTGCGTTACTCGGCAGGGATTGGCATTAGTTGGGTTTCACCGATTGGCCCGCTCAAGCTCAGTTACGGCTACCCGATCAATGCAGAAGAAGGGGACAAGAAACAACAGTTCCAGTTTCAGATCGGCACCGGCTTTTAATGAACCATATTGTTAGATAGTTGACTTTGACTATTTGGAGAATGATTTTGAAATCGCGAAAAATTATTTCATCTGTCGGTAAACTTGTGACGCTGGCTACGTTCTGCCTATGCACCGTTGCTGGTGCGCAGGCAGTGGAAGCAAAAATTGGCTTTGTTTCCTCGGAGCGCATCATGAGCGAATCAGAGCCGGCCAAGGCAGCGAATGCCAAGATCGAAAAAGAGTTTTCCGGGCGTGACAGCGAGTTGCGCAAACTGCGTGATGAATTGAAGGAAAAAGCCAAGAAGCTGGACAGGGATATGCCGGTACTCAAGGACTCCGAGCGTATGCAGCGCCAGCGCGAACTGGCAGAACTGGACAAGGAACTTCGTCGCAAGCAGCGCGCATTCCGAGAAGATTTGAACCAGCGCCGCAATGAAGAAATTGCCAGCGTGGTGAATCGCGCCAACAAGGCGATCAAGAAAGTTGCCAAGGAAGGAAATTACGACATCGTTCTCCAGGATGCCATTTACGTCAACCCAAGCGTCGATATTACTCAAAAGGTGCTTGAGGAATTAAACAAGTAGTGGCCAGGGAAATGGCAGAGATTCAGTTAGGGGCGTTGGTCGACCTGCTCGGGGGGCGGCTTGAAGGAAACCCGGAGATTACTGTAAGCGGTATTGCGCCGCTAGACATGGCCACGTCGTCACAACTGACCTTCCTCTCGAATCCGAAGCTCAGGGTTTTGGCTGCGCAATCACAGGCAGCAGCGCTCATTATTTCGCCACTGGAAAGCGAAAGCCTCGGTGCCGCTTACCGGGGCGCGCGCATCATTACGCCTAATCCTTATGCCTATTTTGCGCGCGCTGCACAATGGTTTGTACAGCAAGACGCGATTCCCGCCCCAATTGGTATCCATGCGAGCGCTGTTATCGATCCGACAGCAAAAATCGCAGAATCAGCGTCAATTGGTCCGAATGTGGTGGTTGAAGAGGGAGCAGAAATCTGCGCTGGCGTGACGGTTGAAGCAGGGTGCTTCATTGGCCGCGGAGCGAGAATTGGAGAAAATACCTGCCTGGCACCGCGCGTGACCTTTCATAACGATTGCGTGATTGGTCGCAATGGCGTTATCCGTTCCGGCGCGGTGATTGGTGCGGAAGGTTTCGGTTTTGCCAATGACAAGGGTGCGTGGATCAAGATCCCGCAAGTCGGGCGAGTCGTGATGGGGGATGATGTGCAAGTCGGCGCGAACACGACCATTGATCGCGGTACCTTGTCTGATACCGTGATTGGCAATGGGGTCAAGCTCGACAATCAGATTCAGATTGCGCATAACTGCCGTATTGGGGATCACACGGCGATGGCAGCCTGCGTCGGCGTGGCGGGAAGTGTCACTATTGGAAAGCACTGCACATTTGCGGGGGCGGCCATGGTTTCCGGTCATCTGGATATCGCGGACAATGTTCACATTTCAGGCGGCACCGTCGTCGCCAATTCAATCAGCAAGCCGGGGCAATATACCGGGGTTTACCCGATTGCAGCGCACGCAGATTGGGAAAAATCCGGTGCGCTGGTTCGTAACATCAGAAAACTGCGTGAAAAGATCCGCGAGTTGGAAAGAAAATTAAAAGTACTCACATAAAACATAAAGCCATGAATACACTCGACATTACACAAATCAAGGAATACCTCCCACACCGCTATCCAATGCTTTTGGTCGATCGGGTGCTGGACTGGGAGTCTGGCAAAACCATGGTGGCCATCAAGAATGTGACCGCAAATGAAGAATTCTTCAACGGCCACTTTCCGCACCGTCCGGTCATGCCGGGTGTGCTGATGATTGAAGCGCTGGCGCAAACGGCCGCAATTCTCTCTTTCCTGACGGCGGGCGTGAAGCCTGACGATACCTCAGTTGTTTACTTTGCCGGTATTGACAATGCACGTTTCAAACGTCCGGTTGGCCCTGGCGACCAGTTGCGCATGGAAGTCGAAATCGTGCGCCGTGCGCGCGGTGTCTGGAAATACAAGACTGTGGCGAAAGTCGATGGCGAAGTGGTTGTCGAAGCTGACATGATGAGTACAATTCGCACGACATCAGGCGAGATGGTCGACGCGGCGAGGAAGTAATGAACCGAATTCACGCAACCGCGCTGATTGATCCGCAAGCGGAAGTCGATAGCTCTGTTGAGATCGGCGCGTATAGCATCATTGGACCAAACGTCAAAATCGGCGCGGGCACAAAAATCGGGCCGCATGTCGTGATCGAGGGGCATACAACGATCGGGCGCGACAACCACATTTTTCAGTTTGCATCACTCGGCGCAGCGCCGCAGGACAAGAAATACGCTGGAGAGCCTACGCGCCTGGAAATAGGCGACCGCAACACCATTCGAGAATTCTGCACGTTCAACCTCGGCACGACACAAGATGATGGCGTGACCAGACTGGGTAACGATAACTGGATCATGGCTTATGTGCATTTGGCGCACGATTGCAAAGTGGGCAACAACACTATCTTTGCCAACAATGCGTCACTGGCGGGGCACGTCGACATTGGCGACTGGGTGATTCTGGGTGGTTTTTCGCTGGTTCATCAATTCTGTCAGATCGGCGCACACGCCATGACGGCCTTTGGTGCGCGTATTTCGCAGGACGTTCCCCCTTTCGTGATGATCGGTGGCACGCCATCGGCGCCGCATGGGATCAACAGTGAAGGCTTGCGTCGACGTGGTTTTTCTCCCAAGCAGATTGCTGATATCCGCAAGGCCTACCGCACACTTTATCGTGCTGGTTTGTCGCTGGAGGATGCCAAGGAAGCGCTTGCCAAAGCGGAGGGTGAGGCAGAGGAGTCTGCTGAACATATCGGTCTGATGCGCGGTTTTCTGGATAGCTCGACACGTGGCATCATCAGATAAAACCAGCATTGCGATGGTCGCAGGCGAACTGTCTGGCGACATCCTTGCCGGAAGCATGCTTTCCGCATTGCGACCACAGCTTCCGGATGCATTGATACATGGCATTGGCGGACCGGAGATGATGGCACACGGCTTTGTGAGCGAGTTTCCGCTTGAAAAACTGTCAGTGCGCGGCCTGTTTGAAGTGCTGGCGCATTACCGGGAAATCAAGGGCATTCGCGATGCCTTGCGCGATCAGCTTTTGCAAGAGCGCCCCGCTGCATTCGTCGGCATCGATGCTCCCGACTTCAACCTTGGACTGGAAATGCAGCTTCGCGAAGCAGGTATTCCAACGGTTCACTTTGTCAGCCCGTCGATATGGGGTTGGCGCAAAGGCAGGATTAACAAGATCCGGCAGGCGGTTTCGCACATGCTTGTCCTTTTCCCGTTCGAGGAAAAACTTTATCAGGACGCCGGTATTCCAGTCACTTACGTCGGCCATCCGCTAGCAGAAAGGATCCCGATGGAGCCGGATGTTGCTGCAGCACGACAAGCGCTCGGTATCGCGCACGATGCTACAGTGGTCACGATCATGCCGGGCAGTCGCATATCCGAGCTGAATTACCATGTCGAACCGTTTTTCGGTGCTGCCAGATTGCTTGCCAGGCGCGACCCGAACATTCACTTCATTACGCCGATGGCAGGGCAAAAACAGCGTCAGCACCTCAATGCCCTGTTGGCGCAAAACGGTTTGCAGGACATGCCGCTGACGGTGCTGGAAGGGCAGACTCATGACGCGATTGCGGCTGCCGATGTGGTACTGGTCGCATCCGGTACGGCCACGCTGGAAGTGGCCTTGTTCAAGAAACCAATGGTGGTTGCGTACAAGCTGATGTGGGCCACCTGGCAGATCGTGAAGCGCATGGTGTACCAGAACTGGTGTGCGCTGCCGAATATTCTGTCACAGGAAACGCTGGTGCCGGAGTTTTTGCAGGAAAAGGTGACGGCCGAAGCGTTGTCCGAGGCACTCTGGCAGCAATTGCAGGACATTGGCAATCGTCATGAAATCAAGCAGCGTTTTGTCGATCTGCACCATGCATTAAAGCGCGATACGGCGCAGATCAGTGCGCAGGTTGTTTTGGACGTAATGCGTAAAAAGTAACCGCGGAATAAATTAGCTGAGCGAGCGATCTGCTTCGTTACGATGGTGGTGTAACGGAGAATTGACGAGTACGTCATTCCGGCACCAGCCCGTAGGGCGCAGGAGCCGGAATCCAGTGTCGTTGGTGAGTGACGTATGCATTTTTGTTGAATAGAGAGGAGGAGTCATTGGATTCTGACTTTCGTCAGAATGACAGAGTAACTGCTTTCAGCACGCCCTGCACCCTGTGTGCTGCTCCGGTTTACACCGGAATGACATCAAAAAAAGGCGGCCTTTCGAGCCGCCTTCTAATTTCAGGCGTTTAATCCTTAAGCTTGTTTAGGGTGCGCAGTAACAACCTGTCTCTGCTCTCCCAAGCCCTCAATGCCGGTCACAACCACGTCTCCTGGCTTCAGGAAGGTTTGCGGGTCGTGCGCCATGCCCACGCCAGGCGGCGTGCCGGTGGCGATCACGTCGCCCGGAAGCAGGGTCATGAAATGGGTCAGGTAGCTGACGATTTTGGCTGCCGAGAAAATCATCTTGTCGGTATTGCCAGACTGCATGCGCACGCCATTGACATCGAGATAGAGTGCCAGATTCTGTGGGTTCGGCACTTCATCGCGTGTTACCAGCCATGGCCCGACCGGCCCGAAAGTGTCGCAACCTTTGCCCTTATCCCACTGCGTGCCGCGTTCGATCTGGAACTCGCGCTCGGAGAGATCGTTTGTCACGCAAAAACCGGCGACGTAATCCAGCGCCTCTTCTTCGCTGACGTATTGTGCCTTCTTGCCGATGATAATGCCCAGTTCAACTTCCCAGTCCGTTTTCTTTGAATTGACAGGCAGGATGATGTCGTCACTCGCGCCGCACAGACAGGTGACGGCCTTCATGAACACGATCGGTTCTTTCGGGATGCGCATCTTGGCTTCTTCGGCATGGTCGCTGTAATTGATGCCGATGGCGATGTATTTACCGACATGCGCGACCGGCACGCCCAGACGCGGGTTGCCCGGCACGACAGGCAGGGAAGCATGATCGATTCCTCTCAGTTTTGCTAGTGCTTCATCAGAAAGTTGGTCGGCTGTGAAATCAGCGATGACGCCAGACAGGTCGCGCAATTGACCGTCTTTGTCGATCAGCCCCGGTTTTTCGGCATCGAGTTCGCCGTAGCGTACGAGTTTCATGAGTTCTCCTTATTCTTATGGAAGTATTGAACAAATAGTTCTGCGCGCCGTGCGCCTTGCGTCTTAACTTCTTTGGCCTATTGATGCGGCACGAATAAATTTGAAATATGTGCATGTGTCATCCCAGCGCAGGCTGGCATCCAGTGTCGTTAAGATGCCGCTTGGGTCTCAGGCTTACGCTGCAGAGCAAAGCCACTGGGCCCCAGCCTATGTGCAGCTTTGCTGCATCTCGCTTCGCGAGACCAGCCTTCGGCTGTCCTGCGCCCTACGGGCTGGTGCTGGGGCGACGCAAGGGGCTCAAACTTGAATACTTCAAACTTCAACTTGCCGAATCAATATTGCCACATCTGCAGCGTTTTTTAGTTCTCCAGATTGGGAAGCGCCATGCGATCAATCGTCATGATTTCCTCGTCACCTAGCGAGCCAACCAATGCCTGTAACGTCATTTTTCTCAGCAGGTAGCCATAACGTGCCTTTTGCAATTCCAGTTTCGAAGAGAACAGTTCCTGCTGTGCATTCAGTACGTCGGTATTGGTGCGAATGCCTGCTTTTTGCCCGGCCTTCATCCCGCGCAACGTGATTTCTGCAGACGTTACTGCCTGCTCGTAAGCGTGGATGCGCGCAATGCCATTCACGATTTCCAGAAACGCCTGGCTGGTTTCGATTTCAACGTCGCGTCTGACGGAAGTCAGCGTGTGTCGCGCCTTTTCGCGCAGCGCACTGGCTTGCTGGGTGGCGCCGTAGGTGCCGCCCCCGTTGAACAGGTTCATCGACATTTGAACGCCAACCTGATCCTTGAATTCTCGGCTGTTGTAATAGTTGGGTTCTTGCGAGCGATCGCGGCTGGCATAAAGGGAAATCCTCGGAAAGAAACCGGCGCGGCTACGATCAAGCTGAAAGTCGGCAATGGCAAATGCCGCCTGATAGGCCTGAATTTTCAGATTTTGTTTGCGCACCGCATCTTGCCAGGCATTAATGTCATTCGGTTTTGGCAAAGCCAGTTCGGGTGAAGTGATTTTTTTAAGATCAAGTCGTGCCGGGTCATCTCCGATCACTTTAGCGAACTGCTTGCGGCTTTGTTCAAGGCCAGTAATGGCGGTCAACTCCTGTGCCTGAGCCAACTGTTCGCGTGCCTTGCTCTCTTCCACGTCCGTTTTGGTGGCAGCACCGCCCTTGAACAGGTTTTCCGCTTGTTCACGCTGGGCTGAAATGGCCGTTTTTTGAGCCGTGGTCAGTTCTGTCGTATCAAGTGCCAGCAGATAATTAAAGTAAACCTCGGCAACCCGGAGCGCCAGTTCCTGGCGTGCATCCGCAAAGACGATGGCCGCATTATCTGCGCGGATATCGCCTTCGCGGTAAGTGGCCCACTTTTCAAGATCGAACAACGGTTGCGTCAGGCGCAGGGAAAAGCTGCCGGTGTCGTAATCTTTGTCATTCCAACTGGTATCTTTGTATTCGTAATCGGTCTTATTCTTGCTGGCAGAAACATCCAGACTCGGCAAAAGACCGGCGCGGCCAATGGTGCGATACTGGCTGTCTGCTTCATAGGAAGCGCGTGCCACTGCGTAATCGGGGTCGTGTTGCATCGCTTTCTGGAATGAAGACATCAAGCCAGCATTGGCGAGTGCGCACGTCGGCAACGCAATGCCAGCGACAAAAAATAAAGTGCGTAAGATTTTGTTCATGTTAGCGCTCTCTAAATGAAAACTGTAAACGCCGGAAAAGCGGTTGGAACAGATAGCTGAGCAAGGTCCGCTCACTGGTCAGCAAAACAACATCGGCGGGCATGCCTGGCTGGATGGTTTGAGCCCCGAGTTGCCTTTGCCCTTCCTTTGTAAGCGCGACACGACCGACAAAATAGGAAAGTTGTGAGCGAGGGTCGGTAATGCTGTCTGCAGAAAGATAAACCAGCCTGCCTTTGACCGAAGGCACAATAGTTTGATCCAGCGCCGAAAGGTGCACATCCGCCTCCAGTCCGGTGTACAGATTATCAACCAGGTGTGGCGGGATATTGACTTCGATGATTAGGTTTTGTTCTGACGGTACGACATCCATCAATTTCTGGCCGGCTGAAATGACGCCGCCAACGGTGTGAACAGCCAGATCGACTACCGTACCCGCAACGGGCGCACGCAGTTCAATGCGATCCAACTCATCCATTGTGGCGACGTTGCGCTCCTTGAAATCGCCCACCTGACGCTGAACGTCGGTTAATTGTGTTTCCACGTCTTTACGGAACAGGTTTTTGGCCTGTAGTTTTTTGAGTTTTAACTCACCAATCTGGTTCCGAACGCGGCCGATATTGGCAATATCTTCGCTGCGCTGCCCGCTTAAATAAGCAATACCACGCTGCAACTCAAACATGCGGTTGCGCGGAATGAAACCCTCATCGTAAAGGGGCTTCAGTGTTTTCAATTCTTCCTGATACAACTCAAGCTGTGTCGCCTTGGCCTGTTCTTGCGCTTCCAGCCCCTTAATCTGCTGCTGAAGACCGGCAATGGTTTCATTCGTAATGTCTATCTCGCCTGAAAGGGCATTGCGACGAGCCATAAACAGCTTTGACTGTACGCTCATGGCCTCTTTTTCAAGTGGCTGATCCTTGCGAAGTAGCAGATCCTTCGGGAAAGTGATCTTGCGGTCATTGTTGCGCTCCGCCAGCAGGCGCGCTTCAACGGCCAGCAAGGTTACCAGTTGCGTTTGAACGATGCCGCTTTGCGCGAGCGCCTGCGTTGGATTCAAACGTATCAGAGGCTGATTCGCTTTAACGAAATCACCCTCACGCACCAGAATCTCTTCAACGATCCCGCCTTTCGGGTGCTGAATGGTTTTCCGGTTGCCCTCAATTTTTACAGAGCCTTGTGCGGGCACGCCCTGACCAAGCGGGGCAAACGCTGCCCACAGTAAAAAAACGGCGACACCAATCCAGAGGGCGTAGTAGCCCCAGCGCACAGTGTCTTTGGTGCTGGTAGAAACGGGCGTGTCAGAATCAACCGGGAAAGCATTGTCGACACGTTCTTCAATGCGGGAGCGTAAGTTTTTAAACAGTTTCATACTTGTTTCGCTTCCTTGGGCAAGGCAACCGCAGTAGTGCGGGCTTTATCTGTGAGCGATTGCAAATGCGCCACCACTTGATCGCTTGGACCATACGCAAGCAACATCCCGTCGCGCAGTGCCAGCAGCTTGTTAGCAGCAGAAAGAATGCGCTGGCCGTGTGCAATATAAACGACCGTGCCGCCTCGCTTGCTGATGTTGGTAATCGCTTGCAGCAATGCAGCTTCACCCGCTTCGTCCAGATTCGAGTTTGGTTCATCCAGCACGACAAGTTTCGGATCACCGTACAAGGCGCGCGCCAGCGCGATACGTTGACGCTGGCCACCGGAAAGTGCCCCGCCATCTGTGCCGACCATCGTTTCATAGCCATTCGGCAGGTGCAGGATCAAATCATGAACGCCCGCCTGTTTTGCAGCTTCAATCACCTTGTTGCTATCTATTTCACCAAAACGCGCAATATTCTGCGCCACCGTGCCATCGCATAAACCGATATCCTGCGGCAGATAGCCGACATGTGGGCCCAGTTCGGCAGAAGGCCATGCATAGACATCCGCGCCGTCAAGTCGCACATGTCCGGCAGCGGGTGCCCAGACGCCCATTAGCAAACGCGCCATGCTTGATTTGCCCGCTGCGCTCGGCCCGATCACGCCCACGACATCACCTGGATTGATGCGGAAAGTCAGGTTGCGTAGCACCGGCACCGTGCCGCCAGGCGGTACGGCAGCAACGCCTTCAAAACTGACCGCGCCTCGCGGAGCAGGCAGGGTAAGGGAGGGTTCTTTTTCAGGGAATTTAACCAACAGTTCCACCAAGCGGGCATGGGCGGTACGCACAGAAACCCACTGGCGCCATGCACCGATCAACTGTTCAACCGGCGCCAGCGCGCGTCCCATCAGGATACTTGCGGCAATCATGCCGCCAGGCGTGATGTCGCCGGAAATTGCCAGCCAGCCACCCAAGCCAAGAATCAGGGATTGAAACGCCAGTCTTGCCGCCTTGCTCATGGAGCCAATGCCGGTACCGCGATCGCTGGCCAGGGTTTGTAGAGACAACACCTTTTGCTGTCGCTCTTCCCAGTGGGATTCGATGGCGGGCAACATGCCCATTGCTTCAATCGCTTCCGGATTGCGCAGATTGTTGGCAGCAAATACTTGGGCGCTCATTGAATGCGCATTAGCTTCGGCCAGCGGCTTTTGTGTTAGCAATTCATTCATCCACGCCATTGCAGCCAAGACGATGGAAGCCACCAGTGAAAACGCGCCCAGCCACGGATGGATCAACGTAATCACAGCCAGATAAATCGGAATCCACGGCGTATCGAAAAGCGCCAATGCGCCAGTGCCGGCCAGAAACTGGCGCGTGGTTGTCAAATCCTGAACGGCTTGCGCCGGGTTCGGTCCCTGTTTGCGCAAGTGGCGCTCGAATGCGGCGGAAAAGACGCGCCTGCGCAGCACATTGTCGATGCCAACACCAATGCGCACCAGTAGTTTGCCGCGCACGTTATCCATGACGCTGAACAGCACATACAGAAACAGCACCAGCAAGGTAAGCATCAACAAGGTCATGCCGTTGCGGCTTGCCAGTACGCGATCATAAATCTGGAGCATGTAGATGGCCGGCGTCAGCATCAGGAAGTTGATGATCAGACTGAATCCGCCCGCTTGAATAAAAGCTGGCTTGAACCCCAGCAGGGCACGGCCAATTTCGTTACGTGAATCAAAGAAGTGTTTCATCTGAAAGGAGCGCTCTCCAGTTTGCGAAAGAAAATATGTGCGCCAATGATGTTTGCCACTGGGCAAGTATAGCGCGCTTTATTATGCTTAGGGCAGGGTGGTGAGGCTTAGTAGTTGCGGGTTGTTTATTTAATCGTTTCCGCAAGGATGGGTGTTGTGTAATTGCAAAATACGAAAGGTTTGGTGCTTTTTACTGGTGCCGCCAACAAAGCCAGAAAGTAACGGAACTGGTTCCCGATATCCATCGGGGTGACATTATAAGAATTGCTCATTTCGTCATTCTGACGGAAGTCAGACCGGCCCAAAGGAAGCAGGGCACACCTTATGGTGCGGTCACGAAGGGGCGAACAACGCGAGCAATCCGTGTCTTTTCCTTTTAGTCAGATGAGGTATTATCTATGCGCATTTTGGTGTGCTAAAATATGTGTATTTATTGCAATATGTATGTGGGGTCGATTATGTTAACAACAAACAGCCATGCTCTTGTCGCAAAGAAAGCGACGAATGTCACCCTAACCGAAACACTTCTTGCCGAAGCCAAAAAAATGCGCATCAATATTTCTCAAGCAGCCGAAGCGGGTATAGCAAAGGCTGTTGCGGAAAGGCGAGCGGAAATATGGTTGAAGGAAAACAAGGAAGCTATTGAGAGCTCGAACGCTTATGTGGAAAAACACGGTTTACCATTAGAAAAATACAGGATGTTCTAATGGCCAGATTCAGTGTTTACCCCAACCCATCCGGTAACGGATATCTCATAGATGTGCAAGCAGACATACTAAGTAACTTCAATACACGATTGGTTATTCCGATACTGCCAATTGCAGACGCACCAAAACCTGCAAAAATCCTCAACGTGCCCTTTGAAATTGAGGGGGAGCATTATTTCATGGTTACGCAGTACATGGCAGCTTACCCCGCCAAAGCCCTTAAGGGCGAGGTATTTAATGCCCGAAATCGTTACGATGAAATCGTTGCGGCAATAGACCTTCTACTTCAAGGTTTCTAAACAGAAGGGCGCAGGACTTATCGTAAGGTGCGGTCCCGAAGGGACGAGCAAAGCGAGCAATCTAGTACGCTCCCATGCTCGTCATTCTGACGAAAGTCAGAACCCAGCGTCTTTTCCACGTCTTGTAAAACGTGGTGCCCGATTTACTCTGCGCCCAATGGGCTGGTGCCAGAGTGACACTTAATATGTGCTTATGATTTCCTGAAAGCGCTATTCCAAAACTGCACTTAATCGAGCAATGGCGTCGTCAACCACGTAGTCGGGGACAGTTTCAATTTTTTTTGCCTTGCGAGAAGACAGATCAAGCATGCGGACTTGATTCACCAGCGCAACGCCTTGCGTTTCGGTTCCTGTACCGCTCAAAGGGACGGCAAAGCCTGCATCTCTGGCAAAGTTTCCTCCTTGAGTAATTGGCGCAACCAGCGCAACCCCAAGCGCATTAAAGGCGGCAGTTGAAAGCACAAGGGCAGGGCGCATGTCTCCTTTCAACTCTCGCCCCTGTGTTGGATTAAGGCTGACAAGAACAATGTCACCACGGTCAAATCTCGCTTTCCTCACCATGCTTCATCACCAGCCGGATCAATTTTGTCCCATGCATCCAGTTCTGGTGAGCGAGGAGCGTTGTGATCGCACTGTTTAAGTAGTTCTGTCAGCGAGTATTTTGGTTTTTGTCGCGCTCTCAAGAGTAAACCCTGTGGAGTAACGTCAGCCGTTAGGATATCTCCTGGCTTCGTGTTCATGCTTTTAAGAATGTGAGTAGGCAAGCGAATTGCTGCGCTATGGCCCCACTTCGAAATTTTCAATTGGATTTCAGTTTCCATGTTTTGCTCCTCAAATCACAATGGATATACATAGTATATACATTTGTTATGGGTGTCAAAAGTTAGTTTGTTGCACAGCAAGTTATTCCGGCACCAGAGCGAAGAACGCATCGTAAAATGTTGTCCCGAAGGGAAGAGCGGTGCGAGCCATCTAGTACGACTCCCATACTCTGTCGTTCCGGCGAATGCCGGACCAGCCCGCAGGGCGCAGGACGCATCGTGAGATGCGGTCCCGAAGGGACGAGCAACGCGAGCAATCCAGTGGCGTTAGTGAGTGCCGTTTTCTTCCAATACCAAAAGTCACTGGATTCTGATTTCCATCAGAATGACAAACACACTGCCCACCGGGCGCAGTGCAAAAACGTGGTGCGTCCCCGATTTTCGAACCAGTTGGAAGGGCGCGTGGCATTCTGCTAGATGCGCGCTCTGCGCGATAAAAAATATATCAAAAATGATGTTTAAAAGTAAAAATAAAGGATTTATATATCAAATATAATAAATTAAGTGTAATTGTGTTACAGTAACTTTCATGCTATCCATGGGGGCTGTATGCTTGAGTTTTCTCTCGCTAGCGAAAAAGAAATTCGCGTTGAATTGGCTGGGCGTTTGCGTAAGCAGCGGTTGGCCAAAGGGCTTTCTATTGAAGAATTAGCGGCGCGTTCTGGTGTGGGTGTGGCAACACTGCAACGCCTTGAGACAAAAGGTAACAGCACATTTGAAACATTTGTGCGTACGGTAATTGCGCTGGGGCTCACTCAGGAACTGCAGGATATTTTCAAGCTGAGAATTCAGTCCATTGCACAGATGGAGAAAGCAGAACAAGCTGTGCGTAAGCGTGCGTCGCGAAAACAGTCATACAAAAAGGCTGCATATGCAAAGACTTGACGTTCATTTTTGCGGATGGGGGCAAAATTGGCAGTTAGGCCAGCTTGCAGACAACGGTTCTCAACTCCTGTTTGAATACTCGCCAATTGCGCATGCCAAAGGTGTCGAGTTGTCCATCCTTCGAATGCCGTTGCGCGCTGAGGCGTATGGCAGCTATCCGCAGCATCAATATCGTTTGCCCGGGCTGATTGCAGATGCACTTCCTGATGGATGGGGGCAGCTTTTAATGGAGCGGTTTTTTCGGCAGTATCTGGGAAAGCAGTCTCACCAGATTTCCCCTCTTGATCGATTAGCGTTTGTGGGTGATCGCGCTATGGGCGCACTCAGCTTTACGCCTGCTACCAGACTTGGTTTGCAGGAAGAAGATATGCAGATAGCCAGGCTCTCCAGCGCCATTCAACAAGTTGTTGCAGAACGGGATACGGATGCACTCAAGCAACTCGTTTTTCTAGGAGGATCACCGCATGGCGCACGCCCCAAAGCGCTGGTCCAATATGACAGTCAGGCCGGCGCCATAAGTACGCTTACATCAGCAACCGGTGCGCCTTGGCTGATCAAGTTTCCGGGACATCAAGAGCATAAAGAAGTGTGTGCTATTGAATATCTGTATTCAGAGATGGCGCGGCGATGTCATTTAGATATGCCGACAACACGCTATTTTGATCTTGGCAGGCAAATGGCCGCTTTTGGCATAGCCCGCTTTGATCGCTTTGAAGGCATGCGTGTTCCCATTCATTCATTGGCAGGGGCGCTAAATATCGACTTTCGCACACCCAATACAAGTTATCAGACGCTGTTGCGTGTAACGCGTGCGCTGACGCACAGCGAGGCCGAAGTACACAAAGCATTTGAGCGTTGCGTGTTTAATGTGATCTTCAATAACAGAGACGACCACACAAAAAATTTCGCTTTCCGCATGGATGAATCATTTGCATGGAAACTCGCGCCCGCTTTTGACTTGACTTATAACCCCGGCCCCGGAGGAGAGCATCAGATGGACATTGAAGGGGAAGGGCGGTATCCGGCCAGAAAGCAGCTTTTACAGTTGGCTAAAATAAATAGTCTTGACCGGGCGCGGGCGCAAGAAACCATTGAGAAAATGGTTGAGGTTGCCCTTCAATTCAAAAAGGTGGTCAAGGATTATCCCATCCGAGCCGCAACGCGCTCAGCAATAGTCAAAGCAATAGAGGCGAATTGCAAGAGAATGGCATGAGCGGATAGCGTGCTATTTCAATGTGGTGTTGCCAAGAAGGGCGAGCAGCGCGAGCAAGCCAGCATCGCACGTGCTTCGTCATTCTGACGAAAGTCAGAATCTAGTGGCTTTGTTTTTAGTGAGCAAGTAGAAGGGAAAGACGCTGGACCCCAGCGTCCGCCAGGGTGACGTGAAGCGAAGGCAGTAAAGTCGTCATTCCGGTGCCAGCCTGTAGGGAAGAGCAACGCGAGCAATCCAGTACAACGCCCATACTCTGTCATTCCAGCGCACGCTGGAATCCAGTGGCGTTAGTGAGTGCCGTTTTCTTCCAATACCAAAAGTCACTGGATTCTGATTTCCATCAGAATGACAAACACACTGCCCACCGGGCGCAGTGCAAAAACGTGGTGCGTCCCCGATTTTCCGTCCCCGATTTTCATTTGGTTCATGCAGGAGCCACATAAAAAACGACGAGCATAAAAAAACCGCCCCCGAAGAGGCGGTTTTGAGTGCTGAATTGTCAGCTTTTTACAAATCAGGCATGTCGCCAACCAAGTTGAAATCAGTCAAGGTACTTGAATCAACACCCAGCAAGCGGATAGTTTCACCCTCGCCCAGGTTGATCAGCGTATCTGAACCGCTCTGGCTTATCCAACCGGCTTTTGCAGCATCAACCTGAGACTGAGTCAGGTCGGCAATGTGGATGGTATCTCCCCCATCGCCTGCCATAAACCCGGAAACAAAGTCTGCGCCATCATCGTCGTTAGCGCCTGCAGTTGAGTCCGTGTAGAACAGCATGTCAACATGGCCATCGGAACCCAGAACAATGTAATCGCTGCCGTCGCCGCCAGTGATAGTATCCAGACCCGAGCCTGCGATGATGACATCATTACCATCACCACCCAGCAGGATGTCATTGCCCGAGTAGCCGACCAGTGTATCGCCACTATTACCAGCCAGCAACAAGTCGCCCTTGATACCGCCGTAAAGAGATTCACTTCCGCCGGTATTGGTTTTCAGCAATGAACCGTCATCGAACACCACAACCGTGCCATCCAGATCATCCGTATAGCCAGTCAACGTGATGGTTGTACCGTCAATGGTAATGTCGGTATTACCAGCGTTAACCCCGCCACTATCAACATCCGTTGCCGAGTAGTCGACAAACATCAGCGTATCGCCGCGGCTTGCATCAAAGTCTGTCAGGACATTATCTGCGTCGGTTGAGCCAGTGAGATTATCCATGACATTGGTATCGCCATCGGTGAACGAGTATGGATGCGCAAAGTCGGGCGCATTGTCCTCACTCAAGATGGCACCATTAGCCAAGGCATCCGTTGTTGCCACATTGCCCGCCGCGTCGACCGAGAAGCCTTGTGCAATATCGATGGTATCTACCGCACCCGTGCCGTAGCCGTCTCCAGATTCAACGGTGTTGTCTCCATCTGCAAGCACGATCTGGAGCGTACTGTCATCCAAAACGATTGCCGATGCGATGTCGCCTTCAGCAAAGGTGGTGTTGGCGGTTACGCCATCATCACCGTTGGAATCCCATACCAGTTTGCTCCAGTCAAGGTTGCCCTTGATGTCGTCACCCACACTTTCACCCGTAGAAAGCAGCGTCAGCATGTTGGTACCAGTCAACGTCAGCGAATCAGAGCCTGCGTCGTAGAAGGCACGATCGAAGGTGGTGGTTGGTGCAGTGGTATCGACCGTGATGCTGTAAGCGGCAGACGCGACGCTTTCATTGCCTGCGACGTCTGTTGCCACGACAGTGAGGTCGTATGAGCCTTCGTCAAGCGTTGTGCCGGTGTAGTCGATGCTGTAAGCCCCTGCCACGGCGGTTGCCGTTACGCCGGTTGCCACACCATCGACATACAGCTCGACAGTTGCGCCGGTTTCAGCCGCACCTGCCACCACAAGCGTGGTGTCGTTGGTAATGCCGTCGTCAGCCGCGCTGCCGGTATCGGTCGTGATGCTGGTAACGGTTGGTTGAGCGATCGAGGTATCGACCGTGATGCTGTAAGCGGCAGACGCGACGCTTTCATTGCCTGCGACGTCTGTTGCCACGACAGTGAGGTCGTATGAGCCTTCGTCAAGCGTTGTGCCGGTGTAGTCGATGCTGTAAGCCCCTGCCACGGCGGTTGCCGTTACGCCGGTTGCCACGCCATCGACATACAGCTCGACAGTTGCGCCGGTTTCAGCCGCACCTGCCACCACAAGCGTGGTGTCGCTGGTAATGCCGTCGTCAGCCGCGCTGCCGGTATCGGTCGTGATGCTGGTAACGGTTGGTTGAGCCGGTGCAGAGGTATCGACCGTGATGCTGTAAGCGGCGGACGCGACGCTTTCATTGCCTGCGACGTCTGTTGCCACGACAGTGAGGTCGTATGAGCCTTCGTCAAGCGTTGTGCCGGTGTAGTCGATGCTGTAAGCCCCTGCCACGGCGGTTGCCGTTACGCCGGTTGCCACGCCATCAACATACAGCTCGACAGTTGCGCCGGTTTCAGCCGCGCCTGCCACCACAAGCGTGGTGTCGCTGGTAATGCCGTCGTCAGCCGCGCTGCCGGTATCGGTCGTGATGCTGGTAACGGTTGGTTGAGCGATCGAGGTATCGACCGTGATGCTGTAAGCGGCAGACGCGACGCTTTCATTGCCTGCGACGTCTGTTGCCACGACAGTGAGGTCGTATGAGCCTTCGTCAAGCGTTGTGCCGGTGTAGTCGATGCTGTAAGCCCCTGCCACGGCGGTTGCCGTTACGCCGGTTGCCACGCCATCGACATACAGCTCGACAGTTGCGCCGGTTTCAGCCGCACCTGCCACCACAAGCGTGGTGTCGCTGGTAATGCCGTCGTCAGCCGCGCTGCCGGTGTCGGTCGTGATGCTGGTAACGGTTGGTTGAGCGATCGAGGTATCGACCGTGATGCTGTAAGCGGCAGACGCGACGCTTTCATTGCCTGCGACGTCTGTTGCCACGACAGTGAGGTCGTATGAGCCTTCGTCAAGCGTTGTGCCGGTGTAGTCGATGCTGTAAGCCCCTGCCACGGCGGTTGCCGTTACGCCGGTTGCCACGCCATCGACATACAGCTCGACAGTTGCGCCGGTTTCAGCCGCACCTGCCACCACAAGCGTGGTGTCGCTGGTAATGCCGTCGTCAGCCGCGCTGCCGGTGTCGGTCGTGATGCTGGTAACGGTTGGTTGAGCGATCGAGGTATCGACCGTGATGCTGTAAGCGGCAGACGCGACGCTTTCATTGCCTGCGACGTCTGTTGCCACGACAGTGAGGTCGTATGAGCCTTCGTCAAGCGTTGTGCCGGTGTAGTCGATGCTGTAAGCCCCTGCCACGGCGGTTGCCGTTACGCCGGTTGCCACGCCATCGACATACAGCTCGACAGTTGCGCCGGTTTCAGCCGCACCTGCCACCACAAGCGTGGTGTCGTTGGTAATGCCGTCGTCAGCCGCGCTGCCGGTATCGGTCGTGATGCTGGTAACGGTTGGTTGAGCGATCGAGGTATCGACCGTGATGCTGTAAGCGGCAGACGCGACGCTTTCATTGCCTGCGACGTCTGTTGCCACGACAGTGAGGTCGTATGAGCCTTCGTCAAGCGTTGTGCCGGTGTAGTCGATGCTGTAAGCCCCTGCCACGGCGGTTGCCGTTACGCCGGTTGCCACGCCATCGACATACAGCTCGACAGTTGCGCCGGTTTCAGCCGCACCTGCCACCACAAGCGTGGTGTCGCTGGTAATGCCGTCGTCAGCCGCGCTGCCGGTATCGGTCGTGATGCTGGTAACGGTTGGTTGAGCGATCGAGGTATCGACCGTGATGCTGTAAGCGGCAGACGCGACGCTTTCATTGCCTGCGACGTCTGTTGCCACGACAGTGAGGTCGTATGAGCCTTCGTCAAGCGTTGTGCCGGTGTAGTCGATGCTGTAAGCCCCTGCCACGGCGGTTGCCGTTACGCCGGTTGCCACGCCATCGACATACAGCTCGACAGTTGCGCCGGTTTCAGCCGCACCTGCCACCACAAGCGTGGTGTCGCTGGTAATGCCGTCGTCAGCCGCGCTGCCGGTATCGGTCGTGATGCTGGTAACGGTTGGTTGAGCGATCGAGGTATCGACCGTGATGCTGTAAGCGGCAGACGCGACGCTTTCATTGCCTGCGACGTCTGTTGCCACGACAGTGAGGTCGTATGAGCCTTCGTCAAGCGTTGTGCCGGTGTAGTCGATGCTGTAAGCCCCTGCCACGGCGGTTGCCGTTACGCCGGTTGCCACGCCATCGACATACAGCTCGACAGTTGCGCCGGTTTCAGCCGCACCTGCCACCACAAGCGTGGTGTCGTTGGTAATGCCGTCGTCAGCCGCGCTGCCGGTATCGGTCGTGATGCTGGTAACGGTTGGTTGAGCGATCGAGGTATCGACCGTGATGCTGTAAGCGGCAGACGCGACGCTTTCATTGCCTGCGACGTCTGTTGCCACGACAGTGAGGTCGTATGAGCCTTCGTCAAGCGTTGTGCCGGTGTAGTCGATGCTGTAAGCCCCTGCCACGGCGGTTGCCGTTACGCCGGTTGCCACGCCATCGACATACAGCTCGACAGTTGCGCCGGTTTCAGCCGCACCTGCCACCACAAGCGTGGTGTCGTTGGTAATGCCGTCGTCAGCCGCGCTGCCGGTATCGGTCGTGATGCTGGTAACGGTTGGTTGAGCGATCGAGGTATCGACCGTGATGCTGTAAGCGGCAGACGCGACGCTTTCATTGCCTGCGACGTCTGTTGCCACGACAGTGAGGTCGTATGAGCCTTCGTCAAGCGTTGTGCCGGTGTAGTCGATGCTGTAAGCCCCTGCCACGGCGGTTGCCGTTACGCCGGTTGCCACGCCATCGACATACAGCTCGACAGTTGCGCCGGTTTCAGCCGCACCTGCCACCACAAGCGTGGTGTCGCTGGTAATGCCGTCGTCAGCCGCGCTGCCGGTATCGGTCGTGATGCTGGTAACGGTTGGTTGAGCGATCGAGGTATCGACCGTGATGCTGTAAGCGGCAGACGCGACGCTTTCATTGCCTGCGACGTCTGTTGCCACGACAGTGAGGTCGTATGAGCCTTCGTCAAGCGTTGTGCCGGTGTAGTCGATGCTGTAAGCCCCTGCCACGGCGGTTGCCGTTACGCCGGTTGCCACGCCATCGACATACAGCTCGACAGTTGCGCCGGTTTCAGCCGCACCTGCCACCACAAGCGTGGTGTCGCTGGTAATGCCGTCGTCAGCCGCGCTGCCGGTATCGGTCGTGATGCTGGTAACGGTTGGTTGAGCGATCGAGGTATCGACCGTGATGCTGTAAGCGGCAGACGCGACGCTTTCATTGCCTGCGACGTCTGTTGCCACGACAGTGAGGTCGTATGAGCCTTCGTCAAGCGTTGTGCCGGTGTAGTCGATGCTGTAAGCCCCTGCCACGGCGGTTGCCGTTACGCCGGTTGCCACGCCATCGACATACAGCTCGACAGTTGCGCCGGTTTCAGCCGCACCTGCCACCACAAGCGTGGTGTCGCTGGTAATGCCGTCGTCAGCCGCGCTGCCGGTATCGGTCGTGATGCTGGTAACGGTTGGTTGAGCGATCGAGGTATCGACCGTGATGCTGTAAGCGGCAGACGCGACGCTTTCATTGCCTGCGACGTCTGTTGCCACGACAGTGAGGTCGTATGAGCCTTCGTCAAGCGTTGTGCCGGTGTAGTCGATGCTGTAAGCCCCTGCCACGGCGGTTGCCGTTACGCCGGTTGCCACGCCATCGACATACAGCTCGACAGTTGCGCCGGTTTCAGCCGCACCTGCCACCACAAGCGTGGTGTCGCTGGTAATGCCGTCGTCAGCCGCGCTGCCGGTATCGGTCGTGATGCTGGTAACGGTTGGTTGAGCGATCGAGGTATCGACCGTGATGCTGTAAGCGGCAGACGCGACGCTTTCATTGCCTGCGACGTCTGTTGCCACGACAGTGAGGTCGTATGAGCCTTCGTCAAGCGTTGTGCCGGTGTAGTCGATGCTGTAAGCCCCTGCCACGGCGGTTGCCGTTACGCCGGTTGCCACGCCATCGACATACAGCTCGACAGTTGCGCCGGTTTCAGCCGCACCTGCCACCACAAGCGTGGTGTCGTTGGTAATGCCGTCGTCAGCCGCGCTGCCGGTATTGGTCGTGATGCTGGTAACGGTTGGTTGAGCCGGTGCAGAGGTATCGACCGTGATGCTGTAAGCGGCGGACGCGACGCTTTCATTGCCTGCGACGTCTGTTGCCACGACAGTGAGGTCGTATGAGCCTTCGTCAAGCGTTGTGCCGGTGTAGTCGATGCTGTAAGCCCCTGCCACGGCGGTTGCCGTTACGCCGGTTGCCACGCCATCAACATACAGCTCGACAGTTGCGCCGGTTTCAGCCGCACCTGCCACCACAAGCGTGGTGTCGCTGGTAATGCCGTCGTCAGCCGCGTTGCCGGTGTCGGTCGTGATGCTGGTAACGGTTGGTTGAGCGATCGAGGTATCGACCGTGATGCTGTAAGCGGCAGACGCGACGCTTTCATTGCCTGCGACGTCTGTTGCCACGACAGTGAGGTCGTATGAGCCTTCGTCAAGCGTTGTGCCGGTGTAGTCGATGCTGTAAGCCCCTGCCACGGCGGTTGCCGTTACGCCGGTTGCCACGCCATCAACATACAGCTCGACAGTTGCGCCGGTTTCAGCCGCACCTGCCACCACAAGCGTGGTGTCGCTGGTAATGCCGTCGTCAGCCGCGTTGCCGGTGTCGGTCGTGATGCTGGTAACGGTTGGTTGAGCGATCGAGGTATCGACCGTGATGCTGTAAGCGGCAGACGCGACGCTTTCATTGCCTGCGACGTCTGTTGCCACGACAGTGAGGTCGTATGAGCCTTCGTCAAGCGTTGTGCCGGTGTAGTCGATGCTGTAAGCCCCTGCCACGGCGGTTGCCGTTACGCCGGTTGCCACGCCATCGACATACAGCTCGACAGTTGCGCCGGTTTCAGCCGCACCTGCCACCACAAGCGTGGTGTCGCTGGTAATGCCGTCGTCAGCCGCGCTGCCGGTATCGGTCGTGATGCTGGTAACGGTTGGTTGAGCGATCGAGGTATCGACCGTGATGCTGTAAGCGGCAGACGCGACGCTTTCATTGCCTGCGACGTCTGTTGCCACGACAGTGAGGTCGTATGAGCCTTCGTCAAGCGTTGTGCCGGTGTAGTCGATGCTGTAAGCCCCTGCCACGGCGGTTGCCGTTACGCCGGTTGCCACGCCATCGACATACAGCTCGACAGTTGCGCCGGTTTCAGCCGCACCTGCCACCACAAGCGTGGTGTCGCTGGTAATGCCGTCGTCAGCCGCGTTGCCGGTGTCGGTCGTGATGCTGGTAACGGTTGGTTGAGCGATCGAGGTATCGACCGTGATGCTGTAAGCGGCAGACGCGACGCTTTCATTGCCTGCGACGTCTGTTGCCACGACAGTGAGGTCGTATGAGCCTTCGTCAAGCGTTGTGCCGGTGTAGTCGATGCTGTAAGCCCCTGCCACGGCGGTTGCCGTTACGCCGGTTGCCACGCCATCGACATACAGCTCGACAGTTGCGCCGGTTTCAGCCGCACCTGCCACCACAAGCGTGGTGTCGTTGGTAATGCCGTCGTCAGCCGCGCTGCCGGTGTCGGTCGTGATGCTGGTAACGGTTGGTTGAGCGATCGAGGTATCGACCGTGATGCTGTAAGCGGCAGACGCGACGCTTTCATTGCCTGCGACGTCTGTTGCCACGACAGTGAGGTCGTATGAGCCTTCGTCAAGCGTTGTGCCGGTGTAGTCGATGCTGTAAGCCCCTGCCACGGCGGTTGCCGTTACGCCGGTTGCCACGCCATCGACATACAGCTCGACAGTTGCGCCGGTTTCAGCCGCACCTGCCACCACAAGCGTGGTGTCGTTGGTAATGCCGTCGTCAGCCGCGCTGCCGGTATCGGTCGTGATGCTGGTAACGGTTGGTTGAGCGATCGAGGTATCGACCGTGATGCTGTAAGCGGCAGACGCGACGCTTTCATTGCCTGCGACGTCTGTTGCCACGACAGTGAGGTCGTATGAGCCTTCGTCAAGCGTTGTGCCGGTGTAGTCGATGCTGTAAGCCCCTGCCACGGCGGTTGCCGTTACGCCGGTTGCCACGCCATCGACATACAGCTCGACAGTTGCGCCGGTTTCAGCCGCACCTGCCACCACAAGCGTGGTGTCGCTGGTAATGCCGTCGTCAGCCGCGCTGCCGGTATCGGTCGTGATGCTGGTAACGGTTGGTTGAGCGATCGAGGTATCGACCGTGATGCTGTAAGCGGCAGACGCGACGCTTTCATTGCCTGCGACGTCTGTTGCCACGACAGTGAGGTCGTATGAGCCTTCGTCAAGCGTTGTGCCGGTGTAGTCGATGCTGTAAGCCCCTGCCACGGCGGTTGCCGTTACGCCGGTTGCCACGCCATCGACATACAGCTCGACAGTTGCGCCGGTTTCAGCCGCACCTGCCACCACAAGCGTGGTGTCGTTGGTAATGCCGTCGTCAGCAGTGGCCGTGTCATCAGCAATGCCAGTGATCGAAGGCTGTGCCGGTGCCTCCGTATCCACCATATAGCTGGCATTATCAGCAACCCCAGTATGAGTCAGATCTGCATCGTTGCCTGCTGCGTCCTGAATGGTGCCGCCGTTCAGAGTCAATCCATCTGCACCGATGCTGATGCCGGTAGCGTCATCCTGACCTGCCAGAATGGTGTAGGTGAAGACGAGGGCGGTGGGAGTGCTGGAGCCTGCATCGTAGTTAGCCAGTACGTGAGAGCCGCCAACACTGATATCCAGTTGCGGGGTTCCAGTAACGGTAACCGCACTGTCCATGGTGACAGTCACTTGAACGACGTCGCCTGCATTCAGGTAGTTGTTCTGGATGCCAGTTGCGCCGGTGATAGCAACGCTGTCTACCGTTGGCGCAACCGCATCTTTGATGCTGGTGTCGCCTGTTCCATTGTCAGTATTGCCTGCGGTGTCTTCAACAGCAATAGAAGCGGTAATGGTGCCGTCAGACAGGCTCGACAGGTCAACCGTAGTTGCGCCATTGCCAAGATCTTCGATAGTAACTGATCCGCCACCGCTGGATGTAAACGTAACGTCTGCTGTGGCATCGGCATCGACGCCAGATACGGTGTAAGACACGGCGCCATCTTCAGCAGCGTTGATGTAGCCGTCGCCGTCGTTGATGATGACGGTTGCTGTTGGAACCACGTCTGCATCGGTATCCACCGTGATGTCATAGTCAGCAGAGGCTTTGCTGTCATTGCCTGCTGCATCAGTTGCGACGACGGTGAGAGCGTAGTCGCCATCGTCTAATGTTGTGCCGGTGTAGTCGATGGTGAAGTCGCCCGAGCCGTCAGTGGTGGTTGTGACGCCTGTGCCTTTGCCGTCAACATACAGTTCAACGGTGGAGTCAGCTTCAGCCGTACCTGTAACGGTAATATTGGCGTCACTGGTGATGCCATCGCTTCCTGTGCCGGTGTCGTCTGCGATACTTGTGATGGCGGGTTGTCCAGGTGCGGAAGTGTCTACCGTCACAGCCAGAGCGGCAGAAGCCACACTGGTGTTGCCTGCGACATCGGTTTGCGTGGCGGTGAGGCTTTGCGCACCTTCAGTCAGCGCACTGGCCGTAATGCTCCAGTTGCCGCTGCCATCCACGACTGCCGTGCCAACTGTGCCGTCGATATCACTGATCAATGAGACGCTTGCGCCAATTTCACCGGTGCCGGTGATGGTCGGCGTGGTGTCATTGGTAATGTTGTCCGTGTTGCTGGAACCAGAGTCGCTTGCCGTTGCCAGATCAGGGGTGGACGGTGCTGCCGGTGCGGAAGTATCCCCAGTGATGACATAGTTGGCCGTTGCGTTACTGGAGTTGCCAGCCGCATCGGTTGCCACCGCGTTGAAGTTGTAGGTGGTGCCATCGGCCACGGTTGCCTCGTAAGACCAGGTGGTGCCAACTACGGTAGCTGCACCCAGCAGGGTGGCGCCGTTGTATACATTGACTGTTGCACCAGCCTCCACGGTGCCAGACAGGACAAGCGCCGTGTCATTGGTAATACCGCCCGAAGCGATCGTGCCTGTAACGCCTTCCACATCATCTGTGGCGGCAGTCAGCGTTACCGCCGGTGCAGTCGTATCAACCGTAACAGTAAGCGCAGCGCTTGCGTCAGATACGTTTCCAGCAAGATCGCCTTGCACGGTTCTGAGGCTATGATCGCCTTCAGCCAGGTCAACATCAATGCTCCATTTTCCGCTCACAACGGTGGTGCTGCCAAGGTATTCGCCATTGTCATAAACGCCATTGTCGTTGGCGTCGTCGAACAGGGTAACGACTGAGTCGGTTACGCCGGTGCCGCTGATGGTGAGGTCCGTAGTCTGGTTGGTCAGGTTGTCTGTGTCGCTGCTGCCGCTGTCATCTGGTGTTGCCAGGTCGAGATCTGCTGGCGCGGCATCTGCGGTGGTGTCGATGGTGATGGTCAGCGCTGCCGAGGCAACGGAGTCATTGCCTGCGCCATCGGTCTGGATGGCTTTGATGTCGTGTGCGCCATCACCTGACAGGTCGATGTATTTGCTCCAGTTGCCGCTGCCATCTGCCAGCGTTGTGCCGAGGCTTTCGCCAGTGTCGATCACGCCATCGCTGTCTTTGTCGTCAAACAGTTCAACGAGCGCGCCCGCTTCGCCACTGCCGCTGATGAGCAGGGAGGTGGTTTGGCTTGTTAGATCGTCGCTGCTGCTGGCGCCGAGGTCGTTGTTGCTTGCTAGATCCAGGCCGGTTGGCGCGGTCGGAGGGGTATTGTCTTCTACTCCAATATAGATGTCGGCTGTGTCCGTGCCGCCGCTAGAGGATGCCTGTACTGTCAGTGTATGCTGGGTTGCAAGGTCATAGTCGAGTGCTTTGCCGGTTGCGATGGAGATTTCGCCGGTTGCGGTGTCGATTTCAAACAGGCCGTCGCCATTCCCTGCTGTGATGCTGTAGGTGATGGCGTCGCCATCAATGTCAACGTCTTTGCCGGTGTTGTCGTCGTTCACGTCGTAAACCACAGTGCCTGCTGGTTCTGCGTCGTCTACGATGGTTTTGTCATTTTCGATGACAGGCGCTTCATCAACATCCGTAACGGTAACCGTAATAGCTTGCGTATCGCTGGCAATGCCGTCGGTTACTTGCACGGTTACGTTGTATTCGTTGTCTCCGCCTGCGTCATCCGGGTTTTCATAGTCTGGTGCAGATTTGAAGCTGAGTGCGCCAGATTTCGAGTCGATTTCAAATAGCGAACCATCTGCTCCGCCTGAAATGCTGTAAGACAGGACTGCATCAAGATCGGCGTCGGTCGCTATGACGGTCGTGACGGCAGTTGAGTTTTCTGCGACGTCAACGGCTGCTGAGGAGCCGCCGCCGTTGCTTGTGATGACTGGTGGGTTGTTGATGTTGCCAATGTCGAGGGCGAAGTCGTCATAAACGCTTCCGCCATTGCCGTCATCTGCCGTAACGCGGATGGTAATGACGCCGGTATCTGCGTCGCCTGGCACGCCGCTAAAGGTGCGGACGCTTGGGTTGAAGTTTAGCCAGTCTGGCAGTGGGTCGCCATTTTCGAGTGTGGCTGTGTAGGTGAGTGTGTCGCCCGCGTCTTCATCGGTGAAGGTGTCTACATCGAAGGTGTAGGTAAATGGCGCGTTTTCCTGGGCTGCCTGATTAACGAGGTGGTACTGGATGTTGGGGTCTTCGTTAACGTCATTGATTGTCACGGAGATGGTTTGGGTGTCGGTTACATCGCCGCCATCCGATGCTTCTACAGTAACTTCATAGACGTTGTTGCTATTGGCATCCTGGCGGTCTTCAAAGTTGGGAGAAACTATGAAGGTCAGTTCGCCTGTGCTTGCATCAATATCAAACAATGCGCCGTCACCAGCATCAACAATGCTGTAAACAATTGGACCAGCACCGTCGCCAATGTCTGCTGTGACGGTTGTTACAGCAGATGTGGCGTTTTCGTCATAGCTAAGGGCGGCAGTAGCGCCGCCGCCATTGCTAGTAATTTCCGGCGGGAGAACAATGTCCACAACATTTATGCTTACGGACGCGCCATCTGCATCGTTATCAGTGGAAGTGACATCATTACCATTACCGAATATGCCATCTACATTGTCTATGGCCTTGACGGTAAATGCTTCTGTAACGCCAACTTCGCCTTCGTCTGGCATCCAGTACAGTTTGCCGTCAATGCCAGATACTTTCAGGTTGTCAATGTAAAGGCCATTTGTTCGCAGTTGTACATTGGTGAAATCGGTGATTTCAACCAGAAGCGGATTGGTTGCAGTGCCGGTATTGTAATAGAGCGTTCCGTTAGGGACGGTGGTAATCTGGAATGCATCAGTGGTGTAAGACTCACTGGCCGCAAATTTTAGATTGAAGTAGCTGAATGAATATAGAGTATCTTCAGCACCTAAAGTTGGAAAAGTAAAATCACTGCCGATGGTCACTGCCATGTTGTTATCTCCCGAATGATTAAAACTGCTAGTCAGCGTATAGCTAAAACAAGAAGTAATTGCTTTCCTTTGGGCAATGTTGGCCTATGGAAATATTTTTAGATCATAACAAAATATTGTCGTTTGTGTCGAAATGTGCATATTTGAGATAAATCAAACTTATGTATAAGCCCTATTTGTTACATCACTGTTGTTTCTCTGCCTAATCTTATCCGCTAGTTGCCTTGCATTGTTGTGTTTTTAGTAATGACTGGCGTCTTCTTTTGGTCAGTTTGTGCTCTACGCCGAGAATTTGCTCCGTTGTTTTGCAGGCTATCTTTTGCATCTGAATGGCTTCTTCGCACAAGCCTTGCAGGTGGAGTGCAATGGCCAGATTGTTGGCGGCGTCCGCGTAGAGCAAATTGTTTGTTCCCAGAGCTTTCTTTCGAATTACCATCGTCTGATGAAAAGCCGATTCTGCACGACGGTAATTCTTTCTGCCGATATATAGCAGCCCCAGCTTGTTGTACGTCTGCGCAACGGTAAGGTGCTGGCTTCCCAGTTTTTCCGTGCGAATGGTCAGTGCTCTTTGGAGCATGATTTCAGTGTCTTTAAGCTTGCCTTTTTTTGCTAGCAGTTCTGCCAGGCTATCCAGCGTTGCTAACAGTAAAACGCTGTCTTTTCCGGCTGCGGCAACGAAGGTGTCGTGTGCTTGCCAGAAAATGGGCTCGGCTTCCTTGTCGCCTTTGGCGCGTTGAACTGAAATGGCGAGTGCCTGCTGGGTGTTGGCGACGGTGGCGGATTTTGTGCCGAGATGTTTTTTGCGTATGTCAAGTGCGCGTCGAAACAGGGGGGCGGCTTCTTCCGGTTTGTTGGCGACGAGCTTGATGGTGCCAAACAGGTGCAGGCTGTTGGCGACTTCCGTGCTGTTCTTGCCAAAGTGTATTTCTTTCAGGTAAAGAGCGCGGAGCATCAGCGTTTCGGCATCGGGGTGCCTGCCGCTGTGTGTGAGGGAGCTTGCTATCTTTGTCAGAGATTGTGCCAGTTCGGCACTTTCTGCCCCATAAGCATTGCGGCGGATGGCATAGGCACGGCGGTAGAATTCTTCCGCTTTCTGAATTTTTCGGGTGGCGAGGTAGTAATCGCCCAGATTGTCTTGCGCTTGTGCGGCTGGCTTGGGATGCTGGCCTTTTTCTTGCCAGCCTTGTGTTGCTGCCTGGGTGCAAATGTGTAGGGTTTGCGGGGCTTTCAGATTTTTGAGCGCTTTGTGGCAGGATTCGTTCAGTGCAGTGAGTGCTGCTGCACTAGCAGTCGTTGCTCCGCAAAGGAGCAGTAGAAGAAGGCTGAAACGCGTGAACCGTACTTTCATCAGTAGAGCACTTCTTTCTTGATGGAAATGCAGCCTTTATCGGCGGGCATCAAGTACACGGTTACATTTTTGCCGCCGCTTAGTGATGCAATGGCTTTCCCAAGCGGTTTGCCTTGCTTGAAGCTGCCGTAAACTTTGTTTGCAACGGTTTGGCAGGAGGCTTTCCAGTAGGTGATGGCTTCATAGGCCGCACTGCAAGAATTGTTTCCGGGGCCTGGGCTATATTGCGCGTCGACATATGAAAGTTGCCTGGCGGTGTGTACCGAAAGTGAATTGGAGGCCATTTTCCAGTCCGGGTTGCGTTCGTCTATGAATAGGGCTGCTCCAACGTTGGCGTTTGCGCCAACGAAGTTGGTGATCTGGTTCATGCGTGCCAGACATTTGTTCACGCCTTTTTTTGCCGCAGCCTGGGCAATTGGGTTGAGTTTTGCCTTTTGTCCGGGTTTGGTCTGTTGCGCCAAGCCAGGGGCGCTGGTTGCAAGCAACAGGATTAAGGGGATGATGATTTTGTGGCAATGCCTGGCATGTTTCATTTTTGGCGTCACTAATGTGTTGTTTCTTGAGTTGGGTTGTTTGTGATCGGCTTAGTGGATGATCTGGTGCGTCGTTGCATTTTTCTTTGGTTGAAAACGTAATAGTCGCTGGCCCCCAGCCTCCGATGGGGTGACGCCCATTATGAAACGCCAAGCCGTTATCCCGATGAAAATCGGGATCCAGTGTCTTTCTCTGCTTTTCAACATAAGCGCATAGACTACTCACAAAACGCCGCTGGGGTGACGGCAAGCAGGAGTGGTGAGTTTGCCTATTGTCCTGCGGGCTGGCGCAAGGACGATAGACTCATCATCTCTTTTTCACGTCTCTCCGGCGTAGGCCAGAGTCCAGCGTCGTTATTTTTTGCATTCTATTGAACGACAAACCAGAAAAAAGCGGGGAGAGTTGCCTGCCCGCTTTTTTATGTCATCTCAACATTGACTTACCAGGAAACGGCTGCGCCAACACCGTATGTGGTTCTGCCATGGCCGCCTCGGGCAACGCTGCCCTTGAGGACTGCATTGGGAGCCATGCGGTAGCTGCCGCCAATAGCAAGGGCGCCATATCCGTTATAGCTGCCCACGCCAGCACCCAGAGAGAAGGTTTTGTCTTTCTCAACTTGCGGGATGTTGGCCATGGCCGCTGTGGAAGCAATGCCACGAGAGGCCAACTCTTCCACTTCTTCAAAGCGTTGATCCAGATTCACAATCTGATCCGCCACTTCCATCAATTGACCGTAGTTGACTGCGTCGTATTGGCTGGAGCCATCCGCCACGCCTGTCACAACGGTATTGCCGCCATCGGTTGCGAATGTGGCACCGGTGTCGTTCAGTGTGAGGGTGGTTGAGGTGGTGCCGCCTGTAATGCGTGTGCTCGTTGCATCTACATAAACACCGTGGCCGGTCGAGTTAACCAGAGTTGCGTCCGTGCCATTTAGTGTGAGGGTTGAGCTTGCGCCGCTGATGGTTGCTGCGCCGGCTGCCGTAACATCAACGGTGCTGCCGTTCATGGTGAGCGTGTTTGCGCTGTTGCCGATCGCTGTGTCGCCTTCGCCACTGTTGGCGTTGATGTAGGCTTCGCCCGCGCTATTGAGACCACCAACATTCGTGATGCCGTTGGTACTGTTAATGCCGTGGCTGGTCAGGTTGCCACTGTTAGTGATCGTGGTGCTGCTGATGCTGCCCACGCCACTAAGGTCGCCGCCAGAAAGGCTGGCTGTGCCGTCAGTTAGCGTTGCGCCGGTGACGGTGCCAGTAGTGGAGATGTCGCCGGTTGCAGTAATGTTTGTAACGCCAGTAATTTCTCCGGTATTAGTAATGCCAGCGCTGTTATTTTCTATGCCGTTTACATCTAGTGTGCCTGCTGCGGTGATTGAGCCGTCTGTAAGGATGTTGCCGCCAGTCAGTTGTGTGTTATTGCCACTGTCATCTACGATGCCGATTGTTCCTGGGGTAATGCTAACGCCAGCACCAGTTACCAAATCCACAGTTTCGAATGTGCCTGGCGACATTGATGTGGCATATGTTGTATAGCCATCGGATATTAGGACGCTTCCGCCATCGCCCAAATCGAGATTGCCTGTTAAGTTAACTGTTTGACCATTAAGGACTGGATCTGCTGGTGCGCCACCATTGTCAATAACAGCTTGCGCGCTTACAGTGCCCGCAAAAAGCACACCAATTGATGCAGCTAATAGTTTTAACTTCAAGTTCTTGTTTTTCATTGCGAGTGTGTCTCCCTGAAATATTCTGATCCGGTATGGATTAATACGGAATGGCGCTTGCTATTAAGTTTGGCTTGTTTGTCAGACAAAAAATTATTTCGTTTGATTGAGTAGAAGGTTAAAAATTATTTACTCGAAAACCATGCCATATCAGAGTAAACGCGGTCAAGAGAAAAGCCCGTTTCTCGTCAACATTGAGTGATGTTTGTCAAATATGACCAAATACTGTTGCTTTCACGCAATATTTGCGTTGCTTTTAAATGAAATCGAATACGTGGCGCAAAAAACGCCGCTGGACCCCAGCCTCCGCTGGGGTGACGCCGATTAGAAACGCACAGCCGCAAACGTCGCCGGGGCGACGGCAAGCAGGAGTGGTGAGTTTGCCTATTGTGCTGCGTGCTGGTGCTGGTGCTGGTGCTGGTGCTGGTGCTGGTGCTGGTGCTGGTGCTGGTGCTGGTGCTGGTGCTGGTGCTGGTGCTGGTGCTGGTGCTGGTGCTGGTGCTGGTGCTGGTGCTGGTGCTGGTGCTGGGGTGACGGGGAGTGGCTAGTGTTGAGGTGACGTGGTAGCAAAAAGAAAATCAGCCCCCAATTGGGAGCGGATTCAAAAAGAGCAGGGTGCCGGGGCACCCGCTGCGCTTGCAGGATTACCAGGAGTAGGTTACGCCTGCGCTGTAAACCGTGCGGCTGCTGCTGAGCTTGTCGGTCGATGTTGAGACGCCAGCCTTGAGAACAGCCGAAGGTGCCAAGCGTACGCTTGCGCCGATTGCCAGCGCTGTTTCATCGTCAAAGTGACCAACGCCAGCGCTGACCGCAAACTGCTTGTTCGGGTCAACCGGCGCCATGCTGGCAATTGCCGCTACACCGGCAACACCTGCTTTCACCGCTTGCAACTGACGGTAGTTGACTGCGTCGAAGTCTGTTGTGCCATCGGCTACGCCGGTCACCTTGACTGGGTCACCCGTTGCAGCATCGCTAAAGGTGGCACCGTCGTCGTTCAGCGTAAGGCTGGTGGACTGTGTGCCGCCGGAGAGCGTGGCTTGTGTTTCGTTCACAACCAGACCGTGTACGTTCCCAGTGCTGTTGGTGACCGTCATCGAAGCTGTCGTTTCAGATACGGCACCAGCAGTGATCTGACCATTCTCGTCTACGACTGCGCCAGTCTGGCCGCTGTTCACGGTAGACATCCGGCTGCTGGTCGTGCCATTGTCAACGCCCATACTTGCCGTATCGTCAGCCAGAGCCAGCGTGCTGTTACCTGCGCGTGCAGCAACGGTGGTGCCGCTGGTTGTGTTGCCGATGACATTCGCCGATGTGGTATTCACACCGATAAAGTTGTAGCTGGCATCGAGAACGTTTCCACCGTTGACGCTGTTGGCAGTCATGTAGTTGACGCCGCTCGTGCCGGTTGCGGATATCACGTTGGAGCCATTTGCACCGTTCGCATTCAAGGCGTTAGACATATTGTCTGCATTCGCATTGATGGAGTTGCTGCCTGCTACGGCGGTGATGGTGTTGCTGGTGCCCGCTTCCATGTAGTTAGTGGTTCCAGCGGTAATGGTATTGCTGGTACCCGCCGTCAGGCTGTTGGCGCCGTTCGTTGACGTAATGGTGTTATTACCATCTGTCGTTGAAATGGCATTGTTGCCGGTCGTGGCGGTCAGCGTGTTGCTTACGCCTGTCATCGTATTGGCAGAGGTGCCTGCTACACCGACGGTGTTGGTGTCACCGGAAAGCGTTACGGCGGTATTGCCGCCGGCATCATTGGTTGCCTCAATCAGGGTTTCTACTGAACCGCCGCCAGCGCTAGGCGAAACGCCGATGGTGGCGCTGCCGCTTTCCAGATACAACTGGGAGACGCCTGCGCCACTGGTGCCGCCAGAGATGCCGGTGCGTGATGCATCAATATATACGCCATGGCTGTCTGAGTTGGTCAGTGTGGCGTCAGTTCCGTTGAGTGTCAGTGTTGAGCTTGCGCCGCTAATTTGTGCCTGGCCTGCGGCTATTGCCGTAATGGTGCTGCCATCCATCGTCAGCGTACCGGTGCTGTTGCCGATAGCGGTAGTGCCGTCACCGTCTGTTGTGTTGATGGTGGTGTTGCCATTGATATCAGTGACGCCAGTGACGTTGACGTTGGCACCGGTCAGCGCAAGGGTGCCGGTTGCGTTGCCGATGTCGGTAGATGCGGTGCCGGTCGTGTTGATGGTTGTGGTGCCCGTTACATCAACAGTATTGCCGGTTATGGCAACATCGCCAGTGGCATTGCCAATATTGGTTGACGCCGTGCCGGTAGTGTTTATGTTTGTGGTGCCGGTGATGTTGTTGGTCGTACCCGTGATGTTGTTGGTGTCACCGGAAAGCGTGACATCTGTAGTGGTGCCGTCATTAGTGGCTGCAATCATTGTGGTTGCAGCACCGCCAGCAGTGGGTGAAACAGCGATCGTGGTGCTGCCGTTTTGCAGGCTTAATTGAGACTCGCCTGTTGCATCACCGCCGGAGATGCGTGTGCTTGCTGCGTCAATATATACGCCCGTGCCGGTCGAGTTGATCAAAGATGCATCTGTGCCATTAAGCGTCATGTCAGCGCCTGCACCAGTTACCAGAGCTTGACCTGTTGCAGTGGCTGTAATGGTGCTGCCATTCATCGTGAGTGTGCCTGTGCTGTTGCCAATAGCGGTGGTGCCGTCACCGTCCGTCGTGTTGATGGTGGTGTTGCCGTTGATGTCGGTTGCGCCGGTGATTGCGGTGCCACTGGCTGCGCTTACGACAACGGAATTGGCGCCACTGTCGATAGTTACTGATGTTGCGCCGGTCATGTCAACCAGATCGCCGTCCATCGTGAGGTTACCAGTACTGTTGCCGATGTTGGTAGCAGCTGTGCCGGTGGTGTTGATGTTCGTTGTGCCTGTAATGTTATTAGTGTCACCCAGAAGGTTGACGGTTGTGTTGGTGCCATCGTTAGTGGCGGTCAGTACATCAACCTCGGCGGTTGTTGCAGTGCCAACAGATAATGTTGCGACATCGTCTGCCAGTGTCAGGCTGGAGGAGTTGGTGCCGCCGGTCAGTGTGGTGACTGAAGCAACGACGGTGTCCGTATCATCAAGAGTATCGGTAACTGTGAGGCCGTGGCCAGTACTGTTCGTGACAGAGGTGGTTGAAGAACCGTCTGTTAATCCAGCAGTGGCTGCTACATAGTCGATTTCGAGACCACTGCCAAGACTGTCTGTCAGGCCAGCGCTGTCAGCTTCAAGCCAGACTGTTGAACCATTTGCTGGTGTAGTTGCATCGCTAGCCAGGTAAACACCATCGCCATCGAGGAGCATGCCGCCATATATGCCGTCGCCATCGCTACTGCCACCTGTGAGGGTTGTAGAGGTTGTGCCGTCGATGGTGTTGGTTGCGCCGTTTACAACAAGGTTGCCGTCAATTTGTGTTGCATCCAGCGTTGTTGCACCATCGACATTCAAGCCAGTGTTCAGGTCGGTAGCACCGGTTACTGTCAGGCCGCCCGATGTGGCAGTTAGGCTCGCACCGCTCACAGCGCCAGTGGAGGAAATGCCGACGCTGTCGGTAATGCCGTCTGTGGTAACTGTACCGTTAACGTCCAGCGCGCCGTTAATCGTAGTGGTAGTGCTCGTTGCCTGAAAAACAGTTACGCCACTGACATTCATTTGGACGTATTCCGAACCCGGATTTACTATATCAGTATCGGCGCGAATAATTACGTTGGATAGCGAATTCACATCAGAAGTGGTCACCGCAGTAGCGGTCAGGGTGCCATCAACAGTGGTGCTATCCAGCGTTGTTGTGCCATCGACATTCAAGCCCGTGTTCAGGTCGGTAGCGCCTGTAACGTTTAGGCCGCCGGCCGTGATGCTCGTGGTGTTACTCAAAGTGGTTGCGCCGCCAACACCTAGTGTGCCAGTGATTCCTGCGTTGCCGCCAACCCCTAGATTATCATTAACCGAGATGCTGCCATCGAGGTTTAGGGAAGAAAAGAGAGTACTGGTGCCAGCAGTAAAATCTGCAAGGACGCCTGTATAGTCGCCCGTTGAAGCATCTACTTGGTCAGCTGTGTCAGTATTTATAGTGTTGAGTGTGAAATAAATATGATCTTCAGAATCATAGGTGTTGGTGTTGTCATCTTGATCTGCGCCAATCCAGGCGGCATTTGAATCGTGATAATTGTCTTGAACATCTGCCCATGCTGCACTACTTGCCAAGCTGGCTGCAATTGCCGCGACCAGTAGCTTGCGTTTAAAGTTTATTTTCATGATTCTTGTTCTCCTTGTTTAGATAAAGCGCTATAACACAACTTCTTTTTTGATCGAGACGCAGCCTTCCCCGGCTGGCATCAGAAAAACGCGGATCGTGCTGCGGTTTTCCAGCACGTGAATGTTTTGCGGTAATGACCGCCTGGATTGAAACCCCTTGAAATATTTCTTGGCGACCGCTTCGCAGCCTTGCGGCCAGTATGCGACCACATCGTAGGCCGCACCGCAGCCATTGGCCTGGTTCGGGGCAAAGCTCATACTGGCGTAGGCGGGTGGTGTACCTTTGGCGGACAAGCCCATTGAAACGGAAAACAGCCGGTGATCCGGCTGTGCCGGTGGCGTGAAAACAACCGCGCCCATCTGGCTGTTGTTGCTGAGGTAGCTGCTGACCTGATTGACACGTCCTGCGCAGGCAAGCATGCCGGATTTGATGACTTGCTGCGTGAGCGCGTTGGTCGCTACTGGTGGTTGCGCGGTGGCAGACAGGGGCAGGATCAGAAATAGCGCGGTCAGCAGCCTGCTGGTGAAAGCAAAAGCCGGAAGCTTGTGCTTCTTGCGGGTAAGGCGCAGGTTTTTTGTCGATGTTCTTATTTGCATACCGCGAGTTCGAAAATATTGTCTTCGAGTTATTAAAAGTATGCTGCGATGCTGGCACAAGGGGAGGTGGTCGAAAATGTCAGACTGACAACTTGTTGCAAAAAAGAATTGTTTGTTGCCTTTTAGATACAAAAATGCTTGTTGGCAGCATCTGTCTGATTGACGATCAATCTGCATCTGGGTGCTGCTGGGGGCTTTGTGGTTTTTCCGCCAACATCAATTTTTGCCTTATTGATTCGGTCAGTTGAAGTTTGAAGTATTCAAGTTTGCTCCCCTTGCGTCGCCCCAGCACCAGCCAGCAGGACAATAGGCAAACTCACCACTCCTGCTTGCCGTCACCCCAGCGGAGGCTGGGGTCCAGTGTCTTGAATACGCTCTTCCTCACCGAAAAAGCAACGCAGCATAAGCCTGAAACTCAATCGGCATCTTAACGACACTGGATGCCAGCCTGCGCTGGCATGACACACACATGCGCATATTTCAAATTTATTCGTGCCGCATCAATAATCTGGATCAGGTGAATTGATGGCAAGACATGAAAATCTGATATGGCAGTGCCTGTGTATATGCATCGGCATCTAAAGTGCGTTGATTTAAAAAGATTTTTCGTCATTATGCTTCTTCGCTAATCATTCATTCGATGGCGTAGCAGGCTTTAAATATCAACAGAAATCAGTAGCGTATCCACAGAGATTTGTTGGCTTCTTTGCGTAAGTATTTTTTAAAAAGATTGCTGTAGCAGGATTTTAATTTTACCCAGGTATAATTTGTGTTTAATCCTCTTGTAACAGGATTTTTATTGAATTACTCTAAAAATCTTCAATAATCCTTTTTTGGTAGGAGTAATGATGAAGCGTGTAATGCCTAGCCCTTTCCCAAGTGATCCTTTTGCATTGGACGCGACCGTCCTTGGCAAAGCCGTGCGCGCTCGACGCACGCAGGCTGGGCTGAGCATTGAGGAGGCTGCGTTGAGCATAGGTGTTGCCAAGCAAACGCTGTCTGATCTGGAGGCGGGTAAGCCAAGTGTCAAGCTCGGCAATGCGTTCAAGATCGCGCATGAACTGGGCGTGCTCGTCGTCATCGCGCAGAATCAGGATCGTGACCGAATCGCGCGCGCGCTTCTTGAAAGCGGACAATGATCCGGGTCGATGTTCTGCTCGAAGAGCGGCTGGCTGGTTGGGTGACTCACGATCCGCAAACGAACCGCTTTGCCTTCGATTATGCGCCAGAGTGGCTGGCGCATCACGACCGCTATTCCTTGAGTCCGCAAATCTCGCTCACGCCGGTGCCGGAGCAGACGCCTGAAATGCACAGTACCATCGTGCGCCAGTTTTCGAGAATCTGATGCCGGAAGGCCGTGCACTGGATGAAGCCGCATCGGCGCATAACGTATCCAAGTCAAACCTGGTTGGGCTGATGGTGGCGCTTGGACGCGAAACGGCGGGGGCCTTGCGTTTGCGGCTCATTGACAAGCGCCGCGCGTCAGAACCTGCTGAACCCATTGTCGATAAGCGCTACCTCTCGCGAGAGGAACTGTCTGCGCGCATTCGCAACCGACATGCGGAACCATTTTCCGTATGGGATGGCAAGGTACGTTTGTCGATTGCTGGTTCTCAGGACAAGACGGCGGCCTATGAAGAAAATGGCGAATGGTATCTGGTTGAAGGCGAGAAACTGGCATCGACCGTGATTCTGAAGCCTGAGCCGCTTGCGACCGCACTAGCCGGCCAGACTAGCAATGAATTCTTTTGCATGCGTTTGGCGCACCGTGTCGGTTTACCAGTCGCCGCCGTCCAGCTGGTTCATGTGCCGGAACCGGTGCTACAGATCGAACGCTTCGACCGTCTGCGGAAACCCGAGCGTGTGCATCGGCTGCATGTGATCGATGCATGTCAGGCGTTAGGTTTGGGGGTTGGGTCGAAGTATGAACGCCTGTACGGGGATGGCCGCGATGTGCGCCATATCCGCGACGGCGCATCCTTGCCAAAGTTATTTGCTCTGATGGCCGGCAGTCAGACGCCAGCGGCGCAGCGGATCGAATTATTGCGCTGGGTGATTTATCAGGTATTGGTCGGCAACACTGATGCTCACGCCAAGAATGTTTCATTTTATCTGGATCAGCGTGGCTACCGGCTGACGCCTGCTTACGACATCGTGAGCACGCTCGCTTTTGCCAGCGACAAGCTGGAAGATTCATTCGCGATGGCCATCGGAGATGCTTTCCGTGTGGAAGAGTTGACGCCTTTCGAGTGGGTCGGCTTCTCGGTGAACTGCGGTTTGCGTGCGCGTCTGGTGGCGAAGGAAATGCAGCAGCTTGCCGAAAAAGTTCTTCGTGAAATGGATTCGGTCCGGAGAGAAGTTGTGGCCGAAGGCGCTGACATGAATGCTGTTGACCGAGTCTGTCGCATTGCGGAAAAAATGTCCCAACGTCATTTATCCCTTGCGCTGGAAATTCCGCGCATTAACAAGAAATATCTCTGAGTATGTCGGGTTTGCCTGGCCGGTAGTGGTGCTTCGCACCATTCAAATTTTTCCGGATGCGAACCGAAAAGCTGCGTTCATGGTTTGCAGTGTTGAAGGTCAATCGGGACACGCCGACGAAAATAAAAGACCGTTCCGTGACGGGATTTTTTGATGAAGCTTCCTGCCATGTGTACCACCTTTGTGTACCACCTAGCAGATAACAGGCAATAAAAAAGCCGCTGACTCTTGCGAATCAACGGCTTATCAAATTTTTGGTGGTGATAGGTGGATTTGAACCACCGACCCCAGCATTATGAGTGCTGTGCTCTAACCAACTGAGCTATATCACCAAAGCCCGCAATTTTTACATTTCATGTGAAAACTGTCAAGGCAAAAACACGGTCAAATTCAGCTTACCAACTTGCGGAAGTAGTTTGGCAATGCCAGCAATCCGTGGTGGGTATCTTCATTGTAATAGTTCAGATCACCGATGTTGCGCTCCGCAATGCGTTGTTCAATGGTGGCAGAATCTACAGCGCGTGGGTCCAGCGTGTCGGACGCGCAGGCCATGCCCCAATATGAGCCATATAACGGCACGTACACGCCAAGCGGACGCACGATGCGGAATAGTTCGCGCAGGTAGCCGGTCAATTCCTTGACGCGATCTGGCGTGATGGCAGGTGGGCCAATGTGCATCATCATGGCGCCGCCAGGATTCAGCAGCACTTTGGCCTGTGCGAAAAATTCCTTGGTGTACAGTTTGACCGCTGGCGTATCCGGGTCGGTCAGATCAAGAATCACCAGATCAAAACGGTCACCATTCGGATTTGCAGATTGGTCAGCCACGTATTTCAGGCCGTCAGCGATTTCCAGATCCATGCGCGGATCATCGAACGCGCCCTTGTGGACACTTTGCAGATGTTCCTTGGCAACACGGACGACTTCGCCATCAAGTTCAACCATTTTCACGCGCTCAATCGTCGGGTGCTTGAACACTTCTTCTGCCGTGCCACCATCGCCACCGCCAATAATCAGTGCCGAGCGTGGCGCATCATGCGCCGTGGCAGCAACATGGACAATGGTCTCGTGATAGAAGAATTCATCCTTTTCGGATGTCATGAACACGCCGTCAAGGCGGAACATCTTGCCCCATTGTTCGGTATCGAAAACGTCGAGCATCTGATACGGTGTCTTGATGGTTTCAAGACGGCGATTTGCACGGAAGCCGTATGCGGTGTCTTTGTTAATCCATTCCAGCAGCAATTCGTCAGTACTGTGTTCCTGATCCTTGGAGGCGCGCATGATGCGGTTGGTTTCCTGCTGCTTGGGCTTGAAAGCAACAATCAGTTCTTCCATCAAACGCTCGGCTTTGCCGGAGTTGTCAGTCAGGAAATTGCAGACGTAAACGTCCAGCGTTACGCCGCCCATTTCCGGCCACGTGTGTACAGCAAGATGGGATTCAGCCAGCAATACCGCGCCCGTTACGCCACCTGGTTGGCCTTCCCATTCAGGAAAGGTGTGATATGTTTCGTCAACAATTTGCAGTGTTGAGGTGTTTACAGCTTCTTTACATATCTTGGCCAGAGTATCGGCGTCAATCAGCAGGGAAGCATCGCATTCGCAACCGAACAGATCAGCAGTTAAGTGTAAGCCTTGCATGGTGACTCACCCCCTATCGTAACTCTTTGGCTTGTAAGGCCAACGCTAATAAAATAGGTGTCGAAGACACCAGCGATAAAAGTGCAGAATTATAGCAAAAGTTTTTGAATTTATGGATGAAATTGCAAATTGTTGTTGTTTCTGAGGGGCGAAATTCTTGCATTATGGGACTACTGGGAAAGCAGGCGCGATTTAATCAATTTCAAAACGATTGCGGGCATGTCCGGGTTCAGGCAGTCCACGACTGTACGATCCGGCATGGCGCGCAGCCAAGTGAGCTGCCGCTTTGCCAGTTGGCGCGTGGCAGCAATGCCTTTTTCCCGGAAAGTTTTCAGATCGTCTTGCCCTTCAAGATAATTCCAGGCCTGCCGGTACCCAACACAACGCATCGAGGGCAAACCCAGATGCAGATCACCACGCCCGCTCAGTTTTCGGACTTCCTCGATCAGTGCGCCGCCGGATAGCATGGTATCAAAACGTTGCGCAATACGTGCATGCAACTTGCTGCGGTCTGACGGTTCCAGTGCGATCGGCAGCAGTTCAAACGGCAGGGTGTTTTCCGGTTGTTGCGCGAGCAATTCCGACATTGGTTGACCTGTGATTTCAATGATTTCCAGTGCGCGCTGAATGCGTTGTGCATCATTGGGTGCCAGTCGTGCGGCGGTGTGGGGGTCAAGTCTGGCGAGTTTTCTGTGCATGCCATGCCAGCCAATTTGTGCTGCTTCGTCATCCAGTTTGGCGCGAATAACTGGATTGGCTTGCGGCAGCTTATCCAGTCCTTTCATCAGTCCGCGAAAATACAGCATTGTGCCGCCTACCAGTAGCGGCAGTCTGCCGCGTGCGAGAATTTCATTGATCAGGCGCAGGGCATCTTCGCGGAATTGTGCAGCGGAATAGGCTTCGGCAGGATCAATGATGTCAATCAGGTGATGCGGGACGCTGGCAAGCTCTTCTGCGCTGGGTTTGGCGGTGCCGATATTCATGTCGCGATAGACCAGCGCTGAATCGACTGAAATGATTTCAGATGGAATATGACGCGCAACCTCAAGCGCTGCCGCCGTTTTGCCCGATGCGGTGGGCCCCATGATCGCAATGACTAGCGGTTTGTTTTTAGTCGTCATGCTTTCTGCTTCCTTAGTTCTGGAAAAACGCGCGCGCAGATAAAGATGATGATGCCGCAGCCGAGACTGACGAATGCCAGCGGGTGCAGGGTGCCATTATAAGTTGCACCGGTGATGGTGCTGATAATGGCTGCGATAATCATGTACATCGCACCGGAAAGCCCGGCTGCGGTGCCAGCATGCCTGGGAAAGGGGCGAACCGCGCCGGCCTGGGAAACGGGCGAGTTGAGTCCATGTGCGCCGAAAGTAAGAAACATGGCGAAGACAATCACCGTCCAGTGAAAAAAGCCGGATACGAGCGCGCCAACATAAAGCAGGCCGGCAGCCAGCGTCAGGCTGGTGCCGATGCGAAAAGCGACACCTTCATTGAAGCGGCGCAACAGGCGCTGGCACAGCATGGTGCCGAGCAGGTAGCCCAAAGTGCCAAAGGCGAAACAGTAGCCGAACCAGGTAACCGGGATGCCGAGAATTCGGATCAGCACAATGGATGCGCCGGAAATGAAGGTGAAGATCGAGCCGAAAGACAGGGCGCCGATCAAGGCGTAGGCCCAGAAAATGCGTTGGCTGAGTACGAAGCGATAGCTCTCAATCAGACCACTCAGATTGGTTGCTTCCGGGTTCTTGTTTTCATTGGTTTCTGGCAAACAGAAAAAGATGGCAGCAAACATGCAGGCGGCAAAGCTAAAGTGGAGGCCGAAGATGGCGCGCCAGCCAAACCAGGCATCCAGGTGCGAGCCGACAATCGGCCCCAGAATCGGGGCTAGTGAGAGCCACGAACTGGCACGCACCATGGCGCGCATGCCATCGTCTGGCATGTAGGCGTCGCGGATGATGGCGCGACCGATAATGAACGCGGAGCAACTACCGACCGCCTGCACGAAGCGGGCGGCAATCAGTATCCAGATGGAAGGGGAAAAGGCACACATTGCGCTGCCAGCCAGATATAGCAGCAGACCGTACAGCAGCACCGGGCGGCGACCAAACCGATCCGAAAGCGGGCCGACCGCGAACTGGGCAATGCCGAATCCGGCAACGAACATGGACAGTGTCAATTGCACAACCGAAGCGCTGACGCCAAACTGCCTGATTAGCGCGGGCAGTGCCGGAACGTAGGTGTCGGTCGAAAGCGATTGACTCATCAGGCAGACCGAGATGAGCGTCAGCAAAGGTGCATGACGGTACTGCGAGAGTGATTTGATGGACATGCTATTGACCGCGCTGGAACAGGAGGTCGAGATCGCTGGCGGCGAGTTGTACCCAAGTTGGGCGCCCGTGGTTGCATTGGTTGGCGCGTTCAGTGATTTCCATTTGACGCAACAGGGCGTTCATTTCGGTGTGGGTGAGCTTGCGCCCGGCGCGCACGGCACTGTGACAGGCCATCGTGCCGAGCAGGGCGTGGTGTTTTTCGGTGACAATGCGCGAACTGCCGACTTCTTGCAGTTCGCGCAAGATATCGCGCATGACCGTTTCGGCATCGGCGTGTTTCAATGGTGCGGGTAGTGTGCGCACAGCCAGTGTTTCGGGTGAGAGCGCCGAAACGTCGAATCCGAGTGAGTGCAGCATCGCCTGATTTTCTTCTACGGCACCGACTTCGACTGGGTCAGCGTTGAGCGTAATCGGAATCAGCAATTGTTGCACCGGCATGTCGCGGCTTTCCAGCGCTTGTTTCATTTGCTCGTACAAAATGCGTTCATGTGCGGCGTGCATGTCCACCAGCACCAGTCCCGCTTCATTTTGCGCGAGGACGTATATGTCATGCAACTGTGCCAGGGCATAGCCCAGCGGGTGCTGTTCCTGCGTGGTTGCGGTTTCGTTAATATGATGCGTGCCAGCGTTTGCTGCTTCGGCGAAAAATTGGCCGTAATCAGCCGGTTTTTGCGCGATGCCAAGGGGAGCTTGCCTCTGCGCGCTAATCCACGGCAAGGCACCGCTTCGCGGCGCTTGCGTGGTGGACGCAGGGCTTAGTGCCTCGACATTCGTTTGCGCCAGCGCGCGGTTGATCGTGTTGAATACGAATTGATGCACGGATCGGCTATCACGGAAGCGCACTTCCGTTTTCGACGGATGCACGTTCACATCCACCAGCGCGGGGTTCAGATTGAGGTGCAGTACATAGGAAGGGTAGCGGTCGCCATAGAGCACGTCCTGATAGGCGGCACGTACGGCGTGGGTCAACAGCTTGTCGCGCACGAAGCGCCCATTGACGTAGAAATACTGGCTATCGGCGCGACCGCGTGCAGCGGTGGGCAGGCCGATGAAACCGGACAGGCGCAAGCCATTGCTTTCATCACCGGCAATCTGCTCCAGCGGCAGACGCGCATTGGCGAAGTCGTTGCCAAGAATCTGCGCGCTGCGCTGAGCGGATTCATTGACGCCCCATTGTGCGGTTTGCTTGTTGTTGTGCGACAGCACAAAACTGACATCGGGGCGCGAGAGCGCAATGCGGCGCACGGTTTCCTGGCAATGCCCATATTCCGTCTGTTCGGATTTCAGGAATTTGCGGCGCGCGGGCGTGCGGGAATATAAATCTCGCACATCAACGCTCGTGCCGACCGGACCTGACGCAGGTTCGATGCCTGATTCATTCGCCATGTTGTTTATTTGCCACGCATGCTGTTCATCGGCTGTGCGTGAAGTGAGCGTTAGTTGCGAAACGGAGGCAATCGATGCCAGCGCTTCGCCACGGAAGCCGAGCGTCGTGACATTTTCTATGTCTGGCAGGGAGGCAACCTTTGAGGTGGCGTGGCGTTGAAGGGCCAGGCCAAGCTGTTCCTTGGGAATGCCCCGCCCGTTGTCCGTGACGGAAATCCGCTTGATTCCGCCTTGCTCCAGTCTTATGGTGATTTGTGTGGCACCAGCATCAATTGCATTTTCCAGTAATTCTTTAACCACGGCAGCAGGGCGTTCAATGACCTCGCCAGCTGCGATTTGCGAAATCAACTGATCCGGCAATGCCTGAATCGGGCGGTTTTTTGTACTCATCCGTGGATTATATCAATCTGTTGTCAGACCTCGTCATATGAAAAGGCTTGCGTATAACAGCATAAAATGGGTGCCGTTGTGGTAAATTGACGCGCGGGGGAGCTTGCCAGCCTGCATGACATCATTGAGAAAACCCGCGGTATGGTGAGGTTGGCAAACAGGGGATACAGGAAATGCACAAAGAGCGTTTCTTGCGCATGAGAACAAAATGGATTTCGTACAATTCCTCGACGTTTTATTACATGTCGACAAAACGCTAGGAACGATCATCACCCAGTATGGTGCGATGGTCTATATCGTTTTGGGTGCGATTATCTTTTGCGAGACGGGCTTGGTAGTGATGCCTTTCCTGCCCGGGGATTCTCTCCTGTTCGTCGCCGGTGCATTTTGCGCCACGGGTGCCATGAATCTCTGGTTACTCATCGTTTTGCTGATCATTTGCAGTATTACCGGCAATACGCTGAATTACTGGATCGGCACAATGATTGGCCAAAAGGTTTTTACACAGGATTACAGGTGGCTGGACAAGAAGTCACTGTACAACACGCAGGTATTTTTCCAAAAACATGGCGGCAAGACCATTGTCCTGGCACGTTTTATCCCGATTGTTCGTACGTTTGCTCCGTTTGTAGCAGGCGTTTCCTCGATGAATTTTTTTCGTTTTCAGTTGTATAACATTACAGGTGGCGTATTCTGGGTGACGATCTTGCTATCAGCGGGCTATTTCTTTGGCAATATTCCGATCATTCGCAATCACTTGAATACGATTGTGTTGGTGGGCGTTGGCTCGGCCTTGTTTCCTCTGGTTTTGGGCGGGGTTTGGAAGTTTTATAAAAAAATTACGGGATAACATGAAATTGAGATGCAAAATCGTGTTGCCGATTCTGGCAACCTTGATGCTGGCCGCATGCCAGAAATCGCCCAGACTATTTTCGCTTTCTGGCGCTTCTACAGAAGACCCGTCATCTATTTCCTTGATTCGGGAAGGTTCCATGTTGCTGCGAGGCATTGATGGCAAACAACTCGGCTACGCGGAACGTCCGAATTCTTTAGGTGACTATTTATATGCGGTCAAACCGGGTGTGCACACTTTCTGGATGGTCAATATTCAGCGTGGGCACCCTTTGGTTTTAAGTGATTTGCGTTGCTACGTCATTAAAGCGGATCTGGAAGCAGGTGTGACCTATCGCATAGATGAAGATTTGGAGCAAATTCGGGCCGTCATTAGTCGAGATGGTTCGAAAGACACGCTTGCCATAGGTCGGTTGGTGGATCAGAAGGGCGCTTATGGGCATGATTGCGAATGGGGGAAAGAGGTTTCTCAATAAGCCGTTTTCTCTGCAGGAAATCACTAAACCGCATGATGATGCGGTTTTTTCTTGCTCAGCGTCTCCTCAAGCCTTATCAGGCACCGCTGCTTTTGAATGATAGTGCTGGGCGCATTATCGTAAGAAGCGCTTGGTTTCCCTGCCTGCGCTGATAATCCCGTCAAATGGTTGTCTGAAATCAAGGTATTGAAATCTCTTGCACCTATCCTTATTAGGGAGTCATGTCGCTGCGGTTGCGGCAATTGATAAGAACAATAAGGAGGATATTTCATGTTTCGATCTTTCCCTTCCCGTGATCTGCTTGCCGAGCTGGATCGCCTGCACAAGGAATCGCAGCAGGCTTTTGATCTATCTCCCAGTATTCGAGGTTTTTCACGAGGTCGTTTTCCGGTTATTGATGTGGGCAGTACGGCAAATTCCATTGAAGTCTGTGCTTTTCTTCCGGGTTTTCAACCAGCAGACATCGAGGTGCATGTCGAGCGTGGGGCTTTGGTTATTGCAGGTGAGCGCAAAAGGGATATGCCGCCTAAAGATGAGAAGCTTAGTGAGCATATCAATGAGCGCTTTTTCGGTCCGTTTCGCCGCGTTGTTTCTTTGCCGGACGACGTAGATACGGATGCGGTTGAGGCCAAATATCGCGATGGCGTGTTGCACGTCAGCATGCGGCGTCGAGCCGTAGGGCAGTCGCGCCGGATAGACATTCAGTAAGGGGGGATCATGAACCAGAACACGACCGTTACCAAATCAACTCAGGCTACGCCCAGAACAGCCCAGCCTGAGCGAAATGTGCCGATCATTTCACCGCATGTGAATGTGATTGAGGATGCTTCTGGTATTTTGCTGTATGCCGACCTGCCTGGGGTGCCCAGAGAAAAGCTTTCTGTGCATGTTGAAACGGATACGCTGACGATTGAGGGCGATGTGAGTCTCGACCTGCCTTCGGATATCGAATGGAAACACTTTGAATTGAATCAGGCGCATTACCGGCGTCAGTTTACGCTTTCCAAGGAACTGGATGCCGATAATGTTGTGGCGGAATTTAATCAGGGTGTGCTCAAGTTGCGCATTCCGAAGGTGGAAAAAACCAAGCCGCGCCGCGTGAGAGTGAAGGTCAAATAACTGGGGGATGATATGAAACTGGAAAAAATGAATCTTGAGAGTGTGAAAGAGGGCGTCGAGAACATGAAAGAGGGTGTCAGGCAGGGGATCAACTCCCTTTGGGATTCGGTTTCTGATGGCTGGCAGCGATTGAAACAAACCAGTACGAATGCCGTGATTCGTTTCGATCCGACCGAAGGGACAAACTTGCCTGACAAGAGCCAGGTTGACGACGATTTTTACATGCCTGCCCAAACCTGGGGGATGTTGGGCGGCGATGTGTATGAAGACGATAAACGTCTGGTTGTGCGTGTTGAACTGCCTGGCATGGAAAAGGAAAATTTTCGGATCGAGATTAAGGATAATGCGCTCGTGATTAGCGGCGAAAAGCAATTCGAACACGAAGAAAGTGAGGGTCGCTGGCGTGTGTTGCAGTGCGCTTACGGCAGCTTCAATCGAGTTGTTGCACTCCCATCTTCTGTCATGACAAACAAGGCAAGTGCCACTTATAAAAATGGGGTGTTGCGTGTCGAATTGCCGAAAGTTGTTGCGGGTAAAGCGAAAGCGAACACAATCAAGGTGAACTGATTGTCGTCACGCTATGGTGACGGGGTGTGTGCTGGCCATTGTGTCTCTTGCCCATTAGCTCTGGGGTGGTGCCGCTCGCTTTCTGATGTTGTGGCCGTGTTTAATACGAAACAGTGAGGAGGAAGCAAGCATGACAATTGGCTTTTATTGTAATCGTGAAGTGGTGATTGCCAGTCAGAACACCAGTATTCTCGAGGCGGCGCAACTGATGCGGGAACACCATGTCGGCACATTGGTTGTCGCGGAGAAAGAGAATGGCGATGCCTATCCCAAGGGGATCATCACAGATCGTGACCTCGTTATTGAGGTGATGGCATTGGGCGTAGATCCTGACAAGATTCTGGTTTCCGACGTGATGGATGAATCGCTTGTGACCGTTCAGGAATCAGCCAGTATCAGAGACGCGATGGGTTTGATGCGCGGTCGCGGTGTGCGGCGAGTTCCGGTTGTAGACGGGCGCGGCGTTTTGCAGGGCATCGTGTCGGTGGATGACATGGTCTTGCGTATTGCAGAGGAAATGCAGGAGGTGTCAAAACTGGTTGTGCATGAACAGGCGCGGGAGCGCGTCTTGCGCAAATAAGGGGATTCTCACAGGAGTAACGCCATGCAGATACCATTGCAAATTTCAATGCGCGACATTCCGCGTTCAGAGGCCATTGACAGTCACATTCGGGAAAAAGTGGACAAGCTGGAGCAGTTTTATGATCGGATGACTTCATGCCGGGTAACGCTGGAGATGCCGCACAAGCACAAGCATCAAGGCAAGCTGATGAATGTCAGGATAGACATTACGCTCCCGCAGGGCGAGATTAACGTGAATCGTCATGCGAACGAAGACGCCTATGTCGCCATTCGTGATGCGTTTGATGCGGCCAGGCGGCAACTTGAGGATTACGCGCGCAAGCAGCGCGGCAAAGTGAAGCGGCACGCCGAACCCTTGCATGGTCACGTTGATCGCGTGTTCAAAGAAGAAGGGTATGGTTTTATTGCTACCGAAGAGGGTCAGGAATTCTATTTTTCCAGCGAGAACATGGTGAATGCGGCACTTGAGTTATTACAGCCGGGAGACGAAGTGCAGTTTATCGGAGATGCTGGCGCCGAAGGCCTGCAGGCCAAGCGAGTCAGTACCGGCAAGCATCATGCTTCGTGACGCTCCCAGATTGGGTGTTGTTCTAGGTGCGGCTGCCGGGTGAGAGTCGGCAAATTGGACTCGTCATTGGTCAGTCGTGGCAGTCCTGGCAGTTCCGGAGGGAAGTGGATGGCGGATTCAAAAAAAGAGGTGCGTGTCCCGATAGGTGACCACCAGTTGCCGGGAACCTTGACCGTGCCGGAATCGGCAAAAGGTCTGGTGATTTTTGTGCATGGTAGCGGCAGCAGCCGCCTGTCGCCGCGCAATGTCTTCGTGGCGAACGTTTTGAATCAGCAAGGTATTGCTACATTACTCTTCGATTTGCTGACACCTCTGGAAGATACAGATATCCGCGCACGTTTTGACATTGGCTTGCTGACGCAAAGGTTGCTTGCGGCGCGCGTATGGGTAGATGCGCAGCCGGAGTTGGTGTCGTTGCCTGTAGGCTACTTTGGCGCCAGCACGGGCGCTGCGGCGGCGCTTCGTGCGGCGGTGCCGGGTAGTCCTCGCGTCGCTGCAGTTGTGTCGCGGGGTGGCCGCCCCGATCTTGCCGGAGAGGAGGCGCTTATTGCCGTGAGGGCACCGACATTGTTGATCGTGGGTGGGCACGATGAAATTGTGATCGACTTGAACGATCAGGCTTGTGCGGAAATGTGTTGTCAAAAGCAACTGTCTATCGTTCCGGGTGCCACCCATCTGTTTGAAGAGCCTGGTGCGCTGGAACAGGTCGCTGAGCTTGCAACTGAATGGTTCTTGCAAGCCTTTGGATGAGACTTGCCAAACGGAGGTGAACATGAAGCAGCGTGTGCCAACCACCATCCCCGAGTACGATGACTCCCGCATTTCTGAGCGTCCGGACGGGTTTTACTGGCGCTTGAAGAGCGGTGGAAGGGAGTACGGCCCTTTTGCAAGTTTGCTGGAAGTGGTCGAGGATATGCAGTATCACGACAATGGCAATATCGAGCCAGGGGAAACACTGGAGCAAGCCGAGGATGAAATCGGCGTTGCAAACTGGGTCGACCCGGAAACCGGCATGTTGGCGGAGGAGTGCGTTCCGCGTCTGGAAGATCATTGATGCCTGAAGAGCGTCACTGAGAGAACATTTTCCTCGTAAATTTTGGCAAAGCAATGCTGTCCTGTCATTTTCTGGAAGGGGAGAATTCATGGCCGGAAACCCTGACCGCGATTACTGCGAAGTGTTGGGTCTTGCGCGTGATGCCAGTCCGAAGGCCATCAAGGATGCTTTTCGCAAACTTGCGATGAAGTACCATCCCGATCGCAACAAGGCGCCAGATGCCGAAGAGCGCTTCAAGGAAGTGGCCAAGGCCTACGCAGTGCTTTCCGATCCGAACAAAAAAGCGGACTACGACCATCATGGTTTCGCGGGTGTGGCGGGTTTTTCGCACGAAGATCTGTTTGGTGATATCAACTTCGAAGATATTCTCGGGGGCATGGGGTTTGGTTTTGGCGGCGGCCTGTTTGATCATTTCTTTGATCGCCGACCCGTTGGGCCACCCAAGGGGCGGGATATCGAGATGGAACTGGTGATTCCATTGGTCAAGGTGGTTTCTGGCGGCGAAGAAAAGGTGCGTGTCAACCATCCGACCGTGTGCAAGGCATGTCATGGAAGCGGCGCCAAGTCCGGAACTTCGCCGAGAGAGTGTGTTGCCTGCAAGGGAACCGGTCATAAAACGGTCGCACGTCGTCGGGGTAAAAAAGATTCACAGGTATTGATTCAGCAGCTTACCGTTTGTCCAGAATGTCATGGTCGAGGCAAGGTCATAGATCAGCCATGCATCGAGTGCGGTGGTTCTGGCCAGACCATGCAGGGCGAAACTTTGATGGTGAAAATTCCGGTTGGCATTGACGAGGGCAAAGCACTGCGCGTGCCAGAGCGTGGCATGCCGAGCGCAGTGCCAAGTGGCGTGCCGGGTGATTTGTATGTGGTCGTGCGCACTGAGCCGGACGCGCGCTTTATGCGCGATGGCGCCAATTTGTGGCATAGCGTCATGATTAGTCCAGCCGATGCAGCGCTGGGTGTTGCGCTGGTAGTGCCAACTTTGGATGGCAAGCTTGAGTTGGCGGTTCGCAGGGTACACAACCGGATGCAGTATTGCGTTTGCGGGGGAAAGGTTTGCCGTACTTTGGCGGAAAAGCGAAGGGCGACCTGTTTGTGAGAGTGCGCGTGCATATACCGGAAAAGCTCTCGAACGAAGAGCGGTCGCTGTATGAGAGTTTGCGTAAAGCTGAGAAGCGGCCTGAAATGTTTGGCCATACCTGAGGAGAGGGCGTGCTCAAAATTGCGCTGATGGGTGATGTCATGCTGGGCCGGTACGTGAACGAATTGTTGCCGGGAATGCTGCCAGGCGAGCCTTGGGGTGACACATTGCCTTTGTTACACGCTGCCGATCTACGCATTCTGAATCTGGAGTGTGCGATTACCAGATACGGGAAGCCGTGGACGCGAACCCCCAAAACCTTTCACTTTCGCGCCGACCCCTCGGTTGCCGAGGTGTTGCAGGCTGCAAAGATTGATGCCTGTTCGCTGGCGAATAATCACACGCTGGATTTCGAGGAACAGGGCTTGATTGATACACTTGAGAATCTGGATTCAGCCGGTATTGCTTACGCAGGTGCAGGGCGAACAGGCGAAGAGGCAGCACGAACGCTTTTCCTTGCAGCACAAGATATGAAAATTGCGTTGATCGCATACACGGATAATGAGCCACAGTTTGCTGCGGATGTGACGCACGCCGGCACCCATTTTCTGCCGGTGTCGGCGGATAAGGAAACGCTGAGCGAAGTGGGTGAGACCATCGCATCAGCGCGGCAGCAAGGAGCAGAAATCGTGATATTTTCCAATCACTGGGGACCAAACATGGTACAGCGCCCGCGAGTGGAGTTTCGGGAATTTGCGCGGGCTGTGATTTCGCTGGGTGCGGATATTTACTACGGGCACAGTGCGCATGTATTTCAAGGGGTGGAAATCTTTCAGGGCAAGCCGATTCTGTACGATACCGGCGATTTTATTGACGACTATGCTGTCGATCCATTCATGCGCAATGACTGGTCATTCCTGTTTCAGGTTGTTATGGATGGGCGGCAATTGAAGCGCATCGACATGTATCCGGTCAAGTTGAGCGTGGCCAGAGTGGAGTTGGCGCGCGGCGAGCAATCGGAAAGCATCATGCGGCGGATGGAACACCTGTGTGATGAAATGGGCACGTCGTTACGGCGACGAGACCAACATCTGGTTTACGAACCGGCTTGAGTTTTTTTATCGTTTTCGCTGCCTGCGTTGTGCTCTTAAACAGGTTACTTGCCAGCGAGTATTTCAATCGTGGCGGTCAGGCCAGCGACCAGCCGGACGTCTTCAGGAATTTTTTCAAGGGCGATGCGCACAGGAATGCGTTGTACGAGGCGCACCCAGTTGAAGGCAGGATTGACCTTTTTTAGCAGCTTGCTGCCGGTTGTGCGTTCCCGATCGTCGATGCCGCCTGAAATGCTGTCGACATGTCCTTCCAGTGTTTTTCCCTGCCCCATTAGCGTAATGCGTGCGCGGTTGCCGATCTGGATAGCGGGTAGTTTGGTTTCTTCAAAATAGCCTTCGACATAAAAAGAATCCTGGTCAACCAGCGCCATGACCGGCTTGCCCGAGATGACATAGGTGCCGTTTTGCAGATCAAGGTTGGTGACCTGTCCATTGATGCTGGCCACTACTTTTGTCCGGTCGAGGTTCAGCCTAGCGGTTTCGCGGTTGACGATGGCCTGTGCCAGATTGGCGTGCGCTTGTTCGACGCGGGTGTTGCCTTGTTCGCGCTCTTCTTTTGCGATCACGCCTTTCAATTTATCTCTGCGCCGAGCTTCCCGGATGGCCTGATTGAGCGAGATGCGTGCCGCCTGTTCGGATGCAATAGCACGGCGCAGCGCCAGTTCGAAGCGTGCCGGGTCGATTTCAAACAGTGTGTCACCTGCGCGGACGCTCTGGTTGTCTTGCACATGCGTCTTGACGACTTGGCCGGTGACATCCGGCGCGACCAGAATAACGTTGGCGTTCACGCGTCCGTCACGTGTCCACGGATCGTTTTCGTAGTGGCACCAGAGCTGCCACCCGATCAGAGCAGCGATTAGTGCGGCGGTGGCGGTAATGGCGCGTTGTGCGCTTTTCTTTCTGAAAAAATTCATATTCTTGCGTACGAAAAAAGCGAGACGGAAATGCCTAGCACAATGAAAAACAGCGCCAGATTAAATAGCGGCGGATGCCAGATATATTGGTAGAGGCCTCTGCGCGCCAACAGCTTGCCAATTGCCAGCGTAGTGATGAAGGAAGCAAGCGCTGTCATCATTAGCCAGGGAAAGTAAAGCCCGAACAAGTCAAACTGGCCGGTCATTGGGTGCCACTTTTATGGTTGGGAAAAAGATCGCGTCGTACTCCGGCCAGCGCAGCGATGGCTTCATTGCGCATCGGAAAAGCAGCCGTGCTGCAAAGGGCGAGCAATGTCTGGTCAGTCTCTTTTCTGAGGTCAGATCGTCCGGCGAGCCTGGCGGTCTTGCGCTGGAAATGGTTCGAGAGTGCGTCCAGCAGTGGCTGTATGGTGATATTGCGCCGTCGCAGGCGGTGCTGAACGCGACGCAGGTGAACAAGGTTGAGTTTGATGCGCATGTCTTGCAGTGCGTTTGCCACAAGCTGTTTTTTGCGTGCGTCCATTCCGGCGACGCGTGGCATCAGCAGGCTGACACGGTCGATCATCTGTGCAGCGACAGCGGTCGGTGCGGGCGGTCGGGCAGATTGAGCGAGCTGAATAATTTCGTTTCGTATGGTATTTAGCATCCGCATGACGAGCCATTTTGCACTGGCAGAACGCAAAAGCCCGGTAAATAGGACGGCGAACCCGATGCCGATTGCCTGACTGATCTGGCTGTTCAGGAAGGAAGTCATTCCGGCGCGCCCCATGTCGATCATCATGAAATTGGCAAGGGGCGTAAAGCACAGTGGAACGGCATAAATGAGGGTGCTGGGTCGCGCCAGATACACACCACCGATCAGCAGGAAAGGCGCAAGGACAAGCGCCATGCTTTCAAAGCTGTGTGCGCTCGGCATCAGGTAAAGCAGATATATGCCAGCAATCGGGCTGGACAATACCGTGAAAACCAGCGAAGTTTTCAGTACCGGAATCGGGTTGTCCAGAGAGGCAAAAAATACGCAGAACAGGCTGCACATCATCGGAGCGGCGAAGCCGAGTGGCCATCCGGACAGTATCCAGAATCCGGTGGAGGCGCAAACTGCCAGGAATGCAGCAATGGCCGACATTAGCGCTAGGCCATGATCGACATGCGGCACCTTGGGCGTTTTGCGTAGTGTGGGATATGCCTGATCCATTTTTTTGCCTGCCATGGCAAGTGCGATTTGCTGGCGCTGATAAAAGCAGCTTTCGCAGGCATCAATCAGGCGCTTCAGGTGAGATGCCAGATTCAGTTCCAGCATTTGTTGCCAGGTGGCGTGCGAATCGATTGTGGGGGTCGATTCATCGATTGCGCGATATGGTGGTGCGGATTCATCGTTTGTGTGCGCCTGTTTTTGATCTATCCAGCTTGTGACGCGGTTGAACGTGTGTTGCCATCTTTTTCGGGCGTCTTCCCGGTCGCTTTCCCGCAAGGTTTTGAGCGTGTTTTCGACGGAGGACATGTACAACACGATGGAAGACAGGCGGTTTTGTATCGTGCCAACATTTCGGGATGCCCAGCGCAGATTGGAAGCGTCAAATGGCAGGTGCGTGGCCATCATGCGCAATTCGGTTATGTCTTGCGATAGCCTGATATGGTCAATTTCAATTTGCTCTTGATCTTCGTTATTCAGAACATGGCGTATCCATGCTGCTGCATCGTCAAGTGCGTTATCAACCCGTTGAAGCATGACGGGGGCAACATTGCGAGGGAAGACGACGCTGTGAATCAGCGCGGCGCAGGATACGCCCAGCAGGATTTCTTCAACTCTGGCAACGCCAATGTCAAACACCGCAACTGCACTGAACGAGGAAATGTCGATCAGCGCGGGAAAGCCGATCAAGGCAGGGGTGTATCCGGCCAGAATGAAGATGTATGAGCGTGGCGTACGGTCAAGCAGGGAGATGTAAAGACATAGGCCAAGCCAGCCTGCCAGAGCGAGCGTGAGCAGAACGGAATAGTTGATCAGATGCGGTAGCGCAAACAGTGTGAGGATGGCACCCATGAACGTGCCCAGCGCACGGTATGCGGCCTTGGAACGTGTGGCGCCGGAGAACGGCTGCGATGCCACGTAAGCAGTCAGCAGTGCCCAGAAAGGTCGCGGCAAGCCCAGGCGCATGGCCAGATACAGCGCCAGCATGCCAGAAGCGAAGGCTTTGATCGAGAATTGAATCTCTGTTGCAGACGGCCACTTCATAAACGCCTACTCTATGATCGATCCGTCATACTCTTTGATGGATGTGCTGAGCGCATTTATTACGCGCAGGCAGGCGTCGAGGTCGGAGGGCTCGGCATTTTCCAGCATCTTCCGGCGAAAGGGGATCAGCGCTTCTTCAATTTTGGCGACACGTTGCTTGCCGTCAGCAGTGAGATGCAGGATTCTGGCTCGTCGGTCATTTGGGTCTTCGTGACGCTCCACCAGTCCCTTTTTGATTAGGTGGTCAATGACGCGCACGACAGATGATGCTTCCAGCCCGAGCGTTTCTGCCAGCGAACCGGGCCTGATGCCGTCTTTTCCATGCCTTCCGATGACAACAGCGGGCCACGCAGTTGCCTGGGAGAGTCCGAATTGCGCTGACAGCTTGTCGGCGGCTGCCTTGTAGGCGCGAGCTGCTTGTGTCAGCGCGGTGGTAACTTGAATTAGAACGTGATCTTGCGAGGTTTTGGTTTTCATACAAATAGTTTATATGCAAACTATTTTTGTGTGAAGTACTTGGCCGGTTTCTATTGGAGTCAGCTTGAAATTAGTTGTTGGCGCAAATCTGATCCAGCATGCGATCAACATGCACTTGCCAGTGCGGCAGGGTAATGCCGAGTTGCTGGGAGAGCGAGCTGCAATCCATGCGCGAGTTACGCGGCCGCTTTGCCGGGGTCGGATAATCGGCGGTCTTGATGGCACGGATATTGGGCACGTCCAGCTTCAAATCCATTCCTTTCGCATGTGCCTGTTGCACGATGTAGCACGCCAGCCCGTACCAGCTGGTGCTGCCCGACGCGGTCAGGTGGTACACGCCTTCTCGCAGTGCATCGGATTGACAGGAGGCGATGGCGAGTGCTGTGACATCCGCGAGCAATTCGGCTGAGGTCGGCGCACCAAGCTGGTCTGAGACGACATCCAGCGTGTCGCGCTCACGTGCCAGTCGCAGGATCGTATTGATGAAGTTGCGGCCGGGTGCTGAAAAGACCCAGCTCGTACGGAAAATCAGCGCGTGGCAACCGCCGCCTTGAATGGCGCGCTCGCCAGCCAGCTTGGATTGGCCATATACGTTTAACGGATTGGGGCTGTCTGTTTCGATATAAGCGCTGGATTTCTGACCATCAAACACATACTCGGTTGAATAGTGCACCAGTAGCGAACCGTTAAAGCGCGCGTAACGCGCCATGACTTCGGGTGCTTCGGCATTGATGCGAAAGGCGGTGGTGCTGTCGCTCTCCGCTTGATCCACAGCGGTATAGGCAGCAGCGTTGACGATGATTTCGGGCGCTTGACTGGAAAGAACGTTTCGAAGCGCATCCAGATCGGTTAGATCAAGGTCTTCCTTTCCGAGGGCGATGATGTTTCCCAAAGGGGCCAGCGTTCGTTGCAGTTCTTGCCCGACTTGTCCGTTTTTCCCGAGTAGAACTACTTTCATACCTTGCCTTTCATCCGGTTAGGGGTTTGCCGCATGCCATTTTAACTGTTACGGCTCGCGACCAGTGATTGTGGGGCATGAGAAAACGCTTGATTTCCGTGCTTTATGGTTACAATTGGCGGTTTGTATTTAATGAAAACGGGGAAAATTCATGTCAGAACTTAGTTACCCTTTTGATCGAAATATGCCGGAAGTGGCTGAGGCGATGGATGTTGCGCCGGGCGTTAAGTGGTTGCGCATGCCGCTCCCCTTTGCGCTGAATCACGTCAATCTCTGGTTGCTTGCTGATGGCGATGGCTGGGCAAATGTGGATACCGGCCTGACCACGGAGCCGATCAAGGAGGTGTGGGAGGGGCTGTTGCCAAAATACCCTTTGACACGCCAGATTGTGACGCACTATCACCCCGACCACATCGGACTGGCCGGTTGGCTGGAGCAAAAAACGGGCGCGCAATTGTGGACGACGCAGGGCGAATTTACCGGCGCACTATGTTTTGCGGAAGAAGCCGGCAACTATTCCGTTGCTGCGATGATTGAAATGTTTCGCTATCACGGGCTGGATCGCAAACGTCTGGAAGCATTGAAATTGCGCTCGAACGTGTATCGTCTGGGTTTTCCGATTATTCCGCAGACTTATCATCGCCTGTTTGATAATCAGGTGTTCAAGGTGGGCGATCATGACTGGCGCGTGATTGTGGGCTACGGCCATGCGATGGAGCACATGTCGCTGTATTGCGAATCGCTGAAAGTGCTGATTTCCGGTGACATGCTATTGCCAAGCATTTCGACCAATATCCCGGTGATTGCTGCCAACCCGATGGGGAATCCGTTGCAATACTTTCTGGATTCATTGCAGCGCTATCGCGCACTGCCGGAGGATACGCTGGTACTTCCTTCGCATGGACGCCCGTTTCGTGGCATCAATGCGCGTGTGGATCAACTGGAAGAGCATCACCGCAATCGTTGTGATGTGCTGTTGGCGGCTGCGCCGACACCGAAGACAGCCTGTGAATTGTTGCCTTTCCTGTTTGACCGCGACGTGACGGATACACACCAGTCGATGTTCGCCATGAGTGAAACCATTGCACACTTGAACTATCTCGAGGCGCAAGGGCGGCTTGGGCGTATTGACGATGGCGACATTGTGCGCTTTGTTGCGGCTTGATCCGGATAAATGATTGCACAAAGGCCGGCGTTGTCCGGCCTTTTTTCTTTGCTCAAGGCTGGGATAATTTATAATCGACGTTTAAAGAATATGCTGCCCTAGGTCACATGTGTCGTGGGTAATAAAAACAGGAGAAATTATGGCATCCATTAATAAGGTGATTATTGTCGGAAACTTGGGCCGTGACCCGGAGACACGCTACACCACTGGCGGCGACCCCATAGCGAACCTTGCGATTGCAACGTCAGACCGCTGGAAAGACAAGGCAACTGGCGAGCAACGCGAAGCGACAGAATGGCATCGTGTCAGTGCCTTCGGCAAGCTGGCAGAAATCATGGGGCAATATCTTAGAAAAGGCTCTCAGGTTTACATTGAAGGCCGACTTCGCACGCGCAAATATACGGACCGGGATGGCGTCGAGCGGTACGCAACGGAAATTATTGCCGATACGATGCAAATGCTGGGCAATCGTCAGGGAAGTGGCGAACCCGCGAGCGGGGATTACGGCAACCGCGCGCCAGCTGCACGTTCAGCGCCAGCAAGCAGTCCTGCCCCTGCCGGGGACGGCGGTTTGTCAGACATTGATGACGATATTCCGTTCTAGGCCAGAACTTTTTTAATTTGTAAACAAACCCAGCTAAGATTTTGGTCTGGCTGGGTTTTTCTTTGCCTGCACGTTTGATTGTGTTACCGCACGTGGTTGATCGTTTCTAGCGTAACAAAAGTGTTGGAATCGAAACGGAGCGTAGCAACTCGGTTGTTTTGCTGCCAAATAACAGGCGACGCAAAGGCGAATTGGCATAGGCACCCATAATCAGCATGTCAATCGCCTGCGTTTTAATGGTTTGGGAGATGATGTTTTCTGCATCGCCGGGTATGAGTGCTGCATGTGCTTCAAAACCTGCTGCTTCGAGTGTGTTTTTAGCCCACGCAAGTTGCTTGCTTGCCTCGGCACTTTCTTTGCCAGACATCAGGAGATGAACGGGAAGGCCGCGAAAGAGCGGGCTTGCTGCTACCATTTCGACGCCGCGTCGGGTGACGATGCCACCGTCAAAAGCAATCATGATGCGGCGCGGTTCGCGAAATGCCTCGGTGACGGCAAGAATCGGTTTGTTCAGTGCGCGTACTACGCTTTCAATATTGCGCCCCAGATCACGGTGTGTATTCTCGGCAGATACGCCGCGCCGACCAAGGACAAACAATCGCACGCAATCTTCCTGTTCAACCAGCGTTTCTACCAACTCACCATTGCGTTTTCGAATGTCTACGGATTCGGTGCCAGCAGCGATAGCGCGCTCTCGCAAATTGTTGAGAAAAATGCGGCCTTGTTCGCGTGCCGCCTTGCTGCGCGCCTCATCCTGTTCTGATAGCCGTGTCAGCAAGTTTTCCTTGGCATTGAAACCGATGGCACCGCTGTAATCATCGTTTGGGCCCGTTTTTATTTCGCGATCGAGAATGTGCAAAATTTCCAGTGGGGCGCTCATGCGCTGTGCGGCCCAAGTGGCATAGTCGGCGACGTATTCGGAAAAGCGCGATTGATCGACACAGGCCAGTACTTTTTTTTCATTTTCCATGAGTTGTTCCTTCCTAGTGCCCCATCATTTTTTCAACGGCATCCGGTTTGTCGTGGACAGCAAAGCGATCAACCATGGTGGCACTCGCCTCGTTGAGGCCGATAACGTCAACTTCGGTTCCCTCGCGTCTGAATTTGATCACGACCTTGTCCAGAGCACTTACGGCGGTAAGATCCCAGAAATGGGCGCGGCTGACATCAATGCGCACTTTGTCGATTACTTCCTTGAAATCGAAAGCGTTGATGAATCGGTCTGCCGAAGTAAAAAAGACCTGGCCGGTCACTTTGTAGGTGCGCACGCGCCCTTCATCTTCGGACATGGAGCCGATATGCAGAATCTTTCCGATCTTGTTGGCGAAGAAGAAGCCGGAGAGCAGCACGCCAACAAGCACGCCCTTTGCCAGGTCGTGGGTGCTGACCACCACGATAACGGTTGAGATCATGACCACACTGGCGCTTTTTGGGTTCTGTCTCAGCTTGAGGACAGAGGCCCAGTTGAATGTGCCAATGGACACCATGATCATCACGGCGACCAGTGCGGCCATCGGGATGCGCGCTACCCAGTCGCCTGTAAACACGATCAAGATCAATAGGAAAACACCTGCCGCCAGTGTGGAGAGCCGCCCTCGTCCGCCGGATTTCACATTGATGACAGACTGACCGATCATGGCGCAACCTGCCATGCCGCCAAAAAAGCCGGAGACGATGTTGGCGATGCCTTGACCCATACACTCCCTGTTCTTATTGCTTGTGGAGTCGGTCAGGTCATCCACAATGGAAGCCGTCATCATGGATTCCAGCAAACCGACTACCGCTAATGTGGCCGATACGGGGAAAATGATTTTTAGCGTTTCCAGATTCAGTGGCACGTCCGGGAGCAGGAATACGGGCAAGCTATCAGGTAGTTGCCCCATGTCGCCAACGGTGCGAATGTCCAGCCCGAAATAAATCGCCACGGCACTTAAGGACACGATGGCGACCAGCGGAGAAGGGATGGTCTTGGTGATATAGGGGAACAGGTAAATGATGCCTAAACCAGCCGCTACCATTGCATACACTTCCCAGCTCACATTGATTAACTCGGGAAGCTGGGCCAGGAAAATCAGAATGGCCAAAGCATTGACGAAACCTGTAATCACAGAGCGCGAAACAAAGCGCATCAGGGAGCCCAGTTTGAGCCAGCCCGCAAGAATTTGAAGGAGGCCGGTCAATATGGTGGTGGCTAACAGGTATTGCAGCCCATGGTCTTTGACCAGGGTAACCATGACAAGCGCCATCGCGCCCGTTGCGGCGGAAATCATGCCAGGTCGACCACCGGTAAAGGCAATGACGACGGCCATGCAGAAAGAGGCATAGAGCCCCACTTTGGGATCGACACCGGCAATGACCGAAAAAGCAATTGCCTCGGGAATGAGGGCCAAGGCAACGACGAGACCAGCAAGCAGGTCGCCTCGAATGTTAGGGAGCCAGTTCTGGCGCAAGGATTTCATCATAATAATTGAGCAGCTACGAGTGCCGCAGGGATAGAGTGGTGCAATATAAATAGGGCGCAAGAAACGCCTCAGTGAGCGTGAAAAAATAGAAAAATTACGGTGGTGAGCGATGGGGCTCGTCGGTTGCAATGAGCGTAAGCGGTTAACGAAAAACGTTTGCTCGCTTTAGAAATGAAGCGTTCAAGGTTGATGCTTCGAAGAGGCTACAACCACATTCTTGAAGGGATGCAACCCTAACTCAATTAAGCGTTTAGAGCAAGCCGCGCTTTGGCGCTGATCACGCTCCGCAGAGCTCAAGATAGTGTTTTACAACCCGGTTGCGCCCGGAACGTTTGGCCTCATAAAGCGCCAGATCTGCCTTTGCATATGCATCTTCAAAGCTTTTGAAGCAGCCAGCATGACTGACGCCCAGGCTTATGGTTACAGGATAGGGTACTGCAGGAAAGGGGTGTTCAGCGATGGCTTCGCGCATCTGATCCGCCAGATAGCTGATTTCACGGAAGTGCCTGTTCGCAAGTACGGCAACAAATTCTTCTCCGCCGATTCTGCCAAGATGGCCTTTGTTGCCCAGAACGGATTGCAGCCTTTGCGCGACGCCACGAATGACGGTGTCTCCGGCAGGGTGACCGAATTCATCGTTGATGCGTTTGAAGAAGTCGATATCGACAATGATGAGCGAAAGGAGATCATTTTGTTGGTGCTGCTTGGCGACATCCAAAATTGCGCGGCGGTTCAGGAGGCCTGTCAGGGCATCGTGGCGTGCCTTGTACGCCAGTTGCTCCGCTAGGTCATTCAGTTTGGCATTGAGATCGTTCATCTCTTTTTCAGCGCGGTCGCTACGATGAATCAGGCGACGGCCTTCGCGCAACATGCGTTCGTATTGGCGCGACAATTGACCAAGCGCTGAACGGTAAGTCTCAGGTGGCAAGTCTTCGTCAGCGTACACTTCCAGAGCTGATTGGAGTGCCGCTTTTTCTGAGTAAAAGAGATCCTGTTCCGGCATGTTTTACTTGTCTATCGCGTGAATACGAAAATCGAGTCCGGAAAAGTCATCACGCATTTCTTCACCGAATTCCTGCGTCATTTCATCTTCAGAGTCGTGATACCAGTTCACTACAATGTCCATGCCATCGCGCGCCTTGCTTTCCAGTACGCCAAACAAGGTAAAGAGCATTTTTGTGCTGGAGCTGTTGAAATAGGTCAGATCAACGTTAAGCGTCATCCTGTTATAACTATCAACGTGATCAAGGTATTGCTCCAGAGCCTTGTTGATTTGTCCGTAGAAAGACGCGGCATTCTCCGGATAGGACTCACCTTTGAGCGAAAGGAGGTGTTGATCAAAGCGGAAGTCGACTTCAGGTGAACTGGGCGTGGCCGCTATGTATAAGTTTTCCATGACAATTTGGTTTCTTGTTCAAGATATTAATAGGTTCGCAAGGCAGGTGGCTGTTTTTGGCGAGTGCTTATATCGCTGCCTTCAGGTAAAAAATGGCAATACTTGGTTCTTCCGAAGGTACAAATTCAAATTCCAGTGGCTCGCTTGCATCTCTCGCCATTGTTAAAAAGCCCAGCCCAGCGCCTTTGCTTCCATCCTCTTGCTCGTTAGACATCAGGATTTTTTTATAGGCTTTTTTGATGTCATCCATTGTCATGGTGCGCAAGTTGACCAGCTTTTCTTGTAGTTGATCAGCAACTTCGGTGCGGACGGGGTTGGCGCACAAGAGCGAGTATTTGTTATTTACATGTTTGCAAATACGAACAGAGCCCTGACGCATTTCATCGCTGGCCTGCTCCGGCGGGGTCAGGCTTTCTGCCGAATAATGAATAATGTTTTGCGCCATTTCGACAAAGGAAGAAAAGAGTCGACGGCGTGTTTTGCTCTCTGCGCCGACGTGTTCTATCCCGGTTCTGACTGCATCAGCCATGGCAGAAATAATGTTCTGGGAAAAATAGCCCTGATAATAAAAAACGACGCGGCACTGTTCTTCAATCCCGCAAATGTCCCGATAGTGGGGGCAGATAATATTTGGTTTCTTTGTCATGTGACTGGGTGCTTAGTGAGAGGCTTGTCAAACGCGAAAGCCGAATAGTGTTAAATCGTCTCGCCGGTTCTGTTCACCCTGATAATGCTGGTGCATTTCCATCAGGGTTTCAGCCAGTTCTTGCATTGATCGATCTCGGCATGCGAGCAAGACGTCCTTGATTCGTTTTTTTCCAAAAGCAATTTTTTTCTGTCCGCCAATCTGGTCGGCCAAACCATCTGTTGCCAGCAGGACGACCGTGCCTTCGCTCAGCGTGATGGTCTTGTTTTTCCATGTTGCGTCAGGCGGCGTGTCAACGTAGCCCAGCCCTTGGCGTTCACCGTTTACGATGCTGATTTTTTCTTCGCCCGGATGCAGGATAAATAGCGGCATGCAGGCGCTTGCGATGGTCAATATTCTGCTTGTCGAATTGAATGCCAGAAAGGCGGCGTCCATGCCTTCATCAGATTCGGAAAGGCGGTCGCTCTGTGAATACTGTCCGAGTGATTGCTTGATGCCCTGGTTGACATCGCCCAGAAGTCTGGCGGGGTCATCCGTGCCAGAAATTTGTATTGCCTGATTGAGTGATGAGGCGGCGATCGTCGTTAAGATGGCTCCCGGCACGCCGTGCCCGGTGCAATCGACAACTGCGGCAAACCAACCGTTGTCGGATTGGGTAAAGTGGTAAAAGTCGCCGCCGACGATGTCGCGTGGTTCCCATACGAGGCAGGCATCCGGCAGCGTAGCAGACATGGCGTCTTTACATGGGCTCAACATGGCGCGCTGAATGACGCTGGCGTATTCAATGCTTTGCGTGACTTGACGGTTTTTTTCAGCCTGAAGGTCGACAATGACTTTCAGGAGGTCGACACCTGAACCCAGTCCGGTGAATTTTCCTTCGCGAACAATGATGAAGCCGTCTGTTAGTGCTTTGTCACCATACATGACTGCAAGTTCACCCAGTTTTTCGATGCGCGTGTTGGCTTCGACGATCAGGGGGTCTTTGTCCATGAAAGCGATGCAGCTTTTTTTGTCGTAAATTTCACGGTGATACTGTCGCGACATTTGCGACATGAAAATGTTGCGGTTGATCAGCCCGATCGGGCACTCGTTTTCGAGGACGGGCAGGCAGGCCATCTCGCGATGTTTGCCAAAAATTTCCAGCACGGAAAGGTTGGTTTCGTCGGGAGATACGCTCGGCGTAAAAATACTCAAATCTTCAGCCAGAGGCTGCTTGAAGTACACGCCAGGATCCAGATCTTGCTGTGTGGAATTTAATACACTCATGCTCGTCTTAAAGTTAAAGGCTGCTGCATAAATAAACTTGTGAAAAATCAGTTTATTGGAGCAATGTGACCGAAAGATGACTGTGTTGCTTTTGGGTAAATGTTTGTTGCAGGAAAGTCATTGATTTTCCTTAAGGCGCGCATGGAATTGTTTGGTAACATTACCAAAAAGGATGATGTTCAAATCAAGTTGGCAGAGGTGTGTTGTGAGCGTCAAAGACGACATATTGGCAGCGGGGGTGACTCTATTAAGAGAGCGAGGCATTGTGGCGCTGACGCAACCGCAGGTGGCGAGGGAAGCCGGCATCAAGCAAAGTCATTTGACCTATTATTTCCCGACGCGCGCGGATTTGCTTTTGGCGATTGCCGAGCACGTTATTTCAACATTCATGGGGGAGCTTTCAGCTCGCTTTTCCGATAAGCCTCAAGCTGTGGAGCTGGCAGACGTTATTGTGACGCGCATGATCGAAGGCATTCCGCCGCGCGTCATCATTGGGCTGATTGTGGCTGCTGATACAAATCCAGAGATGCGCGAGCCACTTAGGGCGCTTATCCACTTTGTTCGCGCGCAGATTCAAATGCTGTTAAGCAAGGTTGGGTTGGATGATAGCCCACAATCGGCGCTCATGTTTCATGCCATGATTGTCGGTTTGGCTGTCATGCATCAGGCGCGAATGAATACTGAATCTGAGCAGGAAATTCGGGAAGGTGTTGCAGCAATGATGACAATGCTGGCATCTGAAAGAGCACATACAAGGGGGCAGGGCGCATGATTGCAAAAATAAAAGCAAAAAAATGGGCGCGACCTGCTCTTGTTGGGCTAGTCTTTCTGGTGTCGGCTTGCAGTCGTGGTGGCGATGGTGTTTATCAGGGGTATATCGAGGGGGAATATACCTACCTTGCTGCTCCCTCAGCGGGTTACTTGCGCGTGTTGCATGCGCGGCGTGGCAGTCGGGTCAGCGCGGGTGCATTGGTGTTTGAAGTAGATGCTGAACTGGAGCGGCAAGGCTTGAATGAGGCCGAAGCAAGGGCTAGAGCCGCACAGGAAAAAGTGCGCAACTTGAGTTTGCCACGCCGTCAATCTGAAATTGCGGCCATTCAGGCGCAACTGAATGCTGCCGAGGCAGCTTTGAAACTGTCGAAGAAGCAGTTGATTCGGCAGGATTCTCTTTATGCGAAGGGGTTCATTTCCTCAGCGCGCCTGGATGAAGCGCGGACGATATATGAGCGCGATCAGGCACAGGTTGAAGCCGCGCAGCAACAACTCGCGACCTATCGCGCTGCTCTGGGCAGGCAACCAGAAGTGCGCGCTGCCAAGGCAGATGAAGCGGCTGCGAGCGCACTAGCCGCACAAAAACGCTGGCAGCTCGGAAAAAAAGTGGTTATCGCGCCCATTGAGGGTGAAGTCTCGGAAACCTACTATCAGCCGGGTGAGTGGGTGCCAGCCGGTGCATCTGTTGCCAGTTTGCTGCCGGACTTGCGCCGCCGTGTGCGCTTTTTCGTTCCGCAAGTTATCGTCGCGAAGCTCAAGTCGGGTCAGCGCATTGAGGCTACGTGTGACAGCTGTGCTGAAACAATCAGGGCCACGATTGATTTTATCTCGCCGCAGGCGGAATACACGCCGCCCGTCATTTACAGTCGTGAAAGCCGGGAAAAACTGGTGTTTCGAGTCGAGGCGGTGCCGGATGTCAAACAGGCCGCTAATCTGCGCCCCGGCTTGCCGGTGGATGTGCGGGTGATGGAGCCATGACATGAATGCTGTACTGCCCGTCATTGATGTCACCGGCATCAACAAGCATTTTGGCGACAAGCAAGTTGTCAAGGATTTGGCGCTTCAGGTGCGGCAGGGGGAAATCTACGGTTTTCTGGGGCCGAACGGCAGCGGCAAGACGACGTCGATTCGCATGCTATGCGGATTGCTGACGCCGGATAGCGGTTCGGGCACTTGTCTGGGTTTTGATGTGTTGCATGAAAGCTCGGCCATCAAACGAGAAGTTGGCTACATGACGCAAAGATTCTCGCTTTGGGAAGACCTGACGATTGGTGAAAATCTGGATTTTGTGGCACGCATGTTCGGCATGCCGGATCGCCGTCGCGTGGTTGGTCAGGCGCTGGAAGAATTGGGTCTGGGTGGGCGGCGCAACCAGTTGGCCGGCACGCTTTCTGGTGGCTGGAAGCAGCGCCTCGCGTTGGCAGCCTGTTTGCTGCATCGACCCAAGCTGCTGTTGCTGGACGAGCCGACAGCCGGTGTTGACCCCAAGGCGCGCCGCGACTTCTGGGAAGAAATTCACCGTCTTTCTGCCGGGGGCGTCACAGTGCTGGTTTCCACGCATTACATGGATGAAGCGGAGCGCTGCCATCGTCTCGGCTATATTTCGTATGGCGAATTGCTGGCATCTGGTACCGCGGATGAGGTAGTGGCACAGCAAGCGTTGTTTACCTGGGAAATTCGGGGTAACGATCTTCAGGGACTGGGTGAAAAATTGCGTGCATTGCCGGGTGCGCAATTGGTAGCCAGTTTTGGCGCGACGCTGCATGTCAGTGGGCGGGACGGGGCGATGCTTGAGGCCAGCCTGAATGAGTTTGTGCAGCCGACTTCTCTTAAAATGGTTGCTATCTCTCCTTCGCTGGAAGATGTGTTCATCCATATGATGCAAGGTAGCCAGGACCAGTTCGAGAGGTGAACAAATGAATCATTTTTCCTTCTCACGCTGGTTGGGCATCCTGATCAAGGAATTCATTCAACTCAAGCGTGACCGGCTGACATTCGGCATGATCGTCGGTATTCCAATCATTCAGTTGATGCTGTTTGGTTTTGCGATCAACTCCAACCCAAAGCAATTGCCTACGGCTGTCGTGATGGCTGATCCCGGTCCGTTTGCACGATCCTATGTTGCTGCCATGAGCAATAGCGATTATTTCAGGATTATTGGCAGCGTGGCAGAGCAGGATGCAGATCAGCTTCTGGATCAGGGTGATGTACAGTTTGTAGTGACGTTTCCCGTCGGTTTTCATCGTGATGTGGTTCGGGGCAAGAAGCCGGTCTTGCTGGTTGAAGCTGACGCAACCGATCCGATGGCAACGGCTAGCGCGATTTCGGTCTTGAACCAACTCGGCATGGACGTGTTTGCGCCGGATCTGCCAGGCAAGGCGCAAGCGGCGAGTCCGCCGATCGATTTGCGCATCCATCGGCGCTATAACCCGGAGGCAAAGAATGCCTACAATGTGGTGCCAGGCTTGATGGGCGTGATCCTGACCATGACGATGGTGCTGATGACGGGACTCGCGATGACGCGGGAGCGGGAGCGTGGCACCTTCGAGAATTTGCTGGCAACTCCGGCGACACCACTCGAAGTCATGACCGGCAAGATCGTGCCCTACATCATGATTGGCCTGATTCAGGTCACGCTGGTGCTGCTGGCAGCGTGTTTTATCTTTGATGTGCCGATGTATGGCAACCTGTTTTTGCTATATGGCGTGGTGTTGCTCTTTATCTGCGCCAACCTGACACTGGGAATCACGTTTAGCTCCATCGCTCGCAATCAGCTTCAGGCGATGCAAATGACCTTCTTTTTCTTTTTGCCGTCAATACTGCTTTCCGGCTTCATGTTCCCGTTTCGCGGGATGCCTGAGTGGGCGCAATATATCGGAAACGTGTTGCCGTTGACACACTTTCTGGTGCTGGTGCGCGGTATTCTGCTGAAAGGCAATGGACCGACCATGCTGTGGGCGCATGTTTGGCCGATATTGCTTTTTATGGGTGCAGTATTGGCATTGGGGCTGAAAACATTTCGTCGAACACTGGACTAGGCGCTCTTGCGTGTTGGCTGAGCGTGGTTTTAGCCGACATCATCCAGAATGCGCCGTCGGAATTTAACGCCTAGATCTTTTGCGATTTGTTCGCAAGCGGGAATGTCCACGCCTTCCAGTCCATCAATGGCGGAAACGGTGACATCGGCACCCGCATCGCGCGCAAGCTGGATGAATTCCAGCATCGCGGCGTAGCTACCGGGAAATTTCGGGAGGCAGTGGCGGTTATACACTTCTTCATTCTGTGCATTCAGCGAGATTGAGACGCTTTGAATCAGTGGGAACAACTCTTTGGTGACGTCGCGCCCATGCACCAGATTCGCCAGACCATTGGTGTTTAGCCGCAATTTGGCGCCTTTTTCTCGTAGTCGCTTGGCTACCTCAACGACGACGTCAACGCGGAGAGTCGCTTCGCCCAGACCGCAAAACACCACCTCCTTGTAATCCTGCGGGTTGCCGGTGGCTTCAACCAGTTCATCGACGGAGGGTTCGCTTTGTCGTGACAGGAGCATGTTGTACCCGCCCACTACCCACTCATCGTGAGAGCGAGGGCAAAACGCGCAGCGCAAGGAACAGCGGCTGGTGACGTTCAGATAACGGCTGCCATGCAAGGTATAGGCAATATCGGCTTTCGGGAGTGGTTGACGTTCGGACATTCGGGAAACCAGATCGTGATTGAAGGAAACGTGTAATTGAGCTCAAGTATACCCCTGCAATGCCGTTCATGCTGGGGCATGTGCCAATTTGGTAGGGTGTACTTTGTTTCAATATAGCCAGGACAGCTAAATCAGGCTGTCAAGGAATTTGAAACAATGCTGTCATTATTTTCTATTAAAATCATTGGTTTATTTCATTTTGTGGCGTGATGGATGGACAGTTCTGGTACTGATCGTGGGGCGGTGGCGTATCAAAAAAGCGGGTTTTTGCATGGGGCACTGAAATCCGTAAGTGGTTTGAGCGCGCTGGCCTTCGCGCCACTGCTGGTTGCAGTGCTGTTATTGTGCGCCGTCTGGGGCGTTACTCTTTCGCGCATTACGTTTGAAGAGCAATTGGCTACTCAAAACGTGACAACGAATGCAGCAAATGTCGCCCACATTGTGGCTTCTTCATTGCAGGGTATCTTGCAGCGTGCGCAAGTTTACGCCGACAAGGCGCGTGTGCAGCTAGGAAGCGGTGCCGGCGCGCTAAACAGGTTTGATCTTAACCCCGTCAGACTGGGCGACCGAGCCTATTTGCGCATTGCCGTGTTCAATGCGCAGGGCAGGATGATTTACAACTCGTCAAGACGTCGTCACGAGCCCGAGTTACTGAAGCTCATGAAGAGGGAACAAGAGGGAGCGTCAAAACTCTCTGCTGATGAAACGGGTGACTTGCTGTTTCTTTCTGGCAACAAAGGGGCGGGAAATAACTGGCAGATTCCAGTGCTTATGCCCTTCAAAACGACCTCTGGCGAAACTGGTTTTTTGGGAGGCATACTTGATCTGGGCTATTTTCTTGGTCTGTATGGTGAAATTAATCTGGGTGAGGATGGGCGTGTTGAAATTGTTTGCAAGCATGGGCACCGATTTGTGCGTACATCGGGACGCCATATCTCCGGCGGCGATAGTGTGGCCGGGACTTCTTTCTTTAACCTGATTTCGGGAAGTGAGCGAGGAAGCGGTCAGGTTGTTCATCCCGATGATGGCAAGATGTCTATCGTTGTGTTCGAACGCTTGCAGGACTTCCCGCTGATTATTGCAACCTCACAGTCATACGAAAGTGCTACTCATGAACTGGTTCAGCGCCGGATTCGCTACCACTGGTACGCGGCGCTCTTGTCCGTGGCGCTTGTTGTCATGGCGGCAATGATGGTGCTATTGGTTTTGCGTTACCGTGAATACTACAAGGACACGATTCGTGCCGAGAAAGAGAAGCAAAACCTGATCGAAGCGCTTCAGCAGGAGAAGCAGCATGCCTATCACCTTGCGACGCACGACCACCTGACAGGATTGCCAAATCGGATGCTATTTGTGGAGATGGCAAGTAGTCATCTTCTTCGAGCTAAGCGCAGTCGCAACCTTTACGCATTGCTATTTGTTGATCTCGATCATTTCAAGATGATCAACGATACGTATGGACATCGTGTGGGCGATCTTTTATTGCAGACCGTTGCTAACCGCTTGCGTTCCCGTTCGAGGGAGTCGGACATTTCGGCAAGATTTGGCGGTGATGAATTTGTCATGTTGCTGACGGAGGTTGCATCGGTACAGGATATTGAAAACATTGCGGCCAACATCGTAGAAACCGTCGGAGCCATTTGCAAAGATCTGGGTGGACATGACATTGAAGTACATACGACTGTCGGTATTGCTCTTTATCCGCAAGATGGCACGACAGTTGATGATCTGATTTTGAATGCGGATGCCGCCATGTACGAGGCCAAGTCTGCCGGCAGGAATGTTTTTCGCTTTTATGATCCGACGCTGCACAGCTACTCGGTGCAGCAAATCGCTTTGTTGCAACAGTTTCGCAGGGCAGTTAAAAGTGGTCAGTTTACGGTTTATTACCAGCCGCGTGTCAGCTTGCAAAATTGGGAAGTGGTCGGGATGGAGGCGCTGGTGCGCTGGCAACATCCTGAGCTTGGTTTGTTGTTACCTGGCACCTTTATTGAAATGGCAGAAGCGCATGGCTTGATTGGTTTGCTTGGGGATTGGGTGCTGGATCGTGTCGGATGCCAATTGTCGGAGTGGCGGCAACGGGGCCTGGAAACCGTTCCGGTCGCCATCAATATTTCAGCCATGCAACTGGACGACATGGGTCTGGTGGGCAAGGTGCGCTGCTGCCTTGAAAATTATGCGTTGCTTTCGGATGACATTGAAATAGAACTGACGGAGAGTTGCATCATGAAAAATCCTGGCCAGTCCTTGGCTGTACTCACAAACCTGGCTGATATGGGAATACGTATTGCGATTGACGATTTTGGCGTTGGCTATTCAGGTCTTGGTTATTTGAAAAAACTGCCGATTTCGACGATCAAGATCGATCGCAGTTTGATTCAGGATTTGCCGGGTGACAGTAGCGATGTGGCGATTGTCAGTTCTACGATAGAGATCGCCAAACATTTGAAACTGAATGTCATTGCAGAGGGGGTCGAAACTCGGGAGCAACTGGTGCATCTTAAGGCAAACGGTTGTGATGAGGTGCAGGGTTTTTACCTGATGCGCCCCAGTCCTGCAGAGCAAATGGTCTCCATTCTTGAAAGCGGCTTTTTTGATATTGAAAAGGGTATCCTGTGAGACCAAGAGCAAGTACATTTGTCGAACGGTTAAGTTGTCGTTGCCGGTTGTTGCTTCCGATATTGCTAGCCTGCGCGCAGTTTCACGCGCAGGCGGCGAGCAGTGCTTGCGAAAATCCGTCGCGGCTGTATTTCTCGGTAGTGCCAGAAGGCGGCGGCCAACGGGATTTGAACCGTTTCAAACCGTTGCTGAAACACATTTCAATGAAAACAGGCAAGCCGGTTGACACGATGCGCGCACATTCCTACGGGATGGTCATTGAGGGTTTGCTTGGCGGCGCGGTTGATTTGGCGATGTTGGGGCCGGCCAGTTATGTGGCAGCCCGAAAGATTGACGAAGGCATTGTTCCCATTGCCGCATTTGCCAGAAATTCGGGCGCTTTTCATCCAGAAGCGGCGTCTTACCATTCGTTGCTGATTACGGCTTATAAACGTAACCTGAAAACGAAAGAAGATTTGCGCGGCAAAAGGCTGGCGATGGTGGATCCGAACAGCACTTCTGGCTCACTGATTCCGCGACGCTATTATGCAAAAAAGGTCAATCTGAAATTCGAAGATCATTTTGACGAGATTGTTTATACCGGCAACCATCCGAAATCCGTGATGAGTGTCGTGGAAGGCAAGGTCGACGCGGCCTTTGTTTCCAGTACGCATTTGAATGAGCTTGTCAGGGAAGGGAAAATTAAAGCCGAGGATGTGCGGATCCTGTGGCGCTCCCCGCCGATTCCGACCGACCCCATTGTTCTGAGAAGCAATTTGTGTGAGCCATTGGTGGCGGCAATTCGTGCAGCCATACTTGACGCTTCGCACCCGGCCAACCAGAAAGTGCTCAAGGCGTTTAATGCTACCCGTTTCGTTCCGGTCAGAGACAAGGACTACGACATCGTTCGAGAACTCGCCAGGTAAACGGCGGCCTTGGGCCAGAAAAGAGGTTTTGAGGAATCTTTTGACCGAATTCGGATGAGCCCGAAGTTTGCGTTAAATAGAGCCCTATTTTGACCAAACTAAGCGTTCACATGCTATTCTCTGCACCCAGAACTTCAACAAGTCCATTTTGCTTCAGATGAATACTGCTACCCCCCCTTCTTCGTATCAGACGGCACGCGTGCTGCTTAAGGATCTTCAGGATAAATTCGAGGTCATCCGGGAATGTATGCCTTTGGCAATCGGAACCGACAAGCAATTATTTGAGCGCTTTCCGGAGGTGAGTCGCAAGTCGCTGCGTACAGCCCTCGGCATCCATACCAATTCCATGCGGTACCTCAAGGCGATGGCGAATGCGACGGTCAGGTATGATCTCGATGGTCAGTCGGTGGGGGAGGTTGATCCAGCGCATCTTGAGCATGCATCCAAAACGCTTAAGGACCGTCTCCGGAAAGAGGCGGAAAAACGCAAGGAACAGCGAAAGGCCGAGGAAGAAAAGCGCAAGGCTGAACAGGCAGACCGCCAGCGGCAGGAAAAACTGGCGCAATTGCAGGCCAGGTTTTCGCGCGGCAAATAATTGCAGATCGCTTGCATCGCAGGCGCGTATTTATTCAGACAAGAGATTGTGCGCTAGTGCGCTATAATCACACGTTGTTAAAGCGGGTTGTGACCGTTTTTGTGTGTCTTTGCCAGAGGTTTTGTATGTGGAGCTACTGTCATGTTGATGGTGGATTTGCCGGGTAAAGATCAATGATTATGTTTAAAGGCTTTGGAGCGCACGCTCCTGAAATCGGAAGGGCTGATGGCAAAAGAAGAATTGATTGAAATGAATGGGGTGGTGACAGATGTGTTGCCAGACTCGCGTTTTCGCGTTGAACTGGAAAACGGACACAAGTTGATCGCCTATACATCGGGCAAAATGCGCAAGAATCACATTCGTATTCTTGCGGGTGATAAGGTGACACTGGAGTTGTCTCCGTATGACCTGACCAAGGGGCGTATTACATTCCGTCACCTTGAGAAGCGAGGTCCGGCACCCTCTGGCCATCAGACAAGGCGCCGCTAGGTGATGGCGCTCATGTGATCGTTTGATTGGGCGTGCTGCCACGCACGCCAGTAAATGACAAGTCCGTATGGTTCGAACTAGCGGGCTTTTTTCTTTTTGGGAGTGAGGGAAGCATGAACTGGACAGTCTATTTGTCGGGTGAGATCCATACGGATTGGCGTGAACAGATTATGGATGGTGCAAAAAGGCTGAACCTGCCGGTGACGTTCACTTCAGCCGTGACTGATCACGACACAAGCGATGCAGCGGGAGATGTGCTGGGTGTCGAAAGTAGCAATTTTTGGCGTGATCACAAGTCATCAAAAGTGAATGCCATCCGTACCAAGACGTTGATTGAAACCTGTGATGTCGCTGTGGTGCGTTTTGGCGACAAGTATCGCCAATGGAATGCGGCGTTTGATGCTGGTTATTGCGCTGCGCTGGGCAAGCCTTATATCACTTTGCACGGGGAAGAGATTATTCATCCGCTCAAAGAAGTTGACGGCGCGGCCATGGCATGGGCACAGACGCCAGAGCAGGTCGTCGAGATTCTGAAATACGTGATGACTGCCTGACCCTGATTCATTGCGTGATCAAAACACCGCGCGTAAATGTGCAAGTGTATTGAAATATGTTAACAGGTGAAAATCAGGGCGCTTTACACTTGGGTTTGTCAAAAACAGTAAGGCAAACTCATGAAATATGTTGAAGTCGTGGCCGAAGAGAGCAGTACGGCCACCATTACCGCGCTAGCAGAAAAAGCGGATGCGCAGGATTTCAGGCTCGGTCCCGTTGGGGAGGATGGCTTGTGCGTAATGCGACTTCTCGTAGCGGATGACCGGCTTCAGTGGGTGCTGGACGCTTTGCAAAGCATACTGGGCGCCCAGCCGTCGGCCCGTATACTCGTTATGGCGGTGGAAGCTTCATTGCCACGGCAGGAAGAGCAGCAGGGTGAGCAAGAAGAGCCCGCAACCACCGCCAGAGAGGCACTTTATGAAGAAGTTGAAAAGAATGTTCGCCTCGATCTGAATTTTTTGCTGCTGGTTGTCTTGTCCACCGTCGTTGCCGCAATCGGGCTCATTGAAAACAATGTGGCGGTGGTTATTGGCGCGATGGTCATTGCGCCACTTTTAAGCCCCAATCTTGCGCTCAGTCTTGGTACGGCGCTGGGGGATGTCGCGCTGATGCGTAAATCAGTCAAAACCCTGTTTGCCGGAATTTTTCTGGCGGTGCTGCTTGCTGCCTGCATCGGATTTCTGTGGCCCTCACAAATGCTAAGTCCTGAACTGTTGACGCGCACCGAGCCGGGTTGGGATTCGGTTGCGCTGGCATTGGCGTCTGGTGCGGCTGCCGCACTTTCATTGACGACAGGCTTGTCCAGCGTTCTGGTGGGGGTGATGGTTGCCGTTGCCTTGCTGCCACCTGCGGCAACTTTGGGCCTTATGCTGGGCTATGGCAACATGGAACTGGCGGTGGGCGCAGGCCTGCTGCTCGCCATAAATGTTGTAAGCGTTAATCTGGCGAGCAAGGTGGTTTTTCTGGCGAAGGGCATCAATCCACGCACCTGGCTGGAAAAAGAAAAAGCCAAGCGTGGGATGATTGTGTATGTGTTGACATGGATTGTGGCGTTAATCGTTCTCATGCTTGTCATCTATGTCCGCCGCGCAATGTAGATCCCGCCTTTCCTCCGGTGCGAATTTAAAAGCGTGTTCAGCGACAGGATCACCGGTGGCACTATTGCACCGCCATACCCAGATTCCAGTTATCGAGCAAGTTTGATCGCAGTCTTTTACAATGACCGGATGAACGAAGCAATCAATAATGAACGGCACGAGAGTGATGATGACGAGATCGTTACGCCAGCGCTGCCTGCCGGAACAAAGAACTACATCACGCCGCAGGGCTACCAACGCATCAAAGATGAGCTGATGCACCTGATTGATGACGCGCGGCCTGAAGTTGTTCAGGTTGTTTCCTGGGCTGCTTCCAACGGCGACCGCTCGGAAAATGGCGACTATATTTACGGCAAGCGCCGATTGCGTGAAATTGATCGGCGTATTCGCTTTCTGATCAAGCGGCTTGATGTCGCAGAAGTGTTTGATCCGAGCTTGCATCATGGCTCGGATCAGGTCTATTTTGGCGCGACGGTTACCTATGAGCGTGAGTCTGGTGAGGAGCGGACAGTTACTATTGTCGGGCTTGATGAAATTGATCCGTTAAATGGAAAAATAAGCTGGGTATCGCCAATAGCTCGCGCATTCACGAAAGCACGTGTTGGAGATTCAATTATGTTGAAAACACCTGCCGGTGTTGAAGAGCTGTATATTTTGGATGTGCGTTATCCGGCTCCCGCCACAAGCTAGGCAGCATGGATTTGTGAAACTTTATCGAGTTTTTATTGAAATATGTCACCACACCGTGATCGAAAGGGGTAGTTATGAATATTGCAAACAATGTCACTGAACTGGTGGGCAATACGCCATTGGTTCGCATTCAGCGCCTTGGGAAAGGCAGCGGAGCCAGTATTGTCGGCAAGCTGGAATTTTTCAACCCGGGTAATAGTGTCAAGGACCGGATAGGCGTTGCCATGATTGATGCTGCCGAGCAGGCAGGTATGATCGGCCCGGATACCATCATTGTTGAGCCAACCAGTGGCAACACCGGGATTGCATTGGCGATGGTATGCGCCGCGCGCGGTTATCGTTGTGTATTGACGATGCCGGAAACGATGAGCCAGGAGCGCCGCATGTTGTTGCGCGCCTTTGGGGCAGACCTGATTTTGACACTTGGCAGCGAGGGCATGGCAGGGGCAATTGCCAAGGCGGAGGAGTTGGTCGCCTCAGATTCTCGCTACCTGATGCCGCAGCAATTCCAGAATCCGGCCAATCCAGCCATGCATCGCAAGATGACTGCCGAAGAGATTTGGCGTGATACGGATGGCAAGGTGGATATTCTGGTGGCTGGTGTCGGTACGGGCGGCACCATTACCGGTACGGGTGAAAGACTGAAGGAGCTTAATCCTTCGATTCAGGTTGTGGCGGTTGAGCCAGATGCTTCCCCAATGCTTTCGGCCGGAAAGAAAGGCCCGCACATGATTCAGGGTATTGGCGCGGGTTTTGTGCCGGATGTGCTGAATACCGAGGTGTACGATGAAGTTGTTCGTGTAACCAATGAAGATGCACTTGAAACGGCGCGCCGTGCAGCGACCGAGGAGGGCTTGCTGGTTGGAATTTCATCCGGCGCGGCTTTGTGGGCGGCAGTGACACTGGCTAAAAGGGCAGAGAATGCCGGGAAAATGATCGTGGTGATCATTCCATCATTTGGTGAGCGTTACTTGAGTACGGCCCTGTATGAACATTTGAAAGACTGATACGGGCTTGCGCTGCAAGAAAAAAGCGGTGGGAGAGAAATCTTCCGCCGCTTTTGTTTTAAAGGCGCTATGAGTGCCTAGCACTGCAACGTTTCACAGGGTTTTATCAGGCCTTGCAGTTGCCGATAACCGCCGCCATTGGTTACGCGCTGATAGCCTTCCTGCATTAGCTTGTTGAGGGCAATGTCCGAGCGACGGCCACTGCGGCAATAAACAAGAATGCGGCTTTTGTTGCTGATGTTGCCAAGTTTCTTGATGCCATCCCCAATTTCGTTATACGGAATATTAATGGCGCCATCAATGTGCCCCGCACTAAATTCTGCTGCGGAGCGCACGTCGATCACAATATCTTGTTTTGTTCCGTTGTAGTGAAATCCTTGTGCATGTCCTGTTTGCCAGAACAAGGCTGTGAGCATCAAGCAAATAAAAATCCTTTTCATTGCTAAACCTCCGGAAGGTGAAAGATTTAATCTTTTTTGTAGAGGAACTTCATTCCAGCCCAGCCAACAAGAGCGGCAACAAAAGCGGCATTCATCAGCCATTGTGCCAGCGCATCCGATGTGAAACCGGCATTGTAGGCGGGTGCGATAGTGAGCAGAATGCCAATTAATATAGATGCGCCTAAAATCAATAATTTCATGCTTTCTCCCAAATTCATCATCTGATGAAGCCGTCGAAACTGAGCTTTCGCTGTTTGTTTGAGCCGCTTTACCAAAAACCAGCGGCAATAATACCATTCGAAAAGGGGAGCTTACCGCATTTGGCAAAATTGTGACTGCACGAAAAGTCGCCTATCCCTTGATGTTGATGATGGGTCTGACGTGGTGCATCACCTCGATCAGATCAGCTTGCATGGCCATGACTTCGAAAATGTTTTTGTAGGCAGAGGGTGCTTCATCTAGCGTGGCCTTTTCAACACGCGCCTGAATGCCACGCGATTTAAGATCGTTAATGAATTCCGTCATGTTCAGCGTGGATTTGGCTTCTTTGCGCCCCATGACGCGCCCCGCACCGTGCGCACTGGAATACAGGCTTTCCGGGTTCCCCTTGCCTTTGACGATGAATGAACCATCGCGCATGTTGCCGGGAATGACCCCCATCATGCCCGCTTCGGCGTGCGTGGCGCCCTTGCGGTGAATCCAGACGCCACCCTTCTTTTCGGCGTGATTGTGGTTACGGTTGATCAGGCTGCCGAGATCGATGGCTCCTGAAATATGCTGCTGGATGGCCTTGCCTGTGCGAGTGACGATTTCAAGCAGGTTCGCCAGTGCGAATTCCAGCCCGAAAGCCAGATCCTGAATATAGGCCTTGCCTTCGCTAGAACTGGTTTTCAATCCAAAGTGCCCCTCACGTGCCTTGCCGTCTCCAGATGCCACCTTCATGTAATGCGTAGCGATCTTGTGCCCGACATTTCTCGATCCCGAGTACGTGATGATCCAGACGGTTTCCGTTTCGTCGACGCCGATTTCAATAAAATGATTGCCAGAACCGAGCGTGCCGATCTGGTTGCGTCCGCCGGCATCCAGAATCTTGTTGGTCACCGGGCTTGGTTTGTGCTCGGGCGTAAAGCTGACGGCGCGCTTGTTGTGTGCAAAACCAACCGGTATGTCCTGATAGATCTGGTCGTAAATGCGTTTGGCATGGGCGCGCGCTTCATCAGCGCGAAAAGATGTTTTGACTGCGCACATGCCGCAGCCAATGTCGAAGCCGATCCAGGCAGGTACGATCACGCTATCGGTTGCGATCACTCCGCCAATCGGCATGGCATAACCGGCGTGCGCATCGGGCATCAGGGCACCCTGAATGGCATACGGCTGTTCCATTGCGGCATGAAACTGCCGAAGCGCGGACTCTTCAATACTGTCAGAAAATAGCTTGATTGGCTTCATGGTGCGATTCACCTTATTTTCTTGATGGGGAATATTGTAGTCCGCCGGTTCGATCCCTGCAGAAGGTGGCCTTCGCCTCATCGCCTGTTTGTTTGGCGTTTCTTCAATCGCAAAAAAAAACCCGCTTCGCGAGGAAGCGGGTCTGGTTCCCTTGCTGCGTGTTAATCAGCTATCCAATGAGCGCAAGCAAAACACCTGCCGCTACCGCAGAGCCAATCACACCCGCGACATTCGGCCCCATTGCGTGCATGAGCAGGAAATTATGTGGGTTCTCTTCCAGGCCAATTTTATTGGATACACGTGCTGCCATCGGTACGGCAGAAACACCGGCTGAACCAATAAGTGGGTTGATCTTTTCCTTGCTGAACATGTTCATGATCTTGGCAAGTCCCACACCGGCCATGGTGCCAATACAAAAGGCAATCAGGCCAAGAACCAGGATGCCCAGCGTTTGCACATTCAGGAATTTGTCGGCGGCCAGTTTGGAGCCAACAGCTAGTCCCAGCATGATGGTCACAATATTGATGAGCGCATTTTGTGCTGTGTCTGACAGGCGATCAACCACACAGCACTCTTTCATCAAGTTGCCAAACATGAGCATACCGATGAGTGGCGTTGCCGATGGCAATAGCAAAATACAAATCAGCAGCACCAGAAGCGGGAAAACGATCCGTTCTGCTTTGCCGACATGACGCAGTTGCTTCATTACGATTTGACGCTCTTCCTTGGTCGTCATCAGTCGCATTAGCGGCGGCTGAATGATAGGTACCAGTGCCATGTACGAGTATGCGGCAACGGCAATTGCCCCTAGCAGGTTTGGTGAAAGACGCGATGCAAGGAAAATTGCCGTCGGACCGTCTGCACCGCCAATAATGCCGATGGCGGCCGCGTCCGGCAGTGAGAACAACCCTCCCATACAGAGCGCACCAATCAAGGCAATGAAAATTCCGAATTGTGCTGCGGCACCGAGCAGTGCGGTTTTGGGGTTGGCAAGCAGAGGACCGAAGTCCGTCATTGCCCCAACACCCATAAAGATCAGAAGCGGGAATACGCCGGATTGCACACCAACCGTGTAGAAATAGTATAGAAATCCCGCAGGTTGACCTGGCATTCCGATTTCCGCGATTCCCGCAACAGGGATATTCGTCAGGATTGCGCCAAAGCCAATCGGCAAAAGCAGCAACGGCTCAAAGCCTTTTACGATCGCAAGGTAGATCAGCAGCAGGCCGACACCGATCATGATGAACTGCCCCGCGCCTTCGTGAATCATGGTATGGCTGCTGCCATCGTCGTTTAGCTTGGCATCGGCAAGTTTGGCGCGCAAATCTTCAACAAGCTTGTCCTCTGCGCCATAATGTGCCGCCTTCGCGATAAAGGATTCAACATTGTCGTAGTGACCCGCAGCGATTTCTGCTTCGGCTGTTTTGATGCTCGCTTGCAGGGCGGCTTCTTTTCGCTCTTTGGCTGTGACGGGATTCAAGAAGCGGTAGATGCCGGTTTCGCGTCCCAGTTTCTGAAAACCGGTCACAATCATGTCCAGCGCTGAGTCGGAATCTTTTTTTGCTGCGTCACTTGCCGCCACTGCTTGCTGGGATGTGGCTGGCGTCACCGCGGCTGTTTTGGCAGGTTCCGCTGCATGTGCCACTCCCATTGCCAACACCACCCCCAACAACAGGAGGCCGATGCTCTTTTTCAAATTGTTGAGCATGCTATGTGGACTCCTTAGTTAATTGAGATGAGGCATTGGCCAGCAGTAATCTGGTCGCCAACCGCCACGACAACAGAAGAAACCACGCCGGAGGCTGGCGATTTAACTTCGATCTCCATTTTCATCGCATCAAGCACAATTAGCAGGTCGCCTTCGTTAACGTGCTCGCCTTCTTTGGCCAGTACTTTGAAAACCTTGCCGGTGAGGGGTGCATTTACCGCAGTGGAGCCTTCCGATTCTGTCAGCACCTTCTGTTCTTGCACTGCTTCCAGCCCTTCGGCCACACTGAAATCGTAGCGCTTATTGTTGATTTCCGCTTTGTGACCATCTACCTTCACTGAATAAGTTTTGCCGTTTACAGAAACGGTATAAGCCTTTTCTGACTCTTCCATACCCTTCTTGCGAACGGAAACCTCGCCACTGCCGAGCAGGAAGTCGATGCCGCGTTGCTGGCACGTGGCGGCAATGAAGATGTTCTCGTCGGAGAGGTCGGCAATGCCATTGTCAAGCAGCATTTTTTTCGCGGCTTCAACGCCTTTGTTTGGGTCGGCGTCGTTAATTTCCAGCACGGTCTTGGTGGTTGGCTCCAATTCAAGCTGCTCCGCAGCAATCTTGACGATTTCTGGATCTGGCTCTGTTGGTGTGCGGCCAAAGTAACCCAGAACCATGCGGCCATAGCCGTCGGCAATCTTTTCCCAGGGGCCGAACATGACATTATTGAAGGCCTGCTGGAAGTAGAACTGGGAAACCGGCGTAACGGAGGTGCCGAAGCCGCCTTTGCGTACTACTTCGCCCATTGCCTGGATGTATTCCGGGTAGCGGTGCATCAGGTTATTGTCGCGCAGCATTTGTGTATTGGTCGTCAGCGCGCCTCCTGGCATTGGCGAGAACGGAATCATTGGCTCAACGGCTTTGGACTCTGGGGGTACAAAGTAGTCTTTCATGCACTCCTTGAAAATTTCTTCCGCTTCGCGCACTTTTTCAACGTCTATGCCCAGATCGTATTCGGAGCCGCGCAGTGCGTGCCACATGCTCAGAACGTCCGGCTGACAAGTGCCGCCGGAGGTGGGTGCCATTGATAGGTCTAGTTGATCTGCGCCACCCTCGATCGCGGCCTGATAGCAGCTTATGCCCGTGCCGGCGGTGTCGTGTGAGTGGAATACGATTCGCGTGCCTTTGGGCAGCATTTTGCGCCCAAGCTTGATGGTTTCGTATACCTTGGCTGGCGTAGAGGTGCCGGACGCATCCTTAAAGCAGACGCTGTTATATGGAATGTTCGCATCGAGAATCTGGCGCAATACGTTCATGTAGAACTCTGGCGTGTGCGCGCCGGTGCTTCCTGGCGGCAACTCCATCATCGAGATACTAACTTCGTGTTCCAGGCCAGCATCGTGAATGCACTGACCGGAATAAATCAGGTTGTTAATGTCATTAAGCGCATCAAAGTTACGGACGCAGGTCATGCCGTGCTTCTTGAACAGTTTCGCGTGCAGCTTGATGATGTCAGAGGGTTGTGACTCCAGGCCGACGACATTATTGCCGCGTGCAAGCGTTTGCAGATAGGCATTCGGCCCTGTTGCCTTGCGGAAGGCATCCATTGCATCGAAGGCGTTTTCGTTGCAATAAAAGAATGAGCTTTGAAAACAGGCGCCACCGCCGGCTTCAAAGTGGTCAAACCCTGCGGCAGCCGCTGCTTCGACCGCAGGAATATAGTCTTGGGTGAAAACGCGTGCACCATAGACGGATTGGAAGCCGTCGCGGAACGCGGTGACCATTGTTTCAATTTTTTTCTTAGCCATGTAATGTGATCCTTCTATTACTTGGAATGGGCCTGAATGGCCGCCAAAATGACTGCAATCTCCGCCATATCGTCAGAGAGTGCCGCCTCATTATTTTTGGTTTCTAATGCACGCGCGTCATACTGCTTGAAGAAAGCTGCTGTCGCATGCATCATCATTACCATCAGCACGAGGAATCCAAAAACCACCAACATGCCTACGACCATGAGGACAAAGCCCTGCATCATGAGTCCCATCTTACTTCTCCTTCAAACCTTGGTGCTGCTTTAAATTTGATGCCAAAGATTTCTATTTTATATCCAGCTAATAAAAAAAATGTCCAATAGCGGACAAAAAATGTTTTCCTCTCCATCGATCCGTTCGCCGGCTGGCCTTTATGCCTGTGGTTTGGCCGCATCCCTCACCAACAAATTTTTCATGTGTACGGGTCGTGCGCGCATGAATGGCGTGACGGTTTTCCGATATTTTCCATTAAGGAAATGGTGGTGTCATTCCGTTGTGGCGAGTGTGTGAAATCCGTAATATTTTTGGCAACCTATCATGATTCTCCATAGGCAAAAAAAAACCTGCTCTCTGGTTGAAAACAGGCTTTAATTACAACAGGCTGTGAAATACTTAGTGGTATCCACGGAGGGGATCTATTGTAATCTTATGGCCATTAAGCCCTTGATTACAAAGGCCCCTTCGGTAAATAGAGAAAGGATTGTATCACGGGGTGCGCGACATGTTGCATTACTTTTTGTCACAAGTAACATGGTTAAATGTGATGTAATTTTAGCGAACAGGTCTTGGGTTTCTTGTGTTCGCTATTTGCCGGGCAAGGTAAGGGGGAGGCAATTTTTAATCAGCGCTTACCTGATTAAATCCCTGTGCGGTCGCCCAGCCACCTTGCTCGTTTCGCTTGCCTGAGAGCCTGTTTCAGGTCTTGAGTTCCTGGATGCTGTTGGGTGAACTGTATGCCATATCATGCCTTTAAATCAAAGGGGATTCCAAGTGAAAATTAAGAGTCGGGGTCGTATTTTGAGTTTGAAGGGTCTTGGGTGGCATGACTGGGTCGACAGGCAGAAAAAGAAAAAGCTTTCCAGTGAGCGGCATGGCAAGCCTTGCATCACTTAAGAAAGCTTTGATTCTACATAACCACATTATGTGGTACCCAGGAGAGGACTTGAACCTCCACACCTTTCGGAACACGGACCTGAACCGTGCGCGTCTACCAATTCCGCCACCTGGGCATTTCATGCTTCTGCTATTATTGCTTAAACTCAAAAGCAAATAAAGCGAAGTCAGAATTATAGCGCGAAACCTTTGTAAGTCAATTTTTTCAGAACATAAAAAATTCGTTAAAAAATTGCTCCCTTTTATTAAATAAAAAATCAACTAAACAGAACACTCCTTTGAAACAATATCCTTACCCCATACCCAGTCGTGAGCAGATTCTTGGCGTCTTGCGCGCCACGAGTGAACCTTGTGATGCGCATGCGCTCTCCTTGTTGCTCGGTGTTAAATCTAAAGAAATGGAGGGCCTGCTGCGCCGCTTGAGTGCCATGGAGCGTGATGGCATCATCAAAAAAGACAGCAGTGGTCGCTACCAGCTTTACGACCAGGACGATTTTATTGCTGGGCGCGTTAGCAGTCACGTGGATGGTTATGGCTTTCTGATTCCCGATGAGGGGGGGGAAGACATTTTTTTGCCTGAAGGCGAGATGCGCAAAGTTCTGCATGGCGACCAAGTGCGAGTGCGCATGGTGGGACATGATCGCCGAGGTCGCGCAGAGGGTACGATTGTCGAAGTCGTCAAGCGCGCCAATACACATGTTATTGGCCGTTTGCTGAATGAAAATGGTGTGTGGTTGCTTGCGCCAGAGGATCGGCGCATTAATCAGGATATTCTCGTAACCGGTTCACGTGGTGAGGCGCAGGCAGGGCAGGTTGTTAGCGTAGAACTGGTCGAGCAACCGTCGCGATATTCACAACCAGTTGGCAAGATTGTCGAAGTGCTGGGTGAACTGGACGACCCAGGCATTGAGATCGAAATTGCGGTGCGCAAGTTTGGTGTGCCGCATGAGTTTTCAAAGCAGGCGCTTCGACTGGCGGAACAACTGCCGTCCGAAGTTCATTTGGCAGACATGGCGGAACGGGTTGACTTGCGCGATGTGCCACTGGTCACGATAGATGGTGAAGATGCGCGTGACTTTGATGATGCCGTGTACTGCGAGCCGGTGAAGGTAGGCGGTAAAAACGGTTATCGCCTGATTGTCGCCATCGCCGACGTGAGCTACTACGTTAGGCCGAATGATGCGCTGGACAAGGATGCTCTGCAGCGTGGCACATCGGTTTATTTCCCGCGCCGGGTTATTCCCATGCTGCCGGAAAAACTGTCAAATGGCTTGTGCTCTCTGAATCCGCATGTGGATCGCCTGACGCTGGTGTGCGATGCAGTGATCACAGATGAAGGCGAAATCAATGCCTATCAGTTTTATCCAGCGGTCATGCATTCTTCGGCAAGGTTGACCTACACTCAAGTGGCGGACATTCTTGGCAACACGAAAGGCCTGGAAGCAAAGCGGCGAGACACGTTGGTGCCGCATTTGCTGAATTTGTACGCGTTGTTTCATGTTTTGAATAAAGCACGGAAAAAGCGCGGTGCGATTGATTTTGAGATGCCGGAAACCTACATCGTCTGTAATGCGGAAGGGAAAATCGAAAAAATCGTGCCGAGAGAGCGAAATGATGCCCATCGCCTGATTGAAGAATGCATGCTGGCTGCAAATGTCTGTGCTGCCGATTTATTGCAAAGGCACAAGCACCCTGGAACCTACCGTATTCACGCCGGACCAACCGAAGAAAGGTTAAATTTACTCAAGTCATTCCTGAAACAGAATGGTTTGATCATGGGAGGGGGCGATACACCGGCACCATCGGACTATGCTGATGTGATGGAACAGATCAAGGAGCGGCCAGATTCCAATGTGATTCAGACCATGCTGCTGCGCTCGATGCAGCAGGCGGTGTACAGTCCGGATAATATCGGACATTTTGGTTTGGCGTATGAGGCGTATGCGCACTTTACCAGCCCGATTCGACGCTATCCGGATTTGCTGACGCATCGCGCCATCAAAGCTATCCTGCAAGGCGAGCGTTATAACCCGACGGGCATCAACTCATCCGAACTGAATACGATGGTTTCGCCGCAGGTGCGCAAGCAACAGTTAAGAGATAAGGCAGCCGGCAAGGCGAAACCGGAAGGGGAACAGACCATCTGGGATGCGCTGGGGATTCACTGCTCCGCCAACGAGCGGCGTGCAGATGAAGCTTCCAGAGATGTCGAGAATTGGTTGAAGTGTTATTTCATGCGTGACAAGCTGGGAGAGCATTTCTCAGGCACCGTATCGGGCGTTACGGCGTTTGGTATTTTCGTTCAGCTTGATGATATCTACATTGAGGGTATGGTGCATGTGAGCGAACTGGGCAGCGATTATTTCGAGTATGACGAAGTGCGCAACGAATTGCGTGGGGGTCGTAGCGGACAGCGCTACCGTTTGACAGATCGCGTGACCGTCCAGGTGAGTCGGGTTGACCTCGATTCGCGTCGAATTGACTTGCGGCTGGTCGATGAGCTGGGTCATACAGGTAAGCCGGCAAAAGCACGCGCTGGTGCTTCGGCGCGATCAGCCGGGAAAAGCGGTACGCCCCGGACTCGAGTGCAGGAACAGGCGGCAGAAAAAGCAGGCACTAAAGTCGCCAAGGCTGCACGTTCGTCCAAGTCAGCGCAAAATCCTGCCAAGAAAAAAGCCAGTTCGCAAACAAGCAGAAAAAGGCAGAAATAATGAAGCACAAATTGATTTTCGGTTTTCATGCGGTAACGGCGCGTCTGCGCCATGAGGCCTCGTCGGTAGATGAGATCTATGTTGATGCCGGTCGAACAGATCGGCGCATGCATGATTTGTTACAAGCGGCGAAGGCTGCCAATGTGCGTGTTATTCAGGCAGATGACCAACGATTGAACAATATGGTTGGCACACGCCGTCATCAAGGTGTGGTCGCCAAGGCCGCACCGCTATCGCTGGCACGCAATCTGGACGAGTTACTGGATGCCGTTGAGGAACCCCCACTTTTGTTGGTGCTGGACGGCGTGACCGACCCGCATAATCTTGGTGCCTGTTTGCGTGTTGCCGATGCCGTGGGCGCGCATGCCGTGATTGCGCCGAAAGACCGTGCTGTCGGGTTGAACGCCACGGCAGCCAAGGTTTCCAGTGGTGCAGCAGAAACCGTGCCATACATCACGGTGACCAATCTTGCGCGTACGCTACGTGAACTGAAGGAGCGCGATATCTGGGTGGTTGGCACCACAGACAGTGCCGAGCAAGACTTGTACGCGGCAGACCTGGCGATGCCGGTCGCTATTGTGATGGGCTCCGAAGGCAAGGGCATGCGCCGCCTGACGAGCGAAACCTGTGACATATTGGTGAATATTCCAATGCTGGGGGCAGTGGAAAGTCTGAACGTTTCGGTGGCTTCCGGCGTCTGTTTGTATGAGGCGCGGCGCCAGCGCATGGCAAAATCTTGAAAGCATTGGTGCTGCAAGCCTGATTTGAAACGGCTATCATGGCTTTCTCCAATTACTGAACCGTCATTTATATGTTTCCTCGCTTAAGAGAAGATATTGCCAATATCAAGAAGCGCGATCCGGCTGCCCGCACGTCATGGGAAGTGCTGACGTGCTATCCCGGTTTGCAGGCTATTGCGATTCATCGCGCGGCGCACTGGTGCTGGCAGCGCGGCTTGAAGTGGTTGGGACGTTTCATTTCTCATCTGGGGCGCATTTTGACCGGGGTTGAAATTCATCCGGGTGCCGTTATTGGACGACGTGTTTTCATCGACCACGGTTTTGGCGTGGTGATTGGAGAGACCGCCGTGGTGGGGGATGACTGCACCATCTATCAGGGAGTGACGCTGGGTGGTACTTCATTGACCAAGGGCGCCAAACGCCACCCGACACTGGAAGCAGGCGTGATTGTGGGAGCAGGGGCACAAGTGCTGGGCGCGTTTACCGTGGGCGAAGGTGCCAAGGTCGGCTCCAATGCAGTGGTTGTCAAGGAGGTGCCGGCCGGTTTGACGGCGGTGGGCAATCCGGCGCGTATTCTCCTCAAGGACAAAAGCAAAACCGGAGATGCAGCGTCGCGCGTGTTTTCTTCTTACGGGATTACGCCGGATGCGGACGATCCGCTGATCAAGGCGTTGCACAGCCTGATCAACCACGCCGCGGCGCAGGAAAAGCAGATCGCGCTGTTGACCGAAGCACTGGACAAGGCGGGGATCGAGCATGGCGCTCTGCCGGAATCCGAGCAGCTTGATCTGGATCTGTTCAGTCGTTTGGTGCAGTGAGGTGAACAAAATATCAGGGAGGCAGGGCTTTGAAAATCGACATCAGTGATTTTTCTGCGAACAAGAAGAAAAAAATCAGGCTCAAGGACTGGCCGACAGAAGTTGCCCCATATTACCGAACCAAAGCGGACTACCGCAGAAGTCTTGCATTTCAGGTTGAGGAACTGAGCGAACTGCAGCGCAAGCTGTACGCTGATGATCGCTATTCGCTGTTATTGATCTTTCAGTCCATGGATGCTGCGGGCAAGGATGGCGCGATCCGGCATGTGATGTCTGGCGTCAATCCGCAAGGCTGCCAAGTTTACAGTTTCAAACATCCCAGCCCAAACGAACTGGAGCATGATTTTTTGTGGCGCACCTCGCAATGCCTGCCAGAGCGTGGTCGGATTGGTATTTTTAATCGCTCCTATTATGAAGAAGTGCTGATCGTACGCGTACACCCGGAAATTCTCAAAGCGCAACGCATTCCGGACGAACTGATCAATAAGAATACCGTCTGGAATGACCGCTATTGCTCTATCCTCGAGCATGAGGAGCATTTGCATCGTAACGGGACGCGCATCGTCAAATTCTTTTTGCACTTGTCCAAGGATGAGCAGCGCAAGCGTTTTCTGGACCGCATCGACGAGCCAGAGAAAAACTGGAAGTTTTCAATGGCCGATATCAACGAACGCCAGCACTGGGGAAAATACATGGATGCCTATGCGTCGTGCCTGGAAGCAACCAGCACCGACGATGCGCCGTGGTATATCGTGCCGGCAGACGACAAGGAAAATGCACGTTTGATTATTTCCGAAATCATTGTTCAGACGCTCAAGGATATGCCAATCAAGTTCCCCAAAGTGGACAAGGAACGTCAGGCTGAACTCAAGGAAATTCGCAAGCAGTTGGTGGATGAGAGTTGAGTGGCGCGGGGTCTGTCCCGTGCTTCCTGTTTTTGTTTTTTCTACTGCTGTGCCTTTCCTGGCGCAATAAGTTATTTGAGAATGCTTTTTGTCAAAGCATTTTCTTTTGATATACGCAAATATGCGTACTGCACCATTCGTTTGTTGATTCCCAACTCCTAATAATGCTCGCGCCATCTACGCGCACACAAAACGGACAGGCAGAGGAAAGAGCGATGAAACTAAAAACTAAAATGACCTTATTTATGGGGGTTGTGTTTGCAATGTTCATTGCAGCCAATTCAGTCAGCTTGATTAGCATGCAGAAGGTGGTTGCAGCAGCAACCAAGGAAGAAATTGTTGAACTAACCAAGCAAAGCATGGTTACCAGTGTGGTGCTTGTCGTAGCTGCCACCATTACCGGAATCATACTAATGGCATGGCTGATGCGCTCCATATCCACCAAGCTGGAGAAAGCTATCAGGGCAGCGCAAACTGTGGCGTCAGGCAACCTTGTTAGCGAAATTAATGTGGAGTCCAGCGATGAAATCGGGCAATTGATGCAGGCACTGCAAGATATGAACAACAGCTTGCAAAATGTGATCTGGCACGTTCGTCAAGGACTGGAGTCCTTTTCCAACGCAACCAGTGAAATTGCTTCAGGCAATCAATCACTATCGTCGCGCACAGAACAGCAAGCGAGCTCTCTGGAAGAGACAGCATCATCCATGGAAGAATTGACATCCACGGTTCGCCAGAACGCTGATAATTCCGCTCAGGCCAACGAAATGGCTGCATCTGCTTCGGGTGTGGCCATCGAAAGTGGTAAAGTTGTGTCAGAAGTGGTCAGCACGATGCATGAAATCCATACTTCATCCAAATTGATTGCCGATATCATTAACGTCATTGATGGTATTGCTTTCCAAACCAATATTCTTGCACTGAATGCGGCTGTAGAAGCTGCGCGCGCGGGCGAACAAGGAAGGGGTTTTGCGGTAGTCGCGACGGAAGTACGCAGCCTTGCACAGCGTAGCGCCGATGCTGCACGCGAAATCAAGACGTTAATCAACGACTCTGTCAATAAAGTAGAAATTGGCAATCGGCTTGCCGATCAGGCTGGCGAAACCATGGGTGAGGTTGTCAAAAGCGTCAAACACGTCAGCAACATCATGGTGGAAATAACGGCGGCCAGTCGTGAGCAAAGCGATGGTATTGAGCAGGTCAATCAAGCCATTACGCAAATGGATCAAATTACCCAACAGAATGCTGCACTCGTGGAAGAGGCAACTGCTGCAGCCGAAGCGCTACAAAATCAGGCGCGGGAATTAACTAATGTCGTTAATGTTTTTACGGTCAAATCTGAAAAGTACGGCAGTCGGGAAGAGGCATATGAAATGGTGCAAAAAGCGCTCAATACTTTACGAAAAGACGGGCGCGAAAAAGCTTATGCCGAAATTAACAACAAAATTGGTCGTTTTGTGGATCGTGATCTTTATGTTGTCGTTTATGACCTCAATGGCAAGAACCTTGCGCATGGTGCCAATCCCGCCAATGTTGGAAAAGATCTTTACGACGCAAAAGATGGCGCGGGAAATTATTTCGTGCGTGAACGCATTGATCTCGTCAAGCAACATGGCAAAGGTTGGCAGGATTACATCTTTCTGAACCCCGTTTCCAAACAAATGGAGCCCAAGTCCATGTATATGGAGTTGTTCGAAGACGTCATTGTCGGCTGTGGTGCCTACTCATCTAATACCGGCTGAGTTGCGCAACACAGATAAACATGATAATTGTCGGCTTGAATCGCCACTACTACGCCACAGAATGAAGCGTTCTGATAGTCACTGGATTGCTCGCTTTGCCTTCCCTTCGGGACCGCACCTTACGGTGCGCCCTGCGGACTGGCTCAGCTTTCGCTGGAATGACAGGCTCATAAACTCTGGTTGATATTACCAATTAGAAAGGGGGCGAACCACGTTTTAAACGTGGTCAAAACATACGGCAAGCATTAACATGCTTGCCTATCGTTTATTTTCCAGCGGCTTTTCACAAGGAGATCCATCATGCCTATCGGCCACACCCTCATCGGTTCTGGAAACGAAAAAGTCATCGTGCTGCACGGCTGGTTTGGTGATTATGCCGTGTGGGAACCCACTTTCCCCTCGTTAGCGCTTGATCAATTTACCTATGCCTTCATGGATTGCCGAGGCTATGGCAAATCACGCGATCAGGCTGGCGACTACACGATGAAAGAAATCGCCGCCGATGCGATCAACCTCGTTAATCATCTGAACTGGGATCGTTTTCACGTCATCGGCCATTCAATGGGTGGCATGGCCATGCAGCGCCTTGTTCTGGATATCGACAACCCTAAACGTGTGAAGAGCGCCGTCGGCATTGACCCCGTGCCTGCATGCGGTGGGCAGATCAATCCGCAAACCTGGCCGCTCTTCGAGGGTGCGATCACGCAGGATGAAAACCGTTACAAGATTCTGGATTTCACCACGGGCAACCGCAATTCCGCGCAATGGCTCAACTACATGGTCGAACGCTCACGTGTCTCCACCACCGAACCCGCCTTTGCCGGTTACCTCAATGCCTGGGCCAAAGAAAATTTTGCTGAAGAAGCCAAAGGCATGACCACTCCGATGCTGATTTGCCTTGGCGAACACGACCTCGCTTTTCCAAAAGAAGCGATGGAAGCGACTTTTCTGAGCTGGATGCCCAATGCCAAACTGGAGATGATCGCCAATGCAGGCCACTACGCCATGCAGGAAACACCGGTGAATCTGGCGACGGTGATGGAGAGCTTTATGCGCCAGCATGTTTAAGCAACGCATAGTCAAGCAAATCGTAGCGGCAAGTGTTTTCTGCTTAACCGAAAAGTCGTGGTTTATCCCTGTTCCGCACTCTTTTGCGCAGTTAAAAAGGAGGCCGTAGCTTCCTTCATGCCCTTCTAAAAGTCACTGGATTGCACGCGTTGCGCCGACGCAGCAAGAATGGGGGCTTTAGTGCACCGACGACGACCCCGCTGCATGCGGCGGGATGGCTTCTTCCATCATCTCTGCCAATATCTTGTCGCAATCGGTGCTCCCCGCTTCTGATCCTTTTTCATACCAGTGACGCGCTTTTTCGAGATCTTGTTCGACGCCTTGACCTCTTCTGTAAAAATTTCCGATCCATACATAGGCGGGCATGTATTCCTTTTCGGTGGCTTGTTCGAGCAGGGAAATGCCGCGCTCCACATCCGTCTGGCCGTAACTACCTGCGACAAGGTAATACCCAAGAACCCCCATTGCTTGTTCTTCGCCGCGTTCCGCCAGTTTGTTAAGCCATTCGTGACCTGCCTCTAAGTCCTGCGGGAAAAACTTTCCTGAGAAGTAAGCATCCGCCAGGTGATTGCCAGCGTTCGTATACCCTTCGTCAAAGGATTCCTTCAATAATTTCAGACCTAGTTCGATATCGACAGGAACGCCATCTCCCGCCAGATACATCTGTCCCAGCGAAGCTTTTGCAATATAGACGCCGTTCTCTGCGCCCATGGAAAGCAGGCGGAACGCTTCATCTTTGTTAGCGGGGATGTCTTGGAAGCCATAAAGATAAATCCAGCCCAAATTGCAGCAGGCGCGCATTTCGCCGAGTTCAATCGCTTTTTCATACCAGGCTACCCCTGCCAGTGTGTCTTGCTGCATCCCAACACCAAGCACATGCATTTTTCCCATATGGAACATTGCCTTGGGATCGCCTTTTTCTGCCAATGCGCGAATACGCTGAGCGGCAGCGGCATAAGCTACAGGCGTGCGATCCAGCGTTTCCAGTACTTCCAGACGCGCCTGCGCCTCATCGCGATGCTGCGCTCTTTGTGGGCGATGCAGCAAATAACAAATGAAGTCACCGCGCGATTGGCTATCCTTGATTTCTTCCCAAATGATGTCGTCAATCTCGCGATCATCAAAGAAGGGTGGCCAGACGTCTTCATTGAAAATGTCCATGTTCTTCTCCGTTGTTTTAACTTTATCTCTTTAAGTTTATTTTACCCGCACACAATAAAACAGGGACGTGTCATGTTTTTGTGAAGGTGAAAGTGTCTGGATTGTTCGCGTTGCACGTTTCTTCAGGCGGGTGCCGGATTGATCCGAGTTTGATAACGAGCCACGTTTCTTCGATTTTTGGACATTAAAAAAGCGACACGTTTGTGCCGCTTTTTTAATGGACTGATTTTGATGTCAGCGTTTCATCTTTCAAAGAGAAGGGTAATCATCCTTCCCTGCTCGTCATAACGCCGGATTGCGCCGTCGGAAAACATGCCGTGCCACCCACCCCGTTCCGGTTTGCGTTCGCAATCCCAGTCGGTCAGCACATGGCGGTTGAGGCTTTCATTTTCGTACTCGTGCAACCAGGGGCGGTGCGTGTGGCCATGAATCATCACGCTGGCGCCGGTTTGCGCAAAGAGGTCTTTTACTGCGGATTCGGCTACGTCCATTTCTTCGTGAGATTTTTCCTTTTGAGCCTTCATGCTGTCTGCACGCATGCCTTCAGCAATTTCCCGGCGCTTTTCCAGCGGCAGCGACAGGAATTGCTGTTGCGCCTCTGGCTGCCGTACGCTGGCGCGAAATTTCATGTAGGCCGGGTCGTTGGTGCACAGGATGTCGCCATGCGTAAGCACGATTTTCTTGCCGCCAATGGTGGTGACGAACGGGTCGGGCAAGATGTTGATGCCGCTTGCTTTGGCAAACGCTTCGCCAATCAGAAAGTCGCGATTTCCGGCAATCCAGTTCACTTCAACGCCAGCATCGCTGACCGCCCGAATGGCATCAACGATTTCCTTGACCCACGGCGTGTCGATATCGTCATCGCCGACCCAGTACTCAAACAGGTCGCCCAGCAGGAACAATTGCGGTGACTGCATCGCATGACGTTGCAGGAAGTTGAAAAAAGCCTGCCTTGTCTTCGGCGTCGAAGCCTGCAAGTGCAGATCAGAAATAAACAGCGCAACCGGAGCGGATCGCGCTGTTTTCATGATTGTGGACATGTTTAATATAGATTTTGAGGTTTACTCGACGATTTCTGCTTTTTCAATCACCACATCTTCTGCTGGCACATCGGCATGCATACCGGCGCGGGTGGTTGCAACGCCCTTGATCTTGTCGACCACGTCGGTGCCATCGGAAACCTTGCCGAATACGCAGTAACCCCAGCCGTCCTGACCCGGATAGTTCAGGAAGCTGTTGTCGCTTACATTGATGAAAAATTGTGCTGTTGCGGAATGCGGGTCGCCGGTGCGTGCCATGGCGATGGTGTACATGTCGTTGTTCAGGCCGTTCTTGGCTTCATTTTCGATTGGGGCTTCGGTGCCTTTCTGTGCCATGCCTGGTTCAAAGCCGCCGCCCTGAATCATGAAGCCTGGAATGACGCGATGGAAGATGGTGTTGTCATAGAAGCCGGAACGCACATAGTTTTCAAAGTTTTCGACCGTGATTGGTGCTTTCTCGGCATTGAGTTCAATTTTGATTTCGCCAAAGTTGGTGGTTAAGAGGACAGCCATGTTGATCCTTATCGTTAAATAGTTGAAGTTGCGTGAGTTTATTTGATGATGCGGGCCGATTCAATCACAACCGGTTGGGTCGGCTTGTCTTGCCACTCGGTTGAGACTTGCTTGATCTTGTCGACCACGTCGGTGCCTTCAGAAACCTTGCCGAAAACCGCGTAGCCCCATCCGTCGCGTCCCGGATAATCCAGAAATACATTGTCGTTGACGTTGATGAAGAACTGGGCTTTCGCAGAGTGCGGTGCTGACGTGCGTGCCATGGCCACTGTGTAGAGTTTATTTTTAAGGCCATTGTCGGCTTCATTCTGTATCGATGCGCGCGTCGGCTTGGGCTTCATGTTTGTGTCGAAGCCACCGCCCTGAATCATGAAGTTGTTGATTACACGGTGAAAAAGTGTCCCGCTGTAATGCCCGTCGCGCACGTACTGCAGAAAATTGGCCGTGCTGACCGGCGCTTTTTCCGGGTTTAGCACCAGCACGATTTCCCCCATGTTGGTCTTGAGAAGCACGCGCGGCGTTTCTGTCGCGTTGACAGTTTGCTGCGATATGCCAAACAGAATCAGGGCGAGTGTGGCAGCTAAGCGGATCAGTTTGATTTTCATGATATCTTGATCTTGGAAGAGGTTTTGATGCGCACAGTTGTTATGAAACAGGAAAAGTGTTTTCATTTTCGGTGCTATACTCTGCGCTTTAAAATTCAGATTCTAGCAAATTAATTTGTGCTTTCCGGTGTGTGCTGGTCGATATATTTCAGACGCGGGGCGCAAATTTCGTTACAGTTTCGCTTCAGCCCATATTTTATTTGTTTAGACTGAATAGCCTTTCATGAGTGACTTGACGATTTACAACTCGCTTGCGCGAGAAAAGCAGGTTTTTGTGCCGATTGAACCCGGCAAGGTGCGCATGTACGTTTGCGGCATGACAGTTTACGACTACTGCCATATCGGCCATGCGCGCATGATGACGGTGTTCGACGTAGTTTACCGCTGGCTGAAGGCTTTAGGCTACGACGTGACTTACGTTCGCAACATCACGGATATTGACGACAAGATTATCAATCGCGCGCAGGAAAATGGTGAGCCATCTTCAAGTCTGACGTCACGTTACATCACCTGCATGAATGATGATTCGGATGCGCTGGGCATTTTGCGCCCGGATCACGAGCCGCGTGCAACCGATTATGTGCCGCATATGCTGGCACTGATCGAAAAGCTCGAAGAAAATGGATTGGCCTACAAATCTGACGATGGCGACGTCAACTTCTCGGTGCGCGATTTCGACGGCTACGGCAAGCTGTCTGGCAAGGCGCTGGATGATTTGCGTGCCGGCGAGCGCGTGGACGTCAATACCGGCAAGCGTGACCCGCTGGACTTCGTACTCTGGAAAGCGTCGAAAGATTCAGAGCCGGACGACGTGAAATGGTCATCGAAGTGGGGCAACGGTCGTCCAGGTTGGCATATCGAATGTTCGGCGATGTCGAGTGCCTTGCTGGGCGATCAGTTCGATATTCATGGCGGCGGCGCGGATTTGCAATTCCCGCACCACGAAAATGAGATTGCTCAGTCCGAAGGCGCATGTGGGCATTCTTTCGTCAACTACTGGATGCACAATGGCTTCGTGCGCGTTGATGACGAGAAAATGTCAAAATCGCTCGGCAATTTCTTTACCATCCGCGAAGTCTTGCAACGATATGATCGGGAAGTGCTGCGCTTCTTCATTATTCGTGCGCAGTATCGCAGTCCGCTGAATTATTCCGACGCACATCTGGATGACGCACGCAATGCACTGACGCGCCTGTATACGACGCTCAGGGAGACGGCGCCGGAAGTCGTGGAACTGGACTGGCGTGCCGGTTATCCTGCCCGCTTTGCCGAAGCGATGAATGATGATTTCAATACACCGCAGGCGATATCGGTGTTGTTTGAACTGGCAACCGAAGTCAACCGGACTAAGTGCCCGAAACTGGCTGGCGAATTGAAAGCACTGGGTGGCGTGCTCGGCTTGCTGCAGCGCGCGCCGCAGGAGTTCTTGCATGGTGGCGACGATGCCGGTGAGGAAGGCGCGATTGTGGAAAAGATTGAAGCGCGCACGGCGGCCAAAAAGGCGAAGGACTTTGCCGAGGCAGACCGTATTCGGGATGAGTTGCTGGCGCAAGGGGTTGTGCTGGAGGATAAGCCGGGCGGTGTGACCGAATGGCGGCGCGCCTAAGTGGTGACATGACGGAGACCTTGCATTCTCCTGTTTACTGGGAACGTGCAAAATTGGCATTGATGGCGGGCGATCGCGTGATGCGCAAGTTGATCCCGGCATTTGGTGATGAGTGCCTGATTGGGCGTGGTGATCCCTTTGGCACGTTGGCGCGTTCGATTGTCGGTCAGCAGATCTCTGTCAAGGCGGCAGATGCGGTCTGGCTGCGCTTCATGCAGACATGCGGCACTTGCACGCCGAAGCCTGTTCTGGATGCTGGCAAGGAAGGTTTGGCGGCCTGCGGTTTGTCGCGCCGCAAGGTGGAGTACTTGCTGGATTTGGCAACACATTTCCAGCAGGGGCGGGTTCATGCGTCTCATTGGGCTGAAATGCCGGATGAGGACGTGATTGCCGATTTGACGCAGATTCGTGGTATCGGGCGCTGGACAGCAGAAATGTTCTTGATTTTTAATCTGCTGCGCCCGAATGTGTTGCCCCTGGATGATCTGGGGCTGCAAAAAGGTGTCAGGAATTGTTATTTTTCCGGTGAGCCGGTTTCGCGTAGTGAGATGCGTGAATTGGCGGCGAGTTGGGAGCCATGGCGGACTGTTGCAACGTGGTACTTGTGGCGGAGTCTGGATCCGGTTCCTGTAGAATACTGAATTTCGTTTTTAAAGAGGTATACGGTGAGCAAAACTTTTTTTCTCGATTTTGAGCAACCGATAGCCGAACTCGATTCAAAAATTGAAGAGCTGCGTTTCATGCAGGATGATTCTGCCATGGATATTTCCGAGGACATTGCGCGCCTGGAAAAAAAGAGCCAGAAGCTGGCGAAGGATATTTATGCCAAGCTGACACCATGGCAAGTAGCCAAAATTGCGCGCCATCCGCAACGGCCATACACACTGGATTACATCAAGGCCATTTTTACCGACTTTCATGAAATGCATGGTGATCGCCATTTTGCGGACGATACGGCGCTTGTCGCAGGTCTGGCGCGTTTCAACGGCCAGCCTTGCATGGTGATGGGGCATCAGAAGGGGCGAGATACCAAAGAACGTGGTTATCGTAATTTCGGCATGATGCGTCCGGAAGGTTACCGTAAAGCGCTGCGTCTGATGAAGCTGGCTGAAAAGTTTGGACTGCCGATTTTTACTTTTGTCGATACCCCAGGGGCATTTCCAGGTATTGGCGCCGAAGAGCGCAACCAGTCCGAGGCCATTGGTCAGAACCTGTTTGTGATGTCTGAACTGAAAGTGCCGATTATTGCGACGGTGATTGGTGAAGGCGGTTCCGGCGGTGCGCTCGCTATCGCTGTGGCGGATCAGATATTGATGTTGCAGTATTCGGTTTACTCGGTGATTTCGCCGGAAGGTTGCGCGTCGATCCTCTGGAAGACGGCGGAGCGTGCGGAAGAAGCCGCTGATGCACTCGGATTGACTGCACAGCGATTGATGTCGCTCGGCATGATTGACAAGATCATCGACGAGCCTTTGGGTGGTGCCCATCGTGATAAGCCGCAATTGATGGAGGCGGTGAGTCGTACACTCGCCGATAGCCTGCGCGTGATTCAGAGTATGAGTACGGAAGATATGCTTAAGGCACGTATGGAAAAGATTCTTGCCTACGGTCAGTTCAAGGAAGTCCTGCCAAAATAAATCGTGATGGCCGATAAAGCCAAATCAGAGCAGAAAATTTTTGAGCGCGCACTGGAACAGATTCTGGTGCGCGTTTTTGCGTCTGCCTCCAAAGCGCGGGCAATGGCGGTTGCCTATAGTGGCGGGTTGGATTCTTCGGTTCTGCTGCGCATGGTGCATGACTACGCAAAGCGTGCAGACATTAAGTTACTCGCTTTTCATGTTCATCACGGTTTGAGTCCGAATGCCGATTCCTGGTTGGTGCATTGTCGGGGCGTGTGCGTTTCGCGAGGTATCGAGTTTGATTCCAGCGAAGTGCAAATCGACAGGAGCGATGCGCGCGGTCTGGAAGCCGCCGCTCGAGAGGCGCGTTACGCGGTGCTGGGCGAACTATGCCGTAAACATGGTGTTCCCCTGCTGTTGACGGCGCATCATCAAGATGACCAGGCAGAAACGATTTTGTTGCAGCTTTTGCGCGGTGCTGGTTTGCCGGGGATGTCGGGTATGGATTCCCTACTGATTGCGCCGGATTTGCTGGGTAGTGATGATGTTTGGCTTGGCAGGCCTTTGCTGGATTTGTCTCGTGCAAATTTGCAGGAGATAGCAGATATTGGTGAAGTTTCCTACATTGAAGATGAGTCGAATGCGGATGTGCGCCACCCGCGCAACGCACTCCGGCAGCGAGTGCTGCCGCAACTGCAAGTCTTTTTCCCTTCGTATGTGGCGTGCATTACGCGTAGCGCACATCACATTCAGTCGGCACAAAATCTGATGGCTGAGCTTGCTGAGCAGGATTTGAGCGCTTGCCGGCATGAAGGTCGGTTGAATGTGACTTGCCTCAGGGCGCTTTCGGCAGAGCGTGTAGATAATGTTTTGCGCCATTGGCTCTCAGAGAGTGGTTTGCACATGCCATCAAAAGCCTGGCTGGATGAGGCGCGCACGCAGTTGTTGTGGGCGCGCGAGGACGCACAGGTTTGCGTGAGTTATGAGGGGCGGGAATTACGACGTTATCGGGATAATCTGTTTTTGATTCCTGCTGGCGACACGGTCAAAAATACGCTGCTTCAGGCTTTTCAGTGGCAGGGTGAGCTGGAAATGGCTTTCCCCGATTTCGGTGGTGTGTTGCATTTCGAGGTGGCCAATGAGGGTGTCGACGCACAGTGGTTAATGGGGCAGGATCTGCGCATTGCACGCCATCAGGGTGGAGCGGAACTGAAGCTGGTGCCGAATCGGCCGACACGTCGCTTGAAGGATCATTTCCAGGAGAGGGGCATTCCTGCCTGGGAGCGCCGCCGGTTGCCGGTTGTTTATGCCGGGAGTGCGCTGATATATGTAGCCGGCATCGGCCAGGACTGTCGTATCCCATCAAGCAGTGCAAAGAAAAATGTGTTGCTCAGGTGGGTGGCGAATTGATTTCAAGTAGGCATTTTTAAGCGGAGCGCGACGGTGTTCCCTTGTAATTTTTCCTCTTGGCAGGTAGAGTTAGTAGCTTATTTTCGTTAGTTCTTCACATCTTTATGCCTTTAGTTGTTCAAAAATATGGTGGTACATCGATGGGCTCTGTTGAGCGCATCAAAAACGTGGCTGCACGGGTTGCAAAGTGGCATGACGCCGGACATCAGGTCGTTGTCGTGCCCTCAGCGATGGCAGGTGAAACCAATCGCCTGATCGGGATGGCCAAGGAAATCATGGCCGAACCGGATCAGCGAGAAATGGATCTGATTGCCTCAACTGGCGAGCAGGTTTCGATTGGGTTGCTGTCTCTGGCTTTGATGGCGTATGGCAAGGAGGCCGTTGCTTACACGGGTTGGCAGGTCCCCATTGTGACGGACTCTGCGTTTTCCAAGGCGCGCATTCAGTCGATTGATGATGCCAAGATCAAGAGCAATCTGGATGATGGCAAGATTGTGATCATCGCGGGCTTTCAAGGCGTGGATGGAAACGGCAATATCACCACCCTAGGCAGAGGGGGGTCAGACACATCTGCCGTGGCGGTGGCAGCCGCCGTTGGCGCTGATGAGTGTCTGATTTTTACTGATGTCGATGGGGTCTACACCACGGATCCTCGTGTAGTTAGCGACGCACGGCGCCTCAAGAGAGTGACCTTTGAGGAAATGATCGAAATGGCTTCGCTCGGCTCCAAGGTTTTGCAAATTCGCTCGGTAGCCTTTGCCGGTAATTACAAGGTGCCGTTACGCGTACTTTCATCGCTGACAGACCCCATGCTCCCGATTGGGGAGGAGGCCAAATCCGGCACATTGATTTCGTTTGAGGAAGACAAGAACATGGAAAAAGCTGTTATTTCAGGCATTGCCTTTAGTCGTGATGAGGCCAAAATCACGGTACTTGGTGTGCCGGATCGTCCAGGCATTGCTGCGCTGATTCTGGGGCCGATTGCCGAGGCGAATATTGAAGTTGACATGATTATTCAGAATCAGTCCAACGACGGCAAAACAGATTTCACCTTTACCGTGCTACGCAATGATTATCAGCGCGCAATGGACGTGCTTGAAACACAGGTGAAAGATGTGGTGGGTGCGACCAGCATTACCGGTGATAGTGCGGTGTCCAAAGTGTCCGTTGTTGGTGTGGGCATGCGTAGTCATGTTGGTATTGCAGCCCAGATGTTCGATACCTTGTTTAAGGAAGGTATTAACATACAAATGATCTCTACTTCCGAGATCAAAATATCGGTTTTGATCAACGAAAAATACATGGAACTTGCCGTTCGCTCGTTGCATAAAGCATTTGAACTTGAGAGTGTTTGAATTATTGCGTTTTGAAAAGCAGTTTCCCTGATTAGGCGTTGAAAGGAGTGGGTCGTGCCATATAAAACAGTACTTGTGCATCTGGACGGAACGGATCAGGATCCGAAGTGTGTTCGGATTGCGGCTGAAATTGCACGAGTGAACAACGCCCATTTGATTGGTGCAGCGATGATCGGAGCCTCAACCAGGGCGTTTGATATGGCGAATGTTTCTGAGAATGCGCCCAGCCTCGCAAAACATCTTGATTTTTTGCGAGACCGCGCTCTTCGGGCGGTTGAGCAGTTTGAGCAGGAAGTGCAGAAAATAGGCGGCATTTCGTACGAAGGAAGAGCGGTTGATGGTGATGCCGGGCAGGGCATCAGTTTGCAGGCAAGATATAGCGATCTGGTTGTCGTTGGGCAATCGTCCAAGGATGATCGCAACTCTGTGGTAGCGGCGGATTTTTCAGAAAATGTGCTGCTTCATTCTGGCCGTCCGGTGCTGATCGTTCCCAGTGAGGTTGAGTTGGCCAGTGTCGGTAAGCGGATATTGATTGCATGGGATGCGAGCCTGGGTGCAACACGCGCCGTAACCGATGCCATTCCCCTGTTGAAGCAGGCAGACGTCGTTCATCTGGTTGTGTTTAACCCGGATGCACACCCAGAACGGCATGGTGAGCGCCCTGGTGATGATGTGGCTTTGTATCTGGCACGTCACGGTGTCAATATCGAAGTGCAGCAGCACAAGACTACCCGCGAAATAGGCAGCGCGATTTTGCGTTTGGCAGATGAATTGTCATCTGACCTGATCGTGATGGGCGGATACGGCCAGTCACGTTTCCGTCAAATGTTGCTGGGCGGTGTGACTCGTACGGTTCTGGAAGAAATGCAAGTCTCTGTCATGATGTCGCACTAGATTCAGGTGCGCCTACGGTAAGGGCTCGGCTGGTTACCGAGGTTATGGCAAAAATGCCTCATGCTAGCCCGACGCTCTAATTAATAGAGTTATTTTCATAATCCTGTAAAAAAACGCATTGCCTGAGTTAAAATGCGTGGCTCATTGCGCCATTTTTCGGCGTTAGGTAAAAGTGTACTTTTTAGCGGTTTTAAATGTCAGATAAGGGCTGCTGATTTAACCGTGGTTTAAGGAAAGCGATGAAACGAGTAGACGATTTTCGCCTGCGCTTCGGCAAGAAAGAATTGGTTCCGATTGTCATAGGCGGAATGGGCGTAGATATTTCTACAATAGAGCTCGCACTGGTTGCAGCTAGATTGGGTGGAATCGGGACAATTTCGGATGCAATGATGCCGGATGTGTCCGACAAGCTTTTTGGTACCAGCTTTACCAAAGAGAAGACCCGGTTATATCGGCACAACATCAAGAATATGGATAAGTCGGTAGTTCAGTTCAGTCTGGACGTAGTTGCCGAGGCGACCAAACTGCATGTCAGCAAGGCCATGGAGGCCAAGCAGGGTGATGGGCTAATTTTCACCAACTGCATGGAAAAGCTGACAATGAATGCTGCGCGCGATACTTTGCGCACACGCATTACCGCTGCACTGGATGCTGGGATTGATGGCGTGACACTGAGCGCCGGTTTGCATCAGGGTACGTTCAAGCTGATTGAAGACCATCCGCGTTTTCGTGACGCGAAACTGGGCATCATCGTTTCATCACAGCGCGCCTTGCACATTTTTCTGAGAAAAAATGCACGTCTGGATCGCTTGCCTGACTTCATTGTGGTTGAAGGCCCGTTGGCAGGCGGCCACCTTGGTTTTGGTATTGAGGACTGGGCGCAGTACGATTTGGCAACGATCGTTGCGGATGTCCAGCGTTACCTGAAAGATCAGGAACTGGATATTCCTGTGATTCCGGCTGGCGGTATCTTTACTGGCACCGATGCCGTTGATTTTCTGGAGGGTGGTGCCGCTGCTGTTCAAGTTGCGACGCGCTTTACGGTTACGGATGAGTGCGGTCTCCCCGAAAAAGCCATCCAGGAATACTTCAAGGCTAAAGAAGAGGACATTGAAGTCAATGGAATCTCACCGACCGGTTATCCGATGCGGATGTTGAAAAATACGCCAGCGATCGGTTCTGGTGTTCGTCCGAATTGTGAATCCTACGGCTATTTGCTGGATGCAGGTGGCAAGTGTGAATACATCGACTCCTATAATCGTGAATTAACCTTGCACCCGGATGGCAAGAATATTTCAGTGATGGACAAGACGTGTTTGTGTACACACATGCGTAACTATAACGTCTGGACATGCGGTCATTACACGTACAAGTTGAAAGATACAACACGTCAGTTAGCGGATGGCAGCTATCTTCCGCTTTCGGCTGAACATGTCTTCAAGGATTATCAGTTCAGCACGGACCATCAAATCATGTTGCCCGAGGTGACCTGACGTTTTCGGCTTGCTTCTGTGTGACATGAATTCTATTTCGAGCCAAGTGTTCGATGTTTACTTCGTGGAGGGAAGCAAATAGATGTTGATAGTGGCAGTACTGAATACCAAGGGCGGAACCGGCAAGTCAACCATTGCAACGCATCTTGCATCGCATTTTGCCAACAGCGATTACAGAACTGGTCTCGCTGATCTGGATCGTCAACGCTCCTCTCAAAGCTGGCTGGATCGCCGTCCCGAAGCGATGGCGCCAATTTCATCCGTAGACTTGGAATCAAAAAAACCGATTAAAAAGCTGGAGCGTCTGGTGGTTGATGTGCCTGCTGCCATGCGGCGCTCCGTTGTGGGTGATATTGTCCAGCAAGCAAACGTGCTGGTCATTCCGGTTTTGCCCTCCACTTTCGACGAGGGAGGCACCATGCGGTTGCTGAAACATCTTGATGCACAGAAAGCCGTACGCAAAGGTCGAAGAGACATTTGTTTTGTAGCTAACCGTATCAAGCTGAAAGCACGTTCGACGGAGCAGCTGGATCGTTTTTTGTCAGAACTTCCTTATCCGGTCATGGCGCGTTTGCGCGATACGCAAAATTACGTCAATTTTGCATCGGATGGAACGTCAATGTTTGATTTCAATGCGGCCCGACTGAAAGACTATCAACAGGAGTGGCAGCCGCTGCTGGACTATCTGGAAAACTGTGCCTAGGCGTAGGTGCTACGGCTCAGGTTGCCAATTTTCCGGTTTGCATATGGCAAAAAGTCCGGCTTGTCGGGTTTTTCGTGCCAATTTTAATAACGCCTTATCCTTCGTGATGATGGTTTTTGCGTTGACGTCACGGGCCAACTCCAGAAACTTCTGATCGTCCGGGTCGCGACATAGTGGCAAGGGCGTGTTGTTTTTTGGTGGCGCAAGGTGTTTGATGTGTGTATCAAATTCGGTAGCACAGCTTGATTTTAATGTTTCATCAAGCGGCAGACTGGGGTAGTCCAGCACACGTAACCACTCGTTGCGGCAAGCAGTGTTGGTAACCGCTTCAACCATCCCTTCTTTCAGGGCGGCCATGAGTGTGGCGCATCGCGAGTCTTTAAAGAGGAATAAGTCCAGGCAGACGTTTGTGTCAATGACGATGCGCATTACCATATTTGTTTTTCCGTTATTCAGGGGCTGTCATGTTGATGATTCTTTCACCCGCCAAGTCGCTTGATATGCGCGCTCATCAAGGCGTGCCTGTGCGAACGCAACCGGTATTTATGCAGCAAGCAGCGGAATTGGTTGAGCAGTTACGACGCTATTCGCCGGACGAAATCGCGAGTTTAATGCATGTTTCGGACAAATTGGCAGCACTGAATGCCGAACGTTACGCTTCATGGGAGCCAGAAAGCACGCTTGAAAATGCCAAACAGGCGGTGCTGGCATTTACGGGGGATGTTTATCAGGGGCTGGATGCGCCTACATTGAGTGAGGTACAGCTTGCTTATTTGCAAGAACACGTGCGTATTTTGTCAGGCTTGTATGGCATTTTGCGGCCAATGGATTTGATGCAACCCTACCGATTGGAGATGGGCACTAAATTGCCTAATGCGCACGGCAAGGACTTGTATGCGTTTTGGGGGCGTCGCCTGTCAGAACTGCTGGATGAGGATTTGCAGCGTCAGGTGCAGCCAGTACTGGTTAACCTAGCATCGGAAGAGTATTTCAGGGCATTGAAATCCAAATTACCGGAGGCACCTGTGATCACGCCAGTTTTTCAGGACTGGAGCGCCGGCAAGTACAAGGTGGTTTCTTTTCACGCCAAGAAAGCCCGCGGCCTGATGGCGCGCTATGCGGCAGTTAATCAGGTGCGGAAGGTTGAAGAGCTGAAGCGCTTTGATAGTGATGGTTATGAATATGATGCCAGCGCATCCAGCGAACAAACATGGGTTTTCCGGCGCGACAAAAATTGATTGCCTGGTGTTTGCGCGACCGGGAAAGCGCGTAATAAGGCCATCATATTTGTAGCTTTTCGTGAGCGTGGTCAATGCCTTTTTGGGGATGGAAGTTTACAATTATTCCTTTTTGATGGGACCTTGTCGCGGCGAATAAGAAGAAATTCGCAACGACAGTTCAATGTTATCTGTTTCACTTTTTCGAGGTGGTGGATGTCAGCGTTCGGAACGGTTTTTATGCCGGAAATGATCATTTCCCGGTTTGATGGTAAGGCTTGGAGCAGGGCAGAAGTCGTCTCTAGCGACAGCATTCAACTTCACCCAGGTGCACATGTGCTGCATTACGCCAGCACCTGTTTTGAGGGGTTAAAAGCATTCCGCCACCAGGATGGTTCAATAAAAGTCTTTCGCATGGATAGGAATATCGAACGTTTTGCGCAAAGCAGTCGTTTGCTGGCGCTGCCGGAGATTGATAAAGCAGCCGTACACCAAATGATTGTCGATATCGTGGCACGCTTTGCTTCGGATGTTCCTGAGCCGCCTGGCTCCATGTATATTCGTCCAACCCATTTTGGCACGGAAGCGGTAATTGGCAAGGCGGCGGCGCCGTCGGTAACTTCCTGTGTTTATGTTTTACTTTCCCCTGTAGGCGATTATTTTGCTGGCGGCGAGGCCACCTTGCGCCTGCTACTGGAAGAAAATATGTCTCGTTGCGCCGTTCATATGGGCGTGATCAAGAGTGGTGGCAATTACGCCAGTGCGCTGCGCCCTATCATGCTGGCAAGAAAAGAGGTTCAGGCAGACCAGGTGCTTTTCTGTCCTGGTGGAGATGTTCAGGAGACGGGCGCAGCCAATTTCCTGCTGATTGACGGCAATGAAGTCATTACGAAGGCGCTTGACGAGAGTTTTTTGCATGGTGTCACTCGCGACTCCATTCTGACTTTGGCGCGCGACATGGGGATGACCGTGTCGGAGCGCGCGCTTTCCGTGGATGAGTTGCTTGAGCGTGCGAAAAAGCCGGGCTGTGAAGCCGCCCTGTCCGGTACGGCAGCCGTGCTAACGCCAGTTGGTACGCTGATTCATAATGGGCAGGAATTTATGGTTGGTAGTGGCGATGCTGGCCCGACCACGATCAAGTTGAGACAGGCATTGAATGATATTCAGTGGGGGCTGGCTAAAGACAAGTATGGTTGGCTGACCAGTATTTGATATTGAAGACATTGAGAAACGCAACGTGCGTGCTGATCAGGTACGCACGTTTTATTTTTGTCTTGCCGTGCGGGGGCGGTTATCCGCTTGAGCGATCCCAAGGTAAGCCAAGAAACCGTTTTTGCAGTATGACGCTGCGGTAAAATAGTCATTTGTCCTATAAAAAACAACTTATATCATGCAAGCTGTTCCTAAATTTAACCGATTAGCCGACCTGATTGCTCGCGATGCCTTGCAGGGCAAACGTGTGCTCATTCGTTCCGATCTGAATGTGCCGCTTGATGCTCAGGGTAATATTGCTGACGATACCCGGATTCGCGCTTCGATTCCTGCAATTGAATCGGCGATGAAAGCTGGTGCTGCGGTGATGGTGGTTTCTCACCTTGGGCGTCCGACCGAAGGTGAATTCAAACCTGAAAATTCGTTGGCACCAGTAGCTGGGCGCCTCGAAGAGTTGTTAGGTCAATCAATCGAGTTGAAACAAGACTGGCTTGACGGGGTGACTGTAGCCGCGGGTCAGGTCGTATTGCTGGAAAACTGTCGCATCAACGTCGGCGAAAAAAAGAATGATGATGCGCTTGCACGGAGAATGGCGGCATTGTGCGACGTGTATGTGAACGATGCGTTTGGCACTGCGCACCGTGCTGAAGCAACGACGCACGGTATTGCAAAATATGCGCCGATTGCCTGTGCAGGCCCGCTGCTGGCGGCAGAGTTGGATGCGCTTGCCAAGGCGCTTGATCATCCTGCGCCGCCCCTGGTGGCGATAGTTGGCGGCTCCAAAGTGTCTAGCAAGCTGACGATTTTAAAAGCGCTGGCGGACAAAGTGGATAAGCTGATTGTTGGTGGCGGGATTGCCAATACTTTTTTGCAGGCGTCCGGTTACAAGATTGGTAAATCGCTAGTGGAGCCGGAATTGCTGGACGAGGCAAAAAGCATTATCGACATGATGGCCGCGCGTGGTGCTTCGGTGCCGATTCCCGTGGATGTGGTGTGCGCAAAGAGTTTTGCTGAAAGTGCTCCTGCCGCGGTAAAGGGCGTTGAGCAGGTTGAAGATGATGACATGATTCTGGATATTGGCCCGAAAACGGCAAAAATGCTGGCAGAAATGCTGGCTGCAGCCGGAACGGTGGTTTGGAACGGCCCTGTGGGTGTGTTTGAATTTGATCAGTTTGGCGGCGGTACCAAAACACTCGCAATGGCGATTGCAGGCTCAAAGGCTTTTTCGATTGCGGGCGGCGGCGATACGCTGGCGGCGATTTCCAAATACAACATTACGGATAAAATTGATTATATCTCGACGGGTGGCGGGGCTTTCCTGGAATTTCTGGAGGGGAAAGTGTTGCCAGCAGTCGATGTTTTGACGCAACGAGCGAAGTAATAAGTTCCAACATCACAATAAGCAAAAGGAGAAAAAGATGCCCGTCGTATCCATGCGCCAATTGCTCGATCATGCTGCGGAAAACGGTTATGGTTTGCCCGCTTTTAACGTAAATAATCTTGAGCAGGTTCAAGCGATTATGGCTGCCGCTGATGAGGTTGGCGCCCCTGTCATCATGCAGGCGTCGGCGGGTGCGCGACGCTACGCGGGCGAGTCCTTTCTGCGCCACCTGATTGAAGCAGCTGTCGAGGCTTATCCGCACATTCCGGTTGTGATGCATCAGGATCATGGCCAGTCGCCCGCTGTGTGCATGGGCGCGATTCGTTCCGGCTTCAGTTCCGTGATGATGGATGGCTCGTTGATGGAGGATGGGAAAACAGTTGCCAGTTTTGAGTACAACGTGCAGGTAACGCGTGAAGTGGTAAAGTTTTCGCATGCTATTGGTGTGACGGTTGAAGGGGAGCTGGGGGTGCTCGGTTCGCTGGAAACCCTGCAGGGCGACAAGGAAGACGGTCATGGCGCAGAGGGTAAAATGACGCGTGAACAATTGCTGACCGACCCGGATCAAGCGGCCGAGTTTGTTAAACAGACGCAATGCGATGCCCTGGCGATCGCAATTGGCACTTCGCATGGTGCGTACAAATTCTCGCGTAAGCCGACGGGCGATATTCTTGCGATAGAGCGTATCAAGGAAATTCATGCGCGCATTCCGAATACGCACTTGGTAATGCATGGATCCTCTTCGGTACCGCAAGATCTGTTGGCGGAAATTCGCGAATTTGGCGGTGACATGAAGGAGACCTATGGCGTGCCGGTTGAGGAGATTCAGGAAGGGATCAAGAATGGCGTGCGCAAGATCAATATTGATACCGACATTCGTTTGGCAATGACGGGTGCGATCCGTCGCTTTTTTGTCGAAAATCCGGCACAATTCGACCCGCGTCAATTTTTGGTTCCGGCGCGTGCAGCAGCAAAAAAAGTCTGTGTGGAACGCTATCTGGCTTTTGGTTGCGAGGGCCAGGCGGCGAAGATCAAGCCGATCCCACTGGAAAAGATGGCGGCAACCTACAGATCTGGCGGGTTGGCGCAAATTGTGAAATAAAAAACCAGGCAGCGCGGGAAGGGCAGATTTAAGCAATCTTGTGTGAGGCATAATGACTGAAAAGAAAACCATTGGTATCGTGATGGGCTCCACCTCAGACTGGGAGGTGATGAAAGAAGCCGCAAAAGTGTGTCGTGAGTTTGGCGTTAGTTACGAGGCGCGAGCACTGTCCGCGCATCGCACTCCTGCTGAGTTGGAAGAATGGATTGAGCAGATGACTAACAATGGATGTCAGGCCTTTATCGCCGGAGCAGGTGGCGCAGCCCATCTTGCTGGTGTGGTCGCTGCTCAAACGATTTTGCCCACGTTCGGGGTGCCGATGCCATCAAAATACATGAAAGGACTCGATTCGCTATTGGCAACGGTGCAGATGCCGCGCGGTATTCCTGTCCCGACTCTGGCTATCGGTGAAGCGGGTGCGGCAAATGCGGCGCTGGCTGTAATTGCGGTATTGGCGCTGCACGATCCGGTAATGAAAGAAAAGCTGGTTGCTTTTCGTGAGGCTCAATCAGAAAAAGTGCGCACGGCGACTTTGCCGGAAGAGTGAGCGGAGATTTGGGGTATCAATATGTCCGGATTACTTGAAACAAATATCAAATCTTTGCCTTTCGTTCATCGCGGCAAGGTGCGGGATATCTACGCCGTCGGCGATGACAAACTGCTGGTCATTCAGACGGATCGGTTGTCGGCTTTTGACGTGATCCTGGATGAGCCGATCCCGGAAAAAGGCAAGATACTGACAGCGATGTCGAATTTCTGGTTCAAGAAGTTCGGCCATCTGATGCCAAACCACATGACTGACATTGATCCGACCACCGTTGTGGCTCCGGAAGAGCGTGATCAGGTAGAAGGTCGTGCGATTGTGGTGAAAAAATTCAAGCCCTTGCCAATTGAAGCGATTGTGCGTGGCTATTTGATTGGCACAGGCTGGAAGGATTATCAGAAAACTGGTGCCGTGTGCGGGATCAATTTGCCTGCAGGCCTGAATGAAGCACAAAAATTGCCGGAAACGATTTTTACGCCGTCAACAAAAGCGGATGTGGGGGCGCATGACGAAAACATTTCTTATGAAGAAATGGAAAAAATCATCGGAGCAGAACTGGCCGGCAAGGTGCGTGAATCGGCCATTCGTCTGTATACCGAGGCGGCTGGCTATGCGGCAACCAAGGGGATCATCATTGCGGATACCAAGTTTGAATTTGGTTTGGATGAAAACGGCCAATTACACTTGATTGATGAGATTTTGACGCCGGATTCCTCTCGTTTTTGGCCGGTCGAGAGTTATCAGGTTGGCAGTTCGCCACCGTCATTTGACAAGCAATTTGTGCGGGACTGGCTGGAAGCGCAGCCCTGGAACAAGCAGGCTCCAGCGCCGACACTGCCTGACGAAATAGCAGAAAAGACGGCTGAGAAATATTCTGAAGCCTTGCGGTTGCTGACTTGTTGAAAATCTGTTTGTGTTTGGTGATTTTTTACGCGCCTTGGTCTGACTCGAATAATCCCTTGAATCCCTATGACTGTTGATGTCGATGAAATTCGCCGTGCAGCGAAGGAGCTTGAGTCGGGTGGTCTGGTTGCATTTCCGACGGAAACGGTTTATGGCTTGGGGGCAGATGCCGAGAATCCGGAAGCGGTCGCAAAAATTTACGCGTTAAAAGGGCGACCTGCAGATCATCCGGTTATCGTACACCTGGCACCAGAAGCGGATGTTTCGTACTGGGTGAGTGATTTTCCCGAGATGGCGCAACGTCTGGTTCATGCATTTTGGCCTGGGCCGTTGACGCTCATTCTGCCGCGTGCGACACATATTCCCGACGCCGTAAGCGGCGGACAAACCACGATCGGCTTGCGTTGTCCTTCTCATCCGGTTGCGCAAGCACTGTTACGGGCTTTTCGGGATGGTCGGGGTGGTATTGCGGCACCATCGGCCAATAGATTCGGGCATGTTAGCCCGACAATTGCGCAGCATGTGCGCGATGAATTTCGTGGTGATTCCCGTCTTGAAATCATTCTGGAGGGTGGGCAGAGTGAGATTGGCATTGAGTCCACCATTCTGGATATGTCGCGCTTGGCAACGCATGGCGCCGTACTGTTGCGGCCAGGACAAATCAGTGTGCAGGAGATTGCGCAGGTAACCGGACAGATGCCGTCACAACCCGATGTGTCTGCGCCGCGTGCGTCCGGCACTCTGGAGGCGCACTATGCGCCTCATACCCCGGTAGCGTTGGTTCAGACACAAGAAATGCCTGGGTTGTTACAGCGTTTGAAACAGGCAGGAAAGCGTGTGGCGCTCATGCATTACTCGCCCATGCCCCCTGCTGACTTGGTAGTTAAGCAACGATTGTTGGCGGAGCTCGCAGCAGGTTATGCGCACGATCTATATGCAGCCCTGAGAGCGCTGGATGAAGCAGGCGCAGACATGATTTTAATTGAATCGCCGCCGACGACAGATGAGTGGCAAGGCGTGAATGATCGTTTGCGCCGCGCTGTGCATGATTCCGTAGGCGTGCTTTCTTCGTGATTGCTAAACGAATCAATTAAAAAGCGCATCTCACGATTTTCGAGATGCGCTTTTTGCGTTAAAAGTTTGTGTGCTTTTTGGACGTTAAACGCCAATAGCGGGTCTGTATTTAGTGGAAGAAAGTGCTTCCTCTGGGACTTGCTCTCTTTTTAGGTGATAAACCAGCGTTGGAATTTCGGAGGTCGCTAACACTTTATTTGCTACGCTCCCCATCAATTTATGTCCCCACCCGGCACATCCGTGCGATCCAATAAATATCAGGTCGCAGCCTGACTCTTCCGCAGTGTCAACGATCGTTTTTGCGGTTGCATTTGAAATCTTGATAAGTCCGGAAAATGGAACCCCCGATTGTTCAGCGGCTTCCTTGAGCGGTCTCAGATAATCTTCACCAGCGATTTTGACTGCTTCTTCAAATTCTTCTCTGCTGGGCATGGTAATGCTAGGTCGCCGGTCGGAAAAATCGAACATTGGATTTTGGAGTTCGCGTGCAACAAAAACTCCTACAACTTCCGCACCAATTGCTTTTGCCATTGCTACACCAGCAAGTTCGGATGCGTTTCCAAGAGGGGAGCCGTCTGTGGGGAGAAGTATTTTTGTAAACATGATTTTTCCTCACCTATAAAAGTAACGATTTAATGAGCAGCCAATTTTCGTTATTTGAATTATTGGCTTTCGGATTTCAAAGTATTTTTACCTATTTATGAAAACCTGAATTTATTATTGGTTACTTCCAAAAAAACGTCAACAAAGGGAAGATAGCCGTTTGAGATAAGGCAAATATAAATGTCAGCCTACTAAATTTAAGCGGAAGTTGGTATTTTTTGGTTTTAATGCCACACCCCTTAAAAAGAGACGGTTGAGCACGTTTAACCATCTCCGTGCATAATGTGTTCAAGACTAAAGGTCATTTTGTCTATCCTGTAAATGTGGAGGTGATTCATGACTGAAGAGGTGGCAACACTGGGTGGCGGTTGTTTCTGGTGCCTGGAGGCGGTGTATCAGGAACTCAAGGGTGTTTTGGCGGTGGAGTCTGGTTATACCGGCGGTGAAATTCCAAATCCAACCTACAGACAAATATGTACAGGGGAAACCGGACATGCAGAGGTGGTCAAGCTGACTTTCGACCCATCAGTAGTGACTTATCGTGAAATCCTTGAGATTTTTTTTACGATTCATGATCCAACCACATTGAATCAGCAAGGTGCGGATATTGGTACGCAGTATCGGTCTGTGATTTATTATCACTCACCTGAACAAGAAGCGATGGCCAGAGAGGTTGTTGCTGCCATGGCGCATGTTTGGGATGCCCCGATTGTGACCGAATTGAGTCCAATCGGAGCATATTACAAGGCGGAACAATATCACCAGAACTATTTTGTTAACAACCCTAATCAGGGGTATTGCGCTTACATTGTTGCACCAAAGGTAATTAAGTTCAGGCAAACCTTTGCAGATAAAATCAAAAATAATATCTGATTCAGGGCGAATACATATACTGGCGGGACATTGGCAATAAAGGTGCGCCAAGGCCTGATTTTGTGCATACGATTTGATATATTGCAATTAAGTCATGCATGAAAGCATACGCACAGCCAGCAAGGTAAACGCGCCAAATGCGATATTTTTTTTCGTCGACCAGATTTCTGATTTTATCGGCGTTATCTTCAAAATTGTTGGCCCAGATATGACAGGTGCGTGCGTAATGATGGCGCAGATTTTCAATGTCATGCGCCTCCATGCCGCCTTGCTGCATGGTTTTCAGCACAAGGCTGATATGTGGCAATTCACCTTCGGGAAAAACATATGTATTGATGAAGTCACCGCCGCCATAAGGGGTGCCCCCACTGTCATGATCTGTGGAGGTGATGCCATGATTCATGGCGATGCCGTCATCAGTTAACAATGAACGAATTTTTCCAAAATAAGAAACGAGATTTTTGCGCCCGACATGTTCAAACATGCCGACGCTGGTAATGCGATCAAACGTACCACTGACGTCGCGGTAATCCTGAAGTCTTATTTCAACTTTGTCGGTAAGGCCAGCTCGTGCAACACGTTCGCTGGCCAGTCCGTATTGCTTTTCCGAGAGGGTGACGCCAACGCATTGCGCACCGTATTTCTCGGCTGCGCGTGTCACAAGCGCACCCCAGCCGCAACCGATGTCAAGCAATCGGTCTCCGGGTCGAACGCGAATTTTTGTCAGGATATGATCAATCTTTTTTAACTGTGCCGTGGCGAGGTCCTCATCGCCATTTTCAAAATAGGCACATGAATAAACCATGTTTGTGTCAAGCCACAGAGAATAAAACTCATTGGAAACATCGTAGTGATACTGGATGGATTCAGCATCTTTTTGCTTGGTATGGTTGAAGGCGCGCATGATGCGACCCATTTTCCCGTCCTGCGTCAAGGTGCGTTGTGCCAGGCCATGAGCAAGGTTGATAATGTCATGTAGCTTCCCTGTTACATCAATTTTTCCTTCAACGTAAGCTGTTCCCAGATTCGATAATGAGGGGGTCAGCAGATAGCGCACTGAAGACATGCTTGGGACTTTAATCAGTACGTTCGGTGCATTTGGGCTGAAGTCGTATCGCTGACCGTTCCAGAGTTCAAGGCGCAAAGGTAAGGCAGATTGGTTGCGAATATTTTCGACCCATTTTTTTAGTTTGTTTTCCAACATTACGTTTGCCTCCTCACAAGTCAGTTTGATACGTTAAAAGACTATCAAGAACACCGAGAAACCGCTCGGGTTGCCAATTTCGGTGGTGCCATACGCATTGGCCGTGCCAAGACGCAAAGGAGAAGTGCGAAAACGTACTTCAAACTCCTGCTGGCATTCGATTTGACTAGGTAAAAAGAAATACTCGCCCCGATTTTGGGGCTTTGGTAGGAATAATCGTCGCGCTTAAACGCGACTCGCATACATTGCGCGTTCATTTCGTATGATTCTGGATGGTCTTAATGGACAGCCATCGTGAAGTCGAACTTGATTACTCAGTAAATGTTAGAACAACTTTTTTCGTCTGTCGAGTGTCCTCATGGTATTTATTTATGGCATTTTCCCAGCAGTGCAACCTGTCCAGGTTTGTCGATTACAATGACGCCATGGCGAGAATTTTGCAGACAGAAATTGATTTTGAGCAGCGCTTTGGTGGTGTCGCGCGTTTGTATGGGCAGAAGGCACTGGCGCGTTTTCGTGCATCCCATGTGTGTGTTATAGGTGTTGGAGGCGTGGGCTCGTGGGCGGTGGAGGCATTGGCGCGTAGCGCAATTGGTGAATTGACACTGCTGGACATGGATTGTGTTGCCGAGTCGAATATCAATCGCCAGATTCAGGCGCTTGATTCAACGCTGGGACAGGCGAAGGTGCGGGTGCTGGCTGAGCGGGTACGGCAAATAAATCCGTATTGTCATGTGCATCAAGTGGAGGCGTTTGTCGAACCGGGTAATTTGCATGCCTTGATTGGTTCGCGGCATTTTGACTATGTCATCGATGCGATTGATGGCGTGGCTGCCAAGGCGGCGCTGATCGCCTATTGCCGAGAACAAGGCGTGCCATTGGTAACTGTTGGCGGTGCGGGAGGGCAGACTAATCCAACACGAATTGAGATTACGGACTTGTGCCGTACCGAACAAGAGCCGCTATTAGCCAAGGTGCGCAAACTGCTTCGTTCACAGTATGGGTTTCCGCGCGGAACACGCAACAAGTTTGGAATTGATGCTGTTTTTTCGATGGAGCCGTTGCGTTATCCAGAGGGTGCTACTGCCGGTTCTGATGGCGCTGATGAACAAACTCTGGCAAATCAGGATGGCGCGCGTTTTGGTACATCCATGGCCGTAACCGCGAGCTTTGGGCTGGCTGCTGCATCGCATGTTCTACGTCAGCTTGCAGCCTGTTAGCTGCCTGTTTTCAATTGCTTTGACGCGAGTATTTTGTAATTGCGGGATTCATTTGGCATGGGAGATTGTGCCAGCACGATTTGGTCAGCCAGCCAGACAAATGGTTCGAATGATAGATCTGGCAGAGGCTCAGCATGGCGTGCCAGCGTGATGTGCGGTTTGAACGTTTTGTATTCGGACAAGAATTGGTGTTTTTCCAGCAGTTCCGTTATTTGATGCCGCATTTGCCCTAATGCTGGTGGGATAGCATGTGTGCCTGCCCAGGCAATACGATTTTTTTTGAAATAGCCCACGCGATTAATCTCAAGGCGAATTGGCATATTGTCGAGGTTTGCCATCAGTGACTGCAGCATGGGGAAAGTGGCGCGAGGTTTGACGCCCAGAAATGCGAGTGTCAGGTGTAGATTTTGGTAAGGGGTAAGTCGCCCGCGTATGTGAGCTTGTATTTCGCATAGTGCCTGGCGGGTTGCGTCGTCCGGCCAAAGAGCAAAAAAAAGATTCGTGCCCCCGTTCATCGGGCGCATTGCTCCAGAAATAGTTCGGCTTCTTGACGGTTCGGAATGCCAATGCGACCACCATGGTGACTGCATTTTAGTGCGGCTACGGCGGAAGAGAAGCGCATCGCATCTGGCGTGGTCATGCCTTCAGAGATGGCTAGCGCATAGGCTCCATGGAAAACGTCTCCGGCTCCCGTCGTATCAACGACGTTGGTCGAGAAGGCAGGTTGATGGTGTAAGCCCATTTCATCCAGCCACAAGGCACCTTGTGCTCCTAGCGTTACGGCTGCAACGCGGCAACCGTGGGCACGCACACTCTGTAAGGTTTCTGCATGATCAGCGATTCGGTGCCCACTAAAACTACGCAAACCTGGAAGCGAGAAAATGGCGTGATCCGTTAGAGGGAGTAGCGCTGAGAATACTTCGGATGAGGCATTCTCACCATCCAGAACAGTGGGGATACCATGCTTACGTGCTTTGGCGTAAAGAGTCTCCGCCCCCTCAACCCAGCGGACATCTGCAAGAACGGCGCTACAGTTTTTTACATCGTCCAGATCAAGCCAGTCGGCATTGTCAGGAATGTTTTCGCCGCTGAAATTGACAATCATTCTCTCACCATCGCTGGAAACCAGCACGGCGGATACGGATGAGCGAGCGTCAGGAAAGAGCTTGAATTGCGAAACGTCTACACCATATTCGGCAAGCTCTTGTTTCATGGTGCGTCCAACATCGTCGTCGCCTGCGCGGCCGCAGAAGGCCGCTTTCCCACCCAGTCGTGTCAGGGCGACAGCTGCCGTTGCAGCCATGCCGCCGCCAAGTTCCAGATAGTTTCTGGCACGAAACTTTCCGCCAGTGGTCGGTAAACTGGCGACGGGCCAAATGCGGTCGAGCGTGGATTTTCCCAAGCAAATGATTTTGTGCTGCATTTTGCTAATTAATGAACAGGGGGTGTTTGCTGGTGTTTTGCAAATTTGGAAAGATCGATTCTATCTGGAGTGTTGATGAAAAAGTGGGCAATTATGGTATTGCTTTGATATGTGCCTGAAAAGATCAAGGCAGAAGCTATCGCGCGCAAAGAGGGTGCCGCAGACAGGAGAGGAAAATGCGTTCAGAAGTATTGGCTGGCGCTTGTTGCGCGAACAGATTAATTTTTGCGTTGGAAGAGGTGAAAGCGTTCGTCACGTTCATTTGGGCGTCGCCCGCGCCATATGAGCTGCCATTTGCCAGAGCCATCTGGCAGCACGATGGGGTCATTTTTTTGTTTGCTTCGGTTTAATTGATCCTGGATTAGCAGGTAGTCACATTTCATACTGTCTGGCTGTGAGAAATGCAATTTTCCAAGGTGAGCCAGTGATGCACGTGAAGCGGGTCGAATATAGGCATTAATGCAGCTATCGCGTGATGGCAGGCGGCTACTTATTTGCTGCGCCACTCCGGCATAGCTTTTTCCGTAGTTGATCCATGGAAGCCATAAGGTGGCCAGTAGGGTCCAGCATAAAATGACACCACTGGCAGATAAGACAACTGCACGCCAAAGCACCCGTGGGTGACGTGATAGTCGCCAGTAAACAATAAGGAGCCACGCAGCGGTTGCGCACAGCGCAGCGAAGAGGGCGATTAGATTCAACTCCGGTATGTAGCCGGGAGTAAGTTTTTGAACGTTTCTCGCTAGCCAGGTTGGCCAACCGGTTTGCTTGGCTAGCCATCCCATCCAGATAAATGCTGCGCACGCCGAGAGCGCCATGACGGAGAACCAGTCAACAGCATTAATCGCCCCCCGCTTCATGGTTGGCAGACCAAAGGCCGCCAGAATGGCAAGCGGCGGGAGAAGAGGCAACAAGGATGCTTCATGGGTGCTCGGGCTTGTCAATGCCAAAAAGCCAAGTGCTCCGATGAGGCAGAAAGGGAGTGCAATGTGCCGGTTGTGCCATTGCCTGCGCCACGCATAGGTTGCCCAGATCGCAAACGGCCAGGCCGGCCAGAAAAACAGCAAACCGTTTTTCAAGAAGAAACGTGCAGCGTCAAGGTTTGGCCATCCAACTTGTGCCTGGTTCCACGTTAACCAGGCTGTAAATGGCACGTTATCAACTGATGGAGATAGGGTGATGCAGAAAGGCCATAGCAAAGTGATCGCGACAGCGGCAATCAACGCAACGGACAGGTGCAGCAATAAGGGGCGTACCTTTAGTCTTAGCAAGAAAGAACAGGCAAGCAGGCTCAAGTAGAGAGTCAGTGGAACCGGCCAGCCGCGTGTTAAAACCATGCAGCCAAGTGTCGTGCCAATGAAAAGACCATTCAGCAGTCCTGGGGTTTCGATATAACGAATTGCGACGTATATAAAAAGCGCAACAAGTGAAACTAAAAGCGCTTCTGCTTTTGTTTCATGGCTATGTTGCAAGAGGCCGATGCATCCGATGTAGATAAGCAGGGCACCATCTGCCAGCACGCGGCCGTAATCTTTCGGTTCGGGCTGCCCACCAAAGGCCAGCTGCATTGGTTGCGCTTCGGGGCTTCTTCCAAGCCGGTATGTGGCAAACCAGATTGACGTTGCGCCAATTGCAAAAAAGCTGATTGTGGCCAGTCGTGCGGCCATGACATCACCCATGGTTCCGCCAAGCAGTTTGATGAGCGTGGCGGTCAGCCAGAACGATAGCGGCCCTTCTTCAGGCATTGCCAAACCAACAATGTTGGGGGATAGCCAGTCGTGCAGATTCCCGTGTGCCATCGTCCACATGATGCCGAAGCTGGCGGCTTCGTCACTCTGGAGGGGGTCGCGTCCGAGCAGGCCAGGCAGGATATAGACAAACGCAAGCAGCAAAAGACCCCAGCGCGGTAGCGCAAGTGTGGCTGAAGCAGGGAGGCGAACGGGCTTCATGTCTGGTTAATTCGGTTGAGGGCTCAGGCCGGTATTGTGCGCCAAAATGAGGACAGCGAAAATAAAAAAGGCAGCCCGAAGCTGCCTCTTATAACGCGATTGCCTGAAATTATCCGGCAGCTTGTGTTTTGGAGCCAACTTTGCCGTACTTCTGGCGGAATTTCTCAACGCGACCAGCCGTGTCGACAATTTTGTGCTGGCCGGTATAAAACGGATGCGATTCTGAAGAGACCTCAACTTTTACCAAGGGGTATTCCTTGCCTTCAAATTCGATGGTTTCTTTGGTCTGGATGGTGGAGCGACTAACAAATTTGAAGTCGCATGAAAGGTCGTGAAAAACAACTTCACGGTACTCTGGGTGAATGCCTTCTTTCATATCTGCCTCTGCTGGTGTGGTAGCCAACCGGTGCTCCAAACATATTACGTCCAGACTGCGACACGGCCACTTGCCTTGTGTTTAAAATCAGTTAATCCGCGATTATGCCATGAATCAAAATGAATATGGCAATAAGTTTAGGGTTTTCCTTGCGTTATCCGCCACGTCGCATCAAATCGAAGAAGTCAGCGTTGGTTTTGGTTGATCGCATCTTGTCGAGGATGAATTCCATCGCAGCAACTTCATCCATGTCGAACAGGAGTTTGCGCAAAATCCAGATTTTTTGCAGTTGATCGTGCTTGATTAGTAACTCCTCACGGCGGGTGCTTGATTTGTTCAAATTGATGGAAGGATAAACACGCTTCTCGGCCAGACGGCGTTCCAAGTGTACTTCCATGTTACCCGTGCCCTTGAATTCCTCATAGATGACGTCATCCATTCTGCTGCCGGTTTCGATCAGGGCAGTTGCGATGATCGTTAGTGAGCCGCCTTCTTCCAGGTTGCGCGCCGCACCAAAGAAGCGTTTCGGGCGCTGCAAGGCATTGGCATCGACACCGCCGGTCAATACCTTGCCGGATGCCGGGATGACGGTATTGTAGGCGCGTGCCAGTCGCGTGATCGAGTCAAGCAGAATGACCACGTCTTTTTTCATTTCAACCAGACGCTTAGCTTTTTCAATCACCATCTCGGCAACCTGAACGTGACGGGTTGCGGGTTCATCAAAGGTAGAAGCAACTACTTCGCCTCGTACAGAGCGCTGCATCTCGGTTACCTCTTCCGGGCGCTCGTCAATCAGAAGCACGATCAATGTGACATCTGGATGGTTGCTCGTAATCGCATGCGCAATATGTTGCAGCATGACGGTTTTTCCAGATTTTGGCGACGCAACCAGCAAGCCGCGCTGCCCTTTTCCGATCGGAGAAATCATGTCGATAATTCGACCGGTAATATTTTCCTGACCGGCCATGTCGCGTTCAAGGTGCAATGGCTGATTCGGGTGCAGCGGTGTCAGATTTTCAAATAGAATGCGGTGCTTTGAGGCCTCTGGCGTGTCTCCGTTGACTCTGTCCACTTTCACGAGTGCGAAATATCGTTCGCCATCTTTCGGAGTGCGCACTTCTCCTTCAATCGAGTCGCCAGTATGCAGGTTGAAGCGACGAATCTGTGACGGGGAAATGTAGATGTCATCGGTGGATGCCATGTAACTGGCATCTGGTGAGCGCAAGAAGCCGAAGCCATCTGGCAAAATTTCTAGCACACCGTCGCCGAAAATTTGCTCGCCGCTCTTGGCGCGTTTTCTTAAAATAGAGAACATCAATTCCTGTTTGCGCAGGCGCGCGGCGTTGTCGATGTCTAGGCTTCGGGCCATGTCCAGCAAAGCTGAAACGTGCATGGCCTTTAATTCTGATAAATGCATATCTGTGGTATTTCCCGTTGGGGGACTAAAATCTTGAGGAGGGAGTCATGCAGAATTGCCAGAGCGGCATCTGCTTTGAAAATACGGCAATGCGTAGCATTGCCGCGAATAATTTAGATGTTGCTATCGATAAATGCAGTCAGTTGTCCTTTGCTCAAAGCACCCACTTTTTGAGCTGCAGGTACGCCATTCTTGAAAAGAATTAGTGTCGGAATGCCGCGTACTCCAAATTTGGCCGGGGTGGCCTGATTGTTGTCGACATTGACCTTGGCAACGGCAATTTTTCCGTCGTACTCTTTCGCGACTTCATCGAGTGTAGGCGCAATCATTTTGCAAGGTCCACACCATTCAGCCCAGAAGTCGACTAATACCGGGCGGGTTGATTTCAGTACATCGGCTTCAAAAGAAGCATCAGTAACATCTTTAATAATTTCGCTCATAATTTTCCTCAGTGGGGAGGGGAAAATGGGTCTCGTGATTGCTGGCAGGCAAGTTCCCGCCAAAATATCATCGCCTTTTATTTGGCGTTATGCCTGAAAAACAGGACATACGGTTAATTCTTTGCCAAGGCTGGCAGATGAGCATTCAGAAAAGCATCATACCCCATTTTTATAAAAAGTGTGAGAGCTACGCAAGTTTACCCTGGAAGTTCTTGTTGTTAATTTTCACAGTGTTGTAAAGTGACAATTGGTGCCGCCTCTTTTGCTTAAAAAAGCCGGTCAGCCAGTAAAGGTTATGTTTATTGTGTCAGTAATTGCTGGGTATTGTATGCCTCTGGAGAGATGATGCGCATTTCCGTTTCGATCCAGTTTTCAACCTCGGCCATCAGTGCATCATGTGATTGCTTGTCGGGATGGATTGCTGGCCCGATTGAAACGGTAATCGTGCCAGGTGTTTTGATGAAAGAGTTTCTTGGCCAGCATTTACCAGAATTCAAGGCAACAGGCACGATCACAGATTTTGTGGATGATGCCAGCCGCGTTCCACCGCCCTTATACTCGCCCTGCTCACCGACCGCGGTGCGTGTTCCTTCGGGAAACATGGCGATCCATTGACCATTGTTCAGTCGCTTTCTACCCTCAAGAATCACCTGCCTGAAAGCGCGCATTCCGAGTTTTCTGTCGATGCCAATGAAGCCCAGCATCGCGAGCGACCAGCCGAAAAAAGGTAGGCGCAACAGTTCTTTTTTCAAGACATAAACCAGTGGGCGCGGCGTGATGGTTGGCAGAAAAATTGTTTCCCATGCTGATTGATGTTTGCACAGCAAGACGGCCGGGGCGTCGGGCAGGTTTTCCATACCCTTGATTTGATAACGAATGCCACACACTACCTTGGCCAGCCAGGTGATGAATGCATTCCAACGTGTGGCGATATGGTAGAACTTATTGTAGGGAAGTGGCATCGTGATCAAGCAGACGCAGGTCCAGATGGGGGTGAACGCCACCATGATCAGCGTGAAAATCAGGGATCGTATGAACAAATTGATGCGTCGAAGAAACATGGCTGAAAGTGGGGGTGAATCAGTCTTTGATATCAATGGAATTGTCGCTGCCTATACTGAGCAACCTATCGACAAAGGCTGCCAGATCCGGGTAAGTCGAGGTGTTTGGCGGTAAACCGCCGGCTTCTTGCGTCGTCCTTCCATTCCCGGTTAATACAAGGTTGGGCGTACACCCCGCGACAAAGGCAGCCTGAAGGTCGCGTAACGAATCACCGATGACAGGAACGCCTTCCAGTTTGACGCCGTAGCGCCTGGCAATGGCGTTGATCATGCCTGGTTTGGGTTTGCGGCAGTCGCAATCTTCATTTGCTGCGTGCGGACAAAAGAAAATGGCGTCAATATTTGCGCCGACAGTATGTGCGGCGGATTGCATTTTTTTATGGACGGCATTTAGTGCCGTCAGGTTATACAGGCCACGCCCAATGCCGGATTGGTTGGTCGCCACGACTACACGATATCCTGCTTGATTGAGTCGCGCTATGGCTTCCAGCGAGCCAGGAATCGGCTCCCATTCATCCGGCGATTTGATAGGAGCTTCCTGATCGGCAAAATTGATGACCCCATCACGATCAAGAATAACCAGATTTGCCGTCATATCCTCTCCCTGATTAACTTGCCAGCGTAGAAATGTCCGCGACGCGGTTCATGATCGTATGCAGTTTGGTCAGCAAGGCAATGCGATTGTTGCGTAGATTCAAGTCTTCCGACATAACCATTACCGTATCAAAAAATGCGTCGACTTTATCGCGCAAATGAGCTGTCATTTTCAATGCGCCTGTGAAATCGCCTTGTGCGAGCAACTGCTCCAGTTCCGGCTCCAACTGTGATATGGCCGTATAAAGCGCTTGCTCCTGTGTTTCTGAGAGCAGTCCTTCCTGAACATTGCCTGCGCGCACATTGGACTTCTTCAAGATGTTTCCGATGCGCTTGTTTGCTGCAGCAAGTGCCTCCGATTCTGGTAGTGAAGCAAAAGCTTTGACCGCATCCAGTCGCTCGATAATGTTATCGAGTCGATCCGGGTTTTGCGCCAGAATAGCTTCGATTTCGCTATTGGTATAGCCACGGTCGCGTAATAGACCGCGCAATCGATCCATCATGAAAGCAGTGACTTGTTCGGTTGGATTTTTGAGGCTGGCATTGCTGATCAATATGCGCACGATGGTCGCCAGCATGGCAGAGAGCGAGAGTGGCAGGCGTTTTTCAATCAGAATGCGCAAAATTCCCAGTGCGTGACGGCGCAGTGCGTATGGATCCTTGTCACCCGTTGGGTGCAAACCAATGCCCCAGATGCCTGTCAGCGTTTCCAGTTTGTCAGCCAGCGCAATGATGGTGCCAGTTTGTGTTGTGGGCAGTGCATCGCCGGCAAAACGTGGCATATAGTGCTCCATTGCGGCCATGGCGACTTCTTCATGCTCGCCGTCATGGCGCGCGTAATAGGTTCCCATGATGCCTTGCAGTTCAGGAAACTCGCCGACCATTTCGGTGAGCAAGTCGGCCTTTGCCAGCGTGGCGGCGCGCTCAACCAGCGCTTCTCCTGCGCCCAGCATTCGTGCAATTTCAACGGCCAGAATACGTACGCGGGTCATGCGCTGTGCCAATGAGCCGAGTTTGTTGTGATAGACGACACTGGTCAGGCCGGGAACACGCTCTTCCAGACGCTTTTTCTTGTCCTGTTCAAAGAAGAAGCGTGCATCGGAAAGGCGGGGCCGGATCACGCGCTCATTTCCACTGATGATGCGTTCCGGACTGTCCGTTTCAATATTCGATGCGATCAGAAAGCGTGAGCGAAGACGGCCTTGCGGATCGGTCAGCGCAAAGTATTTCTGGTTGGTCTGCATCGTCAGAATCAGGCATTCCTGCGGCACTTCCAGAAATTCCGGTTCAAAATGGCATTCATAAATGACGGGCCATTCAACCAGCGCACTGACTTCATCCAGCAAGGATTCGGGCATTAAAACGTGATCGGATTGCGCTTTTTCCTGCAGCATCGTGCGGATTTTCTCTTTGCGGGCCGGCAGGCTGACAATGACCTTGCCTTGCGATTCCAGTGTTGATGCATAAGTGCTGGCGTGAGCAAAGGTAATTTTTCCTTGTGACAGAAAACGGTGGCCTTGTGTCGTGCGGCCTGCAGAGAGACCAAGAATTGAGACTGGCAAAACATCGCTGCCATAAAGCGCAATCAGGCTGTGCGCCGGTCGTACAAATTCGACGTTGACGCCGCCAGGGCGCTGGTAGGTCATTTGCTTCGGCGTGGGTAAATGGCTGACGGCCTCCTCTAATGCTGCTTGCAACCCGATGTGCAATTGGGAGCCGGGTGCGATGTGCGTATAAAATAAACAATCATTTTTGCCGTCGTGCTCGACAGTCAGGTCGTCAAGCTGAACTTCTGAAAAGCCCAGCGCATCAAGTTTTTTTTGCAGTGGCGCGGTGGGTTTGCCGTCCTTGTCGAGCCCAACCTTGACGGGAAGCACTTTAATGTGGATTGGCTTATCCGGTGACATATCCAGCACATCACTGATCGTCAGTGCAAGGCGACGTGGTGTGGTATAGGTTGTCAGCGCAGCGCTTTCGCTCAGGAAGTTGCGCGATTTAAGGCCCTCGAAAATAGAGGTCGCAAAAGCATCGGCAAGTTTTGCCAGCGCTTTCGGTGGCAGTTCTTCGGTCAGCAGTTCAACTAAAAGAGTTTGTTTCATAGTGCCGTTTGGCTTGATTAAATATAAATTGGTTCGGTCAGTCACGCTTGGTTAAGTTATGCGGCCATTTCTTCTGGGGTTGCCATTGGGAATCCCAGCTTTTCGCGGGACTCATAATAGGCATGCGCGACCGAGCGTGAAAGGTTGCGAATCCGGCCGATGTAAGCGGCGCGCTCGGTCACCGAAATCGCATTGCGCGCGTCGAGCAGGTTGAAAGTATGCGCGGCTTTCAAAATCATTTCGTATGCCGGGATGGTTAACGATTGTTCCACCAGACGCTTGGCTTCCGATTCGTAATTGCCGAACAGGGAAAACAGAAATGGTGTGTTTGATCCCTCGAAGTTATAGGCCGATTGCTCAATTTCATTTTGCATGAAGACATCGCCATAGCTGAGCGACTTCTTGACGCCATTGTCCACCCATTCGGTCCAGACCAGATCGTAGACGTTTTCAACGCCTTGCAGATACATTGCGAGACGTTCAATGCCATAGGTAATTTCGCCGAGAACGGGTTTGCAATCGATGCCACCTACTTGTTGAAAATAGGTGAATTGCGTAATTTCCATACCGTTTAGCCAAACCTCCCACCCTAAGCCCCATGCGCCAAGTGTCGGGTTTTCCCAGTCGTCTTCCACGAAACGAACGTCATTCTGTTTCAGGTCCAGCCCTAGCGCCTCGAGCGAGCCCAGATAAATGTCCAGAATATTCTCTGGCGCAGGCTTGAGTACAACTTGATACTGGTAATAGTGCTGCATGCGATTCGGGTTTTCGCCATATCGCCCGTCTTTCGGGCGGCGAGAGGGTTGTACGTAGGCCGCGCGCCAAGGCTCTGGTCCGATTGCACGCAAAAATGTGGCGGTATGCGATGTACCTGCACCCACTTCCATGTCATAGGGTTGGAGAATGGCACAACCTTGCGCATTCCAGTAGTTTTGCAGTGTGAGAATAACTTCTTGAAAGTTCAGCATGTTTGATTCCTGTTGCCGAAGACTACAGGTTCGGCCGGATAAATTTCAAACCTTGGATTCTAGCGTTTTTGGCGCTCCGGCGCACTTATTCAACGGTCGTTTGAACGAGTTGCTCCATTCTTTTTGTTCATTTGCTGGAAAGCAGCAAGAAAACGGTGGGTTTGCGCTGGATGTCCGGCACTTTTTTGCGGGCAATCTGTTTTTGCCATTCTGCGGCAGTTTGGGTCAGAACCGATTCATCCGGCGCAGTCAAATGGGTAGCCGCGCAAATCAGTGTACTCGGATGACAATCATTGGCTAGCGCTTCCAGTAAAGCGGCGTTGCGGTAGGGGGTCTCAATGAACAATTGGGTCTGGCCTTCTTTTCGGGAGCGCTCTTCCAATTCCCTGATGCGCTTGGTACGCTGGGCGGGGCTGGTTGGCAGATAGCCGTTAAATGCAAAGCTTTGTCCATTCAGTCCGCTTGCCATCAAGGCAAGCAGTAAAGAGGAGGGGCCGATTAAAGGTTTAACCGGAATGTTGTGCTGATGCGCCAGTCGTACCAGATTGGCACCCGGGTCGGCAACGGCGGGCATGCCGGATTCAGAAATCAGTCCGGCATCCTTTCCGGCAAGAATCGGTGCCAGCAATTCGGGTAGCGCGCTTTCCTTTGTTTTGACATTAAGTTCAACAATACTGATTTGTTGAAGGGGTCTGGCAAGCGGGTGCGAGGCGTTGACCAGTTTGAGAAAGGCGCGCGTGGTTTTCGCATTTTCTGCGATGAAGTAACCGAGTTTTGCTGCAATTGCCTGAACGTCATCTGGTATGACATGCACGAGTGGCTCCGTTGCGCTTTCAAGGGCATAGCCCAACGTGTTGGGAACGAGGTATAGAGTGCCGATCATGGGGGGATTGCTCAGCTTTTGTTTGCTATGTTAAAGAAAGGGACACCCAAGCGACGTAACATGGTGGTCAAGGCAATCAGCGGCAGGCCGGTAAGTGCGGTTGGATCCGCGCTTTCGATTTTTTCCAGTAGCGCAATGCCCAATCCCTCATTGCGTGCACTACCTGCGCAGTCGTAGGGTTGCTCTATTCTTAAATAGGCATCTAGCTCGGCATCAGGCAGATCGCGGAAGGTGACAAAGGTTTGGATATTTTCAACTTGAACCGCTGTTTCAACTTTGGCGGTTTTTCTGCCGTCAAGCAGACAGAGCGCAGTATGAAAAACAACGCGCTGACCGCGCATTATTTGCAATTGTCTGAGTGCCTTTTCATGCGTGCCCGGTTTTCCGATTTGTGCGCCATTCAAGGTGGCAACCTGATCAGAACCAATGACGAGTGCGTCAGGATGGATTGTGGCGATAGCCATGGCCTTTTCCTGCGACAGCCGGAGAGCGGTTGCTTCTGGCGATTCGTTCGCGAGTGGTGTTTCGTCGATGTCTGGGCTGGCGACATCGAAGGGAAAATTCAGTCGAGACAGCAATTCTTTGCGGTAAACTGAACTCGAGCCAAGAATCAGGCGCGGAAAACTTGAAATGCTGGGCATGAAATCTGGTGTAACAGTTAAAGGGTTTGTTTGATGGCGAGTTATTTTGACTGATAATAGGCGCGATTGCTATTATCGCGTGTTTGATTTGATTGGTTTGGGCAATGGAACCCTACATTATTAATGCTTTTGAGTTCAGCCGGTCAGGTGAGCAGCGTGAGGGCCAGCTTAATGTGGCTGATCTGGCGAGGCTGTCTGCAGCATGTGCTGATTCCAGTGGTGTGCTTGGCTGGTCATTGCAAGGCGGCACCGATGCATTGGGTCATTCACAGTTGTCACTGGCAATAGCGGTTACAGTGAATTTAATATGTCAGCGTTGTCTTGAGTCTTTTTCATTTGAGGTCAGCTCGGCATCATCATTGATTCTGGCCGAGAGTGAAGAGCAGGCAAACGAGATTGAAGATCAACTGGAGGACGATGCCGTCGATGTGATTGTCGGCAGCAAGAACCTGGATCTGCTGGCCTTGATTGAAGATGAGGTGTTGCTGGCACTTCCATTGTCGGCCAGGCATGATGTTTGCCCCGATGCTTCAGCCTTTGAAAATCAAAAAAGTGAAAAGCCTTCGCCTTTTGCGGTACTTAGGGATTTGAAGCGCTGATCAGCTCGAAAACGGGAAAGCATCAAGAATTTTGGCGGGACACTAGTAAAGAAGTTACGCTGGTATGCTAAAATCGCGCATTATTTTTTGGAATCAGGAGTAAAACATGGCTGTTCAACAAAACAAAAAATCTCCGTCCAGGCGGGGAATGCGTCGTTCTCACGACGCCTTGACGGCCGCGCCAACGTCGGTTGAGCAAACAAGTGGTGAAACGCACTTGCGTCACCACATCAGTCCGAACGGTTTTTATCGCGGCAAAAAAGTGCTTAAAACCAAGAGCGCCGATTAAGCTCGGAGGGCGGCGATTTTCGTCAAGATGGCGCAGGAAGTTTGATTTCGATGCGCCATTTTTATTGATGGTTGCCAAAGGTATTACCTGAATTTGTTTTACATGCATCCGGTTCCCGGATGTTTTTGCTTGAGTGGGGCGTATACAAAGTAATGGCAATTAAGATTTCCATCGACTGCATGGGGGGCGATCACGGCGTATCGGTGACTGTTCCAGCCAGCGTTTCATTTGTTAATAATGAGAGTAATGCTGAGTTGGTGCTGGTTGGGAAAAAAGAGGCAATTCTTGCTGAATTGACCAAGCTTGGTGCTCGGGTTCATCCAAGGATTTCTGTTGTGGACGCAACAGAAGTGGTTGAGATGGATGATACGGTTGAAATTGCACTTCGACGCAAGCGTGGCTCTTCCATGAGGAAAGCGATCAATATGGTCAAGGACGGGGATGTGCAAGCTTGCGTGTCCGCCGGTAACACGGGTGCGTTGATGGCGATAGCACGCTATGTACTCAAAACTTTGCCAGGCGTTGAGCGTCCTGCGATTTGCACGATCCTGCCGAACCAGAATGACGGGCCGACATACATGCTTGACCTGGGTGCAAATATTGATTGTGAACCGGAGCATTTGCAGCAATTTGCGCTGATGGGATCAGCCTTGTTTTCATCCGCTGAAAACAAGGAGCGACCGACGGTTGGTTTGTTAAATGTCGGCACGGAAGAGATCAAGGGTACGGAAATGGTCAAGCGCGCGGCGGAAATCATGCGCGAGGATCATAAAAAGGGCTTGCTGAACTTTTACGGTAATGTCGAGGGTAATGACATTTTTGAAGGCACCACCGATATCGTGGTATGCGACGGTTTTACCGGGAATGTCGCCTTAAAGACGGCAGAAGGCCTGGGGCGCATGGTTCGGACGGTGATGAAAACGGAATTAGGCTCCAGCTTACTGAACATGCTGGGAGCGCTCTTGGCACGTGGGGCGCTCAAGTCGATATCCAGGCGCTTGAATCCGTCTCGTTTCAATGGCGCCAGTTTGCTGGGTTTGCGTGGCCTGGTCTTTAAAAGCCACGGGAGTGCCGATGCATATGCCTATGAGTGGGCGATTCGGCGTGCGTATGGCGCGGTCAGGAATGACGTACTGTTGCGCATTTCATCAATCATGGCAGAGATGATGCCAGAACAGGGGGCGTCCGAAAATTCGGATGCGGTTTCGGAACCATTGAAATAGAGAACAGTATGACTCTTTACAGCAAAATTGTCGGTACGGGCAGTTATTTGCCACCAAGACGCGTCACAAACGAAGAAATGGTGGAAGATCTGGCGGCCAGGGGAGTGGAAACATCTAATGAGTGGATTGTGACGCGTAGTGGTATTGAAGCGCGCCATTTCGCAGAGCCAAATGTGTTGTCCAGTGATCTGGGTGTAGAGGCGGCCAAGAAAGCACTCGAAATGAGTGGTCTTGACGCGAATGAGATCGACATGATCATCGTGGCAACGGCGACACCGGATCATCTTGGAGGATTCCCAAGCACGGCTTGCGTCATTCAGCATAAGCTGGGCATTAATACCAGTTGTGCTGCGGTGGATACACAGGCGGTTTGTAGCGGTTTTGTTTATGCGATGTCGATGGCGGATGCTTTTATTCGTGCCGGTGTGCATAAAAATGTACTTGTGATCGGCGCGGAAATTTATTCCCGCATTATTGACCCTAATGATCGTACGACATACGTTCTGTTTGGTGATGGTGCTGGCGCTGTCGTTCTGAGTGCGTCGGACGAGCCTGGTGTTTTGGCGACCAAAATGCATGCGGACGGCCAGCATGGCCCTATCCTGAAAATGGATGGGCGCCTGAATACAGGTGCGCTTGAAGGGGCCGGTTTTCTGTATATGGATGGTCAGGCGGTTTTCAGGTTGGCTATATCGGTTTTGGATCAGGTTGGACACGAAGTAATGGAAATGGCGGGAGTGACATCGGAGAATGTTGACTGGTTGATTCCCCACCAGGCTAATGTCAGAATTATTCAGGGCGCTGCCAGAAGGTTGAAAGTGCCGTCAGAGCGTGTCATCGTGACGGTAGATCAGCATGGCAATACGTCCGCAGCCAGTATTCCCCTTGCTTTGGACACAGCGGTACGTGACGGGCGCATCAAGCCGGGGCAAAACGTCTTGCTTGCCGCTATCGGCGCTGGTTTGACGTGGGGTGGCGTTTTGCTGCGTATGTAATTTACCAACCTTAACTGGACGACTAGAGCATGCCTAAATTTGCTTTTATTTTTCCCGGACAGGGTTCACAGTCTGTCGGGATGTTGGATGGGTTTGCCCACAATGCGGTGGTACGAGACACGATTGCTGAAGCCTCCGATGCCTTGCAAATGGACCTGGATAAACTGATTGCCGAGGGTCCGAAGGAAAATCTGGATCTGACGACCAACACACAACCTGTGATGTTGGCCACATCGGTGGCGTTTTATCGCGCCTGGCTCGCCGCAGGTGGTGCCAAGCCGGAAATGGTCGCAGGCCACAGCCTGGGCGAGTTTTCTGCGCTGGTAGCAGCGGGCGTGATTGCGCTGAAGGATGCTGTGAAGTTGGTTCGATTTCGTGCGCAAGTTATGCAGGAAGCGGTGCCAGTCGGTGTAGGCGGCATGGCGGCCATTATTGGCCTTTCGGACGATGATGTGATGGCAGCCTGTTCCGAAGCCGCGCAGGGTGAAGTTGTGGAACCCGTTAATTTCAATGCGCCTTCACAGGTGGTGATTGCCGGGCACAAGACGGCCATTGAGCGTGCCTGCGATATTGCCAAGGCAAAAGGTGCCAAGCGTGCGCTGCCGCTGTCAGTCTCTGCGCCATTTCACTCATCATTACTGAAGCCAGCCTCAGACCGCTTGCGAGAGTATTTGGCCACGGTTACTTTTAATACTCCTGAGATTCCTTTGATCAATAATGTCGATGTGGCGATTGTTGCCGATCCTGAAATGATTAAAGACGCACTGGTTCGCCAAGCAGCAGGCGCTGTGCGCTGGGTCGAGACAATCAAGGCGATGGCAGGGCAGGGAATTACGCACACAATCGAGTGTGGGCCGGGTCGCGTGCTGGCGGGTTTGAGCAAGCGCATTCAGAGTGACCTGATTGGTGAAGCCATTTTTGATCAGGCTTCACTGGAAAAAGTGTTGGAGGTGCTGAAATGAGCATGCAGGATTTGCAGAATCAAGTTGCGCTGGTCACTGGCGCGTCGCGTGGCATCGGTCATGCAATTGCGCTGGAATTGGCCAAGCGCGGAGCGACCGTTATTGGTACCAGTACATCCGAATCGGGTGCCGCGCAGGTAACAGAAGACTTGCAAAAAGTGGGCGCTGGCAAAGGCGTAGTGCTGGATGTGGCTGATGCGGCCGCTTGTCAAGCGGTGCTTAATGACATTCAAAAAGAATTCGGTGGCGTCTCCATTCTGGTTAACAATGCGGGCATTACCCAGGATCAACTGGCGATGCGCATGAAGGACGAAGAGTGGGATCAGGTGATTTCGGTCAACCTGAATGCGGTCGGGCGTCTGTGCCGCGCTGTATTGCGCGGCATGATGAAGGCGCGTGCCGGCAAGATTATCAATATCACCTCGGTTGTAGGTTCATTGGGTAATGCCGGTCAGATCAATTATGCGGCGGCCAAGGCTGGCGTGGAAGGCATGAGTCGTGCACTGGCGCGTGAAACAGGTAATCGTGGGATTACAGTGAATTGCGTCGCGCCAGGTTTTATTGACACTGACATGACCAAGTCCCTTGGTGAGCAGCAAGTGGCTGCCTTGTTGCAGCAGGTGCCGCTGGGCCGTTTTGGTGCACCCGAAGAGGTTGCTGCTGCAGTGGTATTCCTTGCCTCGCCACAAGCTAATTACATTACTGGTACAACTCTGCATGTTAATGGTGGGATGTACATGAATTAGTCAAACTGGTCTTTTTTGACTATATAATGCTGTTTCTGCGTTAATTTTTAAGCCCGCTAAGGGATTTGTTTGGCCCAAACCTGATAGGGTTTGGGCACTATTTTGAAATAAATATAACTGGAGCAAAAACATGTCTGATATCGAACAACGTGTTATTAAAATCGTTGCTGAACAACTGGGTGTTGCTGAAGCTGACATCAAGAACGAGTCATCCTTTGTCGATGATCTTGGCGCAGATTCGCTTGACACCGTTGAACTCGTCATGGCACTGGAAGATGAGTTTGAAATCGAGATTCCAGACGAGCAGGCTGAGAAGATTACGACGGTGCAGCAAGCAATCGATTACGCGAACGCAAGCGCCAAGTAACTCCGTTCTATCAGTACCCAAAGATGCGGCTTGAAACTTTATCAGGCCGCATACTTTTGTTCAGTACGCCATCGCCCTACCGGGTTGGAGCAGGCGGTCTGCGTCCGCTCCGTTTTCATTGATTGATTAGATTCAATAGGAGAAAGCAGCTTGAGCCGTCAACGTGAACGTCGGGTCGTGATTACAGGCCTAGGGTGTATTTCGCCCGTCGGTAACTCTGTTGCCGAAATGTGGAAATCGGTGACTGCAGGGAAGTCAGGGGCCGGTCATATTACAAAATTTGATGCTTCTGCCTTCAGCACGAGAGTTGGCGCTGAGGTCAAAGACTTTAATCTAGAAGACTACATTAATGCCAAGGATGCGCGCACGATGGATACATTTATCCATTACGGCATGGCAGCAGGTATTCAGGCAGTTGAAGATAGCGGGATAGAAGTTACCGCAGAAAATGCCGCGCGCATTGGTGTTAACATCAGTTCGGGTATCGGTGGCTTGCCGATGATTGAGCGGACGCACACCGAATACATGAATCGTGGGCCGAGACGCATCAGTCCCTTTTTCGTGCCAGCATCCATCATCAATATGATTTCCGGCAACTTGTCAATTCGCTACGGCATGATGGGGCCCAATCTGTCGATCGTGACAGCTTGCTCTACTGGCCTTCACAGCATTGGTTTTTCTGGCAGGTTGATTCAATACGGTGATGCAGATGTGATGATCGCCGGTGGTGCTGAAGCCACCATTTCCCCGTTAGGTCTGGGTGGTTTCGCGGCTTCTCGGGCACTGACAGCACGCAATGATGATCCTGCGACGGCTTCGCGGCCCTGGGATAAAGATCGTGATGGCTTCCTGCTGGGTGAAGGTGCAGGTGTACTCGTGCTGGAAGAGTATGAGCACGCGAAAGCACGCGGTGCCAAGATTTATGCCGAGTTGCTTGGTTTTGGTATGAGTGCAGACGCTAATCATATGACGCAGCCACTAGAAGATGGTAGTGGTGCCAGCCTGTGTATGCTCAACGCAATGAAGGATGCACAGGTTAATGCTGATGAGATTAACTACGTAAACGCACATGGTACTTCAACGCCGCTCGGTGATATCGCAGAAACGGTTGCATTGAAGCGTACATTGGGTGATTCCGCTAAGGACATTGTTGTAAGTTCATCGAAATCAATGGTGGGCCACTTGCTTGGCGGCGCTGGCGGTTTGGAATCGGTAATTACGGCGCTGTCTATCCATCACCAGGTTGTAACGCCGACTATTAATATTTTCAATCAGGATGAGCAGTGCGATCTTGATTATTGTCCCAATACCGCGCGCGACATGCCGATTAATGTGGCATTGAAGAATTCGTTTGGATTTGGCGGCACGAACGGCACGCTCGTTTTTGGCAAAATCTAAACAAAGCTTTTCCAAGCTCAAAAGCCCTTCAGTCATAATTGTGACCGAAGGGCTTTTCTTTTAGGGGTGTCATGTCTATCGCTGTAGCGGCTACCATCAAGCCATCCAGAACGCTGACTATTTTGATGCACGCAATGTGCGCCATGGTTTGTTTTGTTGGCGTGTTTCTCTTGTGTCAGGGTTCTTCGCAGCTTAGCTTTGGCGTACGCCTTGCGGTTTCCTTGGCTTGTTTATCAGGCACTGTAATTGCGCTATGGTCATGGTGCGGAAAAAGAAGTTCCTACCGAGTCGAGGTCGATGTGGATGGGCATGTTTATTTGCAGCAACTGGAAGTCGGCAAGGGTGACGTTGTTCAAAGGGGGCGTCTGGTTGAACTGCAGCCATCGTCTACATTGTGGCCTGGCGTGATGGTGCTGCGCTTTCGGATGATTGAGGGTACACGGCCGACCACTAGCTTGACTATTTTTCGTGACAGCCTTTCTCGCCAGGAATTCCGCGCCTTGTCGGCAAGCTTGCGCTGGGTCGCTGTTCACCGAAATCGTCAGGACGCGGTTAGCGCAGGAGCGGCAAGCCTGCAATAAAATGAAAAATAATACTATTGCTGTCTCTAATGCCCATGCATACGACACCAAAAAATGAACGCTGGTTTTCTCTAATCGGGCAGCGCGCCAGGCGACGCCCCTTTATAACAACTGGAATGGCACTGTCACTCCTGGTTGTTTTTGCGCTGCTTGCACAAAGTCTGGCGCACGCTTTCGGGAATGGCTTGCTGGATGTCGCCTGGCTGGCGCTACTCGGAGGAATGGCGGGGTTTGGCGCAACGGCACTTGGGGCATTGCCCGGCTTTGTGTTGCGCCATATCCCGCAAAAGATGGAAGATTCCATGCTCGGCATGGCGGCAGGCATGATGCTGGCCGCAAGCGCTTTTTCGCTGATACTGCCGGGAATTGAGGCAGGCGAACAGATGGTAGGGTCAAAAGCTGGCGGCGCGGGGTTGGTTGTCATCGGGATTGCGCTGGGTGTGCTTTTGATGTTGGGTTTGGATGAGTTCACACCGCATGAGCACGAAAATGCGGGTGTTTTCGGGCCGGGCTCTGAAAATTACAATCGTTTGTGGCTTTTTGTTTTTGCGATTGCTTTGCATAACTTGCCAGAAGGGATGGCGATTGGCGTCAGTTTTTCGCAAGGTGACTTATCTGTCGGTTTGCCTTTAACGGCCGCAATCGCCTTGCAAGATATTCCTGAGGGGCTGGCTGTAGCCATTGCTTTGCGAAGTGCCGGATATTCGTCGCTTAAGGCAGTGCTGCTGGCGGCATCAACGGGCCTGCTTGAACCAATTGGTGCCTTGCTTGGTGTTGGTCTTTCCAGCGGTTTTTCGCTGGCCTATCCGATTGGGCTGGGGCTTTCGGCGGGCGCCATGATTTTTGTGGTGTCGCACGAAGTGATACCGGAAACACATCGCAATGGCCACCAGACACCCGCCACGATAGGGCTGATGTTTGGTTTTGCATTGATGATGTTGCTAGATACGACACTGGGCTAAACGACACAGTTTCCATGGCAAGAGAGGCGGGAGAAGCATGGTAAAATCCGTGGTTATTCCACTTGCGCCAAATTTTTTGGCAAATCATTAATTTTTATTGGAGTTTTTGCACAATGGCAACTGAAAAAACCTTGTCGATCATTAAACCTGACGGTGTCGCTCAGAACGTAATCGGTCAAATCTATACCCGCTTTGAAAATGCTGGATTGAAAATTGTTGCGGCACGCATGGTTCAGCTTTCACAAAAAGAAGCGGAGGGTTTTTACGCCGTTCACAAGGAGCGTCCTTTCTTCAAGGATCTGGTTGAATTCATGATCTCTGGGCCAGTCATGGTGCAGGTGCTGGAGGGTGAAAACGCCATTGCCAAAAATCGTGAATTGATGGGTGCGACCAATCCAAAAGAGGCTGAAGCCGGTACGATTCGTGCGGATTTTGCGAAGTCGATTGACGCGAATGCTGTGCATGGCTCTGATGCGCCGGAAACAGCAGCGGTTGAAATTGCGTATTTCTTCCCGTCCATGGATGTTGCTTCACGCTAACTTGATTGCCGGCAGCGGAACATGATCTCTGTTGCCGGTTCGCTCTACTTGATTTTATGACGGCTTTAACCAACTTGCTGGATTTTTCTCCGGAACAACTGGTCGCCTACTGTGATGAGTTGGGTGAAAAGCCGTTTCGCGCGACGCAATTGCAGCGCTGGATTCACGTGTTTGGTGCGAGTGACTTCGGGGAGATGACCAATCTGGCGAAGTCTTTGCGCGACAAGTTGGCAGGGCGCGCCATTGTTCGCGCACCGTCCATTATCAGTGATCACACCTCACAGGATGGCACCCGGAAGTGGTTGCTGGATGTCGGACAAGGCAATGCCATTGAGACCGTTTTTATCCCGGAAGAAAATCGGGGTACCTTGTGCATTTCCACGCAGGCGGGGTGTGCGGTTAATTGCCGTTTTTGTTCAACCGGTAAGCAGGGGTTTAGCCGGAATCTGACCACAGCGGAAATTATCGGACAACTCTGGATCGCTGAATTTGCGCTACGCAAGACCAAAGGCGAGGTGCCTGGCCCGAAGGGTGCACGCCAGATTTCAAATGTTGTTTTGATGGGCATGGGTGAGCCGCTGTTAAATTACGATGCAACAGTTCGTGCTCTGAAGTTGATGCTTGATGATAATGCGTATGGTTTGTCGCGGCGACGCGTAACCGTGTCAACCAGTGGTGTCGTGCCGATGATAGAACGGCTAGCCGAGGATTGTCCGGTTGCGCTGGCCGTTTCCTTGCATGCGCCGAATGATATATTGCGTAATGAATTGGTTCCCCTTAACCAAAAACATGGGTTGAATGACTTGATGGCGGCGTGCAGTCAATATCTGAAACATGCGCCGCGTGAAGCGATAATGTTCGAGTATTGCATGCTGGATGGGGTCAACGATAGCGACAAACATGCGCGGGAGCTGATTACGTTAATTACAAACGGTGGGCACAAGGTGTCATGCAAGTTCAATCTGATTCCATTTAATCCGTATCCGGAATCAGGCTTGCGTCGTTCCACTGACGAACGCGTAAAGGCCTTTGGAAAGATTCTTATCGATGCTGGTTTTGTGACAACCATACGCAAGACGCGCGGCGATGATATTGATGCTGCCTGTGGTCAACTTGCGGGTGAAGTCAAGGATCGTACGCGTATTCACGAAAGAATGGGTGGTTTCAAATTGGCCCCGGGACGATGTGAAACGGTTATTTGTACACTGGAGGAATTGGCGTGAACGCAATCAGAAGGCGTACGGTTTTCAGTTTGGTTGCTGCGATGTTTGTCTGGCTTGCAGGTTGCGCTTCTGCGCCTCAGCAACAGCAGACATCCACTGAACTGCCGACAATTTCTGACCAGACAACGAAACAAAAGCGCGCGTCAATACGCTTGCAGTTGGCAACGGGTTATTACGAGCGCAAGCAGCTTGACTTTGCCCTGGATGAGTTAAAGAAAGCCCTGACTATTTACCCTGACTATGCGGAAGCGTACGGTGTTCGTGCCCTGATTTACATGGATATGGGAGAGCTTGGTCTGGCCAAGGTGAATTTTGACCGTGCATTGAGTCTGGCGCCTGATAACCCGGATATTGGCAATAATTATGGCCGCTACTTGTGCCAGATTGGGCGTGAACGCGAGGCGCTCCATTATTTTGAATTGGCATTTAATAACAGAAAATACCGCGAACCCAGCAAAGCGCTGCTCAATGCGGGCGTTTGCAGTATGAAGTTCAATGACCACCCTGCGGCAGAGCGGTATTTCTTGAAGGCTTTCAAGTATGATCCTTCCAGTCCGTTGACGAATGGTTTTCTGGCAAAAATTTATTATGGCCAGAAAGACTATTTGCGCGCGCGTTTTTACATTAATCGCGTTATTCAAGCTAATGTGCTCAAGGCAGATGTCTTGTGGTTGGCAACAAAAATTGCGCACAAGACGGGTGATCGCGTTGCCAAACAGATTCACATTGGACAGTTGCAGAGGTTTCATCCAAATTCCAAGGAATATGCGGCAGCCGAGCGGGGCGCATTTGACGAGTGATGGGTAAATGAGCGACTTAGAAAAAGAGACAGGAATGGGCGGGGCGGAAGCGGTAAAGCTTATAACATTACCGGGTGCCGAATTGCAGGCGCGGCGCGAGCAGCTCGGCTGGACGGTTGACGAAGCCGCTGACCGACTGAAAATGACTTCGCGTCAAATATTGGCGCTGGAATCGGATAACTTCGATGCGCTGCCGGGACTGGCCATTACACGCGGTTTTGTGCGTGCCTATGCCAAGGCAATGAAAATGGACGCTGAGCCATTGGTTGCCATGTTGCAGCAGGATGCGCCTGAGGATCAAAAGAAAAAATTACCTCGTTCGAAGCGGACAGCAAAATCAACACCTTATACCGGCGCGCGCATGCCGACTTTAGGAAATAGGAGCGCAATTTCCAGAAAGTGGTTGATCGGAGTCGTTCTGGTGGCGCTCCTGATCGCTGTGTTGATGTTTGGGAGGCGGATGGGGTGGTTGCCCGATCTGTCTAGGCTCCCCATGTTGAAAAAGGAAGCACCTGCGGAAGTGGTGCCGAATGCTGCCAATCCAGCAGAGAAAGGTCTTGCTGCTACCGGGAAAATGCCGCCACAGGATGCAAACATGGTTCGCCAGGAATTGCCGCCGCTCGAACCGGTGCAGGTATTGCCCGCCATTGATGAGGCGACCGTGAAGCAGCTTGAAGCGCAAGCTGAAGCTGCGCCAGGAAAAAACGAACTGATTTTGACGTGCCGCGAACAATCCTGGTATGAGTTTAGGCGGCCAGATGGTCTGGTGCTGAAGTCAGGGTTGCTTCAGGCTGGTGCCAGCATGTCATACACAGTTGACCAACCAATGCAACTGACCTTGGGCAATGGGACTGCGGTTGAGGCGACTCTGGGAGGCGAACCGTTGGAGATCAAGCCAAATAAGGGCAAAAAAACCGTTAAGCTGAACTTGAAGTAAACGACAATGCCATTAACACATAACGCACAGACAGATGACGCTGCTGCGCAGAAAAGTAGGTTGAAAGTACTGGTTAAATATGGCGCACGCCAAGTTGTGATCGGCGGTGGCGCACCAGTGGTGGTGCAGTCAATGACCAACACGGATACGGCGGATGTCGTCGCGACCGCTGCTCAGATCCGGGATTTGGCGCGATCAGGTTCTGAGTTGGTGCGCATTACCGTCAACACGCCAGAAGCGGCGGCGGCAGTACCAGAAATTCGAAAGCAACTGGATCAGATGGGTGTGGATGTTCCATTGATTGGTGACTTTCACTATAACGGGCACACCTTGTTGATCAACTTCCCGGAGTGCGCGCAGGCCTTGTCAAAATATCGCATTAATCCCGGCAATGTTGGTAAGGGGGCCAAGCGGGATGTGCAGTTCGCACAAATGATTGAGGTCGCATGCCGTTATCAGAAGCCGGTACGCATAGGTGTCAATTGGGGCAGCCTGGATCAAGGCCTTCTGGCGCGCATTATGGATGAAAATGCGCAGCGCGCAGTGCCTTGGGGTGCGCAACAGGTGATGTATGAGGCGTTGATCATGTCAGCGCTGCAAAGCGCACAACTTGCCGAGCAGCAGGGACTGTCAGCAGACAAGATCATTCTTTCATGCAAGGTTTCTGGGGTTCAGGACTTGATCGCGGTTTATCGTGAGTTGGCCCGCCGATGCGATTATGCGTTGCATTTGGGGTTGACAGAAGCGGGTATGGGTAGCAAGGGCATTGTGGCGTCTGCCGCATCAATGGGGGTGTTGCTGCAGGAGGGGATTGGCGATACGATTCGCATTTCTCTGACGCCAGAGCCGGGTGGGGATCGCAGCAAGGAAGTGATCGTGGCGCAGGAGTTGTTGCAAACTATGGGTTTGCGCCACTTCATGCCGATGGTTGTGTCCTGTCCAGGTTGTGGCCGCACGACATCGACAGTGTTTCAGGAACTGGCTGCCCGGATACAGAATTTTATCCTGGAGCAAATGCCGGAGTGGAAAACCTTGTATCCGGGCGTAGAAAATATGAGCGTTGCCGTGATGGGCTGTATCGTTAATGGTCCGGGCGAATCCAAGCATGCCCATGTCGGTATCAGTCTTCCGGGCACAGGTGAAGCCAGTGCGGCGCCGGTTTTTGTTGATGGTCGCAAACACGTGACTTTGCGCGGACAAAACATTGCGGAAGAATTTCAGCAAATCGTGCTGGAATATGTCCAAACCAATTATGGAAAAACGGCTGTTGCCCCGTAAGGTAGCGATAGCACTTGAAAAGCATGTCAGGTAAAGATAAAGCAAAAAAAATCGCAGGCATCAAAGGGATGAACGACATCCTGCCCGAAGACGCGCCATTGTGGGAGTTGTTTGAAAACACGGTGCAATCGGTGCTGAAAAGCTATGGTTATCAGCAGATTCGTACGCCCATTGTCGAAGAAACGACACTTTTCGCGCGCGGTTTGGGTGCGGTGACTGATATCGTCGAAAAGGAAATGTATTCCTTTGAAGATGCGTTGAATGGGGACCATCTCACTTTGCGCCCGGAAAGCACTGCGGGCGTCGTGCGATCGGTGATCGAGCACAATCTCACTTACGATGGCCCGAAGCGCTTGTGGTACACCGGGCCGATGTTCAGGCATGAGCGTCCGCAGCGCGGCCGCTACCGTCAGTTTCATCAGGTCGGCGCAGAGGCGGTTGGCTTTGCTGGGCCAGATATCGATGCCGAACTGATCATGCTGTGTCGGCGTTTATGGGCAGACCTGGGGCTTGATGACATACGGCTGGAACTGAATTCAATTGGCAACGCTGAAGAGCGCCAGAAGCACCGTGCCGATCTGATCGCGTATTTCGAGCAGCACCAAAGCGTACTTGACGGAGATGCGCAGCGCCGGCTTTACTCAAATCCGTTGCGTATTCTGGATACCAAAAATCCTGCCATGCAGGAAATGGTCAATGACGCCCCAAAGCTGATTGACTATCTGGATCATGAATCACTGGCCCATTTTGAAGGCGTGCAGAAAATTTTGCGGCATAACAATATTCCGTATACCGTCAATACGCGCCTAGTGCGCGGCATGGATTACTACAATCGTACTGTGTTTGAGTGGGTGAGTGACCAGTTGGGCTCGCAGGGCACAGTGTGTGGCGGCGGGCGCTATGATCCGCTGATCGGTATGTTTGGTGGTAAATTTACACCCGCGTGCGGTTTTGCGATGGGTGTTGAGCGTCTGATTGAATTGATGCGCTTGTCTGGCGAGAAGGCGGCCCAACAACACTGTGATGTGTACTTGGTGCATCAAGGTGATGTTGCGCAATTGCAGGCCTTCGTGCTGGCAGAGCGTTTGCGTGACGCGGGGCTGGATGTTGTGCTGCATTGTGCGCCGACGGGTGCCGGCGGGAGCTTCAAGTCACAGATGAAGCGTGCTGATGCGAGCGGCGCGACGTTTGCGATCATTCTTGGAGATGATGAGATTGCGGCGCAGTCTGCATCTATCAAAACCATGCGGTCTGGTGATTTTGCCAATAATCAAAATACCGTTTCCTTCGATAAGGTGGTGGATTATCTGGTTGAGCAGATTGTTGGCACGGAAGAAGAGACGCATTTACATTGAACCTAATTATTTAAAAGCGCATAAAAATGGCATACGATCTGGAAGAACAGGAACAGATAGAATCGCTTAAGGCGTGGTGGAAACAGTACGGAAATTTGGTGACTTGGGTACTGATTGTCGCGATGCTGGCTTATTCGGCATGGCAAGGCTGGAAATATTACGAGCGGCGTCAGGCCGGACAGGCTTCGCAACTGTATAGCGAGTTGGAAAAGGCGGTTGTCGCAAAAGACCAGAAACTGGTTTTGCGTGCAGCCAGTGACATGCGGGACAAGTTCAAGCGTACACCTTATGCACAGATGTCGGGTATGGCGGCTGCCAGAATCCTGTATGAGTCAGGCGATTTGAGTGCTGCCAAGGCTCAGTTAGCGTGGGTGGCTGAAAACGCGATTGACGATGAATACAAAGCTATCGCCAAGATTCGTCTGGCAGGCATCCACCTGGACGAAAAAGAGTATGATGCCGGGCTGGCGCTGGTTTCCGGCGAATATGCGGCTCCTTTTGCAGCACTGGCAGCCGATCGTAAAGGCGATATCTTGCTGGCGCAAAACAAGGTGGCAGAAGCAAAAGCTGCTTACGAAACGGCACTTGAAAAAACCGAAAAGAGTGACCCGGGGCGTCAATTGATTCAACTGAAACTGGATGGTGTTGGCGGCAGTTCTACTGAGCCAGCGGCGTAACAAACGAGGAATACTATGAAACTGATTCAGAAAGTAGCGGTTGTTGGGTTGCTGACTTTGCTGGCAGCGTGTTCTTCTGTCAATCCATTTTCGCGCAAAGTGCCGGAAAGCCAGATGCCAGCATCCTTGCAGGATTTTGAGCAGTCGATGGCTGTGCGTACGCTCTGGAATGTTTCGGTGGGCGATGCAGGCGCATACAGTTTTGAGCCGGCACTGGCGCATGGCAGTGTATTTGCTGCGGCAGAAGATGGTTCTGTTGTGCGCGTATCGGTAGCCAGCGGCCAGACGGAGTGGCGCATTAATGCGGGGATGACGCTGACGGCTGGTGTCGGCAGTGATGGCAATGTCGTTGCTGTGGCTGGTGAAAAGGGTGTCGTGTTGGCTTATGACTCCGATGGCAAGTTTTTGTGGAAAGCTCAGGCCTCCAGCGAAGTACTCTCGACGCCTCTGGTTGGTGGTGGCTTGGTTGTTGTGCGCAGTGTTGACAACCACCTGGTTGCTTATGACGCCGAAAATGGAGAGCGTAGATGGGCAATAAAGCGCAGTGCGCCCGCGCTGACCTTGCGTTCAGCGCCAGGCATGGTGATTGCCGGCCCCACCATTGTTGCGGCCTTGCCGGGCGGCAGAATGCTTTCCATCATGATGGCTAGTGGTGGCGTGCGCTGGGAAGTTGCGGTCGGCCAGCCACATGGCGCGACGGAAATTGAACGTGTGGCAGATATATCCGGTTATCCTGCCGTGTACCAGCGCGATGTTTGCGCAGCGTCTTTTCAAGGACGCGTTGGTTGCGTGGATGTGGTAACAGGTCAGGCACGCTGGGCCAAAAAAATGTCCAGCAAGGTGGGCCCAGCCGTAGATGGTCGTTTCGTTTTTGCTGTGGATGAAAATGGCACGGTACATGCGTTCGATCGTGCAAGTGGTCAGAGTGTGTGGAGTAACAAAAAACTGGCTAATCGTCATCTTTCGACACCGGCGTCCATAGGTCGTGCTGTCGCAGTTGCTGACTACGAGGGCTATATTCATTTCCTGTCACGCGAAGATGGGGTATTTCTGGCGCGCGCTGGAACGGACGGCAGTGCCATTGCTTCCAACCCGGTTGTTTCAGGTGACAAGCTGATCTATCAAACCAAAGGTGGTTCGCTGGTAGCTGTTGCGACATATTGATCATTCTTGAAACAGAAGGCGAGTCACATGCGATTTGTGGCTAATTCTGCTAATGTTTATTCGCGAACTTGCTTGACTTAATCAAGTCGAAATTTAATGGGCGTTTGTCGCGCCTTTCATTTGGAACACTTTTAAAAAATGAAACCTGTTATCGCCCTTGTCGGCCGACCGAATGTGGGCAAGTCGACGCTGTTCAATCGTTTGACTCGATCACGCGATGCGCTGGTGGCCGACTTCCCGGGGTTGACGCGTGACCGCCATTATGGTGAGGGGCGGCTAGGCAAGCACGAATTTCTGGTCATTGATACCGGTGGCTTCGAACCCGTGGTGAAAGAGGGCATTGTTCATCATATGGCGCAGCAAACCAAACAAGCTGTGGCAGAGGCGGATGTTGTTGTGTTTATGGTCGATGGTCGCCAAGGCTTGAATCCACACGATAAAACGATTGCAGACTTCCTGAGACGGTCTGGTCAACCGGTATTGCTCGCGATCAACAAGGCCGAAGGGATGCGTTATTCGGCAGTTACCGCCGAGTTTTACGAATTGGGACTGGGCGAGCCGCAGGTGATTTCTTCGGCACATGGTGATGGTGTGCCCAGTATGCTTGAAGCGTCGCTGGATATGGCCATGCCACGTCTTGAAACGGATGAAGAACCAGATGAAGAAGATCGCGGTGTCAGAATTGCGATTGTGGGCCGTCCAAACGTCGGCAAGTCAACCCTCGTAAACACCTTGCTGGGCGAAGAGCGTGTTATTGCTTTTGATATGCCCGGCACGACGCGCGATTCCATCGAGATTCCGTTTGAGCGTGATGGCAAGCGTTACACACTCATTGATACGGCAGGCATACGTCGGCGTGGTAAGGTGACGGAAACGGTGGAAAAGTTTTCGGTCATCAAGGCGCTAAAGTCTATTTCCGAGGCCAATGTGGTCATCTTGCTGCTGGATGGCCAGCAAGGCATCTCTGAGCAGGACGCGCACATTGCTGGTTTCGTGCTGGATAGCGGTCGGGCGTTGGTGGTCGCTGTTAATAAATGGGATGGTTTGCAAGCGGATGCACGCGATCAAGTCAAGAACGACATGGAGCGCAAACTGTACTTTCTGGAATTTGCCAAGCTCCATTTCATTTCGGCGCTGAAAAGTACCGGAATCGGGCCATTGATGAAATCAGTGAATGCGGCATTTGAGGCTGCAACAGCCAATCTGACGACGCCTAAATTGACGCGTGCACTGAAGGAAGCCGTTTTACATCAGCAGCCGCCGCGCAAAGGGGCGACGCGTCCGAAAATGCGCTATGCCCATCAGGGTGGCAAGAATCCTCCGATTATTGTCATTCACGGCACCGGGCTGGACGCTATTGGAGATGGGTATAAACGCTACTTGTCCAAATACTTTCGCGATGCGTTTTCTTTGACGGGAACGCCGCTCAGAGTGGAATTCAAAACGGGCAAGAATCCTTTTGCCAAGCAAGAGAATAAATCGTAATCATTTGTAATCGGTCAATACCAACTTTCTTGCTTTTCTATAGAATGTGCCTTATGTGTCGGTAAATTCACGTGGCACATAGGTTAGGCGGCAGTCTCCAACTTTTAAAAACAACTATTACTGGAGCTTTCATGAGTAACAAAGGGCAAACATTACAAGACCCCTTCCTGAACCTGCTACGTAAAGAGCAGGTGCCGGTATCCATTTATCTGGTTAACGGTATTAAATTGCAGGGGCAGATTGAATCTTTCGATCAATACGTCGTGTTGTTGCGCAATTCAGTCACGCAGATGGTTTACAAGCATGCAATTTCGACTGTTGTTCCAGGTCGTGCAGTTAACTTGACGCTTGAATCTGGCGCTTGATAGTGCGTGAACGAATGCTTCGCATGAAGGAGTCGCATTAATGATGCGTGCGGCTTTGGTTGGTGTCGATTTTGGTCGTGGTGATTTTGAAGGGGGGATGGAAGAGATAGCCCTTCTTGCCAAATCTGCTGGTGTCGAGTCTGTGGTTGAAGTGACGTTTAAGCGCCACAGTCCTGACGCGGCCTACTTCGCCGGAACCGGCAAGGTTGATGAAATTGCGCAGATTATTTTGCAGAAAGGGCTGAATCTGGTTATTTTCAATCATAGCCTTTCTCCGGCGCAGCAGCGCAATCTTGAGCGGCGCTTAAACATCAATGTTGTTGATCGCACGAGTCTGATCCTCGATATTTTTGCTCAGCGTGCACAAAGCCACGAAGGCAAGGTGCAGGTTGAATTGGCGCAGTTGCAGCATCTTTCAACACGGCTGGTGCGCGGCTGGACTCACCTCGAGCGTCAAAAAGGCGGGATCGGTTTGCGTGGCCCGGGCGAAACCCAACTTGAAACGGATCGCCGTTTGATTGGTGACCGGGTCAAGATGCTGCGCGCGCGCCTGACCAAACTGGAGCGCCAACGTGAAACGCGACGACGCGCGCGTGGAAGGCGTGAAACTTTTTCGGTCTCGTTGGTGGGGTATACCAATGCGGGTAAGTCCACCCTGTTCAACGCGTTGACCAAAGCAAAAGCCTATGTGGCCGATCAGCTGTTTGCAACGCTGGACACGACCTCGCGTCGTCTCTACCTGGAAGAAGTTGGGAATATCGTTGTTTCCGATACGGTGGGCTTTGTACGAGATTTACCGCATCAACTGGTGGCGGCATTTCGGGCGACGCTGGAAGAAACCCTGTACGCTGATTTGCTGTTGCATGTCGTGGATGCCTCTAATCCGGCGCGCTTCGACCAGATCGAACAGGTCAATCAGGTTTTGACTGAAATTGGCGCAGATCATATTCCGCAATTGCTCGTGTGGAACAAGATTGACGAAGCGGATATTGAGCCGGTTTTGGAGCGGGATGAGTATGGTAATATAGCGCGTGTTTTTGTCAGCGCTAAGGCTGGCTCCGGTCTGGACTTGTTGCGTAGTGCCATAGTCGAATTCGCAAAGCAAAGCATGATGCCAAACAAAGAGCATGAATCGGGAGACCTGTCCTCTCTCGGTCATATTAAAGAGTCAGGCCAGCCCGATTACCATTCATGATTTTGGCAAGTTTTCCATAATGCAATTTTCCTTCATAAAAACAATGGGTATCAAGCTCTCAGATCTTTGGGGGCGTGGTTCCGGTCGTGATGACGACGAGAAGCCGCGCGACAATAACGATCCGCCACGTGCAAATAACGAGCCGCCAGAAATGGACAAGTTGTGGCGCGATTTCAATGAGCGCTTTGGAAGTGTATTCAGCAAAGGCAAGAAAGGTGACACTGGCGGCAATGCGGGCGGCGGTGGTGCAAAGCGTCGCAAAAGTCCTGGCCCTGCCTCTGCTTTTTTGTCATTAATTGTGGTGGCGATGGGAATTTGGTTGCTCTCTGGCACCTTCATTGTTAAAGAAGGTAATGTTGGTGTTGTGCTGACCTTTGGTAAATATAGTGAAAGTAAGTTGCCTGGGATTAGTTGGCGCTGGCCATCCCCGATTCAGACACATGAAATTGTTAACGTATCTCAGGTTCGAACGGTTGAGGTTGGTTATCGTTCGACTGTGACTGATAAGCGACCAAAAGAAGCGCTGATGTTGACGGATGATGAAAACATCATCGACATCCAGTTTGCTGTGCAGTATCGCTTGAAAAACGCAACTGATTGGCTGTTCAATAATCGCAGTAAAGAAAATATGGTTCGCCAGGTGGCAGAAACGGCCATCAGGGAAGTGGTTGGCAAAAGCAATATGGACTTCGTGCTCTATGAAGGTCGCGATGTGATTGCGCTTGAGGTTCATAAGCTGATGCAGAAAATTTTCGATCAGTATGGTTCAGGTATTCAAATTACGAATGTGACCATGCAAGGCGTTCAGCCGCCAGAAGAGGTGCAGGATGCTTTTGATGATGCGGTAAAGGCGGGGCAGGATCTTGAGCGTCAGAAGAATGAAGGCCAGGCTTATGCCAATGACGTTATTCCCAGAGCACGTGGTGCGGCGGCGCGTTTGCTGCAAGAGTCTGAGGGCTATCGCGCCAGTGTGATTGCGAACGCCGAAGGTGATGCGTCGCGCTTTAAGCAGGTGCTTGCTGAGTATCAACGGGCCCCCGCTGTTACACGCGATCGTATGTATCTGGAGGCCATGCAGAAGATATTCGAGCGTACGACGAAGATGATGATTGATACAAAAAACAACAATAATCTGTTGTTCCTGCCGCTGGACAAGCTGGTTTCCAAAACGGCGGCTGCTGAGGAATCCGAGATCACAACGATAGAACAGCCATCGGTCCAGGATCTTGTCAAGACGCCTGAGTCATTAGACACAAGCGGTTCGCGCAGCAGGAGGGCAAGATAATGAGACGCCTGTTTGTACCTCTCCTGCTTTTGGCTATTGGTATTCCCCTCCTTTCATCGTCGCTTTTTATTGTGGATCAGCGACAGTACGGAATCGTGTTCGCCTTGGGAGAAGTGAAAAAAGTTGTTGAAGAGCCGGGTTTGCATTTCAAGTTGCCCGCGCCGTTCCAAAACATTGTTTTCATGGAAAAGCGCATTGTAACGACGGAGTCTCAGGAGCCTGATCGCATCATTACAGCCGAGAAGATGAATATCCTCGTTAATGCGTATGTGAAATGGAAAATTGTCGATCCCAAGCTCTTTTACGTGAGTTTTATCGGCGATGAGCAGCGTGCACAGGACCGCATGCTGCAAATCACAAAAGCCGCGCTGAATGACGAAATTACCAAGCGCAAGGTGGGTGAGGTAATTTCCGGGGATCGTGTCAAGCTGATGACAGCAATACAAAAGAAAATGTCAGATGAGGCCAAGAATATTGGCATCGAAATTATTGATGTGCGCTTGAGGCGCGTCAACTATGTCGAACAGATCAACAGTTCGGTATTTCAGAGGATGAGAGCAGAGCGGACGCGCGTGGCAAACGAGTTACGCTCAACGGGTGCTGCAGACTCGGAAAAGATTCGTGCTGATGCGGACAAGCAGCGTCAAATCATTCTGGCCGAGGCGTTCAGGGATGCGGAGAAAATTCGCGGTGAGGGTGATGCGAAAGCTTCGCGGATTTATGCAGATGCTTTTGGCAGAAACCCTGAATTCTTCAAGTTTTATCGCAGTCTGGAGGCCTATCGGGCCAGCTTCAAGAACAAGCAGGATGTGATGGTCATTGACCCGTCGTCTGCATTTTTCAAATACATGAAGGATGCGCAAGGGCGATCTCAATAAAGTGGTTTAATGATCTGCATATCTGTTAGATAATTAGCAGTTGGACGATTAAAAAGCCTGAAAGCGATTGCTGCTTTCAGGCTTAATAATGTGAGAACAGGCGCATTGCGCGGATAAAGAAAAGAGATGCAAAACTGGCTCCTACCTGAATATATTGCTGACGTTCTGCCAGCAGAAGCGCGCAAGATTGAAGATTTGCGACGACTGGTTCTGGATAATTTCCGTTTATATGGTTATGAACTGGTTATTCCTCCAATGCTGGAATATCTCGAGTCTTTATTGACGGGTGCAGGGCAAGATACGGATCTCTATACTTTCCGCCTGGTTGATCAGCTTTCTGGACGCACAATGGGGATTCGTGCGGACATGACAACCCAGGTTTCACGCATTGATGCCCATTTGCTTAACCGTAATTCCGTGACGCGACTGTGCTACGCCGGCAGCACGCTACATGCACGCCCATCCGGCCTGTACGCGACACGCGAACCATTCCAGATCGGTGCTGAAATATACGGCCATGCAGGACTTGAGTCCGATGCGGAAATTCAAAAGCTCGCATTGGCATCACTGCAACTTGCGGGCGTTTCCGGCGTGAGTCTGGATTTGTCACACGTGGGCGTGATTCGGGATATTCTGGCGAACGAGCCTCGTTTGGAGAAAGACAAAACCACGCTTTTCTATCTGCTTGAGACCAAAGATATTTCCGGTCTTCTGGATTTGACGAGTAGCCTGGGGCCGGCTATCCGCGAAGCATTGCTGGTTTTGCCGGAGCTTTATGGTGGTGTCGAGATTCTTGAGCGCGCACGCGATGTACTGCCACCGTTTCCAGGCATCATCAATGCACTTGATGAACTGAAAGAGCTTGCAGGATTGTCGGAGGAGCACGGCGTCCCCGTAACGGTTGACCTCGCCGATCTGCGTGGTTATCACTATCACAGTGGTGTCATGTTTGGCGCCTATGTCCCTGGCTTACCGAACGCATTGGCGCGGGGGGGGCGTTACGACCATGTCGGCGAGGCGTTTGGTCGTGCGCGTCCAGCGACGGGTTTCTCAATGGATTTGCGTGAATTGGCACGTTTGCTGCCATCTGCAGAGCCGATGCGTGCCATCAGGGCGCCTTGGGGTATGCAGCAGGCGTTGCAGGAAAAAATTAATGCATTGCGCCTGGTCGGGGAAGTCGTTATCCAAAGTTTACCCGGGCAGGAAAATGAACACGACGAATTTGAGTGCGATCGCGAACTGATCCTAGGCGATAATGGGCAATGGCTACTCAGAGAATTGAACTAATTAATGGCGAATTATATGGCTAAGAATGTTGTAGTGGTGGGTACCCAGTGGGGTGATGAAGGCAAAGGGAAGATTGTTGACTGGCTGACGGAGCATGCACAAGGTGTCGTGCGTTTTCAGGGCGGCCATAATGCCGGCCATACGCTGGTGATTAACGGTCAAACAACCGCTTTGCAACTGATTCCGTCAGGCATTATGCGCCCGGGTGTGTCATGTTTTGTTGGTAATGGCGTGGTTTTGTCCGTGCCGGACTTGCTGCGTGAAATCGACAAGCTCGAAGAGGCCGGTGTTGAGGTGGCGTCCCGGTTAAGAGTGTCGGAAGCATGCCCGGTTATTTTGCCTTATCACGTTGCCATTGATCTGGCGCGTGAGGCCAAGCGTGGCGATGCCAAGATCGGCACGACGGGTAAAGGCATTGGCCCTGCTTATGAGGATAAAGTATCGCGTCGCGCCATTCGTGTGGCGGATTTAATGAACAGACAGCGCTTTGCCGAAAAGTTACGTGAGAACCTGGATCTCCATAACCATGTGCTGGTTAATTACCTGAACGCAGCGCCTGTGGACTATCAGAAAACACTGGACGAAGCACTCGAGACGGCAGAGCGTTTGAGGCCAATGGTTGCTGACGTGTCGAGCGAACTTTATCAAGCCTACCACAATGGTGGCAATATCCTCTTTGAAGGGGCGCAGGGGAGTATGCTTGATGTCGATCACGGCACTTATCCGTTTGTAACGTCAAGCAATTGCGTGGCGGGCAATGCCTCAGCAGGTTCTGGCGTTGGCCCCAATATGTTGCACTACATTTTGGGCATTACCAAGGCTTACACGACGCGCGTCGGATCTGGGCCATTCCCTTCGGAATTACCGACTGATGTGGGGGTTGGTCAGCATCTCGCAACCAAAGGGATGGAGTTTGGTACGGTGACTGGTCGTGCCAGACGCTGCGGCTGGTTTGATGCTGCCTTGTTGAAGCGTTCAGTTCAGATCAATGGCGTGTCCGGCATTTGCCTGACCAAGCTGGATGTGATGGACGGGATTGAGTCAGTCAAGCTCTGTGTGGGATACGAGCTTGATGACAAGAAAATCGATATTTTTCCGGTCGGTGCAGAAGATGCAGCACGTTGCAAGCCAATTTACGAAGAGATGCCTGGTTGGTCAGAGAGTTCGCTGGGCGTACAGTCTTTTGATGCTTTGCCAGCCAATGCGCGTGCCTACATCAGGCGGGTTGAAGAACTGATTGGGGTGCCGATTGATATGGTTTCGACGGGGCCAGACCGGGAAGAAACGCTGGTGCTGCGCCATCCGTTTGGGTAAACCAAGCACAGATACATTCAAAAAATGGCCGATTTATTTCGGCCATTTTTAATTGGGGCCAGAGCGTATTACTTCAAAGAGAAATCAACGCGATTCGGCCCCTGCTTGTCTTTTTCAGCGCTCAGCTTGCTTGCGACGATATAAATACGATCTGCCGGAACTTTCTTGGCAACAAGCCATACTTTCACGGCCTGGGCGCGTTCGGTGCCCAATTGAAGTAGATCATCATCTGTTATTTTGGCGTTTTTAAGCATCAGATTTTCCATTTCTGGAACCGGCAAGTCTTTCAGGAAGCCAATGAAGTTGCGTGGCCGTTCAAAATCTTCGTCTTCATAAACACGCTCCAGTAAATCCGGGTATTCCTTCTCGGTGACCACAATGCCTTCAGGCGGAATGGGGGTGCCATCAGAAATCATGTCTTGTTTCTTGAGCAGGCGTACTTTGCGCTTGATGCTTTCTTCTGCGAGCCCTGCGCGGTCAGTGGCCGGGTCTGCCAAGCCTGTGATTTCGAGCTTCAGGCCTGGTCGGTCGATTAGCGCGTTAGACAGGGCAAGCAGCTTTGGTTCGGCGTTTGGTGATATGGCGGTAGTGCCAGGCTCAAAATTCAGCCAGGATAAATCCTCGCCACCGCCGAAAACCGAGCCAAGCAGCGCAAACGGGGAGGTGATGGCTTTGGCGATGAGGTTGAAAAAGGCTTTTATAATGATACCGCCCACCGAAAATTTCGGGTCGTCCAGCGATCCGCTGATTGGCAGACGAAGGTCAATGACACCATTGCGGTCTCGCAGCAAGGCTACGGCCAGCGTGACGGGGAGCTTAGTTGCATCGGGGCTGTCGACTTTTTTGCCAAAGGTCAGTTGATCCAGAATCAGGTGGTTTTCTGCGGAGAGCTTGCGCTGATCCACTTTATAGGCAACATCAAACGAAAGCTGGCCTTTCTCAATACCATAACCTGCATATTTGCCTGAATAGGCACTTAACGGCGCAAGCTCCATGCCTTTCACATTGCCTTTCATGTCCAGAAAAAGGTCACCCTTGAGCGGATTCAGCGATCCCGTGATGGTCAATGGGGCACTGTTGACTTTGCCAGCCAGGTCAACGATTGCGGATGTGTCTGCCTTTGATGACAAGTCTGTAACTGTCCCGCCCAGGTCAAGCATATTGGCAGTGTAGTTCGGCTTGATGAAATTATCGGTAAATTGCACGCGTCCTCGCCGCAGCGTGAGCCTGTTGATTTTGATGGGCGGCATTTTAGTTGCCGCCTTGCGGGGTTCTGCAGGGTGCTTGCCCGCAGTAGCCGTCGCGGTGACTTCGGTTTTACTTCCCTTTTGCTGGCCATCGTCTGATTCAGTCAGGCTCTTTCCTTTTTCACCAGGACCGCGAATGACGTCTTGCAAGTTGATGCGTCCTTCCGGGCTGATGATGATGCGCGCGTAGTAGCGGTCGAGCAATACGCGGCTGATATAAAGCGAGAAAGGCTCGAATTTCGTATTGATCCCGTGGAAAGAAAGGTTGCGCCAACTGACAAAATCTTTGGCGCTGATCTTGTCAGCGGTGGCAACCTGACTCAAGGAAACATTGCCCTTGAAACCGCCTTTGAGCGCGCCGCGCCTGTCTTCATCAAGTTGCAGTGATCCACTAGTCGAGAGATTGGCGCGAGTAAATTGGAAATTGAGCTGATCCGTGAAATACGGTTGTGCCGGAAGGATGCTGACGTTTTTTAGATCCAGTTTGAGATCTGCATGCAGGGATGCAAGGCCAAGGGATCCATTTGCCGATACGGTTCCATGCTGGTCGACTTTTGCATTAAGGCGGATTTGCCCTTTTTTTCCTTGTTTGGTTGTCAGGTCGTTTGCTGTAAAAGATATGGGCGTTACTTTAGTGGTGCGACGGCGGCGAAGATTTCTGTCTTCGAACTGGGCTGACCAGTCTGCAACGACCATTTTGCCGATGCTGATGCCCCAGCCAGGCTCTGCCATTGTATTTAAGCGCGCTTTTTCAACTTTCTTGCTCGACCTTTTTTTGGTTTTTTTGTGCTGGATATGGAGAGTTGCGCTGTCGCTGCTGACCTCCGCAAGATTTATATCCTGATTTTTCAAGTCAATTTTCGTGTTTTTTATCAGCAGATTAAATTTCTCGACGGTACCTGATACGGGTTGTGTTGCTTGTTGATCCTGAAATTTTAATTTGGCTTTTTTGATGGAAAACTCGTTTAGTGCAATCTTGAGGCGGATATTGCTTTTCGCGGGTTTACCCGCTTTGGACGGTGGGGTGAGGAGCGCCAGATTGAGGGCGCCGCTTTGTGATTTGACAGCATTGACTTTTGGTTCAAGCAGCGCAATGCGGGCAATGTTGTATTGCTCGGACAACGCATTTAAACCGTCAAGTTGAATGGACAGTTCTGGAAGCTTGAAGATCGGCTCTCCGTCAAGCGCCGTGACGTTTACTTTTGTCAAGGTCGTCTGGCCTTTTAAAACCAGTGCCGGCGCCTGATCCGGTTCCTGTTTGAAGTTGGCGGTCAGGTGCAGTGCGAGCATCGCCTGATTTACTTTGAATTGCGGCTTGAATGGCAGGTACGCCACGTAGTTCGTCAGGTTGATGTTGTCGAAATCAAGATTGACAACAGTCTCTTTTGATTTGGAGAAAGGGAGTGTTTTGCCCTTGAGTTGCAAGTTTGAGCCGTTAATGTCGGCGTTTAAAAACGGTTTAACGAAGATGTCGTCATGAGAGGGCAGCAACGAAACAAAAGGGATGCCAAGCTTGAAGTTGGACACCGTGTGTGTTTTATTCTTGGGCTGATCTTCAAATTCGATTTTGCCGCCTTCAACCTGAATGTTGTATATCGCAAAGCGGCTTGGCTCATCCGATGTCGGCTGTTCGGCCACCAGTTTCAGGATGTCATCAATGCTGTACTGGTTTGCACCGGTTCTTGCCAGATGGACATAAGGTTCGTCTAGCTTGAGTTCCGACACGATGGGTGCCAGGCGAAACAGGGACTGCATTGAAACATTCACGTAAAGCTTTTTGAATGATGCAAAGGTTTTCTTGCCATCAGGTTCCAGCGCCCTGAACTGATGAATATTGACTGCAAGCGCGTAAGGGTTGATTTCAACACGTTCGATGGTGGTCGGGCGCTTCAACTTTTCTGTTAGCTGTTGTTCGATTTTCGATTTGATGATGCCTGGCAGGAAGAAGTAGCCAAAAAGACCAAACAGAAGAATCAGGATGCCAAATCCGATGGCAATGCGTTTGGTTAATGGTTTTTTTGCGGCATCCAGTGCTTTTTGACGAACGGTTGGATTCATTTTTTTATTTCCCGTCATATTGCTGGGTCAAGCGACCTTCCGACATTTTATGTTGTTCTGGGTTTCGTTTTAAGGTGAAGCTAACAATAAGTAGAGCATTATCAAGAGATAGCTGGATAAACCTGCCGGAAGGGTGATCGTCGTTTCGGCTTGCTGCATTTGCACAGGAGAAAAGCGGGATAGGAGAGCAAGAGTTTCACCTGCCGATGTAAATTTTTGTATTACGGATCGATGTCATTAATGTGTCACATTACTTGCATAAAGTTGCGTCTATCCATTCTTGGGTGAACACAAAAGGAGTCTTAACAATGAGATTGAGCAAAGTTTGTACTACGGCAGTGTTGGCTACGGCAGTCATGGCATCTTCTTCTGTTATCGCAGCAGAATTTACGGGTGCAGGTGCTAGCTTCCCATATCCAATTTATGCCAAGTGGGCAGAAGCTTACAAAAAAGAAACCGGCAATAGCATGAACTACCAGTCTATTGGTTCCGGTGGCGGCATCAAACAGATCAAGGCCAAGACCGTTGACTTCGGTGCTTCTGACAAGCCGCTGAAAGCTGAAGAACTGGATCAGTATGGCTTGATTCAGTTCCCCATGATCATGGGCGGTGTTGTTCCTGTGGTTAATCTGGATGGCATCAAGCCAGGGCAGTTGAAGCTGAGCGGCGACGTTCTGGCTGATATCTTCCTGGGCAAGATCCAGAAGTGGAACTCTCCAAGAATTGCCGCAATGAATCCAGGTTTGAATCTGCCTTCACGTAGCATTACTGTTGTGCACCGTGCAGACGGTTCAGGTACCACTTTCCTGTTTACTGACTACCTGTCCAAGGTAAGCAGCGCTTTCAAGAGTGAAGTCGGTGTAGATAAAGCGGTTAAATGGCCAACGGGTCTGGGTGGCAAGGGCAACCAGGGTGTTGCGGCTACCGTTAAGCGCATTGAAGGCACGATCGGTTACGTTGAGTATGCTTATGCCAAGCGTAACAAGATTCCTCACGCCCAACTGAAGAACAAGGATGGCAACTTCGTTCAGCCAAATGAAGCTGCATTCAAGGCTGCTGCGGCTGGTGCTGACTGGAAAAACACTCCGGGCTTCCGTGTGCTTCTGAACGATCAGGCGGGCAAGGGAAGCTGGCCAATTACAGGCGCTTCTTTCATCCTGATGTACAAGAAGCAAGACAAGCCTGAAACAGCGAAAGAAGTGCTGAAGTTCTTGGACTGGTCTTACAGAAACGGTGATGCGATGGCTTCCAGTCTGGACTACGTTGCTATGCCTAAGTCTGTTATCAAGTTGGTGCAAGATGTATGGAAGAAAGAAATCAAGGATGCTTCCGGTAAGGCTATCTGGTAATTTCTGACCTTTCACCCCCTTCGGCGGGCTGTTCCATGTATCCTTCATACTTGTGAACAGCTCGCTCCCTTTTTTTGCTGGCACAATTTCTTATGAGTAATCCTGTCAGAATTGACGTCACTACAATTGTTTCGGATATGTCCCAAAAAGAAACCCGCAACACGGTAGCGCTGGATGCGGGTTCACTTCGTAAGCAGCGCATTCAAGACTATTTGTTTCACAAGCTTACGCTGGCGTTTGCGCTTTTTGCATTCCTGATCCTGGCAGGCATCATTGTTGCGCTGATGTATGAGGCTTGGCCCGCGCTTAAAGAGTTTGGCCCGGCATTTATTACGACGGTTGACTGGGATCCGGTCAATCATCGATACGGTGCGGCGATTGCCATTTGCGGCACGCTGATAACATCAATTATTGCCTTGTTGATTGCAGTGCCACTGAGTTTTGGCATCGCGGTTTTTCTGACCGAACTATGTCCGGCCAAGTTGAAGCGCCCTATGGGGGCGTGTGTAGAGCTTCTGGCGGGCATACCGAGCATTATTTACGGTATGTGGGGCCTGTTTGTTTTTGCGCCGATTTTTTCAAAATATGTTCAACCGCTTTTGTCCAGCACTTTGGGGCAGATCCCAGGGGTTGGCGTTCTGTTTAGCGGCCCCGAGATGGGCGTGGGCATGCTGACAGCGGGTGTCATCCTTGCACTTATGGTCATACCCTTTATTGCATCGGTCATGCGTGATGTGTTTGAAATTGTGCCGCCGGTATTGAAAGAGTCGGCCTATGCGCTTGGTTGTACGCGGTGGGAAGTGGTGCGCAAAGTTGTGCTGCCTTATACGCGAACCGGTGTTGTTGGCGGCATCATGCTGGGATTAGGTCGCGCACTGGGTGAGACGATGGCTGTAACGTTTGTGATTGGTAATGCACATGATTTGTCATGGTCGCTGTTCGCGGCAGGCAACAGTATTGCGTCAACGCTGGCAAATGAATTTGCTGAAGCGGATGCCGTGCTGCATGTCTCTTCCCTGTTTGCGTTGGGTCTGATTCTGTTTGTGATCACATTCATTGTTTTGTCGAGCGCCAAACTGTTGTTGCTGAGTATGGATAAGAAGGAAGGTGGCAAATGAGTAAGCAATTCGACAACCCTGTGTACAGGCATCGCTTGCTGAAGCATCGTATTGGGATTGCCTTGTCATTTGGTGCCATGATGGTAGGCATCTTCTTTCTCGCATGGATTCTGATTACCTTGCTGTTGAAAGGCGTGTCTTCCATAACGCCGTCTATATTTACCCTGAGTACGCCCGCGCCCGGAAGTGGCGGAGGCGGTCTGGCCAATGCCATTGTAGGCAGCCTGATGATGGTGGGTGTATCGACCTTGATGAGCACGCCTATCGGTGTTTTGGCCGGTATTTATCTGGCTGAATATGGACAGGAAAGCAAGTTTGCAAAAGCGACGCGGTTCGTCGTGGACATCATGCTGTCTGCCCCTTCGATTGTGGTTGGCCTTTTTATTTACGCGATCTACGTTGCGCATGTCAGGCACTTTTCGGGCTGGGCGGGTAGTTTTGCCATTTCGCTAATTGCCATTCCCGTGATTATTCGTACCACAGACAATATGCTCCAGTTGGTGCCGGTGGCCTTGCGTGAGGCCGCCTACGCGCTGGGAGCGCCGCGCTGGAAAGTGGCTTTGATGATTCGTTTGCGTGCTGTCAAGGCTGGCATTGTGACTGGCATACTGCTGGCGGTTGCAAGGGTTGCCGGCGAAACGGCGCCGCTGTTGTTTACTGCACTGAATAACCAGTTTTTCAATCCAAACATGAACAAGCCGATGGCAAATCTGCCCGTCGTGATTTATCAGTTTGCAATGAGCCCTTATGACAATTGGCAAGCAATGGCATGGGGTGGTGCGTTGATCATTACCTTTGGCGTACTTGGATTGAATATCCTGTCGCGCGTATTCTTTGACCAGAAAACACAAGACTAATACTTATGAGCGATATCAGCATGCAAAATGGTAGAAGTGATGTAGAAATTGCAGCACCGAGTGGCAATATTGAAGTGTCGGGCCTGGATTTCTTTTATGGTGAATTCCAGGGCTTAAAAAACATTAACCTGAACATCGAAGATAAAAAAGTTACTGCATTCATTGGACCTTCTGGTTGTGGCAAATCGACACTGTTGCGCACCTTGAACAGAATGTATGACTTGTATCCGGGGCATCGTGCCACGGGCACCATCATGTTTCAGGGTCGAAATATCCTTGAGCCGACCGAAGACCTGAACATGCTTCGCGCTCGGATTGGTATGGTGTTTCAAAAGCCAACGCCGTTCCCGATGACGGTCTATGAAAATATCGCGTTTGGCGTTCGCCTTTATTCCAGATTGAGTCGAGGAGAAATGGACGAGCGTGTTGAGTGGGCGCTTAAAAAAGCGGCCCTGTGGGGTGAAGTGAAAGATAAGCTGCACCAGAGCGGCTTGAGCCTTTCTGGCGGTCAGCAACAACGATTGTGCATTGCCCGTTGCGTGGCCGTGCGTCCGGAAGTGTTGTTGCTGGATGAACCGACATCGGCGCTTGATCCGATTTCAACCGCTAAAATCGAGGAGCTGATTAGCGAGTTGAAAGAAGAATACACCATCGTCATCGTGACGCATAACATGCAACAGGCAGCACGCTGTTCAGATTACACTTGCTACATGTATCTGGGAGAGCTGGTAGAGTACGGTGAAACGGACGCGATTTTCCTGAGCCCCAAGAAAACAGAAACGCAGGATTACATTACGGGTCGCTTTGGATAAGCCGCCTCGATGTTTTGCTATTGATTCGGAGAAGATATGATGCGAGAGCATGAACGAGAACGAGAGCATTTGTCCAAACAATACCATCTGGATCTGGAATCCATACGCTCCAATGTGCTGCTTATGGGCGGCAAGGTCGAACAACAATTCATGCTGGCTATCGAGGCGCTCAACGAAGGCAATGTATCCAAGGCAGAAACGGTGCTGCGTTCTGATGTTGAAATCAATCAGCTAGAAGTCGATCTGGATCATTCGTGTACCAATCTGATTGTACGCCGCCAGCCGGCAGCCAATGATTTGCGTACGGTGATGGCGACGACGAAAATCATTTCTGATCTGGAAAGAGTGGGTGATGAAGTGATCAAGATTGCGCGGTCTGCCAAAAATCTGGAGAGTCGTGAAGCAAAGACAGTCGGGTATGACAAGGCGCTTAAGGTTATTTCAGATACAGCGCTCAGAATGCTGCACGATGCGCTGGATGCCTTTGCCCGCTCGGACAAGGAGTTGGCAATCAGACTGATTGGGCGTGACGCGCTCATTGATCATGAATTCCATGTAATGATGCGCGACATGATTGACAGCATGAAGGCTGAGCCGGTTACCATTTCCTCATCGCTTGATATTTTGTGGGCAGCCAAGGCGATTGAGCGTATTGGCGATCATTCTACAAATATTGCCGAGCAAGTCATCTATGTTGTGGAAGGAACAGACGTCAGGCATACGGATTACGCAGAGGTTGTTCTTGGAAAGATAGACGCAGAATAAAAAGGGCAGTTACATGTCGCTTGAAAAAGTCACCATCCTGATCGTTGAAGATGAACCAGCAATCTCGGAACTGATTTCGTTTACCGTTAAATCGGCTGGATGGAAGCCGGTTCCTGTGCGCACCACAGCGGAAGCATGGAATGCCATGCTGGAGGAGCGCCCAGCAGTCATATTGCTTGACTGGATGTTGCCAGACCAAAGTGGTTTGCAACTTCTTTCACGCTTGCGCGCGGACTACCACTTCAATGATGTGCCAGTCGTCATGCTGACGGCGAAAGGCCTGGAAGAAGACAAGGTCGCCGGGCTTGATCGTGGCGCGGACGATTACGTTACCAAACCTTTTTCTCCGCGAGAACTGACGGCACGTATCAATGCCTTGTTGCGCCGACAAAGCGCAGAGCATGGTCAGGATGTCCTTAAAGTGGGTGCTGTTGTTCTGGATCAGGCCGCCTGCACGGTGAGTTTGAATGGCAAGTATGTCGAGATGGGACAGGCCGAGTTCAAATTGCTAAGATTTTTCATGGCTAACCCCAATCGCGTATTTTCCAGAAGTCAGATACTGGACAAAGTTTGGGGGCAGGGTGTCGCCATTGAGGAGCGCACGGTTGATGTCCATGTGCTGCGTTTGCGCAAGGCACTCCAAGGGATGGACTCACTGATCAAGACAGTGCGCAGTGTTGGCTATATGTTTTCCGAAAGATAGCACGAATGAAACCGCGTCTCGCCTTGTGGGCTATTCCAGCGATAGTGCGACTGGTTTTACTTTGGGGCGCTTCAGGCATTTTGTGGTTCTTTTTCGGGCCTGTTGTCGGCTTGTCTCTGGGTCTGGTGGGCATGACCTTGCTGCAGTGCATGCATTTGTATCACCTGCAGCAACTCAATCTCTGGCTTGATTATCCTGATAGTGAGCCGCTTCCAGACGGCTGGGGTGCGTGGAACGTTACCTTTGCACGCTTGTATCGCCTGCATCGTGATGAAGAGCACAGTCGTGCCGAGCTTTCCGAGTGGCTGACACGGTTTCGTCAAACGATGAATCTTTTGCCAGATGGCGTGGTTATCATGAGCGATACCCTGTTCCTTGAGTGGTGCAACCCGGTTGCAGAAAGCCACCTGGGGCTCACGCTTTCTGCAGACAAAGGCGCGCGTGTTACCAATCTGATTCGCAGCCCAGATTTCATCAATTACATGATTCTCAGAAAGTTCGATCAGCCGCTGAATGCGACGTTGCGTGATCGCCGGATTGTCTTGCAAATTATTCCGTTTGAAAGCCGACGCCTGATCATGGTTTCTCATGACGAAACAGAGCGAGAGCGCATTGAAGCCATGCGCCGTGACTTTATTGCCAATGCCTCCCACGAGCTGCGTACGCCATTGACCGTAATTAACGGCTTTCTGGAAATTGCGACAACAACGGAACTTGATGAAGAACAGCGTGCGGGTCATTTGAGGTTGATGCGAGAGCAAGGCGATCGGATGCAAGGGCTTGTGGAAGACATGCTGCGACTTACCAAGCTCGAATCGGTTGATTTCCCGTTACGTCGTGAACGGGTCAACATGAATGCGCTACTTAAGCAAGTTGAACAGGAAGCTAATGGCTTGTCAGGTGGCAAGCACCGGATTTCAATGACGATTGACGGCCCAGACATGATGGGAAGCGAGGAAGAGTTGCATACCGCATTCGGTAACCTGATGGCTAATGCTGTGCGTTACACCCCTGAAGGTGGCTCGATAAACATGACTTGGCAGAATACGGAGGCTGGGCCGCAGTTTGTGGTGCAAGATACTGGCGTGGGCATTGCGCCGGAACATATTTCACGACTGACTGAGCGTTTTTATCGCGTTGATACCAGCAAGTCGCTTGATAGCCGAGGAACCGGGCTTGGGCTTTCAATTGTGCGGCATGTACTGCTGCGCCATCAAGGTGATCTCCGAATTGAATCCGAAGTGGGCAAGGGTAGCATATTTACGGCTCAGTTCCCGGCGACTGCCGTTTATCATTAAAACCGTTCAAAAGAATGAAAAAAGGGCTCACATGAGCCCTTTTTTATATTAAATGTTGCCGCTGACCGAAAATTGACCCATTTAAGGGTGTTGTGCTGATTCAAAATTGACCCAGGTGTTTTACTAGTCCTGCTTAATTATTAGGCGGGAGATAAAAGGTGATCACCATGGAAATTTTGAGCAAGATAAGAAGGATGTATTTTCGCGACGAGATGTCGCTGCACGCCATTGCCAAGCGCACTGGGCTGTCGCGTAACACGGTACGCAAGTGGCTCAGGAAGCCTGAAGTTGTTAAACAACCGAAGTACGTCAGGGACAAGAAAGTCAGCAAGCTTTCCCCGTATCACGCCACGATCAGGCAGGCACTTCAAGCCGATCTTCACCGTTCCAAACAAAACCGACGCACCGCCAAAGCGCTGTTTGCACAAATCAGGGCTGAAGGCTATGAAGGCGGATATAGCCAGCTCACTGCCTTTATACGCGATTGGAAAGAAATCGAAGGCAAGGCGCACACGGCGTTCGTGCCGCTCACGTTCGGATTCGGCGAAGCATTTCAATTCGACTGGAGCGAAGAAGGACTGGTGATTGGCGGGATATATCGCCGGATACAAGTTGCGCACCTCAAGCTCTGCGCCAGTCGTGCCTTTTGGCTGGTCGCCTATCCGAGCCAAGGGCACGAAATGCTGTTTGATGCGCATACCCGCGCTTTCGCTGCTCTAGGCGGCATTCCGCGACGCGGGATATACGACAACATGAAGACAGCGGTCGACAAGGTCAACAAAGGCAAGGGGCGCGTGGTTAACGCACGCTTTGCCGTCATGTGCGGCCACTACCTGTTCGATCCTGACTTTTGCAATGTGGCTTCAGGTTGGGAGAAAGGCGTTGTCGAGAAGAATGTCCAGGACAGCCGCAGGCGAATCTGGCTAGAAGCGCGGGATCGGAAGTTTGGCTCCTTTGCAGAACTCAACGTCTGGCTGGCAGACAAGTGCAAGGCATTATGGGGTGAACTGCGCCATCCAGAGCATAAGACATTCTCCATTGCCGAAATACTGGAACAAGAGCGCAGCGACATGATGCCGATGCCGACCGCTTTTGACGGTTATGTAGAAAAGCCGGCCCGAGTATCAAGCACCTGCTTGGTATCCGTACTACGCAACCGCTACTCCGTGCCATGCGAGTTGTCCGGCCAGATGGTCAGTGTGCGCATTTATCCTGATCGAATCAATGTGGTGGCGCACGATGCTGTCGTTGCCAGCCATGAGCGGCTGTTTGAGCGTGGGCAGGTTTGTTACGACTGGCAGCACTACATCCCGCTCCTTGAGCGCAAGCCCGGCGCACTGAGGAATGGCGCACCCTTTGCAGACATGCCTGCGTCACTCAAGCAACTCAAGTTTGGCTTGATGCGCCGTGAAGGCGGTGATCGGCTTATGGCGCAAGTACTTTCGGCAGTGCCAACAGCAGGTCTGGATTCAGTATTGGTGGCAGTAGAACTCGTGCTTGAATCCGGCGTGCTCAGCGCAGAGCATGTTCTCAATGTGCTGGCCAGACTTAACGCTGCACCAATGCCGCCTTGCGTGGAAACGACCTTGAAGCTCAAGGAAGCACCGCTTGCTAATACTGACCGTTACGACCAGCTCAGGCATGAAGTTGCAGACATGACGGAGGATAACCATGCGTGATGTTGCAACAGAACTCAAGGCATTGCGCCTGCACGGCATGGTCAGTGCGTGGGCGGATTTGACGGTGAATGAACCATCTTCCACTCAAACATCGAAATGGCTGATTGAACACCTGCTTCAAGCCGAGAATACAGACCGCCACATGCGCTCAATCACCAACCAGATGCGAGCAGCACGGTTTCCAGTGCATCGCGACCTAGCGGGCTTTGATTTTGCGCTTAGCAAAGTTGACCAACCGCTGATCAGGCAACTGGCAACGATGGAGTTTGCAGACCATGCACAAAACGTCGTGTTCATTGGCGGACCCGGCACCGGCAAGACGCACCTTGCTACAGCCATTGCGATAAGCGGAATAACCCAGCACAGCAAGCGTGTGCGGTTTCATTCCACAGTCGATCTGGCCAACATGCTGGAAAAGGAAAAGCGCGATGGTAATGCCGGTCGGATTGCACGCTCCCTGATGCGTGTGGATCTCGTCATACTCGATGAGTTGGGATACCTGCCGTTCAGTCAGGTCGGCGGTGCCTTGCTGTTTCATTTGCTCTCTAAACTTTACGAACACACCAGTGTGGCCATCACCACGAATCTGAGTTTCTCGGAGTGGTCCAGCGTATTTGGCGACAGCAAAATGACAACGGCGCTTCTTGATCGCCTGACTCATCATTGCCATATCGTTGAAACCGGCAACGAGTCGTATCGCTTTCAGCACAGCAGTCTGGAAGCAAAGTCTCGCATCAAATCAAGGGAGCAGGCCAGAAAGAATAAAAACGCCGAAACCCAATGCTAAGGAAATGAAAAAAGGAGGTAATAAAAAACTGGCTATTTGTTAAACTTATCCACAGCTGCCATACCAAAATGCAGCTTCCGACCCTGGGTCAAAATTCAATCGGCACGGTGGGTCAAATTTCAATCAGCGCGAACAATTAAAAGCAGGTTGCGCTTATTTAACGCAATCAACAAAATAGCCGCGTTTGCCGTCAACTTCACGTATTACCAAGCCATGCACATCAGTCTCGAAACCGGGGAATTGCTCGTTAAAGTCACGCGCAAATTTCAGATAATCGACGATGGTTTTATTGAAGCGCTCACCCGGGATCAGCAACGGGATGCCGGGTGGATAGGGTGTGAGCAAGGTTGAGGTAATGCGGCCTTCGAGCGCATCAATCGGTACACGCTCAATTTCGCGGTGTGCCATCTTGGCAAAAGCATCGGCTGGCTTCATGGCTGGCACCATGTCGGACAGGTACATTTCTGTCGTCAGGCGTGCGACATCGTAGGCTTTGTAGAAGTCGTGGATTTGCTGGCACAGATCGCGCAGACCTAAACGCTCATAACGGCTTTTTGCTGCAGCGAATTCAGGCAGGATGCGCCAGATAGGCTGGTTGCGATCGTAGTCGTCCTTGAACTGCTGCAGGGCGGTTACCAGTGTGTTCCAGCGTCCCTTGGTGATCCCGATCGTGAACATGATGAAAAACGAGTAAAGACCACACTTCTCGATAATCACGCCATGTTCAGCCAGATAGTCCTTCACAATCGAAGCGGGAATGCCGCTCTCTGAAAACTGTCCGTTCAGGCTCAAACCGGGTGTGATGATGGTTGCCTTGATTGGGTCCAGCATGTTAAAGCCGGGCGCGACATCGCCAAAACCGTGCCATGTGTCTTCTGCCCGAATCAACCAGTCGTCTTGTGAACCGACTCCTTCGCTGGCAAAGCTGTGCGGCCCCCAAACTTCGAACCACCAGTCCTTGCCCCACTCGGCGGCGACCTTTTCCATGGCACGACGGAAATCAAGGGCTTCCAAAATTGATTCTTCAACCAGTGCGGTGCCACCAGGTGCCTCCATCATGGCTGCCGCCACATCGCAGGAGGCGATAATGGAATATTGCGGCGAAGTTGACGTATGCATCAGATACGCTTCATTAAACATATCACGATCCAGTTTCGTGCTTTCTGAATCGCTGACCAAAATTTGCGATGCCTGTGATAAACCCGCCAGCAGTTTGTGTGTGGACTGGGTTGAAAAAATTAGTGATTTTTTGGATTTTGGCGTGTCCTTGCTGATGGCATGCATGTTCTTGTAAAACGCATGGAAAGTTGCATGCGGCAGCCAGGCTTCGTCGAACAGCAAAGTGTCGATTTCGCCATCCAGCAATCCTTTGATTGTCTCAACGTTGTACACCACGCCATCGTAGGTTGATTGCGTAATTGTCAGGATGCGCGGTTTCTTGTTCTTTGCCTCGCGTGCAAAGGGGTTGGCTTCAATCTTTTTGCGGATATTGTCCGGGTGGAACTCTTTCAGCGGAATTGGGCCAATGATGCCGAGATGGTTGCGGGTCGGCATCAGAAATACAGGAATGGCGCCGGTCATGATGATCGCATGCAGGACGGATTTGTGGCAGTTGCGATCAACGACGACAATGTCGCCTGGGGCAACGGTTGAATGCCAGACGATCTTGTTGGATGTGGATGTGCCGTTGGTAACGAAATAGCAGTGATCGGCATTGAAGATGCGTGCAGAATTGCGCTCACTGGCTTCAACCGGGCCGGTATGATCAAGCAGTTGCCCCAATTCCTCAACGGCGTTGCATACATCTGCGCGCAACATGTTTTCACCGAAAAACTGGTGGAACATCTGTCCAATAGGCGATTTCAGGAACGCGACCCCACCGGAATGTCCGGGGCAGTGCCAGGAGTAGGAGCCATCTTTTGCGTAATGCATTAGCGCGCGGAAAAAAGGTGGTGCCAGGCTATCCAGATAGGCCTTTGCTTCACGAATGATGTGACGCGCCACAAATTCTGGGGTGTCCTCATACATGTGAATGAAGCCGTGCAGTTCACGCAGAATGTCGTTTGGAATGTGGCGCGAGGTGCGTGTTTCACCGTACAGATAAATCGGGATTTCCTCATTTCTGTGACGAATTTTCTGCATGAAGTTGCGCAGTGGTTCCAGTGCTACGTCCACCTCTTCGGGCGTTCCACTGCCGAATTCCTCATCGTCAATCGATACGATAAAGGTAGATGCACGGGATTGCTGCTGGGCGAATTGAGACAGGTCGCCATAAGTGGTGGCACCTAAAACCTCAAAGCCTTCTTCTTCGATGGCATCCGCCAATGCGCGAATACTCAAGCCAGAACTGTTTTCTGAACGGAAGTCTTCATCAATAATTACGATGGGAAAGCGAAATTTCATCGCGGATTCCTATAAAGCGAGTAAAGAATTTTGTCGCCTTTTTCAGCAGATACATTGGTATCGCTGACGGCTCAAATGAAAAGCGGATTGTCGCAGAATTGAAGCGTCAGTGGGGGGGAAAGCGCAAAAAAGTATCAATGTGATGGCAATTGCAGGCCAACTAGGCTGTTGATTTGTTTGCGTTCTTGCGCTTGTAAGCGACGAACTGAAGAAAGAGATTGGAGGCAGCTCCGGTAGGCGTGTTTTTCATGCTGCTCGAAGCGACAAACTTGCGCCCCAACGGCCTTTTCTCCCACTGATCTTCTGCGATTGGCGGAAAGACTGTGTCAGATTCGAAGAGCGGGAATAGTCGGTGGTTGGGGTGGTGATCCTGAATTTCGGTCAGGTAAATCTCGTCTGCCATATCAATGGATTGCCGGTAGAGCTCACCGCCGCCGATGATGAACACGCGTTTCTCGCCACGCACGGATTCGATGGCTTCCTGCAATGAGTGCGTCACGATGCAATTGGGCGCGTCAAACAGTTTGTTTCGGGTAATGATGATATTTTTTCGTTTTGGCAGCGGTCTTTTGCCGATGGCATCGTATGTCTTGCGTCCCATAATGATCGTGTGCCCAGTCGTGATTCTGCGAAAAAAACGCAAGTCGCGCGGAAGGTGCCAGGGCATTTTATTGCCGCTGCCTATGGTGCCGTCTGGGCCGACTGCGGCGATGAGCGCTATTTTGGTTTTCATGCTTTATGCAAACACATATTAAAACGTTTCATCTGGGTGCAGATAACGCCACTGTCCGGTAGGCAGGTTGCCAAGTGCCACCTTACCAATACGAATGCGCTTCAGTCCAAGAACCCTCAAGCCGACAGCTTCGCACATATGGCGTATTTGCCGCTTTTTGCCTTCTTTCAGAACAAAACGTAACTGGTCGTCATTCTGCCACTCCACTTTAGCTGGGCGGAGCGGCTTGCCATCAATCGACAAGCCGTGATTGAGCAGCTTCAATTGTTCGTCAGGTAACTGTCCGGGCTTCTTGTATTTCACGCGCACCAGATATTCTTTTTCGATTTCGGAATCCTGTTCGATCAGGTGTTTTGCAACCCGGCCATCCTGAGTCAGCACCAGCAAACCGACGGAGTCAATGTCGAGTCGCCCGGCGGGAACCAAACTGCGTAACTGCTTGGGATGAAAATTTTCGCCTGACTGATCGCCTTTCCATTGGTTTTCAGGCTTGATGAGTGTTACCGCTGGTTTGTAACCATCCTCCGCTTGCCCGCTGACGATTCCAACAGGTTTGTTGATCAGAATGGTTACGCGTTTGGATTGCTCCGCGCTGGCTTGGCGATTGACGGTGATTTGCTGATGTGGCAAAACCTTGCTGCCGAGTTGCGAGACGATCTGGCCGTCAACTTTCACCCAGCCGCGCTCAATCCACTGGTCGGCCTCGCGGCGCGAGCAGATACCAAGTTCGGACATGCGTTTGGATAAGCGGACAGGTTCAGTCATATTTTTGCTTAGATGCGAAGCACGTCCAGCAAGTCTGTTTCCAGTTCGAGTTGCGTGCGTGAATTGTTGAGGGCGCCACATTCTATCAGGAAGATATCTTCAACGCGCTCACCCATCGTTACAATTTTGGCTGTATGCACATTGGCGCTGTACTTGGTAAGCACGCGCGCGACTGCATACAGCAGTCCGGCACGATCATTGGCCTTGATGGACAGGACATAATACTCCCCACGGGCATCGGGACGCAAGTCAACGGAGGGTTTGACTGGAAAGCTGCGCGACATGCGGGAAAGGCGCCCTTTCGACGGTGGTGGTAGCGGCGCCTGCGTCTTCAGCAACTCGCTCAGATCATGTTCAAGCAGGTTGATGAGGTCACGGTAACTGTTGGAAAAGTCCTGGTGGGTGACCAGAAAGGTGTCCAGTGCATACCCGTGTTTGGTAGTGTGGATTTTTGCATCCAGAATGCTGTAATTCTTGTGGTCAAAATAGCTGCACAAGCGTGCGAACAGGTCTGGCTGATCCTTAAGATAGACTAATACCTGCAAGCCTTCGCCAATGGGTGACAGACGACAATAAACGACCGGCTCTTCGCTTGCTGCCTTGTAATACAGCTTGCGTGTCTGCCATGCAATGTCGGAGGCATCGTGTCGTAAAAAGTAGCCAATATCGAGCTCTTTCCACAGTGACTCGTGCGCATGAGTTGGCAAACCGTACAGGCGCAGTGTCTTGATCGCTTCGTGTTGCTTGTTTTTAAGTTCACTGCTGCTTTCCAGCTTGTCGCCGCCTAGTACGCGTTGTGTAAGGCGGTTCAAATCTTCCAGCAATTTGCCTTTCCAGGCATTCCAGACGTGCGGGCTTGTGCCTTGAATATCCGCGACGGTCAGCAAATAGAGGGCGGTCAGGTGGCGCTTGTCCTTGACGACATTGGCAAACTGTAAAATGGTATTCGGGTCGGATAAATCCTTTTTCTGTGCCGTATTAGACATCGTCAGATGGTGTTCTACCAGAAAGACGACGAACGCGGTTTCCTCTTCGCTCAGGCCGTGATTCTGGCAGAACATGCGCGCATCTTCTTTTCCGAGCAGCGAGTGGTCACCGTTGCGCCCCTTCGCAATATCGTGAAAAAGAGCGGCGATATAAAGCAGCCAGGGTTTCGTGAGGTTGGCCATCAATTTGCTGCAATACGGGTATTCGTGCGCATGTTCGGGCAGTGAGAAGCGATGCACATTACGCAAGACGGTCAGGATGTGCTGGTCAACGGTGTAGATGTGAAACAGGTCATGCTGCATCTGGCCGACAATTTTGCGAAATGCAGGGAGATAGCGTCCGAGTACACTACTTTCATTCATCTGCCGCAAGGCTCGAATGACGCCCTCGGGGGCTTGCATGATTTTCAGAAAGGTGGCGCGGTTTTCCGGGTCTTCCCGAAAGGCATCGTTGATGCGTAAGCGTGCATGCCAGGCTGCGCGCAGTGTTCGCGCCGTCAAGCCTTTAAGTTCCGGGTTTTGCGCCAGCAACAGATAAGCTTCCATGACGGCTGCGGGCGTTTTTTCCATCGTATCTTCTTCTGCGATGTCGATTAGCCCATTGACGTCATTGAAACGCGCATTGATTGGTTTCACATGCAGGGGATCTGATGAAAGCTGTGCCTCAATGTTTTGCAGCAGGATATTGTTGAGTTGTGTGACGGCTTTGGCAGCGCGGTAATAGCGTTGCATCAATTGCTCGTCAGCACGGCGTCCCTGACCATTTTTTTCAGTGTCGTTAAAACCGATCGACTCTGCTACAGGCCTTTGAAGGTCAAACACCAGCCGGTCTTCTCTGCGGTTGGTCAGGATATGCAAGCGTGCACGTACGTCCTTCATGATGCGCTCGCACGTTGCGAGTTGTCGTGCCTCGGGAGGGGTGAGCAGGCCAACTTTGGCTAGCCCGCGCCAAGACTTGCCCAGCCTGGCTGCCTTGGCTACCCACAAAATGACATGCAAGTCACGCAGACCGCCCGGACTTTCCTTGCAATTCGGCTCCAGGCTGTAAGGAGTGTCCTCAAACTTGGCATGCCGCTGCCGCATTTCCAGGGTTTTTGCCTGGAAGAAGCGTGTCGTATCCATCTGTTCCCGGTAACGTTCCTGCAGCGTTTGAAACAGTTCACGATTGCCAGTGATGAAACGGGATTCCAGTAAGGATGTCTGGATGGTAATGTCGCCTGCCGCCTCATTCAGACACTCGTCTATCGTACGAATACTGTGGCCAATATCCAGTCCGAGATCCCAGAACTGCGCAATCAGTTCAGACAGCGTGGCACGCAGCGCGTCATCTTCTTCCTCCTGCAGCAGAATCAGAATGTCGACATCAGAATAGGGAAACAGCTCATCTCTGCCATAGCCACCCACCGCGATAAGCGCAAGCGCTTCAGGCATGTGCGCGTTTTGCCAGATTTTATTCAGTACGGCATCAACGTTGTGCGAAAGGCGGGACAAGAGCAGGGAGGGGTTGCCATTGCCCAAATAGGCGGCAATTGCCTCTTGTCGCCCATCTTTCAGCCGCTTCTTGAATTCTGATGCAGGTGTGGTCACGGTTTCAGGAAGACTTGGCTTTATTTTTGTGTTTTTTGAATCCAGCGTGGCGGCGGTGGCATGTTGGGCGATACAGTCAGGACTTCATATCCAGTATCGTTAACCAGAACCGTATGCTCCCACTGCGCAGAAGGTTTGCGATCCTTGGTCTTGATGGTCCAGCCATCATTACTTCCACGAATTTCGCGGCGCCCAGCATTAACCATGGGTTCGATCGTAAAAATCATGCCGGCAGCCAGCTTTTCCAGTGTGCCCGGTTTGCCGTAATGCAGCACTTGCGGTTCTTCATGAAAGGCTTTGCCGATGCCGTGGCCGCAGAATTCACGCACAATACTAAATCCCGCTTCCTCGGCATGTTTCTGGCAGGCATGACCAATGTCGCCAAGGTGCGCCCCCGGTTTGACCTGCTCAATGCCTTTCCACATGGATTCATACGTTATCTTGTTCAAGCGCCGCGTCATGATGGAGGGCTCGCCAACGACGAACATGCGACTGGTGTCGCCATGATAACCATCCTTGATGACGGTGATATCAATGTTCAGCGAGTCACCCTCTTTCAAGGCTTTCCCGCCTGGAATGCCGTGGCAGACGACATCGTTGACGGAGATGCATGTGGCATTCGGATAGGGTTTGTGTCCGGGTGGGCAGTAATTCAAAGGCGCGGGTATCGCCTCTTGCACGTTTACGATGTAATCGTGGCAAAGGCGATCCAGTTCGCCAGTCGTAACGCCAGCCTTTACAAAAGGGGCAATGTAATCAAGAACCTCGGCACTAAGCTTGCAAGCCACGCGCATTTTCTCGATTTCGGCAGTAGATTTGATCGGAATGGAAGTCATTGAAAACACTATTTAAACAGAGCAGCGATTTGCTGTAAGAGCAAATTATAAGCGACGGATCAACTTGATAGCCAATACAGGTTTACATATGGTGGGGGATTACGACAAAACTTGAAGCCAGTACGATCTCTGCTATACTTGCCAGCTTCTCGACTGAAAAGCATCAGCCAGGTAACACTTTCGGAAAGGTGGCAGAGTGGTCGAATGCGGCGGACTCGAAATCCGTTAAACGTTTAGGCGTTTCGAGGGTTCGAATCCCTCCCTTTCCGCCAGAAGTAGATTCTGGAACATCCTGAAAAAGACATTAAACCCGTTATAGCTCAATGAGTTACGCGGGTTTTTTGTTTTATGGCGTTCTGTAATGTCCGTTTACATCCAGCGCTTTTGTTGTTAAATTAGTTGTTAAACCAGATTGTGCTTTTTGGATTTAACAACAAATGACCCGAAAAGAGAACAAAGACGCGGTTTACCGCAACGCTAAGCCAAGAGAAAAAGCCTTCACAATTGCGGACGGTGGCGGCCTTGTGTTGATGGTTCACCCCAAAGGCGGAAAGTATTGGCAACTTCGCTACCGCTTCAATGAAAAGCAAAAGACGCTGGCGCTAGGCGTTTACCCTGAAATTTCCCTCTCAGAAGCCCGTAAACAGCGTGAGAGCGCCCGAGAGTTGCTTAGGCATGGCGTAGACCCCAGTGAGCAGAAAAAGGCTGACAAGGCGCTTAAGCTGGAAAAGGATGGCAATACATTCGAAAAGATAGCTAGGCGCTGGCACACGCACATGCTTCCGACATGGCAGCAAAGCACCGCCAAAGACACAATCTACAGGCTTGAGAAAGACATTTTTCCAGCAATAGGGCGTTATCCCATTGATGGCATCAAGTCGCGTCAGCTAATCAAGGTACTCAAAGATATTGAAGGGCGCGGTGCAAAAGAGATTGCAAAGCGTTTGCGTGCAAATCTGGAACGCATCTTCAATTACGCCATCACACACGGCCATGCAGAAATAAACCCCGCAGCACCGTTGAAAAAGGATGTGCTGACGCCAGCGCCCAAAGGACACTTTGCCAGCATTACGCCGGACGAGTTGCCGGAGTTTCTGAAAGCCATGCGGGAAAATAAGGCGCGTCTGTATCTGCCAACGCGCATAGCTTTGCAATTGATGATGCTGACATTTTTGCGAACCAGCGAATTGATCGAAACGCCGTGGTCAGAGATTGATCTGGAAAAGGGCGAATGGGTAATCCCTTGGCAGCGCATGAAGATGGGCAAGCGCAAGATGAACCCCCGCAAAGATAACCATGTCGTGCCGCTTTGCACTCAGGCCTTGGAGTTGCTGAAAGAGTTGTATAGCCTGACCGGGCGCAACCAGTGGGTGTTCCCTAATCAGCGCGACCCGCAAAAGCCCATGAGTAACGGCGCTATCTTGATGGCATTGAAGCGCATGGGTTACAAAAACAAGATGACCGGCCACGGTTTCAGGGCGCTTGCCATGACGACCCTGAAAGAACGCTTACATTATCGGCATGAAGTCGTAGATCGCCAGCTTGCTCACGCACAACGAAATGAAATAGACAGTGCTTATGACCGCGCTAAATTCTTAGATGAACGCAAAAAGATGATGCAGGAGTGGGCGGATTATCTGGACGCCGTGGAAGCTGGTGCAAACGTGATTCACGGGAGTTTTCGGGAGGCGTGATTTTTTGAAAACAACAAAAGATTAACAAAAATTAACATGCAGTAATCCAGTTCACCCATGCCTACCGCGACGGCGGGAAACGCAAGCACTAAGCCCCTTTATGCTTGCTGGCATGGTTTTTAGAATCAGGGGCAAAAAGGATAAAAGTGACCTTTTCTAAGTGGGTGCCGGATGAGTTAATTACTTTGCTTAACGAATGTGAAGATGTAATTAAGCAGAACGACGCATGGCCTATCGAAAGGAAGTGGCCAAAGGAATGGGAGGAATATGTAACAGAAACTTATGCAATGCTAACTCGATTGGCAACACGGCCTGAAATGGAAAAATTTTGGCCGGATTTTTTGGAGCAGCTTCAAATCTCGCATGATCTTTGCTTGATTATGTTCGGACTTGCCTACGAGTTGAATATGATTATCACATTAACGGAAAATTATTTTTTTAGCGCAAAGCTAACCGTGAGTGAGTATGAAGAAGAAATGACCGAGATTGCCGAGTTGGCAGATGCTTTATCAAAAAAAATGAGGAAATTTACAGAAGGCACCACGCATCTTAACAACCCATTTAAATTTTTCAGATTTTTTACAAGGGAGCAGTTTGATTTCTTTTCGAAGTTAGCTGATCGCAACGGAGTTTTAAATAAACATTCACCGTTGTATCGATTCGAATATGCTGCTCCACCAATGCACAGAATGTTTGAAAATTTACGTGATTACAGCATGAAAGAAGCATCAGATATGAAATCGCGCTTGAAGCTGCCAAGGCGTGTTAAAGATAAAAATGCGTTTCGAACATTTTTTATTCAAGGTGTTGCGTGGAGATTTGCACGCGTATATAGAAAAAATGCACCATCAAAAATAGCAACTTTTTGCAGCGTCGCGCTTGATGATTCTGACATAAACTCCGATATGGTCAGAAAGATATTTCAAATTCCTGATTCCGATATGGTCTATTTTCAATCATTGATGCCGACAGCAAAGGACTAAACCTACGGACGGTTATGTGATCGAAATCAGAATAACCTTCCGCGACTTGCATCGTTAGATTTCTTAAGCTCTCCTCATACCGCAAACACATCGCGGGGACTATATAGGAATGTTAAGAAATGACGGCAAAAACCAACACCATCATCATCCGCCTGCCGCAAGTAAAACAGCGCACAGGCTTATCCCGTAGCACCATCTATGAACTCATCAAGCGCGGCCAATTCAAAAAGCCCATATCGCTTGGTGCTCGCGCCGTTGGCTGGCTTGAATCGGATGTTTCCGAGTTCATCGCCGGACGTGTGGCAGCAAGTCGCCCTTCAATTAAATAAGGGGATAACGATGAGCAAAACAGACGAGACAAAAGAAATGGCCGCAACGGCGGGAACCGAGGCGACCATGCAAAACAGACAAAAGCATTATCGCGGTAACAGCGTGTTCGCGCAACGCCAGCGCATAGCTGAATGGTTCAAGGCTTCCAATAGCCTGACCACCGAAGATGCACGTCGCAATCTCGACATCATGCACCCGGCTGGCAGGATTAGGGAATTGAGGGCGCGAGGGTTTGAAATTATGACCGTTTGGGAAAATTACCCGACAGTCGGTGGCAATCTGCACCGTATGGCGCGTTATGTGTTTATGGGCATGAGGGGGCGGCATGGACAATGAACAATGGCTGCAAGACCTCCGCAGGCTGCTAGGGCGCTTTTCTGGCATGTGCATAAACCCTGACATCCCTGCAATGGCTTTGTGTGAACTTTGGGGCGTGTATTGCCTATTAAAGCGCTTGGCGGGGGAATAGCGAATGAGCAAAGCCCGAAAGCACGCCCTGAAATCTGCAAAGCAGGCTAGGGGCGGCGGTCAATTTCTACCGCTACCCCAAAGCGTGCTGGAAAGCCAAGCACTTGCTGATCTTTCTCCCCACGCTGCCAAGTTGCTGCTGGACATTGCAAGCCAGTGGCGGCTTGGCAACAATGGAGACGCAAGCACCGCTTACGAAAGAGTTATGCGGCATCGTGGCTGGAACTCAAAGGCAACGCTGTACAAGGCCATTAAGGAGCTTCAGGAATCAGGGCTGATCTTTCTCACACGCCAAGGCGGTTTGCATCAATGCAGCTTGTACGGCCTTGGCTGGCTGGCGATTGACGAGTGCGGCGGAAAGTTGGATATAAGCGCCACAAATCGACCGATGAATAGCCACTGGTCGAAATATGCCCCTTCACTGAAAAATAAAACTTCCAGTACACCAGGCGTGTTCGCGCTGATTGAAAATTGACCCACCGTGCCGATTGAATTTTGACCCAGGGTCGGGAGCTGCATTTTGGTATGGCAGCTGTGGATAAGTTTAGCAAATAGCCGGTTTTTTATTCCCTCCTTTTTTCATTTTTCCGTGTGCCTTTCAGCACTGATTTTCAGCCTTTTTGTTCTTTCTGGCCTGCTCCCTTGATCTGATACGCGACTTTGCCGCCAGGCTGCTGTGCTGGAAGCGATACGACTCGTTGCCGGTTTCAACGATGTGGCAATGATGAGTCAGGCGATCAAGAAGCGCCGTTGTCATTTTGCTGTCGCCAAATACGCTGGACCACTCCGAGAAACTCAGATTCGTGGTGATGGCCACACTGGTATGCTCGTAAAGTTTAGAGAGCAAATGAAATAGCAATGCCCCGCCGGCCTGGCTGAACGGCAGGTATCCCAGCTCATCGAGTATGACGAGATCCATACGCATCAGGGAGCGTGCAATCCGACCAGCCTTGCCATCGCGCTTTTCCTTTTCCAGCATATTGACCAGATCGACTGTAGAGTGAAACCGCACACGCTTGCTGTGTTGGGTTATGCCGCTTATCGCAATGGCTGTGGCCAGATGCGTCTTGCCGGTGCCGGGTCCGCCAATGAACACGACGTTTTGTGCATGGTCTGCAAACTCCATCGTTGCCAGTTGCCTGATCAGCGGTTGGTCAACTTTGCTAAGCGCAAAATCAAAGCCCGCTAGGTCGCGATGCACTGGAAACCGTGCTGCTCGCATCTGGTTGGTGATTGAGCGCATGTGGCGGTCTGTATTCTCGGCTTGAAGCAGGTGTTCAATCAGCCATTTCGATGTTTGAGTGGAAGATGGTTCATTCACCGTCAAATCCGCCCACGCACTGACCATGCCGTGCAGGCGCAATGCCTTGAGTTCTGTTGCAACATCACGCATGGTTATCCTCCGTCATGTCTGCAACTTCATGCCTGAGCTGGTCGTAACGGTCAGTATTAGCAAGCGGTGCTTCCTTGAGCTTCAAGGTCGTTTCCACGCAAGGCGGCATTGGTGCAGCGTTAAGTCTGGCCAGCACATTGAGGACATGCTCTGCGCTGAGTACGCCGGATTCAAGCACGAGTTCTACAGCCACCAATACTGAATCCAGTCCTGCCGTTGGAACTGCCGAGAGTACTTGTGCCATAAGTCGATCACCGCCTTCGCGCCGCATCAAGCCAAACTTGAGTTGCTTGAGTGACGCAGGCATGTCTGCAAAGGGTGCGCCATTCCTCAGTGCGCCGGGCTTGCGCTCAAGGAGCGGGATGTAGTGCTGCCAGTCGTAACAAACCTGCCCACGCTCAAACAGCCGCTCATGGCTGGCAACGACAGCATCGTGCGCCACCACATTGATTCGATCAGGATAAATGCGCACACTGACCATCTGGCCGGACAACTCGCATGGCACGGAGTAGCGGTTGCGTAGTACGGATACCAAGCAGGTGCTTGATACTCGGGCCGGCTTTTCTACATAACCGTCAAAAGCGGTCGGCATCGGCATCATGTCGCTGCGCTCTTGTTCCAGTATTTCGGCAATGGAGAATGTCTTATGCTCTGGATGGCGCAGTTCACCCCATAATGCCTTGCACTTGTCTGCCAGCCAGACGTTGAGTTCTGCAAAGGAGCCAAACTTCCGATCCCGCGCTTCTAGCCAGATTCGCCTGCGGCTGTCCTGGACATTCTTCTCGACAACGCCTTTCTCCCAACCTGAAGCCACATTGCAAAAGTCAGGATCGAACAGGTAGTGGCCGCACATGACGGCAAAGCGTGCGTTAACCACGCGCCCCTTGCCTTTGTTGACCTTGTCGACCGCTGTCTTCATGTTGTCGTATATCCCGCGTCGCGGAATGCCGCCTAGAGCAGCGAAAGCGCGGGTATGCGCATCAAACAGCATTTCGTGCCCTTGGCTCGGATAGGCGACCAGCCAAAAGGCACGACTGGCGCAGAGCTTGAGGTGCGCAACTTGTATCCGGCGATATATCCCGCCAATCACCAGTCCTTCTTCGCTCCAGTCGAACTGGAATGCTTCACCGAACCCAAATGTGAGCGGTACAAATGCAGTGTGCGCCTTGCCTTCGATTTCTTTCCAATCGCGTATAAAGGCAGTGAGCTGGCTATATCCGCCTTCATAGCCTTCAGCCCTGATTTGTGCAAACAGCGCTTTGGCGGTGCGGCGGTTTTGTTTGGAACGGTGAAGATCGGCTTGAAGTGCCTGCCTGATCGTGGCGTGATACGGGGAAAGCTTGCTGACTTTCTTGTCCCTGACGTACTTCGGTTGTTTAACAACTTCAGGCTTCCTGAGCCACTTGCGTACCGTGTTACGCGACAGCCCAGTGCGCTTGGCAATGGCGTGCAGCGACATCTCGTCGCGAAAATACATCCTTCTTATCTTGCTCAAAATTTCCATGGTGATCACCTTTTATCTCCCGCCTAATAATTAAGCAGGACTAGTAAAACACCTGGGTCAATTTTGAATCAGCACAACACCCTTAAATGGGTCAATTTTCGGTCAGCGGCAACACACCAGGCGTACCTAAAGCAAGGAAAAACGCTGTTTTAGGTACACCTGACGTACCAATGAGATGAGGTTATAGGCTGCTTAGGTACACCTGACGTACCTATAGCGCCTATTTTTGGCCTTTCTCTGGTACACCTGCTGTACACCTCTATAGAGTTACCATCTCTCTACATGCTTTTTATAAGCAGTATCAAGCAAGCGAAGTGCGCGCGGCCTGTTGATCGAACCTGATAAAGTCTAATATTCAGGCTGCACTTCCTGAGCACAAACCTTAACAAAGCTTAACGTTTAGCGTTGAAAACAATAGGCTCAACAACAAACGGGGGGTGTTACGAGCAGGGGCGGCTTCCAAGTCTAGGCGTTTCAATCTGTAAACCGGACATTCAGTTTCGTCTTATCGCTAACCGAAAAGAAAGGGAAAAAATGGGGGAATTACGCGCACAGTACGCGCTTGTGCGCGCACGCGCGCGCGGAACGCTTAGTTTTCGGACGCCATAAAAAGGGGGGAATTAGCATGATATGGATTGCATTGCTGGCTTTTGTTTTTCTAGCTGTCGTCGTGTTTGCCAGAGTCGTTTCAACTCAAAGAAAACGGAAAGCAGACTTTGCCAAGCATCGGCAGCCATACAACTGCGTGACTATCCGTTTGCTTGTAGAGGAAGAATTTAAGATGAAAACGAACAACGGTGACAAAGAATAAGTCTGACGGGAGCAGACGCCTCGCGCGCGTATTGGTGAAAAACACTTTCAGCCCTGTCTAGGGATGACCTTGCTATAACCTTGCTGTTTTCTTAACGGCAACTTCCGACCTATTGTGTTGAAAAACTCTGCTGAAATTGGGGTGTAATAGTTAAAATTATTACATTACATTCAGTCGGAGAAGTCGAGATGATGGGATGTCAGGATCACTCTCAAGACAAGCTGTTTTACTCATTCAATTTAGAAGACCACGTTCCACAAAATCACCTTTTGCGCGGCATTGATCGCTATCTAGACCTAAGCAGTCTGCGCCAGCACCTTTCTGATTTTTATAGTCATACCGGCAGACCATCAATAGACCCTGAGTTGATGATCAGAATGCTGATTATTGGGTATTGCTTTGGCATTCGTTCCGAACGTCGCTTGTGCGAAGAGGTCCACCTGAATCTGGCATACCGCTGGTTTTGCAGACTTGGTCTAGAAGATCCTGTTCCGAATCATTCTAGCTTTTCCAAGAACCGCCACGGGCGCTTTCGTGAGAGCGGAATGTTTCGGCATTTGTTTGAAACGGTACTGCAGCGTTGCATTTCCGAAGGGCTTGTGGGTGGTGAAGGCTTTGCGACTGACGCCAGCGTCATTAAGGCAGATGCACAGCGAATGCAAAGCGTGCCGGGAGAAGAAGCGGCCAACTGGATGCGCTCAGAAGATGCTACTCGTGCGGTGCGAGAATACTTTGATGCACTTGAAGAAGCGAACCCTCCGTCATTCACGCCAAAATATGTATCCACGACCGATCCATCCGCGACATGGACAGCAGCACCAGGCGGTCCAGCCTTCTTTGCCTACAGCACCAATTATCTGATTGATCTTCAGTCTGGCATTGTCGTTGATGTTGAAGCATCAACAGTTAACAAGACGACTGAAGTAGAAGCAACCAAGACCATGCTTGAACGGGTTGAGGAAAAATATGACATGAAGCCGGATCGTCTTGTTGGCGACACAAGCTATGGCTCTGCTGCGATGCTTGGCTGGTTGGTAGACAAGGAAATCGAACCGCATGTGCCGGTGCTGGAGAAGTCTGTGCGAAAAGATGGCACATACTCCAACAGTGATTTCCAATGGATTGCACAAGACGATGAATACCGCTGTCCAGAAGGGCGTGCATTGCGCAACGGTTTGCGCCCCTTCAAGAAGCCACGTTCGCGAATAACCAAGGCAGACGCAATCAACTATCGAGCCAGTCAGTCAGACTGTGAAATCTGCCCCAGTAAAAATCGCTGCTGTCCCAACACCTCAAATCGAAAGATTGCACGGAGTATCCATGAAGATGCGAGGAATGTGGCACGCCAGATTTCTACAACACCAGAATATCGGCAATCACGACGTGAACGGAAAAAGGTAGAAATGCTATTTGCGCATCTCAAGCGAATATTGCGACTGGACAAGCTTCGATTACGAGGCGGGAGTGGTGCCCAAGATGAGTTTCTATTGGCAGCAACAGCACAAAATCTCAGGCGAATGGCGAAGTGGTTGACCTCAAAAGCACCGAATATGGCACCAATACCTTCATAAAGGCAGGTCCGGCAGTAGTAATCTGGATGCGCTGAACAAAATCGAGGAAAAAACTCCTCAAAATCACAATACGCCACTCTCTCCTGGCATTTCGCTCAAATAAAAACCGAGTTTTTCAACACAATAGACCCAAAGCAGTCTCTTTGAAATTAAACTTTTCAAGCATAAAGTCGTCATATCCGTTGATAGGAGTCAATGTCTAGAATCGAACGAAACATGCGTTACAACATGAGCTTCTTTCACATATAATTTTTCTGTGCAATTTGTGCTGCTCATGTTGCACGCTGCGTATTCCGGCGAACGTGACCGCTCATTCCGATTGAACGTGACCGTTGCGCAGTGCGCGGTGTTGCGCGCCTAAATTGTACTGTTGTCGGTCACGATGGATGCATTTTTCCTCCTTTTTCTCCGAAATTGTGCTGCCGAACGTTGATGATCGCCAGCGCAGACTTATCCACGGCGGCGTGCGTGGTCAGTAAAAAGACCACGAACGCGCGCCGCGGTGGGTAAGTCGGTCTGCGTATGCTGGCGCTATGATTTGGATTCACCAGCCTTGTCCTTTCTGATTGTTTTTTGTTTCACTTGTCGCAAGGACTCACCAGTCAGGGTAAAACGATGATGGCGCTGCATGATCCGGTCCAGCATCGCATCGGCAATGGTGGCATCCCCGATCCATGCGTGCCAATGCTCAATCGGTAACTGGCTCGTGATGATCGTGGCCTTGTTGGCAGTGCGGTCATCAATGATCTCCAGCAGATCGGAGCGTGTGGCGCTATCAATGGCGCCCATGCCCCAGTCGTCGAGCACCAGCACATCGGTTTTAGCTAGTTGCACCAGCCACTTGCCAAAGGTGCCGCTGCCGTGCCGAATCCGCAATTCTTCCGGCAGACGCGGTACCCGCTGATAAATGGCGGAGTATCCACGCCGACACGCATATTGCGCCAGCGCGCACCCCAACCAGGATTTGCCCGCGCCGGTTGGTCCGGTGATCAGGACACTATGCCCGGACGTTACCCAATCACTCAGCGCAAGGCTCATCACCGCGCTGCGATCGACGCCGCGCCCGGCACGGGTATCAATGTCTTCGATAGCAGCTTGCGCATATTTCAATTTCGCCTGCTTGAGCAACCGCGCCAACCGGCGATCACTTCTGTAGTGCACTTCGCGGTCGACCAGCAAGGTCAGTCGTTCCTCAAAGCTCATGGCGCTCATGCCCGGCTGAGTCAGTTGTTCTTCCAGGCCCAAAGCCAGGCCATTGAGTTTCAAGGTGCGCAATTGCGCGATCGTGGTATGCATCATCATCGGAAATCCTTATTGGTAATAGGCGGGACCGCGCACATGGACATGGGCTGGACTGACCCAGTCACTCTGGGTGGCTTGTCTTGTGCGGTCGCGGTTGTTGGCGAGAATATCTCGCACATGCCGGTATTGGCAGGCGCCAAGTTGCAAGGCCAATGCGCAAGCCGCCTCCAGACGGGGCTTGCCGTAGCGCTTGGCCAAAGACAGCAATCCCAGGCAGGCGCGGTAGCCGTGCTCCGGGTGTTTATGCTGTTCCAGCAGGCGTGTCACCACCGCTGCAGTAGCCGAGCCAATATCTTTCCCCCAGTGAATCAGGCGTTGTGGCGTCCACTCCATGTGCGCCCGGTGCGCAGCTGGCATATGTTCAGCAATCGTGCTGAAACCGCCGCGCCTGCTGTTGCGCGCATGGCTGGCGATGCGTTGGCCGCGATGGAGTACTTCAATCGTGCCTGAAGTCATGCGCACCTCCAGTACTTGGCCCACCATGGGATGCGGGACGCTGTAACGGTGCCCTTCGACTTCAACGTGATAGTCGATATGGACTCGCACCGTCTTGAATGTGGCGATTTCATAGCGCTGCAATGGTAACGGCAGCAAAGCCGGCGCATCGAGTTCGGCAAAGGTCGAGGCCCGACTGCCCGGCAGTTTCTGAAAGGGACGGGCATTGAGTCGCTCCAGCAAAGGGGCTATCGCCTCATTGACCTCGTGTACGGTGGCAAATTTCTGATGACGCAGGCGCGCCATGATCCAGCGCTCCACCACCTGCACGGCCGATTCGACCTTGGCTTTATCCTGCGGCGCATATGGGCGCGCCGGAAGGACAGAGGTGCCGTAATGTCGCGCAAAGTCTTGCACCGTGTCATTCGCACGCGGCGCGTAGCGGTTCGGGTCAGCAATCATGGCGCGCGGGTTGTCTGGAACGATCAACTGGGGCACCCCGCCATAAAACTGCAACGCCTTGACCGTTGAATCGATCCAGTCAGCCATGGTTTCGCGTGGTGTTGCGCAGGCAAATGTATAACTGGAGGCGCCCATGGCGGCTACGAAGATGTGAGCGCGTGTGCCGTCGGTCAGCAAAATGGTGGGGCCGGCAAAATCGATGAACAGTTTCTCGCCGGCGCGGTGGGTTTGCCGCATTGAGCGCTTGAGTCGCCTGGTGAACTGGCGGTATTTCTCGCAGTATTGGGAATAGCGGTAGGTATGGTGCTCGGCATGCTCGGCCTGATATTCCTCCCAGAGCAGCATCAGCGTTACACCCTTGCGACGCAATTCATGATGTACACGGGCATAATCGGGCTGCACCTGAGTTCGCGGCCGCTGTGGTGCTACCAGTAGTTGCCGCTCCAGCGTCACATCGTCGCAGGATTGAATTTGCGACCAACTCAGGCCGGCGGCCGCAGCCAGACCGACATACTTGGTCACCACGCCTTTGGACAGGCCGAGTGATCGAGCAATTTGCTCATGCGAGAGCTTGGCGTCAAGCTTCAAACGCAATACGTCTTTGATTTTACGCATAGGGATCCTTTGCGCGGGCATGCTGTCTCCAGATAAAAATCTGGCAGCGTACCCGCTCGGTTGCTTCTATGCGCAACTCCGTCACACCAGCGTACGACGTCGTTCCGGTATCGTGACCGACCATTCCGCTATCGTGACCGCTCATTCCGGAAAACCCAAAAATTCGGTCACGTTCGTCCGGAATCACCGGTCACGTTAAATCGGAATCGTCGGTCACGTTCGTCCGGAATCACCGGTCACGTTGACCCGGAATACCCAGCACGCCTTTTCTGTGAACCACTGTTTTGTAATGGCGCAATTCTCCATCAAGAAAATTAGTGTTGGCCAACTCAAATCCGGCATGTACATTCATGACTTGAATTGTGACTGGATGGATCACCCCTTCGTCAGGAAACAGTTCAAAGTTTCCTCACAAAATGAAATAGAAAAAATATTTGAAACAGGTATTCTGAGTCTTTACATAGACGCCAGTAAAGGGTTGGATGTCAAAGAGGCACCAACTCAAGAACAAGTTCAGCAAAATATCGAACGTGAAATCGCGTCCATTGCGTCTGTACAGACACCAGTGCAAATAAAAACGACACAACGAGAAGAGTTACTTGCGGCGCGGCGCATAAAAAATAAGGCGCAAGAGCAAGTTAGAAAAATGATGTCAGATGTTCGGCTGGGAAAAGCTCTAAAAGTTGAGGCCGCCGACTACCTTGTTCAGGACGTTACAGAGTCCATTTTGCGCAACTCCAGCACACTGACAAGCCTGCTACGCATCAAGAACAAGGATAGCTACACTTTCCAACACTCAGTAAGCGTTTGTGCTTTGATGATTGCCTTTTGCCGCTCTGCCGGCATGGAGCAAGAGCTGGTGCATCAGGCAGGGTTGGGTGGCCTGTTACATGACATCGGAAAGTCCATGATTTCAGATGAGATACTCAACAAGCCTGACAAGCTAACAAATGAGGAGTTTGAAAACGTCAAGCAACATTCACAAATCGGATACAAAATCCTGACAGAAACGCCTGGAATCGGTGATATACCACTTGATATTGCGCTTCACCATCACGAAAGAACTAACGGCAAAGGCTACCCTGATAAGGCGCGCGGCGGCGAGATTAGCAAATTGGCACAAATGGCAGCTATTGTTGATGTGTATGATGCGATTACCTCTGAACGAAGTTATCACGCTGCGCTAACAGCAGCTGAAGGACTCCGTAGAATCTATGAATGGAGCGAGCATCACTTTAGTCCGGTTCATGTACATGCATTTATTAGATGCATTGGAATTTATCCTGTTGGCACCCTTGTCAAGATGGAGTCTGACCATCTCGCCGTTGTTGAAGAGTTGAATGAAAATAGCCTGCTCACACCCAAGGTAAAACTGTTTTTCGACACGAAATCGGAGAGCTACATCACACCAAAGTCAATCGACCTTTCAAGGCCATTTGGCTTCGGGGGAGGAGACAAAATTCTCAATTACGAGAATTCGGAAAAATGGAACGTTAATCCAATGCAAATACTCGGAATGGCTTGACATGCCTGCACCCCACTCAACAACTCCGAGTTTCTTGAAGGGCTGCTTCTGGCGTATTGTGTTGAAAAACTCTGCTGAAATTGGGGTGTAATAGTTAAAATTATTACATTACATTCAGTCGGAGAAGTCGAGATGATGGGATGTCAGGATCACTCTCAAGACAAGCTGTTTTACTCATTCAATTTAGAAGACCACGTTCCACAAAATCACCTTTTGCGCGGCATTGATCGCTATCTAGACCTAAGCAGTCTGCGCCAGCACCTTTCTGATTTTTATAGTCATACCGGCAGACCATCAATAGACCCTGAGTTGATGATCAGAATGCTGATTATTGGGTATTGCTTTGGCATTCGTTCCGAACGTCGCTTGTGCGAAGAGGTCCACCTGAATCTGGCATACCGCTGGTTTTGCAGACTTGGTCTAGAAGATCCTGTTCCGAATCATTCTAGCTTTTCCAAGAACCGCCACGGGCGCTTTCGTGAGAGCGGAATGTTTCGGCATTTGTTTGAAACGGTACTGCAGCGTTGCATTTCCGAAGGGCTTGTGGGTGGTGAAGGCTTTGCGACTGACGCCAGCGTCATTAAGGCAGATGCACAGCGAATGCAAAGCGTGCCGGGAGAAGAAGCGGCCAACTGGATGCGCTCAGAAGATGCTACTCGTGCGGTGCGAGAATACTTTGATGCACTTGAAGAAGCGAACCCTCCGTCATTCACGCCAAAATATGTATCCACGACCGATCCATCCGCGACATGGACAGCAGCACCAGGCGGTCCAGCCTTCTTTGCCTACAGCACCAATTATCTGATTGATCTTCAGTCTGGCATTGTCGTTGATGTTGAAGCATCAACAGTTAACAAGACGACTGAAGTAGAAGCAACCAAGACCATGCTTGAACGGGTTGAGGAAAAATATGACATGAAGCCGGATCGTCTTGTTGGCGACACAAGCTATGGCTCTGCTGCGATGCTTGGCTGGTTGGTAGACAAGGAAATCGAACCGCATGTGCCGGTGCTGGAGAAGTCTGTGCGAAAAGATGGCACATACTCCAACAGTGATTTCCAATGGATTGCACAAGACGATGAATACCGCTGTCCAGAAGGGCGTGCATTGCGCAACGGTTTGCGCCCCTTCAAGAAGCCACGTTCGCGAATAACCAAGGCAGACGCAATCAACTATCGAGCCAGTCAGTCAGACTGTGAAATCTGCCCCAGTAAAAATCGCTGCTGTCCCAACACCTCAAATCGAAAGATTGCACGGAGTATCCATGAAGATGCGAGGAATGTGGCACGCCAGATTTCTACAACACCAGAATATCGGCAATCACGACGTGAACGGAAAAAGGTAGAAATGCTATTTGCGCATCTCAAGCGAATATTGCGACTGGACAAGCTTCGATTACGAGGCGGGAGTGGTGCCCAAGATGAGTTTCTATTGGCAGCAACAGCACAAAATCTCAGGCGAATGGCGAAGTGGTTGACCTCAAAAGCACCGAATATGGCACCAATACCTTCATAAAGGCAGGTCCGGCAGTAGTAATCTGGATGCGCTGAACAAAATCGAGGAAAAAACTCCTCAAAATCACAATACGCCACTCTCTCCTGGCATTTCGCTCAAATAAAAACCGAGTTTTTCAACACAATAGGCCGGTTGTTGCCAGTCACCCTTAAATCTTACGCATAAAGAAGCGACTCAAACAAGCAGCTTTCTGATAGACGCCATTTGCTACAATCACCTTGCTGCCCTGCTTGCGCCCGAGTTTTTTAGTCCATAAAAAAGGGCGGGGCGAACGTGCATTGCCTCAGCGTTTTGTCACCAAAAAACGGGGGCATAAAATCAATTTGTTGTTAAATATGTTGTTAAACGTAATTTCGAATTGGTTAAAGTTGGCTTCTAATATAGCTTTCAAAAGATGATTTGACTCCCTCCCTTGAAACAAGTTCTGGTAAGTGCGGTAATAGCCATTAAGCCCGTGATTTTCCTAGGAAAACGCGGGTTTTTTGTTTGTTGTGGTGCTTTAGTCGACCTTTTCTGTGAACTGTGCATTTTGCAGGGGCAGTGTTCTGTTTAATAATGACAGACAATTTGCATTATCTGAGATTGATTTTCACCAATGGTGCGGAAAAAAACATATACGGTCGGGAAGCTTTTCTGGACACTTTTCGTTAGTTGGGGTTATACGGTCAAAGTTCCCGTTAGCATCATGTGGGACGGTAGCGCACAATGCTTTGTGGCAACCAGTCAGGGTTTGCGAGGTTTGGTTTGTGAGGCAGATTCGGTTGAGCAGATAAAAAAAGACATTGCTGTCGCAGTCGATTTGCTGCTTCCGCGCCAGTTTGCGACCGGCTTCAAGCCACCTTATGTCATCGAATTGCAATTCCTATGAGCGACTACTTCAGCTTGGTCATTGGAAAGCTCAAGGCTAAAAAATACCGCTATGTTGGCAAGGCCGATGGCGGGTTTGAGCTATGGCGCAAGAACTCGCGCCACGTGACGGTTCCTGTCGAGTGCAAATCTCGCCATACGGCGAATGGCGTCATGAAAGCGGCAGGCTTCTGGCATCGGTTTGAGTGATTTTGACGAAATTTGAGTAGAACTAATTCTGGCTGACTGCGTGGTGGAGATTGACGTCCCACAAAAGGCTTAATTACCATAATGGTTAGAGTAGTGCTATGCACGCTTTGGTGGGGGGTAATTTCGTAGTCACAGAAGCAGAAGTAATGCGTATGTCAAAAAAAGTTTATACGGCTGGCCGCTTATTCTGGAAGTCTTTTTCAAGAAAGGGCTACACGCTCAGAATAAGAGTGGATATTCATCAGGACGAAGATACGGCGCTTTTTGTGGCCGCAAGCAGAGATTTGCGTGGTTTGGTATGCGAGTCTGAAAGCTTGGAGTCCTTGACGGAATTGATCGAACTTTCTGTTGGTTCACTATTGCGGAGCGTTTTTCGCACCTACACAACGCCACCCTACATTACGGAATTGCGATATTCATGAAGAGTGAATACTTCAACCAGGTAATTGGCAAGCTTAAAGGGAGCGATTACCTCTATCAACTCACCGTTAGGGATGAATACCAGGTCTGGCGCAAGTTTTCGTGTTACGTGACGGTGCCAGTCAATTGCCGGTCACGAACGGCTGCCAATGCTGTGATGAGGGCTGCGGGCATCTGGCACGACTTCGGTCAGGAAGAGCAAAACTATTTTTCCCTATTTCTCCAGAGGTGTTTCAGGCGCGCATCCCGGCCGCATTGAGTACGATAAATTTTGTAGCGAATCGGGTTCTTCTTGTAGTAATTCTGATGGTATTCCTCTGCGATATAAAACGCTCCCGCAGGTGCGATTTCCGTATAGATCAGATTTCGCTTTTCTTGAGCCCTTTGCTTGGCTTCGGCTTCAGCATGGCGCTGGGCTTCGAGCTGAAACTCACCCGGGTAGGATCGGCTTGGAACATCGACCGGTACGGCAGCATGTTTCAGGCGGCCTGACATTTCCAGCGCGGTTTTACTTGTGGTGGCGGCCTCTTTTTGCGTTTCGTTCAGGTAAAAAATGACGCTGCGGTATTGTGAGCCTCTATCGCAAAACTGCCGGTCGGCAACAGTTGGGTCGATATTCACCCAGAAGTGATCCAGCAGTTTTTGATAACTTATCTGCATAGGGTCGTACGTTACCCGCACGACTTCAGCGTGCCCGGTGATGCCTGCGCTAACCTGTTTGTAGGTCGGGTTGACAACGTGCCCGCCGGTATAGCCGGAAACTACATCCAGAACGCCTGGCAGTTTTTCAAAATCCGACTCCATGCACCAGAAGCACCCACCCGCAAAAATGGCGGTTTCTTGTTTGCCCGAGGGCTTTTGAACGGCCTTTTCTATATTGCCGGGTGCTTGAGCCGTGCAACTGATGCTGAAGCTTGCCACCAATAACGCGAGCGAGGTTTTCAGTCGTTTTGTCATGTTCTTAACTCCGGCAGATTATTTCCTGTGGGAATAAAACGCAGCCCCAGACCATTATTGCAATAGCGCTGGAAGGTGGGCGCGGGGCCGTCTGGAAAGACATGTCCCTGATGTCCGCCGCAGCGTGAGCAATGATATTCAGTGCGCGCTGCAAGGAACAGCAAGTTGAACTCTAATTTTGTTCCTAGTGCGCCAGGGATGAAATCGTAAAAACTGGGCCAACCGGTTTTGCTGTCATATTTGGTTTTGCTGTCAAACAGCGGTTGGTGGCACGCGAAGCAGATGTAGGTGCCAGGCCGATATTCCTTGTCTAGCGGGCTGGAAAATGGGTATTCCGTTCCGTCCTCGAACAGGATGTGAAAGTTTTCGTATGGCAGCAAAGCCTTCCATTCCGCCTTGCTTTTGACAAGTTTCGGCTCAGCCTTGCTTCTGCTTATGCAACCCGGAAGCAGACTCAATGCAAACAGGCTGGCCACGCCGGTCACGAACTGTCGTCGATCCATCTCTGCCTCCATGTGGTTGAGAGATAACATCACTGCGTTTTGATTATGAGTCATAAGCTCAAAATCTGCTGACTGGCGTTAGGCATGTTTGTTTTTAGTCAGTGTGTACAGGACTATTGTTGGTCTTGATGCGGATGTCCGCTAGTATGTAAGCGACCAATTTAACGGAGTTGCCATGCACGATACTTTCCCTTTGTTGGCGCATACGGAGTTTCCGCCCATCAAGCGCAAATCTATCGACACCCTTCAGGCAAACATGGGCTATCTGTGCAATATGCGCTGTGAGCATTGCCACGTGAATGCCGGGCCGAATCGAACCGAAGTGATGACAAGGGAAACGGTTGATTTGCTGGTAGATGCACTCAAGACGCACAAGATGACGACGCTGGATCTGACGGGTGGTGCGCCAGAAATGAATCCGCATTTCAAGTGCCTGGTTGCGCAGGCGAGAGACTTGGGCGTGCATGTGATTGATCGCTGTAACCTGACGGTTTTGTTTGAGTCTGAGCAGGAAGAAACGGCGTCATTTCTGGCGGATCATGGCGTCGAGGTTGTGGCTTCCCTGCCGTGTTATTCAAGAGAAAATGTGGACAGGCAGCGCGGTAGTGGTGCGTTCGAGAAAAGCATCGCAGCACTCAAGCTTCTCAATAGTCTGGGATATGGGCAGGGAGGCAGCAAGCTCGAATTGAATCTGGTTTATAACCCGTTGGGTGCGTTCCTGCCGCCGGATCAGCAAATGCTTGAGCAGGCATATAAACGCGAACTCAAAGCGCACTTTGATGTCGATTTCAACCGGCTGTTTGCCATTGCCAACATGCCGATCAAGCGCTTCGGCAGCATGCTGGTTTCCAGGGGCGAGTTCGAGCCGTACATGAAGCTGCTGAAAGATAACTACTCTGCGGACAATCTGGAAACGGTTATGTGTCGTGATCTGATCAGCGTGGACTGGCAAGGCTATGTGTATGACTGTGATTTCAATCAGATGCTAGGGATGCCAATGCGGATACCTGGCATTGACCGTCCGCATCTGGACGATGTGGTGAGACTAAACGATATACAGTTGCCGATTGCGGTTGCGGATCATTGCTACGGTTGTACGGCCGGGCAGGGCAGCAGTTGCTGTGGCGCACTGGGTTGATGACTTCGCCTGGCTCCGTCACCATCGTTATGCCCGTCTTGAATGAGGCGGTCAGTCTGGAAGGCTTCCTGCAAAGCTTGCAGCCGCTACGGGAGGAAGGTGTGGAAGTCATCCTGGCAGATGGCGCTAGCCAGGATGGAACGGTTGAAATCGCGACGCCGCTGGTAGATCAGGTTTTGAGCGCGCCGAGAGGGCGCGCACGCCAGATGAATGTCGGGGCGCAGGTTGCGCGCGGCGATATCCTGCTGTTTCTCCATGCCGATACACACTTGCCGCAAGGTGCGATCACGACGATCACGACTCAATTGGCGCAGTCAAAAAAAGCCTGGGGGCGATTCGATGTGCAAATCGTTGGGCAGCCATTCATGCTGAAAGTGATAGCGGCGATGATGAATCTGCGCTCACGCCTGAGCGGCATTGCCACTGGTGATCAGGCCATTTTCGTGCGCCGGGAAGATTTTGTGGCGATTGGCGGTTTTCCGGATCAGCCACTGATGGAAGATATTGAAATTTCAAAGCGACTCAAACGCCGCTCATCGCCGCTTTGCATCCGTGAACGCGTCAAAACCTCCGGTCGGCGTTGGGAAAAATATGGCGTCTGGCGTACGATTTTTCTGATGTGGCGTTTGCGCCTTTTGTACTGGCTGGGTTATTCAGCAGAAAAAATTGCGCGGGCTTATAAATGAAATACGGTTGCGCCCTGATTGTTTTTGCCAAGGCGCCTGTTCCCGGCGTTGCCAAAACGCGCCTTGCCGAAACGCTTGGCATGGAAGGCGCCGCCAGACTGGCCAAAAGAATGCTGGAAGAAACCTTGCTTCATGCGGTGGCGTCGGAGGTTGGCCCGGTTGAACTGTGCTGTCATCCAGGTGTATCGCACCTGGTATTTCAATCGGCAGCGAAGCGGCTTGGCGTCGCACTTACCCGTCAAGGCAAGGGTGACCTGGGCGCACGCATGCAGCGTGCCATTGAACGTGCCTTGCAGACTTATAGGCAGGTGTTGCTGATCGGTACGGACGCGCCGCAACTGGATGCAGGACGTATTCGTCAGGCGCAGCGAGCCTTGCAAACCCATCCCGCTGTGTTTGTCCCTGCGCATGACGGTGGCTATGTGCTGGTGGGTGTATCACGATCGATACCGGAAGTATTTCAGGACATTGCATGGAGTACGGCAGAAGTCATGCCGCAGACGCGGCAACGCCTTCAAGCTGCCGCCATTGACTACGTCGAATTACCGGCAGTACACGACATTGATCATCCCGAAGATTTGATACACGTTCCTAAGGGATGGATTGAATAGTTTCTTTCGTGGCGGCTTATTCGTACAAGCGCGGGTAATCAATTTTCGGGCAGCGGTTCATCACCATTTTTAGTCCAGCCTCTTCGCCGCGCCGGGCCGCTTCTTCATTGATAATCCCCAGTTGCATCCAGACGACTTTGGCACCGATGGCAATGGCATCTTCCACGATGGCAGGAATTTCTTCGGCACGACGGAAGCAATCCACCATGTCCACAGGCTCGGGGATGTCGCGCAAAGAGGGATAGCATTTTTCGCCAACAAGCTCAGTGTGACCTGGGTTGACCGGAATGACACGATAGCCAAGCTTTTGCAGATAGTGCGCTACGTAATGGCCAGCGCGCTCCGGTCTGGGTGAGCAGCCGACCACTGCAATGGTACGGCAGGTGTCGAAAATTTCCTTGAGTCCTTCATCCGTTTCGATAGTCATGCTTGAACCTCTTCTGTTGGGGGAGTGGCTGCGCGAATTTTGGGAACTTTTGCCAGAGACCAATAGATTATCGCCCATTCCCAAAACTCGGACAATGACGCCTTGCGCAGTGCTGTCGGTGGTTGCTGGCCGAGAAAAATCATGGCGCGCCACAGCGCGTCAACCGGGTGCAGGTCGTCAACCGGTTGCGCCAGCGTTTGCTTGGACAGCTTTTCTCCAGCCTCGTTCAGTACAAGGGGCAGGTGCGCATAATGTGGTGTTGGCATTCCCAGGCAATGCTGCAAAAAAGTTTGTCGCGGAGTGGAATCCAGCAGGTCGGCGCCGCGCACTACATGCGTGATACCTTGCTCGGCATCGTCAACCACGACGGCGAGTTGATAGGCAAAAAAGCCGTCGGCGCGCAGCAGGATGAAATCGCCGACATCATCCGCGAGATGCTGCGTGATCGTGCCTTGTACGGCGTCGTCGAAGCTAATGACGTGATCAAATACGCGGATGCGCCAGGCACGCGCCTCCCGTCCGTCCGGCGTGCCGGCACGACATGTGCCGGGGTAGACATGCGCACCGTCGATGCCGGTCTGGGAGTCGCTGATTTCCTTGCGCGTGCAGGCACAGCCAAAAATGCTGGCATCATGAAACAGGCGATTCAGCGCTTTCTGATATTGCTCCTTGCGCTCGCTTTGCCGGAGGATGTCGCCGTCGATTCGAAAGCCGAAATATTCGAGCGTGCGCAGAATGGAAATTTCATGCTTGCGGTCACAGCGCGGTTCATCAATATCCTCAATTCGAACCAGCCATTCGCCCTTGTGAACACGCGCTTCCAGGTAACTGCCAACGGCGGTGATCAGCGAACCGAAATGTAATGGGCCGCTTGGCGAGGGAGCAAAACGACCGCGATAAGAAAACTCGTACATGTGGCAAATCGGCTGGAAGCGATAATTCCTGATTGATTCAGCCATTTTACATGGCGGGAAAAGCTGGCGAAAAAGATTTGCGCTCGGCTACAATTGAAACTTGAAACACGGAGTTTTCGAAATTTTTTATGCCTGCCCTGACGCTGGAACCTGACAATTACCAAAGCGTATCTGATTCGCTGACTGACGAAAGCTGGATCGTTGCGTGCCTGTGCGCGGAGTGGTGTGGTACCTGTCGCGGTTACCGTGCCGGTTTCGACCAAATGGCAGAGCGTCATCCCGACAAGCATTTCATCTGGATCGACATCGAGGATCAGGCTGAGGTCGTGGGTGAACTGGACGTCGAAAATTTCCCGACCATGCTGATTCAGCGCGGCGATATCGTGACCTATTTTGCAACCGTGCTGCCCGATCACCGCCAACTTGAGCGCTTATTGGCGTCGATGGCAGAGCAAAGCGAAGAAGAGCTGAAGCGTCAGGCTGCGAGTTCAGAAGAACGTGCCGAGTGGCAGGAGGAATGTAATTTGCGGGTGCTGCTGCGCGATGCCGTCGCGCTCAATTAGGAGGTCTGTTCGCTTTTCGCTTCTGCTCTGCGCCAAACGGTAGCCCCCTTGGATTGCTTGTCGATGCCATCCAGTATGGCTTCATGTGCCATAATTTCTTCTGCTGAAGCGGGTAGCACAATCATTTCCGATGCCAGTGCGGCCAGGTCCAACTTGTTGCCATCCGAATCGGAGGGTGCCTCAACTTCCATGCTGAGGGTGTTCTGACCGCGTGTCATCGCCAGATAGACCTCGACCAGTAAATCTGCATCAAGTAGCGCGCCGTGGAACGTGCGATGCGCATTGGAAATGCCATAGCGCTCGCAGAGAGCGTCGAGCGAGTTTCGTTTCCCGGGGTGCAGGCTGCGCGCCATGGCCAGACTGTCCGTGATTTTCGCGACGTGCTTTTCAAAGGGCGGCAGGTTCAGACGCTCAAACTCCATGTTCAGGAAGCCGAGGTCGAATGGGGCATTGTGAATAATGACTTCAGCATCCCGTATATATTCGCAAAAGGCGCTCGCAATGTCGGCAAATACCGGCTTGTCGCTCAGGAATTCGGTGGTCAGACCGTGTTTTTCCAATGCACCACCTTCAGATTCCCGCTCTGGATTGATGTATTCGTGGAAATTGTTGCCGGTGGCGCGGCGGCTGATAACTTCGACACAACCGATTTCAAGAATGCGGTTGCCATCTCTTGTATAGAGGCCGGTAGTTTCAGTGTCGAGGACGATTTGGCGCATGGTTTTCAGGTTGCTTAGAGCAGGCGTGCCAGAAAGGCGTTGCTGTATTTGGCATCCAGCGGGATGCGAACAATATGCCCACTGCCGCGCGCAACGTCAATTGGTTCGCCTTGATCGGAGCGCATTTCGACCAGCGCGATAACCTGGTTGCCATCCGGATGGATGACTTCAATGCGATCACCCACCGAAAAACGATTCTTGACGACGACTTCGGCCCAACCATCCTGCACCGAGGTGACATCGCCGACGTAATGGCTGTTTTCCAATTGCGATGCGCCGGTCATATAGTTCTGGTGGTCTTGTGTTTTGTGGCGCTGGTAAAAGCCATCGGTATAGCCGCGGTTGGCCAGGCCTTGCAGCATGCCGAGCAGCCTGGTATCAAACGGTTTGCCTGCCATCGCGTCGTCAATGGCACGGCGATAGACTTGTGCGGTACGCGCAACGTAATAAATCGATTTTGTGCGTCCTTCAATTTTGAGCGAATCGACCCCGATTTTGGTCAGCCGTTCAATGTGTTCAACGGCGCGCAAGTCTTTCGAATTCATGATGTATGTGCCGTGCTCGTCTTCCGAAATAGGCAGCATTTCACCGGGACGTCGGCCTTCTTCCATTAGCCAGGTACGGTCCGCCAGCGGGTGGCGCGGCATGTCGCCCATTGCGGAAAAGGATTGTTCGGCTCCGGCCATGGTTTCATGGAATTTAAGCGGAATAATGTCGCCACTGCTGTCTTCTTCGGCATTCGTGACTTTGTAATTCCAGCGGCAGGCGTTGGTACAGGCACCCTGGTTCGAGTCACGGTGGTTAAAGTAGCCGGAGAGCAAGCAGCGGCCAGAGTAGGCAATGCATAATGCGCCATGCACGAAGACTTCCAGCTCCATTTCCGGACAGCGTTGCTTGATTTCTTCAATTTCATCCAGAGACAGTTCGCGTGACAGGATCACACGCGTCAGCCCCATGCGGTGCCAGAATTTTACGTCGGCCCAGTTGATGGCATTTGCTTGAACAGACAGGTGCACCGGAATTTCTGGCCATTTGTCACGTACCAGCATGATCAGGCCGGGGTCGGCCATGATTAGTGCATCCGGTTTCATTTCGATCACCGGCGCCATGTCGTTGACGTAGGTTTTGAGCTTGGAATTGTGCGCAAAAATGTTGCTGGCAACGTAAAACTGCTTGCCGCGTGCATGGGCCTGGGTAATGCCATCTTCGAGCATTTTTAGCGTCGAAAACTCATTGTTGCGTGCACGCAGGCTGTAGCGTGGTTGACCGGCATAGACAGCATCCGCGCCGAAGTCAAAGGCGGTATGCATTTTGGCAAGGGAGCCGGCCGGCAGCAGTAGTTCAGGGGTGACGGACATGAGGGTGATTTAAGTATGCTGAAAGCGCAAATTATAGCGGATGTACTCCTTTCACTCCGGGCACCTTTCTTTCAATCAAGGGTGAGAGTGCTTTGAATTTGCTCGAAAAGGGCTGTCTCGTTTCAATGAGAGCGCAAATATTCAGAGCAGACACAAACAAGGCTTGCATTCATGCAGACCTTGTTTGTGGACGGAACAGGTGAATTACTCAGGCGTAATCGGTTCTGAAAAGTACGTTTCCGGTTCTTTGCGTGCGCTGAATTTAGTCGTCAGCATGCCGCGAACCTTGTTGATCATCTCGTTCTCCAGTTCGCGACCGCCGGTGGTGCAGCTTTTTACGCACGCACAACACAGAATGCACAGGCTTTCATCGGTCAACATCTGGTTGTCTTGTAAGGAGATGGCACCCGTCGGGCAGACTGTGGCGCAGGCGCCGCAGCGTGTGCACATCAGATCGTCTGAAGTCGGAGCCATGTTTTTGGGAACGCGATAATCCTGGTAAGGAACGTTGCCGGGAACAGTCAGCGGCGCTGTCTCCATTAGTTGCTCCAGTTTCCCGAACCATTTGCGAACAGTCGCTCCAAGCTCAGCAGCACACTCGAAATCTTCTTCGTCCGGGCGGTTGTGCGCGATCAGTGCCTTTTCGTTTGAAAAAGAGTGTTCGCCAATGAACGCGCCAGCCGCAATCGGATTGAAGCCGGTATCGATGGCCAGGTCACGTAATTCAATTAACGCATCGTCGTAAGCGCGGTTGCCGTACAGAACAACAATGATGGCTGGGGTGCCGTTGCCATTCATGGTTTTCATGCGGTTGACCGCATCAATCGGTAAGCGTCCGGCATACACGGGCATGCCAATAATGACGAGATCAGCTTGCGCTTCCAGTGAGCCGCGAAAAGTCGTGTCAGGCAAGGTAATGTTGACGTCGTTGACGGTTCTGGCCTGAGTGCCGCGTGCAATTTCACGAACGATTTTGCGCGTCGTGTCCGTGGGGGAAAAATAAATCAGCCTTACAGATTCGAGATTCATGGCAATTTCCAAAAAGATAAACCGACATAGTTTACTAAGGACATCAAAATATGTCTTTGTTTGAACGTGTTATAGCGTTAATTGCGGACTTCCTGTGTGTGTATTTCACCCCAAAACCGGTTTTGCAGACATGGGCTGGTTTTTCGTTTCTGGCTCGAAATCCCCTTGGTTTGTCTGCCGTAATGGGTGCTGCGCGTTCTTTTCTGTCAGGTATAATTTCCTGTTTGAATTTTAAGAGAAATTACCATGGAAGCAGAACGCATTAATGCCATTGCCAATAAGCTGGCAGAATTGGTGAAGCGCGAGTCCGAACTTCGGGGGTATCTTTGACTTCGCTGAGAAGTCGGACAAGCTCGAGCAAGTTAACGGCGAACTGGAAGACCCTGATGTCTGGAATGACCCCAAGCACGCTCAAAGCCTGGGTCGAGAGAAAAAAGCACTCGAAGCGGTTGTTCTGACGCTTGAGAAAATCCGATCCGATGTGGCCGATGCCAGTGAATTGTTTGAACTGGCGCGCGAAGAGCGGGATGATGAATCCATGCTCTCCATTGAAGAAGATGCCAAGGCGATTGAAGCACTGGTCGGGGAACTGGAATTCCGCCGGATGTTTTCCAACCCGATGGACGGAAACAATTGCTTTATCGATATTCAAGCGGGTGCCGGTGGAACCGAAGCACAGGACTGGGCTTCAATGATCATGCGTCAGTACTTGCGCTATTGCGAGCGTAAGGGGTTCAAGGCGGAAGTCATGGAACAGTCAGACGGCGATGTGGCCGGCATCAAGACGGCGACGATCAAGGTGGAAGGTGATCATGCCTATGGCTTTTTGCGCACGGAAACCGGTGTGCATCGCCTGGTGCGTAAGTCGCCGTTCGATTCAGGCGGTGGTCGGCACACTTCTTTTTGCAGTCTGTTCGTTTATCCAGAAGTCGATGATTCGATTGAAATTGACATTAATCCAGCTGACGTTCGGGTCGATACCTACCGTGCCTCGGGGGCAGGTGGCCAGCATATTAACAAGACCGATTCTGCTATTCGTTTGACGCATGCGCCATCTGGGATTGTGGTCCAATGTCAAAATGACCGCAGCCAGCACAAGAATCGTGCGGAAGCCTGGGAGATGCTCAAGTCGCGCCTGTTTGAACTGGAGTTGCGTAACCGGATGGCTGAGCAGCAAAAGCTGGAAGATTCAAAATCGGATGTCGGATGGGGTCACCAGATCCGCTCCTATGTACTGGATCAGTCGCGCATTAAGGATTTGCGCACCAACCATGAAACAGGCAATACCAAATCGGTGCTGGATGGCGATCTGGATGAATTCATTATTGCCTCACTCAAGCAAGGCGTGTAACGCACTTGTATAACGTTGAAATTGAAAAAGAATCATGACCAAGCAAAACGAATCTGACGCCCAAGTCGCAGATGAAAATTCAATTATTACCGAGCGCCGTGGAAAGCTGATGGCGTTGCGCGAGCAGGGAGTGGCTTTCCCGAACGACTTCAAGCCGCAAAACAAGGCCGCAGATTTGCACGCTGCCTATGGTGAGTTGGGGCGGGAGGCACTGGAAGAGAAAAAGCTGGTTGTTTCCGTTGCCGGTCGCATGATGCTAAAGCGCCTGATGGGCAAGGCGGCCTTTGCGACGCTTCAGGATGCTTCCGGTAGTGATGCCGATGGCCGCATCCAGCTTTTCGTTAACAGCAATCATGCAGGTGAAGCAGCTGCCGAAGCGTTTCGTCATTACGATCTGGGTGATATTCTGGGTGCCGAGGGAACGCTGTTCAAGACAAATACCGGCGAACTCTCAGTGCGTGTAACGAATTTGCGTTTGCTGACTAAATCCTTGCGCCCATTGCCAGACAAATTTCACGGTTTGTCCGATCAGGAAACCAAATATCGCCAGCGTTATGTTGATCTGATCATGAATGGGGAAACGAGGCGCGCATTCAAGGCGCGTACGGCGGCCATTTCATCATTGCGGCGTTTCATGGAAGAACATGATTTCATGGAAGTCGAGACGCCGATGCTTCAGGTGATTCCGGGTGGCGCAAGTGCCAAACCCTTTGTTACGCACCACAATGCGCTGGATATGCAAATGTACATGCGCATTGCACCGGAGCTTTATCTGAAACGCTTGCTGGTTGGTGGTTTTGAACGCGTGTTTGAAGTCAATCGCAACTTCAGGAACGAAGGGGTTTCACCGCGGCATAATCCGGAATTTACGATGATGGAGTTTTATGCAGCGTATGCCGACTACCACTGGCTGATGGACTTCACCGAAGGCCTGATTCGACAGGCTGCAATCGATGCGCACGGTACGCCGACCTTGACTTATCAGGAGCGCACGATTGATTTTAGCAAGCCGTTTGAGCGCATGACGATTCTGGGGGCGATCAACAAGTTTGCGCCGCACTATACCGATGCGCAATTGAACGACGAAACCTTCCTGCGTAACGAAGTGCAACGTTTTGGGGTGCAATTGCCGGCAACGGCGGGACTGGGCGGCTTGCAACTGGCCTTGTTTGAAGAAACGGCGGAGGCGCAATTGTGGGATCCCACCTACATCATTGACTATCCGGTTGAAGTGTCTCCTCTAGCGCGCGCATCCGATGCGCATCCCGACATCACCGAGCGTTTCGAGTTGTTTATCGCTGGCCGTGAAATTGCCAATGGCTTCTCCGAGTTAAATGACGCTGAAGATCAGGCGGTACGCTTCATGGCGCAAGTCAACGCGAAGGATGCGGGTGATGAAGAGGCGATGTATTATGATGCCGACTATATCCGCGCACTTGAATACGGCATGCCGCCAGCGGGTGGTTGCGGGATTGGCATAGATCGTTTGATCATGTTGTTGACGGATTCAGCAAATATCCGCGACGTAATCCTGTTCCCGCATTTGCGCCGCGAAGAATAAGATCGCTCAATAGTTCGCAAATAAAAAAGAGGCTTCCCTGGGGAAGCCTCTTCAGTTACCTAGGAGAGTAACTGTGGAGTTCAGGCTGCAAGAGCGAGGGCTTCGGATTCCTTTTTGGCCGCCGCTTTTTTTTGCTTTGCGATACCGCTTTTGCGTGATTTGCTGGGTGGCAGGCGGCGCAGGGTGCGCAGCGCGTCGATGTCTTTCAGCTCAATCGTTTTCTGATCAACACTGATCATGCCGACGTCGTTCATCGCAGACAGCGTGCGACTGACCGTTTCCAGCGTCAAGCCGAGGTAACTGCCGATTTCGTGGCGCGTCATTCTCAGGTTGAACATGCGCATCGAATAACCCATTTGAGCAAATTTGTCCGACAGGGAAACCAGGAAGCGGGCAACACGGCCTTCCGCGCTCAAGGTGCCAAGCATGCAGATCATGCTTTGCTCTCGTACCAGTTCGCGACTCATGACGCCATACATCATGTATTCCAGTTCAGGATGAATTCTTCCTAGCGCAGCTAACTTTTTGAACGGGATCAGAATGACGTCGCAATCAGAGAGGGCAACCGCTTCCGAGGTGTAGTATTTGTTGTGAATGGCATCTGCGCCGATCAGGTCTGCTTTCATGGGGAAGCTGAGTACCTGCTCATTGCCAAGCTCGTCATTCAGAACGGTTTTCAGGAAGCCTGAGTTAACAACGTACAGCGCTTCAAATGGCTGACCAGTGGTATAGATTCTTTGACCAGCCTTGAATTTCATGTGCTGGAACAAAGCCTCTTCATTGGCAATGGAAGAGTTTGGTGACAACTGGATGCGAAGCAGGTCGCAGACTTCTTTGAGTGAAGACCACAGTTTGCCTTGGCGTTGCCGGCCTGCTTCAGATGGCTTGACGGTCGATACGGATGTTTGCGAACCGGTGAGCGAGTCAGTCATTGGTGTCTTGTACATAATCAGCCTCCCATTTTGTGTACTGATTGCTGCTTTCGTTTTTTTTTGATCCTGATCAGAGTTCTGTGAAAGTTTGCGTTTTTCTTTCAATTTTTTTTGTTCTGGATCATGCAAGCTTTCTTGCATGGTTTAATTATCGGCATTTTTACGTTATGTGAATATCAGCGTTGCCTGATTTGAAATGTAGGAAAGTAGTCGGCAGTATAGGATTTTTCCTACAGGTTCATGCTTGCCAGGCGAGTGGGGTAGCTTGATATAAGTGCTTGTTTTGCCATGATTTCTATGACTTTGGCGGGGTATTTTGTTCATGTATCGCTTGAAACAGGCCTTTGGCATGCATGCCTATTGTCGGATTCGTCGCTATGGAACTTGCCGCTTGAGTGAATGAGAAGCGCGCTTCGGAATAAGGATGAAAAAAGTGAGCACCAGTTGGGAGATGGATTTGGCGCAACAGCAAGGTGTCATTTCAGCCTTGATGGATGTGCGTGCCTATCCGCATGCTGTTCAAAAAGTGCGCTTGATCGAGACGCACATATCCTGGGTGATTCTGGCAGGGCAATACGCTTACAAAATCAAGAAAGCGGTTAATTATGGTTTTCTTGATTTTTCAACACTGTGCAGGCGTCAGCATTTTTGCGACGAGGAAATTCGCCTGAACGGCCGGTTGGCGCCACAGGTATATCTAGATGTGGTTCCTGTTGGTGGTACGCCAGAAGCCCCTGTTTTGGGCGTGGAACCAGCAATCGAATATGCCGTTCGGATGCGACGCTTTTCAATTGCGAATGAAATGGACCGCATGATTGTGCGCGACAAGGTTTTACCTGCGCACATCGACCATCTCGCCACGTTGCTGGGGCGCTTTCATCAAGGGCAATATGCCGCAAAGCCAGGTATGCCCTACGGTTCGACAACAACGGTTTATGAAGCTGCACTGGGTAATTTTGAGCAATTTCCAGTCAATGCACAGGAAAGAGTCAGTGTTGCGCATATTGATTTGGTGCGTGACTTGACTGAGAAGGAATTTGGCGCATGTGCCAGCTACATGGAAAAGAGGCAGTCGCAAGGCTTTGTCCGCGAGTGTCACGGTGACTTGCACCTGGGAAACGTTCTTGTGCGTGGTGGTGAAGCCATTCCTTTTGACGGTATTGAATTCAATCCGGCTTTTCGCTGGATTGATGTGATGAGCGATATCGCATTTACCTTTATGGATTTGCTTCATTTTGGCAGGGCAGACTATGCCTGGCGCTTGCTAAATGGCTGGCTAGAGAAAACGGGTGATTACGAGGGACTCAAACTTCTACGGTTTTATGCTTCTTATCGTGCGGTTGTGCGGGCAAAAGTCAATGCGATTCGCGCTGCGCAGGCCACTCTGACCCGGCAAGGACAAGTGCAGGCATTGAAGCAAGTGCGGGATTACATGGATCTGGCGGAGAACTTGTTCAAACGCCCGAAGGTGGCGCTCATCATTACGCACGGCTTGCCAGGGTCAGGCAAGACACTTTTTGCTCAAGTGGCGCTGGAGAGGATTGGCGGCATACGGATTCGTTCGGATGTGGAGCGCAAACGACAGTTCGGCATGGCGCCACTGGAAAGCAGCCGCTCTCAGCCGGGCGGTGGCATTTATGGGGCGCAAGCGACGCAACAGACTTACGCGCGTCTTTTGCAACTTGCGCAAACGCTACTGGCAATGCATTTCCCGGTGATTGTTGATGCGGCTTTCCTCAAGCATGACGAGCGTGAACAGTTTCGTAACCTGGCAAGGAAAATGCGTGTGCCGTTTCTGATTGCGTCTATTGAGGCGGATGACGCCACGTTGCGGGCACGCATCGAACAGCGTCAACGCAGGGCGAATGATGCTTCGGAAGCCGACCTTTCGGTGCTGAAATTGTTACGGGCGGCGCAGCAACCCTTGCTCTCGGATGAATTGCATGATGCAGTGACTTTCGTTAATGACGCAGAACCGGGCGCGATTGTGGCGCAGGAAGGATGGCGTCAGGTTGACGCCATGTTCGATTGACGTTGTTTGACATTTTTTGAAGCAGGATTGTCAGTGAATGGATAGCCACTGACGTAAATGTTTTTGCGGCGCCGAAGACGGATAGAGGTGCTAAAACGTGCCGAATTTGCTATATTGCACGATGGAAACATGCGCGGGTTTCCATGAATAAGCAGAAGGACATTGCATAAAATGATTGTCTCTATGGATAAATTGAAGTTTCGTCACGCAGCAAGCGTTTTGCTCTGCTTGCTGGCATTTATTCTTTGCGGCAGCGCCATTGCACAAAATGGCCTTAATGAATTTCCTGTGTTTTCGTTTGATGGCTATGGTACGGCCGGCCTTGCACATTCGAGTGAGTCTCGCGCCGATTTCATGCTGGACGACACGCAAAATGAGGGCGCGGGTTACAGCCAGACATGGAGTCCGCATGTTGACAGTCGCATTGGCGCACAATTAGCAGCGCAGTTCAGCCCCAGGTTGAGAGGCGTTTTGCAGCTTGTTTCCGAACAGCAGTATGATGGAACTTATCGCCCTCAAGTGGAATGGGCTTATTTCAAGCACGAGTTCACACCAGATTTTAGTGTTCGTATCGGCAGGGGCGTTTTTCCTGGCTTTTTGGTTTCGGATTATCGCAAGGTCGGCTATGCGATTCCCTGGGTACGTGCGCCAACTGAGTTGTACGGCCTGGCACCGATTAGTACCACGGATGGGGTTGAGCTTAATTACAACAAGCAATTCGGCGAATATCGAAATCTGCTCAGTATCAACGTGGGTGAAAGTGCCGTCAAACTGCCGGAAGGTATCAAGCTCACAGGCGAAAAGGGGTGGGGCGTATCGGATACGCTGGAACTGGGCGATGCCACATTGCGTGCCTCTTATTTTCGGGCCAAGCAAAAAATAGAAGGTGCGGAATCGTATGAGGCGCTACTTGATATGTTCAGGAATCCTGCCTTTGACCCCGAGGGACAAGCATTGGCAGATAAGTATGCTGCCGCTGGTAAAGCGTTATCGGTTTTGACTCTGGGTGCGAGCTATGATCCGGGCAAGTGGTTTGCGATGGGTGAGTGGGGGTTAGTTGATTTCAGATCTGCCTTTGGTAAGAAGTCAGCTTGGTATCTGAGTAGTGGCTATCGTTGGGGTAAGTTCACGCCGTACCTGATTTTTTCCAAAGCAACGCCAAAGAGTAATACCTCTGACCCAGGGTTGGAGCCAACGCTTCCTGGCGCTACGACATTGAACGCAGCGCTGAATCAATTACTGATTGCCTCCCCCAAACAAAAGACGATTTCGGTTGGTTTGCGTTGGGATGCAGCCAGGAACATGGCCATCAAGGCGCAGTATGACTATACAGATATCGGCGCAGGCTCTTACGGCACGCTGAACAATCGTCAGGCTACTTTGGAAACGGGTGGCCATTTCAGTGTTTTCAGTGTCGTGGTTGACTTTCTGTTTTGAGGGGCGAAGCATGGCTTGGCGAAAACAGATGAAAAAGTTGACGGCTTACGTTTTCTTTTGGCTAGTTACCAGTGCAGCATCAGCGGATGTTGTGGTGGTTGTTTCGCGAGATAGCGCTGTCGAAAAATTGAACCGCAATCAGATTGCAGAAATATTTCTTGGAAAACTGAATCAGCTTTCAGATGGCACATTGGTTGTCCCCGTTGACTTGGCTGAAGATTCAAGTGAGCGGAAGGAGTTTTACATGAAATTGCTTGGCAAATCGCCAGCGCAAATGAGAGCTTATTGGTCGAAGATCATCTTTACAGGAAGAGGCTTGCCTCCCAGAGAAATTGCAAGCGGCCAGATGATGAAAAAGAAAGTGGCAGGCAACCCCAGTTTTGTGGGTTATCTTTCTAAAGAAATGCGGGATTCAAGCGTTAAAACAGTGATGGTTGTTGAATAATCGGGCGCGACCACGCTAAAAAAATTTGGGTTCCGGATATCAGGGTGACGACACATAAAACGCCAAAAACCAGACCGAAACGAGTGTTGTTTGGGCTGCTTGAAACACACTTTTCGGTTCCGTTTTTTGCCCTGATGTTGCTGGGGATGATTTGGTTTGGCGCCATTCACACCATCAATAGAGAAGAAGCTGGCCTGAAGCAGGAAGCTGTTAAAACGACTTTGGCCCTGAGTGAAGTTTATGAAGCACAGATGATTCGAAATCTGGGTTTTATCGATCAGACACTAAAGACCGTCAAATACGCGTATGAGCGTGACCCTAATCCAGATGTTCTGGGAGAAATGGATCTAAAAGGGCTACTGCCTCCAAGATTGGTTTTCGCCATTAGCCTTGTCGGCACAAATGGCAATATTATCGCGAGTAATTCTTCCAGAAAATGGGAGCACATTACAAATCGCGCATGGCTTCCAGGGTGCCGCTCCGAAGCGGGCAACATGCATATTAATTTTGTGGCGCCAGAAAAAAGCGGCGAAGAGCTGGTCTATTTTTGTAGGCGCCTTGAGTCGAAGAGCGGCGCATTGCTCGGCACGGTGATGGTTTCTGTCTCCCCCGGCTATTTTTCCAGCGGATATGAAATTGACCGATTGGGGAAGCGTGGTTTGTTAGGCCTGGTGTCTAATGAAGGGCAATTCATCGTGCGCCGGACCGGCGAGCAGCATAGTGCAGGTGAAAAAGCCGCTTTCCTGTCTGAAATGAAGAATGAAAAAACGGGTAACAGTACATTTCTCCTGAAGCACGATATTGATAACGTTGAACGCTATACACATGTTCGGCAGCTTTACGGCTACCCACTGACAATCGTAATTGGTTTGTCCAAAGAGGAGAAGTTGGCTGCTTTTAATGAAAAGCGAAAGCAATATCTGCTATTGGCGGGCGCTGCCAGTGTTTTGCTCTTGATCGGAACAGCTTTATTGGCGCAGCTTTCATGGCAGCTTGAGCAGAGCCGTAGAAGTGTTCGTAAAAAACAGCAGACTTATTATGCGGCATCGGAGGCCAGTCTGGATGCCATGTTCGTGCTTCGCGCCGAACTGGGCATCAAGGGAGAAATCAGGGATTTTGTTCTGGAAAATGTGAATCAGCGTGGTGCTCAGTTGTTCGGGGTTGGCAAGGCGGAAGTAACTGGCATGCGTTTGACGCATATGTTGCCGCAGTGTCGTGCGAATGGGATTTTTGATGACCTCGCAAGTGTCTATCAAACAGGGAAGCAGAGCGAAACGGAGTGGCAAAGTGATCAACCTGTCTTAAAGGGACGATGGCTGTATCGTCAGGTTGTTTGTGTTGAGGATGGTGTTGTCGTCATCATGCGTGACATCACCGAACGTAAAAAAGAAGAGGCCAGGATGGTGCATTTGGCCACGCATGATGTGTTGACCGGTTTGCCAAATCGCGCCCTGTTGTATGAGAGAGTTGAGGCCGCCATCTTGCAAGCCAAAACCAATCAGCGCATGGTGGCGGTGTTGTTTGTAGATCTGGATCATTTCAAGGAAGTTAATGATACGCATGGGCACAAAGTTGGCGATGAACTTCTAAAAATAATTTCAGTTCGAATACAAAATTGCCTGAGACAGGGCGATATGGTTTCGCGTTTGGGTGGTGACGAGTTTGTGCTTGTGCTGGGCAACCAAAGTGATTTGGAGAGTATGGTTGTGCCAACGGTTGAGCGCATCAGAAAGGTGGTTTCCGAGCCTGTGCATTTGGGTGGTTTGACCTTAAATGTGACGTCCAGTGTCGGTCTGGCAGTTTATCCCGAGCATGGCGAGGATGGCGAAACATTGCTGTCCCACGCAGATATGGCGATGTACGATGCCAAATCACGTGGACGCAATAAATTCCGCATATATTCCGATATGGAAATGGCCAGCGTTGGCTAAGGCAGAGCCATGATTTCCTTGTCGTAAACGGTCAGGCTTGTAGCAGGTCGACGCGCATTGGCATTACGAAGTGTGCGCCTTCTTCCGTCATATGTTGCTCGAATTTCGAGCGTACCTCACGCAGGATTTCTGGTGAAAGGCGGTGGTTGGCGTGGGTGACGTTGATGGCTTGCTCCGCAAACTGATCAAAATTTTCAAAAACAACAGGCTGAAGGAAGAATTGTTGCTGCAACAGTTTCAGCCTGCCAGACAGAACAGCTTTTTTTTCAGCCTCGAACGCTGCCTCGCGTACGATTTTTTCATTGTTAAACAGGCGAATGATTTCATTTAAGTCGCCCGCATAAACCGGCTCGGAAATATAAATAATGCCACCGGGTTTCAGAACGCGCCTGATTTCAGAAAATGCCGTATCCATCTGGTCAACAGGAACATGATGCAGCGATTTGAACATCAGGACGATATCGAAGCTTGCATTTGCGGCAGGGATGTTTTCAGCGCCGCCGTATTCAAATCTGACATTGGGTAAATCATGGATGGCCTGGTTTTTTGCCAGCTGAACTTTGTCGACCTCCAAGGCAAGTACAGAGGCGGCATTTTGAGACACAAAGCGGGTTTTTTCGGCTTTGCCGCAGCCAAGTTCGAGCACTTTGGCGCCTTTTAGGGGTAACAGTTCACTCAGAATGTCCGTTTCGCTGGCAACAGGCGTGTTTTCAGGGTTGGCAATGCGCATTTCACTAGAGTGCATAAGTTTGACCTTGTAGGCGTTGAAAACGTCAGCGAAAAAGTATGCATGCCTGAGCGACATTGATCAAGGATGCGGTGCACGTTTTGGTGATCGTCATCAGCTTGTAACAAATCCTGATTACGATCAGTCACCCGTCGTCTGCCCCAGCGGGGTAGCCAGTTTTTATTGGTACGTACACACAGAAATACCATGAACGATCAAGCCTACAATGTTCTGTTTATTTGCTCCCGCAACTCTGCACGGAGTATTTTGGCCGAGGCCATTCTTAACAAGCTGGGAGGCGGCAGATTTCACGCCTATAGCGCTGGCAGTCAGCCGAGTGGTGAAGTTCATCCTACGGCGATGAAAATGCTTCAGGAGAACCAGTATGATGTCAGTGAATTGCGCAGCAAAAGCTGGAATGAATTTGCTGTAGCGGATGCGCCTGAAATGGATTTTGTTTTCACCGTATGTGATCAGGCAGCCGGTGAAATATGCCCCAGTTGGATTGGACAGCCAATAACAGCGCATTGGGGTTTTGTTGACCCCGCAGCAGTAGAGGGCGATGAAGAAGCGCAGCGTAAAGCGTTTACGCAAACTCTGGGGGAAATTACGCATCTCGTTCGGTCGTTATTGAATCTGCCACTGGACAAATTGGATCGCGCTTCGCTACAGAATCGAGTTGATACACTGAAGTAATGATGTGCAGGGTTAATCCAGCGGTTGGGCGGCTTTACCCCTGCATGATGTATTTGGTGTTCAAATAGGTGTCAAAGCTTTCGGTGCCGCCTTCGCTACCAATGCCGCTATCCTTGATGCCGCCGAATGGCATGTCGGCCAGCACGGCAACCCGGTTGATGTAAACAAGACCCGATTCCAGTTCATTCGAAACCTGGTTCGCTCTGGCAATCGAATTAGTAAAGACATAGGATGCCAAGCCATAAGACAACCTGTTGGCTTGCCGGATTACAGTATCCGTATTGTTGAAGCGAACAAGCGGTGCTATCGGGCCAAATGGTTCTTCATTCATGACCAGAGCATCTTCTGGAACGTTTGCCAGCACGGTTGGTGCAAAAAAGTGGCCGACGCGATCCAGTTTGCTGCCGCCCATCAAAATTTCGGCGCCACGTTTAACCGCATCCGAAACCAGCGTTTGCATCAATTCGATTCGTCGTTCGTGTACGAGCGGGCCCATCGTCACCCCCTCATCCAGGCCATTGCCGATGCGTACGTTGTGCATCGCATCCAGAAAACGCGCCAAAAACTGATCATAAACAGTGTCATGAATATAGAAACGCGATGGGGCAATGCAAATCTGTCCGGCATTACTCAGCTTGTAGCGTGCCAGCAGCAACGCGGCATGATCAATATCGGCATCATCGAAAACAATGGCCGGCGCATGCCCGCCAAGTTCCATGTTCATGCGTTTCATGTTTGCACCCGCTAATCCGGCCAGTTTTTTTCCGACTGGCACGGAACCGGTAAAGGAAACGTGACGCACAATGGGTGAGGCAATCAGATGTGCCGAGATTTCAGACGGCACGCCCCAGACAACATTCAGCACGCCGGGTGGCAGGCCTGCATCATGAAAAGCACGCGCCATTGCCACGATGCCGCTGGGACATTCCTCGGCACCCTTGAGGATGAGGGTGCAGCCGCAACCAAGCGCGGCGCTGACTTTGCGTGCGGCTTGACCGAGTGGAAAATTCCACGGCGTGAAGGCGGCACAGACGCCAACGGGTTCGCGCACAACCATTTGCCGAACGTTAGGCGTGCGTGACGGAATAACGCGACCATAAATGCGCTGACCTTCTTCGGCATGCCACTCGATATGTGAAATTGAAAGCAGCACTTCCCGTATCGCTTCAGCCAAGGGTTTGCCTTCATCTAGCGTGATGTTGCGAGCGATGCTGTCGCTGCGTTCGCGCATCAACTCGGCAGCGCGCCGCATGATGCGCGATCTATCAACGGCAGCAGTATTTTTCCAGACAGAAAAAGCGCGCTCTGCCGAAGCTAAAGCCCGATCCAGGTCAGCGATATTGGCGTGCGGCAGTGTGCCGACCTTTTCCATCGTGGCCGGGTTGATGATGTATTGTGTCGCCATGCTGCTGGAATCAATGAATTCGCCGTCAATGTAAAGTGCAAGGGAAGGGTACATATCAAGATCCTGATGTCATGCGAAGGAGGAGCAATAAAGTGATATTTTCTCTCATGCGTTTATGCAATAACAAATTCAAGTGTATTTTAAATGCTACTATTTTAAGCACGGACTGATAGATATCGCGGGTGTTTGTCTGTTGTGTCATGGTCATGATGGCCTCACCGTTTGCCTGAGCAGAGTATGGGGTAAGGGCGGGGGTGATGTTCTTGTTTGCGTTGCAAGGAAAGGTGTGCATGAACGATCTGTTGGATATTGTTCCCGATTTGATTTGGCAAAAGGGCGCTGAGGGAGTTTACCTTCATTGCAACCATGCGTTGGCGCAATTCTATGGCGCCACTAAAGCAGAGATTATTGGCAGGACGGCTTTCGATTTTTTTCCATCCGATCAAGCCCGTGTTTTGCAAGCGCAAGACATGGCGATTCTGGAAACTGGTGAGTCTCTCACTCATGAGGAGTGGGTAAGCTGTCCATCTGATGGCCGTCATTTGCTTTTTGAATCGAAAAGAGCCCCATTAATTGATGAGACTGGAAATGTGATTGGTGTTCTTGGTATTGCCAGGGATATCACAAGTCGTCGTGCCATGGAGGGGGAGGCGAATTTCTTGCGCGAACTCGTTGAGTTTTCTGCAGATCCAATTTTTGCGCTGGATCTTAAAGATGGCTTTCAGATGAAATTTGCCAATCAGGCTACTTGCAAGCACTTTGGTGTGAGCAAGAGCGAGCTTTTGAAGATGCGCGCGCCTGACTGGAATCAGGGTCTGTCACATGAAAAGCTTGACACGATACGATCTGAGTTAATCAGTGGAAAATCACAGTTCTTTGAGACATTGCATCGTCGTAAAGATGGCAGCATCGTGCCTGTCGAGGTATCTGCAAATTATTTGCTGCATGCCGGACAACATCTGGCTGCAGGGTATATTCGCGACATCAGCAGGCGCAAGGCGGCGGAAGCCGAATTGCTTGCCAGTCATAAGAAACTCATCGATATAACCTCGAATGTTCCCTGCGTCATCTATGAGTTGTCAAGGTCAAAAGAAGGGAAATACAGCTTTCCTTTCATCGGAAATACCGCAGAAAAATTTTTTGGCGTCAAACCGGAGCAGCTTTGTGAAGACTTCTCTCTGACGCATCCAGAGGATATTGAGGGGCTCTATGGTTCCATTGAGGAGTCGGCTCAAACCTTGCGTCCTTGGTATCACGAATATCGGATTATCCTGCCGTGTGAAGGCGTGAGGTGGGTGCTTGGTAATGCATTTCCATCAAAAGGGGAGGATGGCAGCGTTTTATGGCATGGTTATCTTGTTGACCTTACCAAGGTAAAGCTGACAGAGAGTGCTTTACAGCAATCGCAAGATCAGCTGCGCCAACTGATTGGGCATCAGGATCGTATTCGTGAAGATGAGCGCAAGCGGGTTGCGAAAGATATCCACGATGAATTGGGGCAACATTTGCTGGCGATGAAAATTGATATTTCCATGCTCCCTCAGCTTGCTGGGGAACCATCTGCGCTGAATGAAGGCGTTGAAGCCATCATGGAACAAATAGACTCAAAGGTGAAAGCGGTCAGGGCGATTATCAATGATTTGCGTCCCTCTGTTCTTGACCTTGGACTGTTTGCTGCGCTTGAATGGCAGATTGGGGAGTTTCAACAGCAGAGTGGCATTGCCTGTGTCCTGGTTGGCAATGAGGAAGAACTGCAACTTGATGATCGTCAGGCAACGTCCTTGTTCCGTATCATGCAGGAAGCCTTGAACAATGTTCAACAGCATGCCAGCGCGAGCCAGGTCAGAGTTGAATTGCGCGTCTTGCACGATGAAGTGGTGTTGAAAATCGCCGATGATGGTGTGGGTGTTTCGGATGGCGGCATGGATCATAATAAAAAATTTGGTTTAGCCAGCATCAGGGAGCGCATTGGCATGCTGGATGGCAGTGCAAAGTTAGAAAGTAATAACGGCACGGTCTTGTCCGTTTCACTGCCGCTGAAGACGCAAGGACAACTGCCATTTTCATAATTCCTGGGTATTGTGCCTTGCCCCTGTCGCCCGCAAGGACGTACAATCCCTCTGTTTTGGTGCTCGCGGACAAACTCTTGTCCGCGGTTAAACGGGAAACACGGCGCTTTTCAAGAAGCCAACGTGTGCTGCCCCCGCAACGGTAAGCAAGTGTCACAATTGTGAAGAACTGTCTCAAACGCCACTGTGCATTTTTTGCATGGGAAGGCAGGCGGTTTACTCTAAAAATGGAGTGACTTGTTAGCCCGGATACCGGCCAGAATAAGTGGAAGTGCTGGACGGGGAATTCCGGGAGACTGATTCTGTAAATTCGTTTTCATCCCGCTTGTCACTTCTTTTGAGCCGGACTCGCGGGGACGCCGGTCTGGCGCTTACTTGTTTTGAAGACGAAATCATGACTTATCCTGTAATTAATTTCTGTGCCGCGGCCTGGAAGCCGTTGGTATTGGCTTCGGCCATTTCCGCCCTTTTTGTTCCCCCCGTTTATGCCGCCGATGATGAGCTTAAAACCCTTTCGCCGGTGGTTGTGACGGCATCGCGTCTTGAGCAGCCACAAACTGAAGCCTTACCGCATACAACAGTGATTTCTTCCGAGCAAATTCGCGAGAGTGGTGCCAGTGATGTTATTTCACTCCTGAATAGGCAGGCGGGAATTGAGATCTTGCAAAGTGGTGGCTCGGGAATGCAGAGTTCTCTTTTCATGCGAGGTGCAGAGGCTAGCCAGCACCTCATTTTGATTGACGGCATTCCTGTTCGGGACGCTACCATGCTTGGCATGGCTGCTCCGTTGCAACATATTCTTCCTGAGCATATCGAGCGAATTGAAATTGTGCGCGGTAATGTTTCTGCAATTTACGGCTCAGGCGCAATTGGCGGGGTGATTCAGATATTCACCAAACGGGGAACTGGCAGTCCGTCCGTAAATCTATCTGCCGAAGCAGGCTCGCGAGGCACGACCCGGTTGGGTGCAGGTGTGTCCGGTCAATCCGGCAATACTCGCTATGCGCTATCTATGGCAAGATTTAAAACCGATGGGTTTTCAGCTGTCGACACTTCACAATTCCCTTCCGAAAATCCTGATGACGACGGTGACAAGAATCTTAGCCTGACAACGGCGTTGTCCCATGAATGGCAAAAGGGGCATGAACTGGGTGTTCGTGCATATTTTCATGATGCCGAGTTCGACTATGATAATTTCGGAGATGGTCCTGTTACTAGAATAGACGACGGCACTTCCAGACAGCACACGGTCGCTTTGTTTAGTAAAAATCGCCTGTCTGCGAAGTGGTTGTCGACCGTCACGCTATCAGAAACGGAGATCACGCGTTCGGACAAAGGTGTCGACGCAGGAACGGTTTTAAGTGATTCCAACTACAAGAGCCGGGCCAGACTGCTGCAATGGGAGAATGAATTGAGCCTTTCTCCCGACTGGGTGCTAACAGGTGGACTGAGTGCAGCAAAAGAAAGAGCAACGATAACTTCCTATTTTTCCTGGCCAGAAAGTGCCTGGGGGCCGGCCGGTTCATCCAGTTCAGGCTATTCACCATCTCGTTCGAATCGCAGTATGTTTGCGGGGTTGAATGGGAAATCGGACGCGCACAGTATGCAACTGAATGTGCGTTATGACGATGTAGGCGATTCCGGTTCGGACGCAACAGGCTATTTGGGATATGGCTACGCACTCACGCCCAAGTGGAAGTTCATTGCCAGCGCTTCCACAGCATTTCTGGCACCAAATCTTTATCAACTTTATGATCCATCATTTGGTAATCCGGAGCTGAAGGCAGAGCGGGCATTAACGCATGAGTTTGGGTTTCAGTATGCTACAGGGCCGACTTTACTGCGCACAACAGTTTTCAGTTCGCGGACTCGGGACTTGATTATCTGGAATGGCAGTGGGTATTCGAATATCGGAAAGGCCAGGAATCACGGTTTGGAATTGAGTGCGTCGAGTCATGTTGCGGGCTTCGATGTACATGCGAGTTTGACCTTGCAGAATCCGAAAAACAAAGTGACGGGGGAGCGCTTGTTGCGGCGTGCCAAAACACTAGGTTCACTGGCACTTTCAAAAGGCGTCGGAGATTGGCGTTTTGGAGGGGATGTGCAATATGCCGGCCTGAGAAAAGATGGCGCGGCAGACATGCCTTCGTATTGGCTGGCTAACATGAACGTACATTACGTGCTCGATAAAACGGTGACACTGTATGGTCGTATGGAGAACCTGTTTGATCGCGATTACCAAACAGTTTATGGCTACAACCAGCCATCCCGAGGCATTTTCGTCGGCATCCGCTGGAATCAGTGATAAATGCAAGGGGCGGCCAGTGGTCGCCCTTTTGAGTTAAATTCGGGTTTTCAGGGAGAAAATCATCCAGAGCGTGAGCAACAATCTGAGCATTCCAGCCAAGCTGTCGTCTCGCGGGTGTGCCGCATTGATTTTTGGTGCATTGTCGGTCGCGGCGGTGCTGGCGCTGTTTCTGGCCTGTCTGGTTGGCTCCGTAAGTTTGCCGCTTTCCGAAGTGGTTGCAGCACTGGTCGAGCTTGCAGGTGAGGCACCTTCATCGCTCAATGCCATGTTGCTGGAACTGCGTGTGTTGCGCGCGCTGGCCGCGTTTGCAACTGGCGCATCGCTGGCGTTGGCAGGGGTGATGATGCAAACCCTGTTGCGCAATCCGCTGGCTGATCCGTACGTGCTGGGTGTGTCCAGTGGGGCATCGGTCGGGGCGCTGGCAGTCATGCTTTTGGTTGGCGCAGCCTGGGCGATTAACGTTGGCGCATTCATCGGTGCTGTGCTGATTTCGTTGCTGCTTTACCTGCTGGCGCGACGCGATTTCCGCTCCGGCATTCCGGCCGAAGGGCGCGCTTCCCTGTTGCTTCTGACGGGCGTGATTCTGGCTGCTGGTTGTGGCGCACTGGTCATGCTGATGCTGTCGATTGCGCCGGATGAAAACCTGCGTGGCATGGTTTTCTGGCTGCTGGGAGATCTGGCCAGTGCCCAGTCAAGCTGGTTTGCGTGGGCCGTGCTGGTGGCAGCTTTGCTGCTGTTGTTGCCGTTCACTCGCGCCATCAACATTTTTGCGATGTATGACGACATGGCGGTGACGCTGGGCGTGTCGGTCGGCGTGTTGCGCAAAGGGCTTTTTCTTGGTGCGGCGGTACTGACGGCCACGGCCGTTTCCACGGCGGGCAGCATCGGATTTGTTGGCCTGATCGTGCCGCACGGCTGCCGTTTGGCCCTGGGATCAGACCATCGCGTTCTGATGCCTGCCGCAACGCTGGTCGGCGGTATTTTTCTGGTGCTGGCCGACACATTGGCGCGCAGCATCATGGCACCGCAGCAATTGCCCGTCGGTGTCGTCACGGCGCTGATCGGCGTTCCCGTTTTTTTGTTCCAACTGCACAGGCAGTTCCGCAAATGATTGCGACGACGAATCTCACCCTGCAGGCGGGCACCAAGTCGCTGGTGAATGGCTTGAACTGGCGGGCCTTGCCAGGGGAGTGCTGGTGCGTGATCGGGCGCAATGGCGTGGGGAAAAGCACGCTGTTGCATGCGCTGGCAGGAGTGCGCAAGCCGGAAAACGGGGCTGTTCAATTTTCTGGCCGCCTCCTTTCTGACTGGCCGTTACTTGAACTGGCGCGCCAGCGTGCGCTGTTGCCGCAAAGGCGTAGCGATGCCTTTGGATTTTGCGTGCTGGAAACGGTGCTGGCGGCGCGTCACCCCTATCATGCCGGTGCGTCATGGGAGGGCGCTGACGACCATCAGACTGCGATGACCGCACTGCAGGCGATGGATGTCGCTGACCTGGCCGCGCGGGATGTGCGCACCTTGTCCGGCGGCGAGCGTCAGCGCGTGGCGCTGGCGGCCATGCTGGCACAGGATGCGCCGATCATGTTGCTGGATGAGCCGACCAGTGCGCTCGATATGGCGCATCAGGCCGCTGTGATGCAATGGCTGTCGCGCTTGTGCCAGGAGCAAGGCAAAATCGTTGTGTTGGTGAGCCATGATCTCAACCTTGTGCATGACGTTGCAACGCATGCGCTGTTGTTGATGGGAGAGGGAGAATGGCATACAGGGCGCGTGGATGAAGTGATGAATGAGTCGCTGCTGTCGTGTTGCCTGGGGCACCCGGTTGAGCGTGTGCTGCATGGCGGGCGCACCCTGTTTGTTCCGTCCGTCAGGAAACAGGGGGGCGCATGATATTGAGAAAATTATGGTTTTGTCTGTTGCTGCTGTTTGCTGTATCGGCGCAGGCGGCGGTCAGCGTACTGGACGATGCCGGACAGGTCGTGAGCGTTTCTGCGCCGCCACAAAAAATCGTGGTGCTGGCACCGCACGCGATGGAACTGCTGCATGCGGCAGGTGGTGAACAGCGCATTGTTGGCCGCTGCAGTTTTTGCGATTACCCAAAACCAGCACAGCACACTGACATCGTGGGCGATAACCGTCATATGGATATTGAGCGCGTGCTGCGTCTGAAACCGGATATGGTCATTGCCTGGCGCTATGGAATACCGCAATGGCAACTTGCGCGCCTACAGCAAAGCGGTATTGTCGTGTTCTACAGCTCACCCTCCAAGATGGAGGATATTCCAGACAGCATCGAACGACTGGGAATGCTATTGGGAACCGAAAAAAAGGCATTCGCATTTGCGCGGCAATGGCGCAAAGAACTGGCGGCATTGAAGGTGCGCCATGCCAAGCAAGTAGCCTTGCGGGTATTCTGGCAGGTTTCCGAACGGCCACTCTATACACTGACAGGACAGCACATAGTTAATGAAGCAATTCAAGTTTGCGGTGGCAAAAACGTGTTCGATGATCTGAAAACGCTGGCCCCGGTGGTTAGCGTGGAATCGGTACTGGTGCGCAATCCGCAAGCCATTATTGCCGCCAGTGTGGGTTCCTGTGACGATGTGCGGGCACAATGGCAGCGCTATCCTGTGGTGGACGCTGTCAGAAACGGCAACGTTTACAGCATTTCGCCGGACTTGCTCAGCCGCCCCGGGCCAAGGATGCTGGACGGCGTAAAAGTTTTGTGTGAAGTGTTGGAGCGGGCACGGAATCAGTAGGCAGAAGCTGGTTAAGTGCTTGCTGACGCGTCACTCCGGCAACAGCCAGTCCGGCCCCAGAACCTCCGCAATCGCATTCAGTCCAGCCAGTGCGCCCATTGGCAGGCCAACGTCGGCGGTCTTGTCAACCTGTGGTTCGCGCAGGTTGATGCGCACCAGGCGGCCGTCAAAGCGCTGTGAAATGAACTGGCTGAATTTACGCACGGTTGGCACGGCGGTGCCGGCGCCCAGTTCGACCACCACCGGTTTCTTGACCGATGAGAGCCAGCGCTGCATGCGTGATGATTGGATCTCCTGCCGATCCGAAATCCAGTTCCAGTCGCCGAACATCAAGACGTTCGGGCGTGCTATGCCGCCGCAGTTCGGGCAGGTGGGGTAGGCGCTGGTCAGCAGGCAGGCTTCTTCATCAACTTCGGGGTTGAAGCTATCGGCACGCCAGATGTCTGAGCAGCACGGCTTGAAGCATTGCAGGTGGTTGATCGAGCCGTGGCATTCGTTGACGCGCTCCGGCTCAAAACCGGCAATCTGGAACTGGCCGTCCACATTGCTGGTGAATACGTTGTAACGGTTCGGCATTTTCTCGCCCCATTGTTTGAGCAGGGCAAAGCCATGGTGCGGCACGGTTTGGCGATACAGCTTGATGCGATGGCCGTAAAAGCCCCATGCCAGCATCGGATTTTGTGAAAACGCGTGCGGGGAAGCCATGGCAGTGAATTCGAGTCGCGCCTTGCCGAGCGCCGGATAAGCGCGCCAGAAGCCTTCGTTGCCGCGAAAGTCTGGCAAGCCGGAATCAACCCCCATGCCCGCGCCGGCAGCGACGATCAGGGAATCCGCTTCCAGGATCAGTGAGGCGGCGCGTTCAATGCGTTCTTGGTGGTCGGTTGGCATGGCGTCTCTATTCTAGTTTGCTATCTGGAAATCATACCATTGGCGTCAGTTGGTTAGCGTGTCGGATTCAGGTGTTCGTGATAGGCGGCCACTGTGCGCCGGTCAGTTCAACTGAAAGTTCCCAAAGCCGCTCCAGATCGCGCGGGTTTTTGGCCTTGTCGACGATGAGCGCGTTGCTGACCCGACCTTTCATTTCCATGACACCGTCCGGGCCGTAATAGCCGGCTGGTTTGGCATCCGGTGAGGTGGCGGCATAAAGCTGCGGCAGTGCGCCTTGTGCGGCGGATTGGCTAATAAATGGCTTGATGATTTCACCGAGGCGGCGCGACAGGATTTTGGTGCCGGGGCCGTTCTCAATCAAGTCGGTGCGCGCATAGCCGGGGTGAGCGGCGATGCTGGTAATCCCCCAGCCAGACAAATCGCTGTGGCGCTGCAATTCCAGAGAAAACATCAGCATCGCCAGCTTGGATTGCCAGTAAGGCGGGTTGGGTGAGTAGTGCTTTTCAAATAGCAAGTTGTCAAACTGGATCGTGCCGCGGCGCGCCAGGATGCTGCTGACGTTGACGACGCGCGGCTGCGCCGCCTTCATCAGCAAGGGCATCAGCTCGGCGGTCAGGGCGAAATGGCACAGGTAATTGATGCCGGTTTGTTGCTCGAATCCGTCCTCGGTGATGATGCGTCTGGGCAGCGACATGACGCCCGCATTGTTGACTAGAATGTCGAGCTTGCTTAGTTGCGAGTCCATGCGCCGCGCAAAGTCATGCGCGGACTTGAGGCTGGCAAGGTCAAGCAGCTCGAATCGGACTTGCGCATGCGGGTATTTCTGGCGGATGCTTTCCAGTGCCGTGTCGCCTTTGGTGGGGTTGCGCGCGGCGACAATCACATCCGCACCGGAGCCAGCCAGTTCGAGCGCGGTTTCATAGCCGAGGCCGCCGGTTGCGCCGGTGACGATGGCGCTTTTTCCTGTCAGATCAGGGATGTCTTTGATCGACCAGTTTTTCATGTTTTTTATGCCAGGCTGTCCAGCAGCAGGGTTTCGCCAATGGCGGGAATATGCAAGCTTTCTGCTGGCAGGGCTTCGCGCTCCCATGCGGCGCGCAATGCATGCGGTGGTTCGTCCAGGGGTTCGTCTGACAGTTTGAAGGTGCCCCAGTGCATCGCGATGAAATGCCTGGCACCAACGGCGCAATAGGCGCGTACGGCTTCGTTCGGATCAATGTGCTGGCGTTGCATGAACCAGCGTGGCGCATAGGCACCAATGGGCAGCATGGCGGCGTGGATGTTCGGAAACCGCTCGCCGATTTGCTCAAAGCCATTAAACCAGCCGGTGTCGCCGGAGTGGTAAACGCACATGCCGTTGCGCTCAATAACGAAGCCGCCCCACCAGCTTGAATTGATATCATTTATGCCGCGACGGCTCCAGTGTTCTGCGGGGACGAAAGTGATCTTTACGTTCTTGATTTCGATCTGGTCCCACCAGCGCATCTCAATCACATTCGGCTTTCCGGCGCGGCGAAACCATCTTCCCAGCCCGTCAGGAACGACAAAGGTGGGGTAGGTGCCAAGGCGCATCAGCGTTGGTGCATCCATGTGATCGCGGTGGTTGTGCGTAATCAATACGATGTCGATTTTCGGCAACGCGGCCCAGTCGAGTCCGGGAGGAACGTTGCGCTTGACCCAGCCAAGCGTAGGTGAAAGTACCGGATCGATGAGAATGTTGACGCCGCCAAGTTGGATCAGGAACGATGCCTGGCCAATCCAGGTGACCGCATTTTTGATTGACTTGCAAATGGCAACACCGTCGTTATGCACGAATGGAACTGGCACATTCGTCCCTGGTGTTTTTTCTCGCTTCTCGTCGTGCCAGCCAAGTAGCCACTTCAGTACGCGAGTTGTTTCTGGCTTGCGAAAATTGCTTTTCAGATTGGTATAGCGCATTAACCCACTCCAATTTCATGCTGAAACCATGCGAACATTTCCAGCGAGCTTCTGAGGATACATTGGATTTGCTCAAGATCGCATGGCACGAAGTGAAATTTTTCTTTAAAAATACGTCAGAAAAAATTGAACAATCGCCATGCATTTCGCCGGATATTTTTGACGACTGTTCAAAAAGATGAGCAAGCGCAAAACATCTTAGGCACCATGCGTGAAAATGGCGTTGGGGTTGAGTTCGATCTTGTGAAAACATGCTGGCGGTTTAAAAGGTTGGTGAATCATGGAGCAATGCACTGAAAGCAAAACGAGTGGCGGCAACCTTAAATTGCGCCGTATCGGGATTGATACCTATCACGAGAATGTGGCTTATATGCATCGTGATTGCGAGGTGTATCGTACGGCTGGATTCAAGGCGCTTTCCAAGATCCAGATCAGCGTCAGTGACAAGCCGGAAAAACGCATTCTCGCAGTTCTGAATGTGGTTGATGACGATGTGGTTCTGCACCCTGATGAGCTTGGATTGTCTAATGAGGCTTTCGAACAATTGAGGATAAGCGAAGGTAGCCATATGTGCGTTAGCCACGCTGAGCGACCGGCTTCCATGGATATCATTCGCCGCAAGATTCGTGGTGAACGGCTCGCCCAGCAGGATTTTAAAAAAATCATCCATGACATCACGGCAAGCCACTACACCAAAATGGAAATTACGGCCTTTCTGATTGCGTGCGGTCAGCATGAACTGGATCGGGATGAAGTGCTGTATCTGACACGCGCCATGATTGAGTCCGGTGACCAGTTGGACTGGCAGGAAAGCCTGGTGGCTGACAAGCATTGCATCGGTGGCATACCTGGCAATCGCACCTCGATGCTGGTTGTGCCCATAGTAGCCGCACATGGCATGCTGATTCCCAAGACCTCAAGCCGCGCCATTACGTCACCAGCAGGTACGGCAGACACGATGGAAATACTGGCTAACGTCAACTTGGCCATGGCAGATTTGCAACAACTCGTCGGGAAACACCGTGGTTGCCTTTCGTGGGGTGGCACGGCCGATCTTTCCCCCGCAGATGACATTCTGATATCCGTCGAGCGCCCATTGGGGATCGATTCGGAAGGGCAGATGGTTGCGTCGATTTTGTCAAAGAAGCTGGCGGCGGGTTCGACCCATCTGTTGATCGACATTCCGGTTGGGCCGAGTGCGAAGGTGCGCAGCATGCACGAAGCGCAGCAACTCCGTCGCCTGTTCGAGTTTGTTGGCGATCACTTGAATGTGCATCTGGAGGTGATGATTACAGATGGGCGACAACCAATTGGCTTCGGTATCGGTCCGATGCTTGAGGCGCGGGATGTAATGCGTGTGTTGCAAAATGATCCTGATGCGCCTGCTGATTTGCGTCAGAAAGCCTTGCAACTCGCTGGCCGGATTCTGGAATTTGATCCCGATGTGCGGGGTGGGCAGGGGTATGCGATTGCACGCGACATTCTGGAATCTGGACGAGCGTTGGCGAAAATGAACGCCATTATTGATGCGCAGGGGAGAAACAAGCCAGACTTTGTGCCCGGAGCCTTAAGCTTTGAAGTGTTAAGCGATCGTCATGGTGTGGTCACGGCGATCGACAACCTGCAAATGGCGCACATTGCGCGTTATGCGGGTGCCCCCATTGCCAAGGCGGCTGGGGTGGATTTGTTCAAAAAACTGGGCGATCAGGTTGAAGAGGGGGAGGCTTTGTATCGAGTGCATGCCGAATATGCTGCAGAATTTCATTTTGCGGAGAATCTGTGCGCGCGCTATAACGGCTATACGATTGGCGCTGGAACCAATATTCCCGCCGCGTTTGTTGCACCATGATGATGGTTGAGTTTTAAAGAAGCTTGCCGCTTGCCTTGCAGGGGCGCTTCGGCTATTAATGTTAAATTTTTGTAATGGTTGGCAACATGATGATTCTCGGATTCAGTGATTACGAGTTACAGGCGAAAAGCTTGGCTGGACAACTTGGTATGCGCTATGCGTGCGTGCAGGTGCACCATTTTCCTGACGGGGAGAACAAGTTGACCTTGCCTGGCAGTTTGCCGCGTGACGTCATTTTCTGTCGCAGCTTGAATCTGCCGAATGAAAAGCTGATTGAGCTTTTGTTTGCGGCAAAGACGGCACGCCGACTTGGTGCTCAGCACTTGACACTTGTTGCGCCGTATTTGTGTTACATGCGTCAGGACGAGGCTTTTCATGAAGGCGAAGTGATCAGCCAGACAATTATCGGAGAGTGGTTGGCCAGTTTGTTTGATCGTGTCGTGACACTTGACCCGCACTTGCACCGCACCCCCGAATTTTCACAGGCCGTACCCGCCAGAGAGGCGGTTGCGCTTACGGCCGCCGGTCTGATTGGAGCGTTTATCGCAAGGCGTATCCAGCATCCTTTTGTGCTCGGGCCAGACGAAGAATCATTGCAATGGGCGCAAGCCGTGGCAGAGCCGTGCGGGTTTGATTTCGCCGTTTGCACGAAGGAACGGTTTGGCGATGCAGACGTTCGCGTCAGGATGCCGGGTGATAACCTGCAAGGGCGACATGTGGTGTTGGTGGATGATATCGCCAGCACAGGGCAGACCTTGATTTCTGTTGCCGAGCGATGTTTGGCTCAAGGGGCCGCGCAGGTGGATGTGTTCGTCAGTCACGCACTGTTCGTGGGTGAGGCGGTTCAACGTATTAGACAGGCAGGCGTGAAGGAAATCTGGAGCACGGATAGCGTTGCGCATACAAGCAATGTGATTGAACTGGCGGGCTTGCTGGCAGACGCCTTGCGGTAATCCGCCGGGACTGGCCCCGGCGAAAATGCGCTCTATTCGGGTGTGTGTGCTGCTTTGCTGCATCGCGTCTTGCTAGCCCTTCTTCAGTGTTGCCTAACGATGCCAGCTTACTCTTAGCAGGTATTCCCCTTCGTTGTATTTCGCATCCAGTTCTCCTTGGTAAGCTTTGTGCAGCGCTTCCCCAATGCCGTGCGCCAGATGGATGTCCGTGGTGGTGACCAGCCATTCATTCGTAAGGTGTTCAATTTCCATGATGCGCTTTTGCGTGTGCTCGGCTTTCTCACGCGCTTCATAGTTGCGGACAAGGTTTAGAATTTCATCCAAATGCGCCTGGGCAAAATCCCCTTTGATTGAAACGTAACCTGCAGGGATTTTCTGTTCAATGCGCTTGCAGGCAGGGCAGGTAGCCAGATTGGCATTTTCTGGTTCGGGCAACCATTGCCAATGGCCTTTGTGATACACGGCATGACAGCGCTTGCAAACGGTGGGCTCAGAATATTTTTCTCGCTCCTGGAATGGGTCGTGTATGACATCATCCATGATCTGAAGGTGCTGTCCGGGGCGGTAAGCGGCGCGGGAGGTTTGTTCAGTTTTCATGCCGAGCTCCTTCCTGTAGTCGTATTGAGTGATGATGGTAAGCGTGTCACTTGAGAGTGAGCGCTTAAATCGCTGTTTTCTAACGGTATCGGATGGCTGCCTGCGCGCGTTGATGAATATCAACGCGCGCGCCGTTGGCGACTTAAATCAAAACTTTCAACACAGCCCTACCTTGCAGGTGCGTCGGCGGGTTTTGTTTCCGCAATCGGCACGGTCTCTTTTGATTTTTCTGAAGATTCGCCGTCAGCTTTGTGTGCGGGCTCGGCTGCTGGTTTTGCCTCTTCCGTAGCCGCTGTTGTCTCTTTTGCTGGTTTGTCAGGACTGGTTTGTACAGCCTGTTCTTCGGCTTTTATTTTTGCGTGATAAGCCTCAATGACGGGTGCAATGTTCAAGTAAAAAACAGTTTTACTCACGAAGTCGGTGTCGGTCAACTGGCCGTTTACGCCAAAGCTTTCATTGTTTTGGGCTTTTTCTATTTTGAAGATGTTGTAGGCGACATCAGATTTGTTGTCCCGTAGCAGCGCGGCATTAAAGGTGTCCTTTACGTCTTTGCCTTGCATGTTTGTACGCATCACGATGGCGGCTAATTGCGTGCTCATTCCAACGGCATTCAAGCCATATTTTTCGGCGAGCAGTTTCGGGATGTCGTAAAGCATCCCGCCATTTTTGCTGGTTACTTCCGTGATTTTTTCCGCCAGGCCAGGGGGGTAGGTAACGGTGGCGTCAGCTTTGCACTGGTAGGAATCTACATTGGTGTTGGCAGATACCGTCTGGATATTGGTAATACTGATCATGCCGTTGATTTTCGATTCTGAATAACCTGTCGCTCCTGCCTTGATCAGTTGTTGGGCGACTTGTTTTTTTGTAAGACTGGTTGCTTCGGGTGACGCGCAATTCGGTGTTTTCTTGCCACAGGACGCGAGCAAGAAGATGGCAGGGAGTACGGCGAGCAGTTTTTTTGTCATGGTTTTTCTCATCAGTGAGTGGCGTTGGGCGCGGCGGCACATGATAGGCATGCTACACAGGCGCAGGCTCTGCCTCATTGATATTATGCAACGCTTCTTGGTAAACGCTGATTAATGGTTTTTCTTCAGCAAGGGCTCGACTTGTTCTGCTGGTAGCGGTCGGCTGAAATAGTAGCCTTGGAATTCATCACACCCCTTGCCGTGTAAGTAGATTTTTTGTTCGATTGTCTCGACGCCTTCGGCAATAGTTTTCATGCCAAGACTGCTTGCCAGGTTAATGACGGCGTCCACAATGGCGCGGTCGTCCGGGTCGGTCAAAATATCACGGACGAACGACTGGTCAATTTTGAGTTTGTGGATCTGGAAGCGTTTCAAATATGCCAGTGAAGAGTAGCCGGTGCCAAAGTCATCAATTGACATGCGTATGCCAAATTGGTTGAGCTCGTTCATTACCTTAATCGCTGCTTTAGGGTCTTCCATCGTGGCGCTTTCAGTGAGTTCCAGTTGAAAAAGCGCTGGTGGCAGGTGGTATTCATCGATTATCCGCCTTACTTTTTCGGGGAAGTGTGGCTGGCGGAATTGTAGTGCGGACAGGTTGACAGACATAATGAGTGGTTTGTAGCCATTGAACAGCCAGGTTTTTAGCTGTTTTGCAGCGGTCTGGATGACCCAGTCACCAATGGGCAGAATCAAGCCGCTGTTTTCTGCTACCGGAATAAACTCGGCTGGCGAGACCACGCCAAGCTCCGGGTGTTGCCAGCGTAACAGGGCTTCCACACCGATAATTTCATTGCTCTCGATATCAACCTGCGGCTGGTAATGCAGGCTGAGCTGTTCTTTTTCCATCGCAAGTCGCAATGCGCTTTCAAGCTTTAGTGTTCGCATCAGGCGCTCCTGAATGCCTGACGTAAAAAAGCGGAACGTGTTACGCCCCATGTCCTTGGCCTGGAACATCGCCATATCTGCGCACTGGATCAGGCTGTCGAAATCTTTTCCGTCATGCGGATACATGGCGATGCCGATCGAGCAGGAAATGTTGACTTCGTGTTCCTGAAGTTCAAAAGGTTGCGTAATTGCAGCCAGCACCCATTCGGCCATGTGTGCCGCTTTTTCAGAGTCGGTGCCGGGTAAAATAAAAACGAAATCGTCACCTCCCAGTCTGGATAAAGTGTCTTGCTCTCGTGTGACCTCGTTCAGACGCTTTGCTAGTTCGGAAAGCAAACGGTCGCCCGCGCGGTGACCGATGGTATCGTTGACATTTTTGAAGTGATCCAGATCAAGAAACATTAGCGCCATGCTTTGATTATCCGCCGCTGCCTTGTTGATTGCCTGTTGGCAACGATCTTCAAGCAGGGTTCTGTTTGGCAGGCCAGTAAGAGGGTCAAAATGGGCGAGCCAATGGATGCGGCTTTTAGACGTTTCAATTTCCGTGGCATCACTGAAGGTGTGGATGTAATGCGTGTGCTGTCCCTCTGCGTTAAATATGCATCTTGCGGTCGCACACTCCAGAAAATTCTCCCCATTTTTTCGTTTGTTCCAAAATTTTCCTTCCCAAGCGCCTGTCTCGTGAAGTGCGGGCATTATGGTTTGGTACAAATCGGATTTAATGTCAGTCGGGACAAAATCCCAAATGTTGTTGCCCACCACTTCATCTTCTTTGTATCCGGTAATCTTGGTAAAAGCAGTGTTGATCATTAAAACCTTGTGGCTTATATCAAGGATGGATACGGCTTCTTTGCTTTGCTGGAAAACGTTGGCTGCCAGCAATAAATCTTCTTCCGCTTTTTTACGTGCGGCTTCGCGTTCAAAATTATCCAGCGCAAAGCTGACATCTTGCGCCATTTCCATCAACAGTTGCTGCGTAGCATCATCAAAGGCGTTGACAGTGTCGGCATAGAGCGTGAAATTGCCAACCACTTTGCCATTTTTGCACAGGGGCAGGGCGGCCATTGCGCGCATGCCTTGTTGTTCGGCAATTTCATGCCAGGGCGCCGTGTCTGGGTCATTCAGAAAATTCTGGCACCAGATGGGCTTTCCTGTTTCAACTGCCTTTCGAGAGGGTGATGATTTCCAGTGCTTGTTGGCGTTAGCAATTCTGAGCAGTTCTTCCACGAGTGTTTCGTTTTTTCCGAACGCGGCTTCGGCACTTAATCCGTCGTTTTCTTTTGTGCCAATCCATACCTGCGTAAAACCGCCATATTCGACTGCGGCCTTGCAGATGAGATCAAAAAGCGCTTGCTCGTTTGGGCTATGAACAATGGCGTGATTGCAATGGCTTAGCGCGACATAGAGATTTTTCAGGCGGGTGATGTGCTCTTCATCCAGTTTGCGTTGGGTAATGTCGCGCTGAACGCCGACCCATTGTGTCAGTATTCCGTTGTCGTCAAAGACAGGCGTGATCGTCAGATCGTTCCAGAAAGTGGTGCCATCTTTGCGATAGTTCAGTACTTCCCCGCGAAATGGCTGGTTTGCATCAAGTTTTTCTCGGGCGCATTTGATTGTTTCCGGACAAGTTTTCGCGCCATGCAGCAGGGTACAGCGCTTGCCGAGAACCTCTTCCTTCGTATAGCCTGTCTTCTTTGTGAACGCATCGTTAATGTAAGTGGCGACGCGATCCGCGCTGGCAATCAGAACGCCCTGGGTAATTTCGCGTAGTGCCGCATCACGCTGGCTTAAGGATTTCAGGCTTTCGCCACGCAGGAGCGCTTCATTGTGCTTGCGCTCCTCCTCACGTTCATAAGCGTTCAGTGCGTGGCTGATATCCTGACCAATGCGTATCATCAGTTCCTGTGCGGTTTTGTCAAAGGCGTCTGACTGATGGCTGTACATGCTAAGGGCAGCTACCGGTTTGCCATTTTGCGTGATGGGTACAGTGGCGGTTGCCTGCCATTTGTAAGCGGCAACAATTTCGTGCCACGGCGCTAGGCGAGGGTCATTCGTGTAATCATGGCACCAGAATGGCTGGTTTTCCCGGATGGCGGTTCCTGATGGCCCTTGGCCGCGAGGGTCACTGGCATCCGCAGTGACGTAGATTTCCTCCAGGATTTCTGTTCCTTCGCCGAAGCAGGCAACGGGGATAATCTGTTGGCTTGATTCATCCAGTCTGCCAACCCAGGCCATTGCCATGCCGCCATGTTCGATGGCAATTTTGCAGACTTCGTTAAATAGTTCCAGCGCGCTGTTACAGCGGACAATTGCCTGATTGCTGTGCGTCAGCATGGCATACAACTGTAGAAGCCGTTCATAACGCGCTTGAATTTGTAGAAGCGCTAAATGTTCACTTTGGTGATTGCTTGCAATCGGCGAATCAGTATTTGAGGCCATGCTGTCACTATCTGGTCAAATGTTGTGCACAAGCTTTTCTACTAAAGGAAAGCTAGTCCTTGCTATCTGATAATGTGCGTCCTCTGACTATAGCATCATCTTTATGCGGCTGGCTTGTGAGGCTGGGCTAAATGTGGTGAAAAGTTGCTGGAATGCACTAAAAATCAACTGATTCAAGTGAAGCGATCTTGTGTAGAGGGGGGGATTGCCCAGATAGAATTCGGGCGGTCGGGAATGCCAAAAGAAAAGCGCCTTGTCGGCGCTTTTCTTTTCGTTTGAGACATTGATCTAGTGAATGCTTTCTGATGTTGGCGTGAGGTGATGGATTGAAATGTCGTTTTTGAACAGGGCAGCACAGTCGATCTCATCAAAGAGATACGTCTGGCCGCAAAAGTCGCACTGGATGCTGAGCTTGCCTTGCTCGGCCAGGGCGTCGCTGATTTCTTCCTGTCCCAGCATGCGAAGCATGTCGGCGACCTTTTCGCTGGAACAGGAGCAGTTGAAATGCGGTTCCTGCGGCTCGAATACGCGGATTGTTTCTTCCCAGAACAGGCGGTGCATCAGGGTTTGAATGTCCACCTCTAGCAACTCATCGCGTTTCAGTGTGGACGCCAGCGCAACGATGTGGTTCCATGTTTCCAGTTCCTGATCCTCTTCCAGATTAAGGTTGCTGCTTTCCCCTTCAGACGGCAGTTTTTGCAGCAGCATCCCGCGTGATACATGTTCATCGGCAGCCAGCCAGATTTTCGTATCCAGTTGTTCCGAGCGCATCATGTAATTCTCGATAACGGTTGCAATACTGCTGCCGTCCAGCGGCACGACGCCCTGATAAGGACGCTGCCCCGGCACTTTGTCGTGCGGGTCAAGCGTGATTGCGAATCGACCCTTGCCGTGAACATGCACCAGCTCTTGCAGGGTGGCGTCATCTGCGATTTCCGAATCGGGCGCCAGTTTGGCTGTGGCGCGCAGGCGCAGGGTGGAGTCGCATTCGACGACCAGCAGGCGCACTGGGCCATCACCGTGAATTTGCATTACGACCGCACCGTTAAATTTCAGGTTGGCAGAGAGCAGGGCTGCCGCCGAGAGCATTTCGCCCAAAAGCGCTTGAACCGCTCTGGGATAATCGTGGCGGGCTTGTACTTGCTGCCACACCTCGGATATTTCAACCAGTTCGCCGCGTACCGCCGCATTTTCAAACAGGAATTTTTGCAGTTTGTCTGACATGATCAATAAAAAGCGCCCTTCTTTCACAGTGAAGGAAGGGCATTAATGTTTCAAGTTTCAAGAATGGTGAATCTTAACCGATCTTTTCCAGTTCTTCAGAAAACAGTTTGTTTTGCTCGACGTAGTGTTGCGCAATGGCGCGTAATCCCTGAATGGCCTCATCGCTCATGACTTTGGTCACTTTGGCGGGAACGCCGAGAATCATGGCATTGGCGTCCATGTTTTTACCTTCTGTTACGAGTGCGCAAGCACCAACCAGTGCGTTTTCTCCGATGACTGCGCCATTCAGAACGGTGGAGCGAATGCCGATCAGTGCGCCGTCGCCGACCGTACAGCCATGCAGAATGGCGTGGTGACCGATGGTGACATTTTTCCCGATGGTGACCGGATAGCCGGGGTCGGCGTGCAACATTGAACAGTCTTGCACATTGCTGTTTTCGCCAATGATGATCTGGTCGTTATCGGCGCGGATGGTGACACCGAACCAGACGGATGCGCCTGCTTCAATCTTGACGTTGCCAATAATGTTTGCGGATTCTGCGATGAAGGCAGTCGGGTGAATGTCGGGCGTGTGTTTGCCAAGTCTGTAAATTGCCATATTTTTAAACGGATAAATTTGAAAGGATTGAGAGGATAATCCGGCATTTTACCTTTCGTTGAGCATGATTTATACGTTTAAAGGCATAGCTGTTTTCAAACTTTGTTTTGAAAAGCGGGGTTGGGTGTTCGTTTTCAGGAGGTGTCTGCCGTTTTTAAAGGCGCTGCGGCTCCTGTGCATCGCATGACGGCGCTGTGCAGTGTAAGATGCAGCCGGTTTTGTAATGGTTTTAATGGTTTTTTGTATGAAAATTTCTCGGTCTGAATTTATCCAGATTCACGATATCCGTTATCACGTAAGGCATTGGGGCAATGAAGGTGCACCCAAGCTCTTCATGATTCATGGCTGGATGGATGTCTCTGCAACCTTCCAGTTTCTGGTAGATGCGCTTGAACATGATTGGCACGTCATTGCGCCTGATTGGCGCGGTTTCGGTTTGACGGAATATACGCCCCGCAATTACTGGTTTCCCAACTATATTGCTGACCTGGATGCGCTCTTGCGGCATTACTCGCCGGATGAGCCGGTAAACTTGCTGGCGCATAGCATGGGGGCGAATATTTCCAGCGTCTATGTGGGTGTCAGGTCTGAAAGAGTAGGCAAGTTCATCAATCTCGAAGGCTATGGGTTTCGGGGTACGAAACCGGATCAGGCCCCCCGGCGATATCAAGCCTGGCTTGACGCGTTGTGTGATGCGCCCGCACAGCGCGCCTATGCTTCTCTGAAAGATATTATGGCCTTGTTGCAAATGGTCAATCCGCGCCTGAGCGATGAACGCGCTTCTTTTCTGGCTTCTCACTGGGCCAAACAAACAGAGAGTGGCAATTGGGAAATTCTGGCTGATCCGATGCAGCGCAACTTGAGTCCGCTGTTATACCGCGTAGAGGAAGCGCAAGCTTGTTGGGCCGGGATTACATCTCCAACTTTGTGGGTTGAGGCGGAATGTACGGAAATGTGGCATCGACTGGGTGGCCCGTGGTGCCCTGACGATGCTTACGCCAATGAGACTGAAGAAGAACGCCGCGAAAGAATGGAAGATCTTGCGCTTTTCAGGGAGAAAGTTAATCGCCGTTTGAATTCCATCCAGAACCTGACTAAAGCCTGTGTTACGGATGCGGGACACATGCTGCAACATGATCAGCCTGAGCAACTGGCGAAACTGATCGAAGCTTTTTTACGGGAAGTTTAATTTCAGGGTATATTCCTGCAGGATAGTTAGACAAAGAGTAAAATGGGAACCAATGTAACTGTTTGATGAGAAAGGCCAAAATCCTTTCTCTCAATGTGAGAAATGCCAAACGTAGACCTACATTCACACTCGACTTTTTCTGATGGTTTGCTAACGCCAAGAGGTCTGGTTGCCCGTGCAAAAGCGCATGGCGTCGAGATCATGTCGGTAACCGATCACGATGAGGTCAAGGGTAATGTGGAAGCCCGCGCTGCAGCAGAGGAACAGGGTATCAAATATATTTCCGGCGTTGAGATTTCCACCACCTGGGCGGGGATGACGGTTCACATTGTTGGTTTGAATATTGACGAAACCAATCAGGATTTGATTGATGGGTTGGCATTGGTGCGCAATGGCCGCGTAAAGCGTGCCTATGAGATGTCGCTTTCGCTTGAGGAAGCCGGTATCGACGGCGCTTTCGAAGGTGCCATGCGCCTGGTGAGCAATCCGTTTCTGGTGACGCGAAAACACTTTGCCCGTCACCTCGTGAGCAAAGGGGTTTGTACGGATCTCAAGGATGCCTTTAAGCGCTTTCTGGTCGAAGGAAAGCCGGGCTATATGCCGCACCGTTGGGTAAGTCTGGACACGACGCTTAAGTGGATTCACGATGCAGGTGGAATTGCCGTGATTGCGCACCCGGGCCGTTACCCGTTTAGCGATCTGGTTTTCGATGCTTTTTTTGAAGAATTCAAATATCTGGGTGGCGTCGGGATTGAAGTCGTTACCGGCAGCCATACCTCCGACCAGTATGACAAGTATGCGAAGGTAGCCAAACGATTTGGTTTCAAGGCGTCCATGGGGTCAGATTTTCATGCGCCAGGCGAATCGCGAGTCGATATTGGCAAGCTGACGCCACTGCAGCCCGGCCTGGAGCCTATATGGGACGTGCTGCTGTAAATAACGGCCCTTTTCTCTACTTCTCCCTTGAATTTTTTGCATGGCAGCCGCACTTAGTATCTTTTCACGATATGAGAGGTAATTCATGAAGCGCATCTTCCTCTTTCTCGCGACCAATATCGCTGTGATTGCGGTCATGTCTGTTGTGTTGTCGATTCTCGGCGTCAACAACTACCTGGAGCCGCGAGGCTTGAATCTGACGAGCTTGCTGATATTTTCTCTGGTGCTCGGTTTTGCTGGTTCATTTATCTCTTTGCTGATGAGCAAACCGATGGCCAAATGGTCAACCGGGGCGCATGTGATTCAACACCCCAGCAACTCAACGGAACAGTGGTTGCTCAATACGGTGCAGGCACTGTCGCAGCGCGCCAATATCCAGATGCCGGAGGTGGCAATTTTTGAAGGCGCACCTAATGCGTTTGCCACTGGTGCGTTCAAGAATTCGGCGCTGGTCGCGGTTTCAACCGGATTGCTCTCAAGCATGAACCGCGAAGAAGTCGAAGCGGTACTCGGGCACGAAGTGGCGCATATCGCTAACGGTGACATGGTGACGATGACGCTGATTCAGGGCGTGTTGAATACGTTCGTGATTTTTCTGTCGCGCGTCGTGGGTTTTGTGGTGGATCGCATGGTCTTTCAGAATAGAGACGGCGAAAGCAGTGGCGCAGGCTATTTCGTTACGGTCATCATCTCGCAAATTCTTTTTGGCATTGTCGCCTCAATGATCGTGGCCTGGTTCTCCCGCCAACGCGAATATCGTGCAGATGCAGGTGCTGCGCAACTAATGGGCACCAAGATTCCAATGATTCATGCACTGGCACGCCTAGGCGGCATAGAGCCCGGTCATTTGCCTAAATCGCTGGCTGCCGCAGGCATTAGCGATCGTCCCGGTTTTGCGGCCCTGTTTTCTACTCATCCTCCGATAGAAGACCGGATCGCTGCATTGCAAAGCGCAAAGTGATCACCAATTCATGAGCTACTATTTTCAAATACATCCAGATAACCCTCAATCACGCCTGATTAAAAAAGCGGCGGAAATCATTCATTCCGGGGGGGTTGTTGCGTTGCCAACCGACTCTTGCTATGCGTTGGTATGCCGTCTGGATGACAAAAAGGCGGCGCAATGCCTTAGAACCATTCGCGGGGTTGATGAGCGCCACCATTTGACGTTGCTGTGTCGTGATTTGAGTGAGCTGGCATCTTATGCCAAGGTGGATAATCAGCAATATCGTTTGCTTAAGGCTGCAACGCCGGGTTCCTACACTTTCATTTTAGCGGCCACCAAGGAAGTACCACGCCGCGTGAGTCACCCATCCCGCAAGACAATTGGCCTTCGCGTACCGGACAACAAGATTGCGCAAGCCTTGCTTGAGGAAGTTGGCGAGCCATTGCTGGGCGCAACGCTGATTTTGCCCGGAGATGAACTCCCCTTGACCGAGCCGGATGAAATTCGGGAGCGTCTTGAGAAGCACATTCAACTCGTGATTGATGGTGGCGCCTGCAGCCTGACGCCGACGACAGTAGTAGATATGAGTGGCAGTGAAATGGAACTGGTACGCGAAGGAAGCGGCGATGCCAGTGTGCTAGGCTTTTAGCCGCGTTCTTTTCACGATGCACTTTTGATAAAATTCCTTGATGGAAAACATCCTCCATAATCTTGCTGTTTACGTTGTGCCTGTTGTGCTAGCGATTACCTTGCACGAAGCGGCACATGCCTACGTGGCGAAGTATCTCGGTGACAATACCGCCTACGCCCAGGGGCGCATGACCCTGAATCCCATCAAGCATATTGATCCGATTGGCACGGTACTCATTCCGCTATTGTTGTTCGTTTCAGGCAGCCCATTCATCTTTGGTTACGCTAAACCGGTGCCGGTCAATTTCGGTCGGCTGCGCAAGCCAAAGCGCGACATGGCATGGGTGGCGCTGGCCGGTCCGGCAGCCAATCTGGTAATGGGTTTCCTGTGGCTGGCGCTGTCCGTCTTGCTGGCGAAGTTTGGCGTTCGAAGCCCGTTTTTATTTCAGGTCGCGCAAGCCGGCGTGGTGATCAACCTTGTTCTATTTGCGTTTAATCTGTTTCCAGTGCTACCTTTAGATGGTGGGCGCATTTTGGCGAGCTTGTTGCCGAACAATTTAGCTTACCAGTTTGCAAAAATTGAACGCTACGGCTTTTTCATTGTGCTCGGGCTGGCTTTCCTGCAGGTCTTGCATTACTGGATGAGGCCGGTGATGTTCGCTGCAACCAAGCTCCTGCAATTTTTAATCACTCCTTTGACTTACCTATAAACAAAAGAATAAAACCATGTACTCTGATCGTGTTGTTTCCGGCATGCGCCCGACTGGCGCCATGCATCTTGGCCATTATCATGGCGCGTTAAAAAACTGGATCAAAATGCAATCTGAACAGCAATGCCTGTTCTTCGTTGCAGACTGGCACGCCCTCACAACGCACTACGACGAAACGGAAACTATTGAAAATAGCACCTGGGACATGCTGATTGACTGGCTTGCCGCAGGAATTAATCCCTCTCAGGCAACACTGTTCATCCAGTCCAAAGTGCCTGAGCACGCAGAGCTGACGCTGTTGCTGGGCATGTCGACCCCATTAAGCTGGTTGGAGCGTGTGCCGACATACAAGGATCAGATAGAAAAACTTTCGCACAAAGAACTCATGACTTACGGCTTTCTTGGCTACCCGCTAATGATGGCGGCCGATGTGCTGATCTACCGTGCCAATATGGTGCCCGTGGGGGAAGACCAGATTCCACACATTGAGATGATGCGTGAGCTGGCGCGTCGTTTTAACAACTTGTATGGCAGAGAACCGGGCTTCGAGGAAAAAGCGCTGGAAGCGGTTAAGAAACTTGGTAGCAAGCGTGCCAGAATGTACCGGCAATTGCGCACGGCTTACCAACAGGAAGGTCATGTTGAAGCGCTGGATCAAGCCAGAGCCATGTTGGATGATGCGCAAAATCTATCCGTGATTGATCGTGAGCGCCTATTCGGTTATCTGGATGGTAGCAGCAAGCTGATTCTGGTTGAGCCAAAAGAATATCTGACGGAAGCATCCCGCCTGACCGGACTGGATGGGCAGAAAATGTCCAAGAGTTATGGTAATGCGATTGCGATGCGCGAAGAAAAGGAAGAGCTAAACAAGAAAATTCGTACCATGCAAACCGACCCTGCGCGCGTGCGACGAACGGATCCGGGTGACCCGGAAAAATGCCCTGTGTGGCAACTGCATCAAGTTTATTCAGATTCCGACGCCCAGGAATGGGTGGTGAAAGGCTGCAAGAGCGCAGGCATTGGCTGTATCGAGTGCAAGCAGCCGCTGATTGAAGCCATCATCAAGGAGCAGGAGCCGATGCATGAGCGCGCACAACCCTATCTGGACGACCCATCCATGCTCCGCGCGATTATTGCGGACGGTTGTGATGCGGCGCGCAAACTGGCGCAGGAAACTATGCGTGACGTGCGCGAAGCAATGGGTTTGAATTACGGTTTGTAAGCGTTCTGAGAGGCAAGGAAAATATAGCTAAAAATGGCGAGAATAAGCTGTTTCTGGTTTGACAGAGGTGGGCGATATCGCTATAATTTTCTATTCCATTCCCTGATAGCTCAGTTGGTAGAGCGACGGACTGTTAATCCGCAGGTCCCAGGTTCGAGCCCTGGTCGGGGAGCCAAAATTTAAAAGGTCAGCAAGCAATTGCTGGCCTTTTTGTGGTTTTAACAACTGATTTTTGTCAATATTTAAAATTAGTAGTAGATATTAAAAAAGGAACATATTATGAAATTATCGATTGTGTCTATTTTGGCTGCGTCATTACTTATTATGGCGTCAGCATCATCTTCTGCAGCTCCTAGAGGTTTTACAAAAGATGGAAGGTGTGTATGTGCCGAGTACTATAAAAATGGCAAGCTTCGCTATGACTGTAGTATGTGTGGTCAAAAAAGAACGAATAAAACAACAAAAAGAAGGACGGGCAAGGTTACAGTTGAGTAGATTAAGTTAAATGACCTTGACCATTGCCTCTGTTTTAAGGGGAGACGAGTTAAGTGTACATTTGTATTTGCCATAACATCCGATCCAAGAATCGTTGAAGGCTAGGATTTGCAAACGATATTGACTGGATTGCTAGCAACAGTTGAAGATGTCAAAGATCGTCGACTTTCGGAGGAAAGCGGTAGGCAGATCGGTAGATGGACGACTGATAATTCGCAGATCCCAGGTTCTAGCCCTGATCGGGGAGCCAGAATTTACAAGGATCAGCAAGCAATTGCTGGTTCTTTTTTGGTTTTAACAACTGATTCTTGTCTAATACGAATATAGAGTGCACATCGGCCATGCCGAACCCGCTGCACCGAAGGATGAAACATAATGCAACCACAAGTCCTTGAGTTTCACCTGCGTGAAGAATTTGTAGAGCTGTGTAACCTCCTCAAGCTCGTCGGTATTGCTGACAGTGGGGGGCGTGGCAAGCAGATGGTGGCCCAAGGTATGGTTCGTGTAGACGGCAAACCGGAAACCCGCAAGACGGCAAAGATTCGTGCTGGTCAGCGTGTCAATTGCAATGGTGTTCGCATCACCGTTTTAGCAGCGGAAAAATGAAAACCAAATCCTACGACGTGCATCCAGAGCAGTCGGTCGAACTGCTCAAGGAATTACACATCCTGACGCGCGACGGCAAGATGAATCAAGACAGCCGCCGAAAACTCAAACAAGTAAGGCACCTATTCCAATTCATTGAGCCGCTACTAAAAGAAGTGTTGCAGACGAAGCCAGCAGTCAACCTGGTAGATCACGGCGCAGGAAAATCTTATCTAGGGTTCATCCTCTACGACCTGTTCTTCAAGCAGGGCAGTATTGAATCGCATGTGTTCGGCATTGAGACAAGAGACGACTTGGTACAGAAATCTCAGGCGTTGGCGGCACAACTCGGTTTTGCCGGAATGTCTTTTCTTAATCTGTCGGTTGCTGATTCGATCACCTCCAGTGAACTCCCTGAAGAAATAGACGTGGTCACGGCCTTGCATGCCTGTGATACAGCGACTGATGATGCAATTCGTTTTGCACTGGCCAAGCAGTCTCAGCACATTGTTCTTGTTCCCTGCTGTCAGGCAGAAGTGGCTGCGGTACTACGCAAGAACAAGGGGAAGATGAAGGGGAATCCCATGTCTGAAATATGGCGCCATCCGCTCCATACGCGCGAATTTGGCAGTCATGTCACCAACGTCCTACGCTGTTTGCAACTAGAAGCGCATGGTTACAAAGTGAGCGTCACTGAACTGGTTGGCTGGGAACATTCAATGAAAAATGAACTTATTATTGCCAGTTACAAGGACTTGCCCCGCAGGCGGGCCGGAGAACGCCTCAATGCACTTCTACAAAATCTGGGGCTAGAAGAGCTGCAAGGCAGGTTTTTCACCGCTTCCTGAACTCTCAGTTCGCCAATGTTGCACAACTCGTAGGTGCTGGTCCGGGAGCCAGAATTTATAAGGGTCGGCAAGGAATTTCTGGCCTTTTTCTTTGCATATTCTCCTTCCTATTTCGTCATTCGGTAGGTTATTTGTGTGATGGCGAACTGATGCCGAATCTCGTGTTGTAACCGTATGTTGTGTAAGAGACTCAGTGCACGTCAATTAATCCCCAAATTGTTGCCATTAATTTAATCCTGTAGTCATAATGTAAATTGGTATTTGAGAAAAATTACTGGAGCACTAAGCCAGTCGTAAAAACATTTACAAGCACCTAGATTAGAGGGGATATATGGCTTTGGGAGCAGGAATTATTGCAAAGGGACTAGCCGCGACTAATGTAGTAAAAGGGGTTGCGGGAATGTACGGGGCCACTGGCAGTATGGACGCCTTTTTCGATAAGCATTTCGAAAAAATGAAAACCTCGGAAAATATAACAATTGCAAGGAGTGGAAGAGTTCTTGAAGGTGCTAAGAGCGGTTTTGGCCTTGGTTACGTTACACCAGTTGTCGTTGTTGCTGTTGGCCAGTATCTATTAGGAAACACAGTGGCTGCATTGGGAACGGTTGGTACAGCAGCGGTGTTTGCAAACCCTATGGCCATGTCATGCGCATCTATTGGTGCTATTTACTATGGTTGGAGCGCTTTAACAGACCAAGAGCGCCAAGAAACATTAGAAGCAGTCAGTTCTGGTTTAGGCGTTGGCGTCGAGTTGGTCAAAGCCATTGTGAACTTCGTGATTGAAAAATCAGAGGAGGTAATGGACTCCAAGAACACTCAGGAGCTTAAACATTATGTTTCCGATGTGGCTGCGCTTTTCGGTAAAACACTTTATGACGTAACGGGGCAGGTTGTTGATATGGTTTCGTCTGCTGTTGAAGCTGTAGCAGAGAAGTCCAGCGCTGCAATTAAAAAGACAAAGCGAGCAATTTCAGATTCCGGACAAGCCATTATAGACACCGCAGGAAAAGCTAAGGATGGTCTGCAGGAAGTGGTGACGAAATCAAGAAGAAAAGAGGCATCAGACGACTGAATCACCACATCGTATTCCTACGCTCGTTTTGACGACTCTGTGAACCGTTTCAGGTTCGAGCCCAGGTCGAGGAGCCAGAATTCTTAAGGGCTGCACTGAAAAGTGTGGCCCTTTTTCTTTTTCTCCTTCCCTTCTTGTTTCGTCATTTGTTCGGTCATTTGTTCGGTCATTTCTGTGATGCCGAACTGTTGATGCTGCCTGAGTTATGGGTATTGCTGGTTGTCACTTTGGTAATGAGAGGTAAAATGCCGTATTGCTGCTTCTTTAACTTAATTGGCTACCAATGATAATAAAAAACGCTGACAGTAAAGACCATGAGCTTGTAAGGCTCGAAACTCTATTAAATGCGGCTGAAGGAACATCAAAAAAGCTAATCGCTAATGAACTGCGAATGATGAAAGCAGGCATCAAGGGTGAGCAAGAGTCCGCTTACTACATAGATTTCAGATTAAAGAATAGTAAAAATACAGCCGTCATCCATGACCTCCGCCTCAATCACGAGGGGCGTGTTGCTCAAATAGACCACCTTCTAATTCATTGCTCGCACAGGTTCTATGTGCTTGAAAGCAAGCATTTCTCTCACGGCATAAAAATCAATGAGCAGGGGGAGTTCAACAGGTGGAATGATTGGCAAAAGAAGTTTGAAGGGATGCCGTCCCCAATAGAGCAAAATAAACGCCATGCACTCGTTCTCAAGGAGGTTCTTGAAAGCCTTGGTTACAAGAATCCGCCCATTGAATCATTTATCCTAATTTCCCCACAAGCACGAATCGACAGGCCAAGAAACGCGAAGCTCCCTGAAATTGTAAAAGCAGACCAGTTTCTCACCACACTGGAAAAAGATCTTATTGCTGCTAATTCTGGGGTTGGTGGATTTATCAACTTGGTCAGCTCGGCTTTCGGTGATCAACCAGAGGTCATCGCGAAAAAACTTGTTAAAAAGCACCGCCCCATTTCTATTGATTACGAAAGCAAGTTCAACATTCAGCCAGATGTCGAGCCGACTCATGCCAAATCTGAGGAGCCGCAGCTTAACGGTCATGTCTGCAAGTCGTGTGGTAAGGATGAGGTGGTTTTTCAATATTACTGATTGGATTCGTAGCATTTGAGAAAAATGAGAAAATTTTGCAGTTAATCCGCAGGTCCCAGGTTCGAGCCCTGGTCGGGGAGCCAGAATTTACAAGGGTCGCACTGAAAAGTGTGGCCCTTTTTCTTTGCCTGTTTCCCTCCGTGATTCGTCATTTGTTCGGTTGTTTGCGTGATGGCGAGCTGCGGTCTGTCCAAAACGTAATAACCAGAAATTTTTAATTTGCCGCACCTAAAAGGAAAGGGGATGTTTACAATTCAAGGTATGGAAAAGCACTACATCTGAACCTCGTTAAAAATGGGGGGATTACCCTCACACATCACCTGATCAATTCTTTCCGGCTAGGTCAACTGCAAAACTGGAAAGTTTGATGGAACCAGTTTATCCTCCTATTTGAGGATAGGGGCCTTCCATTTAAACGAAACCTTGTTTGCAAATGCGGGGCGCACTCAGTTACTTCGTTTTATGTTAACTGCAATAGGATTTTTAAAAATGACCCATGCTGCTCTTATCGCTAATTCAGGCAAATTGAAGATTTCAGTTCTTGCAGACGATACAGCCATATCTGAGCAGTATGTGAAAGAACATGCGGTTTCAATACTTATTGAGCTTCCAAATGGTCACCGTTGGTTAGTAGATACTGGAACAACCGATGTCTACCTTGAAAATGCCAAGAGGATGAATGCTAATCTCGATAATCTTACTGGGATTGCCATCTCCCACGGACATGATGATCATACAGGTGGTCTAACGTTCTACCCGCGCCTCAAAGGAACGCCACCAATTTATGGTCATCCATATATCTGGCACAAGTCCTACCAAATTAAACCGGGTAAACCTGTTCGCATAACTGGAATGCCATATTTGGCTAGAAAATATGCCGATCCTTCATTCAGGCCTGTCAATAACACGGTGAAACTTGATCAGGATTTATACTTTTTTACTGACATTCCTCGACCATCAGGAAGTTTTGCTCCCACTCAGGGTAATTTTTTTAATGAAGATGGAACAGGGCCTGTTCCACTAAATGATGATGCAACAATCGTTATCAAAACATCTGAAGGGCTGGTTGTTATCTTTGGGTGTGCTCATGCTGGATACACCAATATTCTGAGAGCCATTCACAAAGAACTCCCAAAGGAGAAGCTTCTCGCTGTAATAGGTGGGCTGCACTTGATGAATGCGAGCGAAAAGGTGCTGACGGAAGCGGTTACTTATACTGACAGTATCAAGGCCGAAGATTTTATTTTTTACGGGGGGCATTGCACTGGAGACAATGCAATCAATTTCTTTAAGAAAAAATTTGGTGAAAAAGCTGTTCAGTCGCTAGGGTCAGGTCGAGTGATTGTTTTTTAATGATTTAAAGCTATACAGGAAGTTAATCCGCAGGTCCCAGGTTCGAGTCCTGGTCGGGGAGCCAGAATTTACAAGGGCTGCACTGAAAAGTGTGGCCCTTTTTCTTTGCCTCCTTCCCGGTCAATGACCATGTGCTTCCGATTCCTTGAAAGTTTTGTGCACTGTTCCAGCGGGGTGTTCGGGTTGAGCGTAAATAACGTAGACCTTGAGCGGCTTATCCCCTTCGTTGATAATGTTGTGCCAGAAACCGTTTGGGATAAAGATGGCCCAGTCATCTGAAACTTTTTTGTCGAAAGTCATTTTATCCTTTGACGCGCCCATCACAACACGGGCAGTCCCTTTTTCAACACGGATGAACTGATCGCCCTCATCATGTTTTTCTAGGCCTATTGCCTCACCTGGCTTAAGCGACATGACGGTCATCTGAAGTTTCCGACCCGTCCACTTCGTGGCACGGAAGTTTTCATTTTTTACTGTCAGATCTTCGATGTTGACTACCCACGGCTGCTTGCCGTAATCCTTCCCGACGGCATCTTCCGCCATCGATAAGCCCAGAAAATTCATAACAAACAAAACGGCTAAAACGAATTTTTTCAACATGGCTTTACTCCTTTCAAAATTGATCAACCATTGCTGTTGCCCGATAAGTTCTTCTATAGAAGACTGAGTGAGGTCACCTGTTCACGCCGACTGAATGTTGACCCTGGGGCATCAGTTGCCTTTTGTGATGTCAGCTTGACCTGTCCGAAATTTATGTGCCAATGTTACTGAGATTTTGTGTGTATAAATTGCGTGATATTAAAAGTAAGTGAATCCACAAATGCACCATATCGTAAATATAGATCTTGTTGATGCTGAGCAAAGAGCAAGCTTCTTTCACTTAATGGGGCGAAATGGTGAGTATGTTAGAACTGACCTGCTCCCCGCTTTCTAATCCAAGCTGATCCTAGTAATGTTCATTGTTAGAAAGGACGATGAACATGAAGAAGCGATTCACAGAACAACAAATCATTCCTATTTTGAAAGAAGCCGAGGCAGGTTTTTCACCACGGCCTGAACTCCCGGTTCGCCAATGTTGCACAACTCGTAGATGCTGATCGGGGAGACAGAATTTTCAAGCGCTGCACTAAAAAAAATTGTGGCTCTCATTCCCTTGGCAAAGACAGCATCGTGCCGCGGCAGTTGAGTGCACCACAACGGCAGGCATAGCGTTTCTTTTTTATTTCCGTTGATGCATTAACATCCAGTTTGTAATCGAACGTCAGTTCCTCGCCCTGCTCAATATCGCGTATGGCATCAATAAAGACACGCCGGTCTTCGACCGTCGACTTGCAGTTGGGCGCACACGAATGGTTGATGAAGCGTGCGTCATTCCCATTCACTGCCCCGTCTATGGTGATACGGTGGTCTACGTAGAACATGTACACGCGCGTCTCATGGATGATCTCGCCCAAATCATCGACCTCTACCATGCTGCGCTCTTCTACCAGAGAGGGCGGAATACGCTGGCCCTTGTATTCGATGATGCGTGTTCCATTGGGAATACGTTGCCGGGCAAAACAGCCTGTGCCTTCGATGTCTGAAGCGCGTGCTTCCAGATACTGATTTTCCATGATGATTCAATCACATAAAGCCGCTGGATATTCAGCGGCAGAATAATCGGGGATCAACAACGGTTTCAATCACAAAGATTTGTGAGTCGATGTTTATTCGTCTTTCTCAACGGGTGTGCCAATGTTGTGAAAAGCTTCTGCCGCTCGCCATCCGAGAATGAATGTTGACGTCTGGGCGCCATCGTTTGTGCACTGCCTGTTCGCATTTTCCTGTACATTTTCAAGAGCAGCTTGCTGTAACGGCTTTTCGGCAGTTTCCAGCATTGCGCGGAGTTCAGCCATTTCAGATTCCAGTTTTTCAATAAGTGCTGCTGCATCTGCGCCATATTGAATTTCATTCAGCTTCTTATCAATATCTTTAGATGAAAATGTGTAGTAACTCATTGATTTTGTTCCTTGACTTCATCATGCGGGTCATTCGTATTGCTCATTGCACGCACCACAGTTGCTGTGTTATCAACAAATAAATGCCAAAGCAGTTTGTGCATTAACACATCTTGATTCGAGAGGGGATGAGCCTATCAGGCTTTGAATGGCTTGGCAAAGGGGTTTTTGTGTTGAAAGCACCATGATGTCAATGGTGGTGCGGGTGGGAGATGGGTCTTGTTGCGGCACAAAGATTTTCTCTGCGCGTGATATTAAATTGAGCGAGGTTCCATTTGATTTTAAAAACCATTCAATCTGAAAGAGGGAGGTGGGCATGAACACGGAAATGCTGATAAAAAAATCGCAGGCGGGTGATGTACTGTCAAAAGATGAGCTTGTTTATCTGCTTGGTCTGGCACCAGATAGCGCCGAGGCATACATGGTGATGGCTGAAGCAGCCCGTGTTTCGAAGCAGACTACGGGCGGTCAGGCTGAAGTCCATGCGCAATTTGCTGTCAACCTCGCAACCTGTCCTTGCGAGTGTCTCTTTTGTTCTTTTGCACAGGTAAACGGTATTTTCAAAGAATCAATCGAGCTGACACCGGAAGAGGCTGTGGCTTACGCGCGTCAGTTTGAGAACGATGGCGCGAATGCTGTGTACATGATGATAACGGCCAACTATCCCTTTGAGCGCTTTCTCGAGATGTCGCAGGAAGTCAAAAAAAACCTGAAGCCGGAAACCACACTGATTGCCAACGTCGGCGACCAATCGCTCAGAAACGCAGTCAGACTTAAGGATGCCGGTTTTTCCGGTGTGTATCATGCTCTTCGTTTGCGCGAAGGAAGGGATACCGCCCTTTCGCCTGACGCAAGAAAACGCAGCATTCAAAATTTCAAGGAAGCTGGACTTGAGGTGGGTACCTGCGTCGAACCGGTTGGGCCGGAACATACCAATGAGGAATTGGCTGAGATGATCGTGTTCACGGGTACCTTTGCCCCGGCATTCAGTGGCGCTGCAAGACGTATCCCCATCCCTGGAACCGAGATGGCAAAACTCGGGGCAATCAGCGAAATGCGCATGGCACAGATCGTCGCCGCTTCCAGATTGGGAGTGCCGCGATCTGTGATGGGTATCTGTACCCATGAGCCCTGCACGCTCGGGGCGATAGGTGGCTCCAATCTTTTCTGGGCCGAAGTAGGTGCCAACCCACGGGATACCGAGGAAAAGACAGAAGAGGGTCGGGGTGAAACCGTTGGACGCTGCCAAACCATTTTTCAGGAGAGCAACTGGGGTGTCTGGAACGGCCCATCGCGTTATTTCGGAGGTGCCTGATAAAGAGGTTGATCAGCAGCTATTGGGACCTGGATTTCATTTCGACGTAAAACCAAGGGAGAGGATACCAACCGCATCTCAGCGTTTTCTGCGCAATGCGGCGTCAAGCAATTTGTCCTGACCGTAGATGTCGTGGAAAAAATAAATTCCCCCATCCCTTTTGACAATCGCTGTGACATAGGTGATGACGACGGGTACAGGTTGCTCAAGCCGGATGGTGTGTGATTGTCTTTTCTGCATGGATTCTTGAATGCTTTCTTCTGTCCATTCTGGCTGGTCCTGCAATACGAATTTTGCGAGTTCGACCGGTTTTTCTACCCTGATGCAGCCGTGGCTGAAGTCTCTTCGATTACGTTTGAAAAGGTTTATCGCCGGCGTGTGATGCAGGAAAATGTTCTGGCTGTTAGGGAAAATGAACTTGATGTCGCCCAAGGCATTTCCGGGCCCCGGGCGTTGGCGAATACGCATTTCTCCTGACATGACTGCGTCAAGATTTGAGTTGGACAGTGATGGGATAACTTCTCCTCCCGCACCGACAAACTCCAGATTTTGCCGGTCAAAGCTGGCAGGTGAACGACGCAGCATGGGAACGGTTTCTTTTTTGGCGATTGAAGGTGGAATGTTCCAGTAGGGGCTGAATTCGATGTATCGCATATCCTCGTAAAATATCGGTGTTCGCGTGTCTACCGACTTTCCGACGATGACATTCATCGTTGCTTTTACGTTAATTTTGCTTCCGTTAACTTCGTATGCGCGCAGGATAAATTCTGGCAAATTAATGACAATCATTCGTTTGCTTAGAAGAAAAGGCGTCCAGCGGATGCGTTCAAGCGATAGCTCAATCTGGCGAATGCGAGCAGCAATCGGAACGTTTAACTGTTCAACGGTATTTTTTCCAAGAACGCCGTCTACTTCTAGACCATGCCGATTTTGAAATGCTCTGATGCCCTCAACCAGAGCGCCTTCGTACCGCGCGGGAATGCCCGTGTCAGGTGGCAAATCCCCTAACGCGATGAGACGTTGAGCTAAATCTGCTGATCTGGAAAACGTATCGCCGGGCATGATTTTTCGTGCTGGCGCTATTGAAATTCGCTGCTGAAATGTTGGTTCTTGAGCAAGCTTGCGGTAAGTTGCCAGTGCTTTTTTCAGGCTGTGGTATTGCGGTAATTTTGGCGCCGCAAGCTGCACGACATTTTTGAGTGCATGGTTGGCAACCATGTTCTTGATATACGTTTCAAGCACCAGATGCTTGGTGCGAATGGCATATGACGCGCGTACTTCGCGCGGATTTACACGACCATAGTGGAGGTCGGATATGAACTGTTCGACAGCGAGCGTCAGTTTTTTCGAGATGGCCGCCTGTTTTGCAGCAGAACGGGGCAATAAGTTGGCCTCATTCAGGGCGCGATCAAGCGCGGGGGCTGAGTAGTCGTTTGGGTTCAAGCCGTCAGCAGCGGCATTTTTGAGGATTTGCACAGCCTCTTTCGCGTCAGCCGTCGGGTAGCCGTATCTGAACCAGCGTGGCGCCTCGTCTGCGTTCGCTGTATAGGCATGACTTAGCAAGAAGCATGCGAGTAGCAGCGGTATCAACTTGTTGCACCACTTGTTGGAAATTGCGTTGCTGCGCCACGTCATAAGCACCATTCCTAATAGCCATTCACATCATAACCCAATGATTTCAAGGTGTATCTGGCAGATAAAATCATCAGAATAATCCAAGGGGAAGCCGTGTATGACGATAATAAGCTAGCACGAAGAGTCGGTCCTTTTGCTGAGATTAAGCAAGCCACGTGCGAGAAAGCTACCTTGCAAGGTGTTCTTTCATTTTTTGAAGATGGCATTGACTTTAGGTTTCCGCAGCAGCTTCTTCATGATGCGCCAGACATGGTTGATAAAACTTAAAGGTTCTTCGAATGTGCTCCGCGCATACCTGCGCAAGCCTGTTGAACCAAAAAGTTTTGGACTAAACTGATCGCATATTGCCATTTTCGTTTACTGGGAAAAGCTTATGAGAGCGGTCAAGTGGATTATTGGTGCAGTGCTGGTATTGGTGATCTCGTTGGCGGTTTATTTGGTGATGGTCTTTAACCCCAACGATTTCAAAGGGGCGATTGTTACGGCTGTAAAAAAGCAAACGGGTAGGGAGCTCCTCATTGGCGAAGATCTTTCATTGTCACTTTTCCCCAAGGTAAGCATCAAGCTCGGGCAGATTGTCTTGTCGAATCCTGATGGTTTCACTCCGAAAGAAATGTTGCAGGTCAAGCAGGCGACGGTTGGCGTAGCGCTGATGCCACTGTTCAGTAACAAAGTGGAGGTGTCTTCGCTCAATCTGGATGGTCTGATTATCAATCTGGTGACGCATAAGAGTGGTCGGACCAGTATGGAAGGCCTGGTTGAGTCTGACGGTAAAGGCGATGCCGCGAAGCCAGACAAAGTGCCGGCGGCAGGCGTAGAGCGTTTGGACATAGGAGGCATTTCCATTGTCAACAGCCAGGTAAACATTATTGATGAGATCAAGGGCACGCGCCAGCAATTCAAACTTGACAAGCTGTCGCTGGGGCGTTTTTCTCTGGGCCAGTTCGCACCCTTTGATTACAAGCTCAGTATTAAAACGCCGGATGTCGTTTTTGTTAGCGATGGGCAGGGCAAGTTGCGCCTTGATTCCGACATGAAGTCGATCAGGATTAGTGAATTGAAGGTAGAAAATACGATCAGGGGTGAGGCCATTCCTGACAAAGAAATCAGGGTCGATTTGGCAGCACAGGCCGATATTTTTCTAGACAGGCAGCAGGCGCAGTTGCAGTTCAGCAAGCTGACAGCTGGTGCCATCAATGGAAAAGGTAGTTTCGATATTGATTACGGTGCAAAAAGGCCTTTGGCTAAGGTGCGACTGGATTTCGGTGACCTTGACCTGGATGCCTTGCTCCCCAAAACGGGTGTGCGAGCTTCAGAAGGTAAGGCTGCAACGAAGGAACGTGAGGCGGATCTGACTGGGTTGAACCTGCTGGATTTCAATCTTGCGCTGACAGCCAAATCTATCAAGGTGGCAAACATATCTTCACAGAATTTGCGGATGCAAATGGTTGCCAGAAACGGCGTGTTGAATGTTGCACAGGCGACCGCACAGCTGTATGGAGGCAAGGTGAGCGCGAGCGGGCAACTTGATGCACGTCAGCGTGTTTCTCGCTATCGCTTCTCGAAAAAGTTTGAAGGCGTTCAGATTCGCCCCTTGCTGAAAGATGCAGCCGATGTCGAAATTTTGTCCGGCACAACCCATTTCACGATTTCCGGTTCAGGTACGAGCTTGATTCCAGATAACATTAAACGGAATCTGCTGGCCAACGGGCGCTTTGAAGTTGCAGATGGTGCTATCTACGGTGTGAATATCCCTTACAAAATACGCAGTGCGCAAGCCAAGTTCAAGGGCCAGACACTCAAGGAAGAGGAGCGTGAGAAAAAGACGGATTTCACTAGCCTGACTGGTAGTTTCACCGTCGCAAATGGCGTGGCACGCAATCCGGATCTACGCATGGCGTCGCCCTTGTTGCGGCTGCGCGGTGCAGGCACGGCCAACCTGATTACGGAAGCGCTGGATTACAAGCTGACCGCCAGCGTTGTCGGTACGCTAAAAGGGCAGGGCGCAGAACAGAATGAACTTAAAGGCTTCGACATTCCGATTGCGATCACTGGCACCATGCGCAATCCCAAGTACGGCCTTGATATGAGCGGCCTGGTAGATGCGAAGCTGGAGAAAAAGAAGGAGGCTGTGAAAGAAAAGGTCAAAGAGAAATTGTTTGAAAAGCTACGCGGCTTGTAGGCGTAGGGTAGCGTAGACGCGCTACCTGATTCGCATGACTCGTTTGCACCAACAATTTACAAAGGCCGGCATAAGTGCTGGCCTTTAATTTTTGAAAGGTCGCAATCGTTACGCGTTAAAGAACGCAAGCAGCGCATCATTAAACGCTTTTGCGGATTCCAGGTTGCAGATGTGCCGTCCTTCGATGGCGGTAAAAGAGCACTGCTGGACGGTGTCTGCCATCTTTTTCAGGTCGGCTACTTCGCAGACGGGGTCGTCTTTCCCAGCGATCACCAGCGTTGGTACGGTAATCTTGCCAATGTCAGAAGTGAAGTCTGCCTGGCGAAGGGCGTGCAAGCAGCCGACGAAACCTTCCAGCGATGTGGCGAGATACATCCCTCTGATTTTTTCGATGGTCTCCGGTGAGTTGGCTTGAAACCGATTGGAAAACCAGCGGTCCATGGCGTCATCCACCATTGCGGGCAGGCCAAGGTCTTGTACTGCCTTAATACGCGTTTCCCAGTCATCCTCAATGATGATTTTCGGTCCGATGCAGCAAAGCGCAAGTCTGTTGAGGCGGGAACTGGCATTGATGCCGAGCCACATGCCGGTCATGCTGCCAATCGACAGGCCGCAGAAGTGGCTTTGCTTGACGCCTAAGGCATCCCACAGCGCCAGAACGTCTTTGCCTAGTTCGGCTATCGTATATTCGCCAGGTGCGACGCCAGATTTGCCGTGTCCTCTGCGGTCATAACGCAGGATCTGGAAGTGGGCGGACAGCGCTTCGACTTGTGGATCCCACATATGCATATTCGTTCCCAGTGAATTGCAAAAGGTGAGCCAGGGTTTGCCTTCGGTGCCGTCTATGCGGTAATGGATTTTGTGAGTGCCAAGGTCGAGGTAGGCCATATTTTCGTGTTGGTTTGTTTGTGAAATTTCTTTTTATCGTACCAGTAAAGTCAATCACCTTTCATTAATCTGTTGCTTTTTTTGAGCGTGAGCAGGGCCATTTTCTGCACAACAAAAGGCATGGAAAGCCAGCATGTTTAAGAGGCGGTAGCCATTCAAAACAGGGCTTCCATTTCCTTCGCAGGTACAGGGCGTGAAAAGAGGAAACCTTGTGCATAGTCGCACCCTGCATTGATGAGCAGGTCGCGTTGCTGCGGGGTCTCGATGCCTTCGGCGATGACCTTGATGCCTAACTTGTGCGCCATGACGATGATTGCTTCGCATATCGCCATATCTTCTGATTCGGGAGTCAGGCCGGTGACAAAGCTGCGATCTATCTTGAGGTAGTCAATATCAAATTTTTTCAAATATGAAAGGGAAGAATAGCCTGTTCCGAAGTCATCAATGGCGACTTCCAGTCCAGCGTTTCGAAGCGTATTCAATTGGTTGATTACCATCTCGCTCGCATCCAGAAGCATGCCCTCCGTGATTTCTGCAACAATACTTGAGCCGACAAAATGTTCATTCTTCATAAAGCCTGACCAGATTTTGCTTTTCTTTCCGTCGTTTCTGAACTGTAATGGTGACATGTTCACGCTGATCTGAAAGCCGGGATTGTATTTTTGTCTCCATTCAGCGGCTTGTGCAGAGGCGATCTGGAATACGGTGGCTCCCAGTTCATGAATGATGCCAGTTTCTTCTGCGAGAGCAATGAACTCGGACGGGTTAATCATGCCTTGCTTTGGGTGCTTCCAGCGTACAAGCGCTTCTGCTTTATGAATTTTTCCTGAAGCAATTTCAACGATAGGTTGATAGGCAATGTAGAACTGATCTGTTCCGAGCGCGCTACGCAATTGCCTGGTCATTTGTTTGCGGTTTTGCGCGGCTTTTTGCATTGATGCCGTGAAATAGTGGTAGCGTTTTCGACCTTGCTGTTTGGCGGCATACATGGCCAGGTCGGCATTTACCAGAAGCTCTTCGACGGTTGTTGCGTCATCTGGATAAACGGTGATGCCGATGCTGGCAGAGATATGGGCAACTTCACCCTTCAGCCTGTATGGTTTGGACAGGCTCTTGAGGATTTGAGAGCATACACGCTCAATGGGCGCGCGCCCTTGGACCCCACACATGATCACGGTGAATTCGTCGCCGCCAAGCCGGGCAACCGTGTCAGTGTCTCGAACACAACTCCGCAAGCGTTGAGCAACCTTCCTTAATAATGCATCGCCCGCATCATGTCCGTGCGTGTCGTTTACGTCTTTGAAATCGTCCAGATCGATAAATAAAATGGCAAAGGGCGAGTTCGTCCGCTGGGATTTTCGTACTTCCTGATCCAGCCTATCCTCAAACATGCGGCGATTGGGTAGTTCTGTCAGGCTGTCGTAGTTGGCTTGGCGCCAGATAATTTGCTCTGATTTTTTCTTTTCAGTGACGTCACGGATGAAGGCGCAGTTATACTCCTCGCCGCCGTACTCAAGGAAGTTTGCGTTTACTTCCACGGCAATTTCGCGCTTATCTTTCGTGATATTGATGGTTTCGAACTGGATCGATTTCTTTGCTTTCAATTCCTGCCAGTACTGCTCCCATTTTTCTTCTGAATAAGCCTGGCTGATATCCGGCGCAGAGAGTTTTGAAAATTCATCTTTTGAATATCCAAGCGTCTGACAGGCTGCCTCATTCACAAAGTGAAAACGCCCATTTTTTGTTAGCCATATGATTGGAAAGGAGGCTTGTTTTACAGAGAACTGTGTCAGTTTGAGTGCCTTCTCCACGGATCGCCGTTCTGTCAGGTCAACGGCCATGCTGAGAATTACTTTGCTTCCATCTGCAAAATTGCCGAGTAAAGACGACTCAAAGAAGCATACGCGCTCTTCCCCATCCTTTTTGTAAATGGTGTATTCCTTGCTGATATGGTGATGGTCTGCCAGTAGCTTCCGGAAGTCATCCATTGCAAAGCTTGCCTTGTCGCGGAATAATTTCTTGATCGTATTTCGCGTTCGTTTAGGCAGATCACGCCGTCGATAACCGGTCAATTTTGTCCATGCATCGTTAATTAGCAGAATGTTTCCCTTTTCCGTGTGGATCAGCATCGGGAAAGGGGCGTCATGCACGACTTTGCGAAAACGACGCTCACTGGCTCGCAGATCAATTTCACTTTGCATGCGCGATATTTTGTGGTCGAAATTGTCGAGAGCAAAGCCGAGGCTGCGCGCCATTTGCGCCAACAGGGCAAGCGTTTCATCGTTGAATGCATCAATATGCTCGCTGCTGGTGACGAATACGGCGTAAGGTTCACCGCTGCGAAGAATGGGATGGACGGTTCCAGAGCGAATGGCCGGTTGCGAGTCGTCTTTGCGCCAAAAAGCAAGGCCGCCATCGGTGCTGCAATCGTTCACAATAACAGGGCGTTTTTCTCGAAAGGCAATGCCAATCGGCCCTTCGCATCCTGAGGTGGACGGGTCTATCGGGACGTCAAGGCTCTGGAAAAAGGACGCTTGCCCACCGTGCCATGCCGTGGGGAAAAGGCGCTCGTTCTTCTCATCCTTGATGCCGACCCAAGCCATGAGGGCTACGCCATGTTCGACAGCGATTTTGCATGCAAGCGCGAATAGCTTGGATTCATTTTCAATGGACAAGATGATTTCGTTGATCTCGCCGAGTGCGCGTTGCGTTTTTAACAGATGTTGTTCTCGACGCTGATGCTGGTGCTGTTCAGAGATGTCGCGCACCAAGGCAATAACAGTGCGCTTGCCGTTGATAACGGTTGCGTTGGGTTGTGTCTGTGCTTCAAATTGTCGGAGCCCCTTTTTGGTCGAGAGTTCATATCGTAAGTTATGCGATTTTTGTTTTGAGACGGTTTTCTTGATTTTCTCTATGGCGGCATCCGCAATATCTCCTTGCAGCACGGCACGCAATGATTTACCTGCAAGATTTCTTAGCCCTTTTGATCCGGCGTAATGAGAGGGTGTCAGCTCTTTGACGTAACAACCCTCTTCATCCAGCACGAATAGCCTGTCGGGGATAGCGTCGATTATTGAGCGCTGTTGTGATTCACTCAAACTGAGTGCGTTGGCTGTTTTTTGGCGATCCTCAGCTTCCTGTAACAATAAGCCAATCAGCATGGTGGTGACCGAGAAGGCAAGAATAATGGGTACGGTAGTGCTAATAATTTGCTGGTGCGCCAGATCGCCATGATTGGTGATCGAAAGGAGTCCCATGGCGGTGTGCAACATAAAGCCAAATACAAATAACTGCCACGGCCCGACCATGATCCAATTTTTCTTGCGAATATAGAAAAACGTAATGCCGAATAAAAAGGAGAGGAAAATCAGGAAAACCGATAGAAATGCACCGACGCCGTCCATGCTGAATAAACAATATGCCCCAGCAATGGTGAAGGCAATGGCTGCCACTATCGGTCCAAAAAACACACCCGACAAACTAAGAATGATGTTTCGTGGATCAATAACGAGTCCTGAAGAAAGAAAGGAGGACACCATCATTCCCGTAATGCATATGATGCCAAACAGGACGCCAGATATGATCTGGTTAACGCGATCGTTTAGATTAAGGCGCTGCAGGATAAAACCTTTTAGCCAGCAAAAGGCTAGAAGAAGAGTGGCGCTGTGGGTGATTTCAAGAAGCATTCTATTTTTTGTTTTTAGCTACTGACGTTGATCGGTGGGTGTTGCTTGATTGAAATATTGAGATTAATGCAACAATTTAGCTGTGTTTTTTTGCTAGTGGTTTGAGTTAAAACAAGTTGGGTGCAGAATTGGATGGGAAATAAATTGCTCGCAGGGACAATTTTCGCGGCATTTCCATGAGTGTTTTCAGGGCGATATCAGACAGGATCTGGGTATCGCGCCTCGGGTGGGCTGGACGGTGCTAGTCGCAATTATTGGTGCGGCATGAATAAATTTGAAATATGCGCATGTCATGCCAGCCTTCTGCTGTCCTGCGCCCTACGGGCTGGCGCAGGGGCAACGCAAGGGGAGCAGACTTGAATACTTTAAACTTCACTGGCCGAATCAACAGATACTGCGTCAGTGCCGTTCAGAGGTTTAAAAGGCGTGTAAGATGAATACGCTACGCGCGCGGGCAGGTTTGTGTGTTCAAGGAGGTGCAAGCCCGGCAGGATACAAATATTGAAAGACAGGAGGTTCGAATGCAGATTGGCATGATAGGTGTTGGACGCATGGGGGGGGACATGGTGCGTCGTTTGCTCAAGGACGGACACGAGTGCGTGGTGTATGGTCAGGAAGTAAAAGCGGTGAATGCGCTGGTAGAAGAAGGGGCCGTCGGCAGTAACTCTCTTGCGAATCTGGTGGGACAACTCTCGGAACCTCGCGTTCTCTGGATGATGATTCCTGCGGGTGTTGTCGACGCCGTTATTGAGGTTGTCGCGCCGCTTTTGTCTCCCGAGGATATTCTGATTGATGGCGGGAATTCGCATTATCACGACTCCATTCGTCGGCATGCGGCGTTGCGTGACGCTGGTATTCATTATCTGGATGTTGGCACCAGTGGCGGTGTCTGGGGGCAAGAGCGCGGTTATTGTTTGATGATTGGCGGCGACCGGGGTTCCGTAGACTATCTTGATCCCGTTTTTGCCTCGCTTGCACCCGGTGTTGAAGCTGCGCCGGTAACTCCCGGACGGAAGCGAGGCGCATCAACCGCGGAAAAAGGGTATTTGTATTGTGGGTCGAGTGGAGCGGGTCATTTCGTCAAAATGGTCCATAACGGCATCGAGTATGGCTTGATGGCCGCTTATGCTGAAGGGTTCGCCATTTTGGAGCGTGCCAACGTGGGGAGTGCCAGGCATGATGTTGATGCCGAAACCACGCCGCTACGCCATCCAGAGCATTTTCAATACGACCTTGATCTGGCTGACATTTCGGAATTGTGGCGGCGGGGTAGTGTCATTGCTTCCTGGCTGCTGGATTTGAGCGCACAGGCGCTGACTGACGATAATAATCTGGATGGCTTTGCTGGACACGTTTCGGATTCCGGTGAGGGGCGCTGGACGGTTAATGCGGCCGTTGATTCCGGTGTGCCCACTCCAGTGTTAAGCGCAGCTTTATTTCAGCGTTTCAGTTCGCGGGGTGAAGGCGATTTCGCCAATCGCCTGTTGTCTGCCATGCGTTATCAATTTGGCGGCCACCATGAAAAACCCGCCAGAAAAGGGTCGTGAGCATGGTGCAAAAGCTGATTCTGGAGCCAACGATTATCGTTATTTTTGGTGCTCGCGGTGATCTGACGTGGCGAAAGCTGTTGCCAGCACTTTATAACTTGCATCTGGATAATCACTTGCCGGAACGGTTTGCGATTATTGGTGTTGATCGCGGCGACATTGATGGTGCTGCTTTCCATGCGCGGATTCGTGACGGGGTTGATCGTTTTTCACGCCGCGCGACGCCCGATGAAGCACATTGGCGCCATTTCGCGACCAATATTTCTTATGTCCGCGAAGACTTGGCAGATCCTGAGTCGGGCGAAGGACTCCGTCGGCGTTTGTCAGAAATTGAAAGTGGCTGGGGCATTCGTGCGAACCGGATTTTTGACCTGGCTATTCCGCCCACGCTGGTGCAGGCGGCGGCGACCATGTTGCAGCGGCTCGGCGTATGCAGTGAGTGTTCTCGTGATCGGCTGGTTGTTGAAAAACCGTTTGGGCGCGACTTGGAGTCGGCACAAACACTGAATGTTTTCTTGAACGGTATATTTGCCGAGCATCAGATTTATCGTATTGATCACTATCTTGGCAAGGAAACGGTTCAGAATATCCTCGCTTTTCGCTTTGCCAATTCGCTTTTCGAGCCGATCTGGAACCGGCGCTACATTGATCACGTTCAAATAACGGTGGCGGAAGAAGTCGGCGTTGAAGCGCGCGGCGATTACTACGACCATTCCGGTGCCTTGCGCGATATGGTGCAGAATCATTTACTGCAGATTCTTTGCCTGATCGCCATGGAACCACCGATTTCATTCGAAGCGGACGAGATCAGGAACAAAAAAGTCGATGTGTTGCGTGCCATTCGGCCAGTCAAGCCGGAAGACGTTCACAAGGTGGCAGTTCGCGGGCAGTATCGCAAGGGGAACATACAAGGCCAAGCTGTTCCCGGTTATCGCGAGGAACAAAAAATTGCGCCGAGCTCGAATACGGAAACCTTTGCGGCATTTGCGTTTCATCTGGAAAATTGGCGCTGGCAAGGCGTGCCGTTTTATTTGCGAACCGGGAAATGCATGCCGGCAAAAGTGTCTGAGGTGGCGATTACGTTCCGTTCACCGCCGCACCAGTTTTTTCCTTCTGCAGCCGTGGAAACCTGGCAACCTAACCGCATCACGATTCGAATACAGCCGGAAGAAGGGATCGGTACGCGCATTCAGGTCAAACAGCCCGGTACACGCTTGCTACTAGGTGCAGCGGAAATGCAATTCCGCTATAGTGAGGCATTCAACGCCCCTGCGCCAGAAGCGTATGAAACGCTTTTGCTGGACGTTATTCGTGGGGATGCGACACTTTTCATGCGCGCCGATCAGGTTGAGTGTGCGTGGCGAGTCGTCAAGCCAATACTCGAAGCGTGGGAGTCCGTGCCACCTGCCGATTTTCCGAATTACAGGGCCGGCAGTTGGGGACCAGAAGCGGCAGAATTAATGCTGGCGCGGGACGGTCGTAGCTGGCTTCAACCTGCCGTTACGGAGGAAGCATGATCAGGCTTTTTGCAGATAGCAAGTCGCTGGCAGAGGGTGCCGCAGACTTTTTTGTCGAGCAGGCAAGAAAAGCAGTCAAGGCGCGAAAGTGCTTTTCCGTGCTGTTGGCCGGGGGAGAAACACCGCGCCAGATGTATCAGATGCTGGCTGACCAACAATTTATCAACAAGGCGCCGTGGGCGCATATTCATTTTTTCTGGGGAGATGAGCGTTGCGTTCCCTTTGACGATGAACGCAGCAATGCGCGAATGGCACATGATGCCTTGCTGGATGATTTGCCTTTGCTTCCTGAACAAATACACCATTTTCCATTCGGGCTTGCACCGCAGGCCAGGGCAGATGCGTATCAGAACGAGATGGAAAAATTCTTTGAGGGCGGTCAGCCGAGTTTCGATCTGGCCTTGCTTGGTTTGGGTGAAGACGGTCATACGGCTTCGCTGTTTCCCGGTACCGATGCCCTGAAAGAAGCGCGGCGCTGGACGGCAGTAGTGCGCAAGCCTGATGAAGATTTCAGTCGCGTGACCTTGACGGCACCCATTCTGAACCAGACGCGCGCAACGCTGTTTCTGGTGACGGGCATTCGCAAGGCGCAAGTGGTAAGAGAAATTTTTCGTGATGTGCCGCCGTCAGGAAAATATCCCGTTCAGCTTATTCACCCGCAGTCTGGTGAAGTGCAGTGGTTTATTGACGGGGATGCAGCCAGTTTGCTGGATGCTTAGCGCCGTTTTCTATTTTCGACGCCAGGCGTGGTAGCGTTTTAGCCACTCGAGTACGCGTTGCGGCGCATGTGCCTTTTTCCACGCACCGGCGGCATATTTGCTGGCCTCAGCCATCGTTGGGTAGATGTGGATCGTTCCGAGAATCTTGTTGAGTCCGAGGCCATGCTTCATGGCCAGTACGAATTCGGTTAGCAGATCACCTGCGCGCTCGCCAACAATGGTGGCGCCCAGAATTTTGTCCTTTCCTGGTACTGTCAGCACCTTGACGAAGCCTTGCGCTGTACCGTCGGCAATGGCGCGATCCAGATCGTCCATGCCATAGCGAGTGACTTCGTAGGGAATGTTTTTCTCTTTGGCTTCCTGTTCATTCAACCCAACGCGCGCGACCTCCGGTTCGATAAATGTCGCCCACGGGATGGCGGAATAATCTGCCCTGAATTTTTTGAAAAAACCGAATAATGCGTTGACAGCCGCATACCATGCCTGATGGGCGGCCGTGTGCGTGAACTGGTACGGGCCGGCGACGTCGCCTGCCGCAAAAATGTTCGGATAGAGCGTTTCCAGATATTCGTTGGTGATGATGGTGCGACCGGTTTCGATGCCCAGTTCTTCGAGGCCGTAGCCGGACAGGCGCGCAACGCGACCAACCGCACACAACAGCTCATCAAATTCGATGCGTTGTTCTTCGCCCTCATGTTCAAAGACAATGAATTTCTGTTTGCCCTCGCGTTCGCAACGCAGAGCGGTGTGATTGATAAGCACATTGACGCCGTCGCGAGAAAGCGCAGTCTTTACCAGTTCGGATACGTCCTCGTCTTCGCGTGCCATGATGCGCGCCCCGCGCTCAATTTGCGTCACCTCGGAGCCGAGGCGAGCAAAACATTGAGACAATTCACAGCCAATGGGTCCGCCGCCAAGCACGACCAGTCTGGCAGGTGGTGCATCGAAATGGCCGAAACGCTCCCAGATCGTATCACTGGTCACATAACCGATTTCTTCCAGGCCAGGAAGTGGCGGTACAAATGGCCGTGCACCTGTCGCAAGTACGATGCTGCGGGTCGTCAGGCGCTGGGTGCCACCATCGTTTAGTGTGATTTCAATCGTCCACGGGTCAACGATGCGTGCATAGCCTTGCAGCACTTCAACGCCCAGATCAGTGTAACGCTCCACGCTGTCGTGCGGTGCAATGTCGGCGATAACGCTGTGTACGCGCTGCATGACCTTGCGGAAACTGAATTCCGGATCGATATTTTTCAGGCCATAGTGTTCGGCATGGCGCATTTCGTGCGCAATGCGGGCAGATTTGATGAGTGCTTTGCTCGGCACGCAACCGTAATTCAGACAGTCTCCCCCCATCTTGTGCGCTTCTATCAATGTGACCTTGGCTTTGACAGTAGCGCCAATATAGGCGGTGACCAGCCCGGCTGCGCCTGCGCCGATGACAATCAGGTTGCGGTCATACCGTTTGGGTCTTGCCCATTTGGCGTAAACGCGACGCGCGCGGGTAAAAGCAATAATCTTTTTGGCAATGATCGGAAAGATGCCAAGCAAGGCAAAAGAAAGCAGAAGCCTGGACGACATAATTCCCGACAAACTCTCTAATTGTGCCAGTTGCGTACCAGCATTGACGAATACGATGGTGCCCGCCAGCATGCCTATCTGGCTGACCCAGTAAAAGGTGCGCGCCCGCATGGGCGTCAAGCCCATGACGAGATTGATCAGGAAAAATGGAAAGATTGGTATCAGTCGCAGCGTGAAAAGATAAAACGCCCCTTCCCGGGTAACGCCATCATTGATGGCTTTGAGTTTGTCGCCAAAGCGTTTTTGAACAGCATCGCGCAGCACAAAGCGGGATGTCAGAAAGGCGAGGGTGGCGCCGATACTTGATGCGAACGAGACCAGTATCGTGCCAGTTATCAGCCCGAATATCGCACCCATGGCCAATGTCATGACCAGCGCGCCAGGCAGGGAAAGCGCCGCGGCAATGACATATAGAACGAAACAGGCTGAAATGACTAGCCACGGCGACGCTGACTTGAAGGCCAAAAAGTCGTCGTGACTTCGTTTAAGCGCTTCGAGTGTCAAAAATTGGTGCAGATCGAATAGAAAGAAAGCCGCGATGAGCGCAAGGACAAAAAGTACGAGGATGGCTCGTTTCAGTTTCATGCTGCAACCGGTTTAGAGTTTATTATGGGTTGGCTGATACTGTTCGCTAATGGGAACAGTATCAGACGCTTTGGCAATTTGGGAGCCGCCTGCCTGCGCTGAATTTAGCGGGTCACGAATTGACTGCTGAACCGGGCGTGCTGTACTTGCAGGGGTTCTATCAGACTTTCATATTTGACGCGCCACATCTTGCCTTCATCGACCAGGTGTGGAAAACGCGTCGTTTTTGGCTTCTTGATGGCATCCGCCATTTCCTTGCTGGGATAGGCGAGATCCATGGCTCCTTTAATGCTGAGAAAAACCGGCAAAGATCCTTCGTCAACAAACTTGTTTATTTGCGCGGCAATTTCAGGTCGTTCGAATATGTCGCGGTCTTCAAGGGACATGCACACGATGTAGGTGTTTTCAAACAGTTCCATCGGATCGTAGTTGACTAGCAAGGAAAAAATAACGCCGGACCGGTCCGGCCTCAAGGATTCTGGCATGTCGGCCACGCGGCGCCAAAGGCAATGCCAGGTTCGACAGACGTTCGGTCGCGTTTCGTAGATCTGGCAGCCTTTGTTTATGATGCAGTTGCTGCACAAGACGTCAGCAGGTTTGTGGAAGTTCGGAGCACTGATGGATAAATGCTTGCAACAAATCATGCATTCTCCACAATCTCTTTCAGGTACAAGTGAAAAGTATTTTTCTGTTGCAGGGGTGGCTGACATTTCAGAGGACTCCTTTGTAAGCGTTGCTGCTGTTCTTGTTTGTTATCAGATCTTCTTTCGGACTTCTCTTCGGCGACGGTTACTTATATCGTTATTATGTGGTTGATGCTTTGTTACTCTAACACTCAATTTTGAGAAAATATTTGATTTAATTCAGTGTCATGCCTTTCATCGGGTCATAACAAAAGCGATTTATGATGCTGCTACAGGAGAATAATAATATGGCACCGGCAAGCAATACACTCGTTCAGCAAACCATCGCGCAACTTCAGCGCCACCCTCCTTTTGACCGTCTGGAGCAAACGCATCTTGAATGGCTGGCGCAACGACTTGAGATGGCGTATTACGCGGCGGGCGACGTCCTGATTTCGCCAGAGCAAGGCATTGCGTCACGTTTTTTCATTATTCGGCAAGGTCTGGTAGAGGGCCGACGCGGTGCCGCGAATGCAGAAACATCCATAACCGACGAATTGCAGCAAGGCGACATTTTTCCATTGAGTTCATTATTGGCAAAGCGGGAAGTTGGCAGCACTTTTCGTGCGCTTGATGACGTGTTTTGTCTGGAACTGAGCGCGGAAGATTTTTACCAGTTTCTGCGCCTCAGTGAAACGTTTAACGATTACTGTACGCGCCGCATTGCGAACTTGCTGGAGCAGTCGATGCATTCGGTGCAGGCTGAGTATTCTCAGTCGAGTTCGGAGGGGCAGTCCATGTCCAGCCAGTTGTCATCTGTGATACGACGTTCGCCAGTGACGTGTTCGCCGGATACGCCCATGCGGGAAGTGTTGGGCTCCATGAATGAGTTGAGTATCGGGTCAATGATCGTCGTCGATGATGGCAAGCCGGTTGGTATTTTTACCCTGTATGACCTGCTGGGTCAGGTGGCACTGGCGCAAATTAATCCTGATCAACCCATTGTTGAACTGATGAACACGCGCCTGTTTACGTTGCCGCCTCAGTCGCTGGCATATGAAGCGGCATTGGTCATGGCCAGGGAAGCGGTGCGCCATGTGCTGGTGACCAATCAGGACAAGATAGTTGGCGTGGTTTCGGAAAAGGATTTGTTTACCCTGCAGCGCGTTGGTTTACGGCAAATCAGTACTGCGATTCGGCAAGCGGAGGATCTCGAAACCCTGCAGCAGTGTGCACGAGACATCCACTATCTTGCACGCAATATGCTGGCGCAAGGTGTGGCGGCGGAACAGTTGACGCAATTCATTTCCACGTTGAATGACTTGTTGACGACGCAGATCATTACGCTGGAACTTGTGCGAGCCCAAAACGAGCCGGGTTGGCAGGAAATCGATTTTTGCTGGTTGGCAATGGGCAGCGAAGGACGGTATGAGCAGACGATGAATACCGATCAGGATAACGGCATTATTTTTGTGACGCCGCAAGGCATGACGGAGAACCAGGTGCGGGAGCGCTTGTTGCCGATAGCGAAGGCGATCAATGTTGCACTGGATTCATGCGGCTTTCCTTTATGCAAGGGCGACATCATGGCGTCTAATTCGCAGTGGTGTTTAAATATGACGGAATGGGAAAATCTCTTTTCAAGATGGATATTCCGTGGTGATGCGCAAGAGTTGTTGAATGCGTCCATCTTTTTCGATTTTCGTCCGATTTATGGCAATCACGATTTGGCGCACGAGTTGCGTCACTGGCTGAACAGCAAGGTTCGAGGGAATCGCATGTTCATGCGCAAGATGGTTGAGAATGCCTTGAGCAACCACCCGCCACTCAGTTTGTTGAAAAGGTTTCTCGTTGATAAAAAGGGTGAAAACCTGAATACGCTGGATTTGAAGTTCAACGGTGTAACGCCTTTTGTGGATGCGGCGCGCATTTTTGCATTGGAGTCAAATTCACTCGAAACTGGGACGATTCAGCGTTTGCGTGGAGCAGCCAAGGCATGGCGAATGGACCAGGCAGAAACGGACGCGTGGGTTGAGTCCTTTTTGTACATCCAGTTGTTGCGGTTGCGATTGCAGCATCAGCAAAAAGAACGGGGGCAAGTGATGACCAATCGGATCAACCCTGAAACCTTGAATGCACTGGACCAACGCATTTTGAAAGAAACTTTTCGTCAGGCTCGACAGTTGCAGGGAGTTTTGGAGAAATACTATTCTTTTTAAGTTGTCTGTGGTTATAATGCAAAGCAGTTTTTGCATTGTAGTGAGTAATCAGATGGTTGAGTGCAACAATAAATTGTGCGGCTTATAGGGCCGCACATGGTTTTTGTAGACTAGGAGGTAATAAAATATGACGAACCCGAGTATAAACTGGGCCGCCATTAATGAAGATCCCCGGTTTCAAATCTTGCAGAGCAAGAAAACCAATTTTCTGTCGGGGTTGATGGTTTTTTCAGTGGTGTTTTATTTTCTGCTGCCGATTGGTGCTGCCTATTGGCCGGAGCTTTTCAAGATCAAGGTATGGGGTGTCATTAATGTGGGCATCCTGTTTGCGTTACTGGAATTCATTGTGGCCTGGGTGATAGCCTTCATTTATGCGAGGCGTGCCAACTCGCAATTTGATGCATTGGCGCAAGAGCTTGTTGATGATGCCGAAAACATTTCAAGGAGCGCATCATGAAGAAGTCATTCAACAAGTTGACAGTCTTTGCGATTTTCGTCATGACTTGCGGTCTGGCTTACGCAGGTAAAGGTGCTGTTTCGGACAAATACAGGTGGATGACCTTCGCCGTGTTTGGTGCCATTATCGCGATCACCATGACGGTAACCTACATTGCTGCGCGCAGCACCAGTTCTGCTTCGGAGTTCTATGCGGCAGGGCGTTCGGTTAGTGGTTTCCAGAATGGCTGGGCGATTGCGGGTGATTACCTTTCTGCGGCTTCCTTTTTGGGAATTGCCGGGCTGATCGCGCTATACGGCTATGACGGTTTCATGTATTCGGTCGGCTTTCTGGTTGCCTACATTACGGTACTGCTGGTGATTGCCGAGCCGTGTCGAAATATTGGCAAATACACGATGGGCGACATTCTCGCCTTCCGTAATGATCCGAAGAAAATTAAAACGGTTTCTGCTTTTACGACCATCATTATTTCGACCTTTTACATGACGGCGCAAATGGTTGGTGGTGGCGTATTGATCAAGACCCTGGTTGGGATTGATTATGAGGTTTCCGTGGTGGGTGTTGGCATCCTGATGCTGTCGTACGTCGTATTTGGTGGCATGAAGGCGACGACCTGGGTGCAGATTACCAAGGCAGTATTGCTGGTAACCGCTTCTGTCGTACTGGTTTCGTTTATCTGGGCACCATACGGATTTAGCTTGCCGGGCTTTTTGCAAGATGTGGTCAATAGCACCAATATTCAGGAACAGGTGGCGCGAGTGCTGGGTGACAGCGCGAGCAATATGACCATGGTCGAATTGGGGCAGCGTTATCTTGAGCCTGGCCTGTATTTGAAAAACCCGATTGATCAGATTTCACTCGGCCTGGCCTTGGTGCTGGGTACCGCAGGCATGCCGCATATCCTGATGCGCTTTTTCACGGTGCCAACTGCCAAAGCGGCACGTATCTCGGTACTGTGGGCCATGGGTATTATTGGTGGATTCTATGTGCTGACCCTGTTTTTGGGTATGGGCGCGGGCATGTTTGTTGGTGCGGTTAAGATCAAGGCGATTGACGGTGGCGGCAATATGGCCGTGCCGGTACTCGCACAGTATCTGGGTGGCGGCCAGGAAGCAATGATGGGGAACTTCTTCCTGGCGTTCGTTGCGGCCGTTTCGTTCGCAACCATCGTTGCTGTTGTTGCCGGCCTGGTTCTGGCCTCCGCTTCTGCGATGGCGCACGATATTTATGTCGGTGTTTTCCGTGGCGAAAAGGCATCACCTAAAGAGCAGGTTATTGCTGCGCGTACATCGTCAGTTATTGTCGGCATTATGGCAATTGCTGTGGGCATTTTGGCAAAAGGTCAAAACGTGGCGCACTTGGTGGCGCTGGCTTTTGCTGTTGCAGCATCGTCCAATTTGCCCGCAATTTTCCTGACGATGTATTGGAAAAAGTGCAACACCTACGGGATTGTTTCCGGCATGTCGATTGGCGCCTTGACAGCCATTTTCCTTGTGCTGATCTCGCCAAATATGACTTATCCGAAATTGAAGGTTGCCATGGCCGAGAAGGTTTTGAATGGCGAGCCCGCAAAGCCTGCGCAATTGGCAAGGCCGGCAGTCGGCGGATATGCGTTAACGTGCGAACTTTTCGATCAGGATGACTGTCGTCGAAGAGAGCCGGCGCGTCCCGCAATGTCAGCAAGGCCAGCCAAGCCAGGTACGCGGGATCAGTTGGTTATTCTTAAGCAAAAACTGGAGGCAGCCACGGACGAGGACCAAAGAAAGGCACTTACGCTTGAGTTGGCTGCCGTACAGCGTGCACACAACACTGCGCTTGGGGATCTCAGGAAGTATGAAGGCAAGGACACGAGTATCATGGGCTTGGAAAGGCCGGTTTTCTTGCTGAAAAATCCGGGGATTATCTCGATCCCACTGGCTTTCCTGATCGTCTTTCTGGTGTCTTTCTTCACGGAAGACAAGCGCGCAGAAGATATGTGGGAGGAGCTCTATGTGCGTCAGAATACCGGCATCAATGCGGAGGCAGCTTCGGAGCATTAATAGCTGGCTATTGATATAAGATGTCTATTCGGGCGGCGTTTTGTTTATGCAAGGCGCCGCCCTGTTTTGTGGGCATTGCGTCTATCATGTGCCTATTCGTGTGAATGCTGGTTGAATGGTGATGCTGTGAACTGGTTCAAGACTTTATTCGGATCAAGACCGATTTTAAGTTCCGAGGAGCAACAGGTACTCTCGGACTGGCGACTCATGCCGCGCGTCGAGGCGGCGAGCCAGTTGGGAAGTTCACGTTTTGTTGTCGTTGATGTTGAGGCAAGCGGGCTGAATTTGTCGCTTGACCGCCTGATCGCCATTGGTGCAGTTGCGATTAGTGAGGGCCGTATTGACTTTGACGATAGCTTTGAAATCGTTTTGCAGCAGACGCAAAGCAGTAGTCATGAAAATATTCTGATTCACGGCATCGGAGGTCAGGAGCAGAAAAGAGGAGTTCCGCCCCGGAAAGCGTTGCTGGATTTTTTGCGCTATTTGGGAAAGTCGCCACTGGTTGCGTTTCATGTCACGTTTGATGAAACCATGCTGCGAAATGCAATCAGGCAATACCTGGGTTTCAGACTTCGGCACGAGTGGTTAGACCTGGCTTATGTGATGCCAGGCTTGTATCCAGAACTCGCCAATGAGTATCGAACGCTGGAGCAATGGCAGGCGCGTTTTGGCATTCAGAATCACGCGCGTCACAATGCCGTTTCCGATGCACTCAGTACGGCGCAGCTATTTATGGTGGCAGCGCGCAAGGCGCAGCGAAAACGATTGGAGACTTACCAGAATTTGCAACAGTTGGAGAAAGCGCAACGTTGGGTGAGCTGGCAGCAATAGTGTGGGCATAAAAAAACCTGTCGCAATGGACAGGTTTTTTGTGTGATGCAGGTAAATTACTTGATCTTGTTTTCTTTGTAAGGAACGTGTTTACGCGCCTTTGGATCAAATTTGATGATTTCCATTTTGCCTGGCATCGTGCGCTTGTTTTTGGTCGTTGTGTAGAAATGACCAGTACCAGCGGTTGATTCAAGCTTGATTTTGTCGCGGCCGGATTTCGCCATGATAATTCCTTTTCAGTGGGGGCTGGTTAGACTTTTTCGCCGCGGGCGCGCATATCGACCAGAACTGCATCAATGCCGATTTTTTCAATCGTGCGCAAGCCCGCTTTGGATACACGCAAGGAAACCCAGCGGTTTTCTGATTCAACAAAAATTCGGCGGCTTTGCAGGTTGGGCAAAAAACGACGTTTTGTTTTGTTGTTTGCGTGGGAAACATTGTTACCGACCATCGGTTTTTTCCCCGTTACTTGGCAAACTTTTGCCATACTTCGCTCCTTTTTGTTATTTCCGAAAGTGGAAAAAACGAGATTATAGCAAAAATATTCTATGAATCAATGATTTGCCAAAAACAATTGTTTCTCGCCAATATTGCTTTGGTTCACAATTTGCGCCTCCGAACGAGGATGTGGCGATCTGGCAAGGCGTCACATTTTCTACAAAATGGCCTGTTCAATTTTTTGGTGTGACGTTGTCGGCATATTTTCGGGATGTAGCAAACTGAATTCGAAAATTTTTCAGAAGCTCTGTATAATTCTCTTTTGCGCTAATAGGAATTGTTATGCGACTCTTAGAAAAAGCACTTACGTTTGACGACGTACTGCTCGTTCCTGCTTACTCGGAAGTTCTTCCGAACGAGACATCCCTTAGAACCAAGCTGACCCGCAATATTTCGCTGAATGTGCCCGTCGTTTCTGCGGCAATGGACACGGTGACAGAATCGCGTTTGGCGATAGCATTGGCGAAAGAGGGCAGCATTGGCATTATTCATAAAAACCTGAACCCACGAGATCAGGCGCGTGAAGTTTCGCGCGTGAAACGCTTCGAGTCTGGCGTGGTGCGTGATCCGATTACGATTCCGCCGACGATGAAGGTGCGTGATGTGCGCGCCATGTCGGAACAATATGGCATTAGCGGTTTTCCTGTAGTCGAGGGGAGCAAGGTCGTTGGCATTATTACCAATCGTGACCTGCGCTTTGAAGAGGATATGGATGCCGAAGTGCGTGACAAAATGACGCCGCGTGAAAAGCTGGTGTACGTCAAGGAGGGTGCCCAAGCTGTTGAAGCCAAGCTTGTAGAAGCTAAACGCTTGATGAATCGCAGTCGCCTTGAGCGCGTGTTGGTTGTGAATGACGATTTTGAATTGCGCGGCCTGATTACGGCGAAAGATATTCAAAAGGCAACGACACATCCATCAGCTTCCAAAGATGGGCAGGGCAAATTGCTAGTCGGTGCAGCAGTGGGTGTTGGGCCTGATAATGATGAGCGCATTGAGTTGCTGGTTCGTGCCGGTGTGGATGTGATTGTCGTCGATACGGCACACGGTCATTCCAAAGGTGTGCTGGATCGCGTGAGGTGGGTCAAGCAGAACTACCCGCAGGTTGAGGTGATCGGCGGTAATATTGCTTCGGCAGAGGCGGCCAAGGCACTGGTCAAAGCGGGTGCCGATGCGGTGAAAGTCGGTATTGGACCGGGCTCAATTTGCACGACGCGTATTGTTGCCGGTGTTGGTGTCCCGCAGATCACGGCAATTGCCAATGTGAGCAAGGCACTGAGCGGCACGGGCGTTCCATTGATCGCCGATGGTGGCATTCGTTTCTCGGGCGATATTTCCAAAGCCCTGGCGGCAGGTGCGCATAGTGTGATGATGGGTAGCATGTTTGCCGGTACAGAAGAAGCGCCTGGTGAAGTGGTTTTATTTCAGGGGAGAAGCTACAAATCCTATCGCGGCATGGGAAGTCTGGGCGCGATGTCTGACGGTTCTGCTGACCGCTATTTCCAGGACGGGGCAGGGACAGAAAAGCTGGTTCCGGAAGGCATTGAAGGGCGTGTGCCATACAAGGGCAGCGTACTGGCGATTCTTTACCAGCTGGTTGGCGGTGTACGCGCGAGCCTGGGGTACTGTGGTTGTGCAAATATTCAGGAATTGCACGAACGTGCCGAGTTCGTTGAAATCAGTTCGGCGGGTATGCGCGAATCTCATGTTCATGATGTGCAGATCACCAAAGAAGCGCCGAACTATCGTACAGACTGATACCCAAGCAAGCAGTGTCGCATTTGTGTGCACACGAAAAGCTGATCAAACCCTCGCATTTTGCGTCTGCTTCGGCGCGCAAGCCGTGGGTTTGATTGGCTTTTTTACTAGTTGGCAGAGGCTGTATAAATTCGGCAATTCCTGCTAACGTAACCTCTTAACCAACAGGCCGGAAGAAGCCATGCATTCCAAAATTCTGATTCTCGATTTCGGTTCCCAAGTAACCCAACTCATCGCGCGCCGCGTACGTGACGCGGGCGTGTTTTCAGAAGTTGTGCCGTATGACGTGGGCGACGAATTCATACATAAATATGCCGAAGATGGCGCACTGAAAGGCATCATTCTGTCTGGTGGACCCAATAGCGTGACGGAAGGCGATACGCCGCGTGCGCCACAGTCCGCGTTTGAAATTGGTGTGCCTGTGCTGGGAATTTGCTATGGCATGCAGACCATGGCGGCGCAACTGGGCGGTGCGGTCGAGAACGGCCTGGTGCGCGAATTTGGTTATGCCGAGGTGCGTGCGCGAGGGCATACCGCACTGTTGACGGGCATTAACGATTTTGTGACAGAGGAAGGTCACGGCATGCTCAAGGTCTGGATGAGTCATGGTGACAAGGTCACGACGATGCCGCCGGGCTTCAAGCTGATGTCCTCCAATGAGCATTGCCCCATTGCCGGGATGGCAGACGAAGACCGCAAGTTTTACGCATTGCAATTCCACCCGGAAGTCACGCATACGGTGCAGGGTAAAGCGATTCTTGGACGTTTCGTGCATGAGATTTGCGGTTGCAAGTCTGACTGGAACATGCCGGATTATGTGAGCGAAGCGGTTGACTGGATTCGCAATAAAGTTGGCAAGGATGAAGTTATTCTCGGGTTGTCCGGTGGCGTGGATTCCAGTGTGGCTGCTGCTCTGATTCATCGCGCAATCGGTGATCAACTAACCTGCGTTTTTGTCGATCATGGCTTGCTGCGGCTGGATGAAGGCAAGATGGTGATGGACATGTTTGCCAAGAATCTGGGCGTGAAAGTGGTACATGTCGACGCGACCGAACAGTTCATGCGTCATTTGGAGGGTGTTACCGACCCGGAAGAAAAACGCAAGATTATTGGCCGGGAATTTGTCGAAGTGTTTCAGGTGGAGTCAGCTAGGCTGGGAAATGCCAGGTGGCTGGCACAAGGCACGATTTATCCGGACGTGATCGAGAGTGCCGGCAAAGGCAAGAAAGGGCACACGATCAAGAGTCACCACAATGTCGGCGGTTTGCCGGAAACATTGAACCTTCAACTGCTCGAGCCATTAAGGGAGTTGTTCAAGGATGAAGTGCGCGAATTGGGTGTGGCACTCGGCTTGCCGCATGAAATGGTGTATCGCCATCCGTTCCCGGGCCCCGGTCTGGGCGTGCGTATTCTGGGTGCCGTCAATCAGGAATATGCCGAGTTGCTGCGCTACGCTGACGCCATCTTCATAGAAGAGTTGCGCAACACATACGTCGAATTGCCAATGGGCGATGAAAGCAAAAGCATCAGTTGGTATGACGCCACCAGTCAGGCATTTGCGGTGTTTTTGCCAGTCAAGTCGGTTGGCGTGATGGGCGATGGGCGCACCTACGAATATGTGGTTGCCTTGCGTGCCGTTCAGACACAAGATTTCATGACTGCGCATTGGGCTCATTTGCCGCATGATCTGCTTGGCCGCGTATCCAATCGCATTATCAACGAGGTGCGCGGAATCAATCGTGTGGTTTACGATATTTCCGGCAAGCCCCCAGCAACGATTGAGTGGGAATGATGCAATCTCACAGGAATGTGCTTTGACATACAGCGTCAAGGAAATTTTTTACACACTGCAAGGTGAGGGTGCGCGTACAGGTCGCCCGGCTGTCTTTTGTCGTTTTGCTGGATGCAATTTGTGGTCGGGCCGCGAAGAAGATCGGGCAACCTCCGTTTGCAAATATTGTGATACGGACTTTGTTGGCACGATCGGTGCGTTAGGCCGCAAGTACAGTGATGCTGCAATGTTGGCCGAGACGATCAATAAACTGTGGCCGGCCGTTTTCTCAGATGGCAAGTATGTCGTGTTCACTGGCGGAGAGCCATTACTGCAACTGGATGACGCATTGATAAGCCAAATGCATCAGCGTGGTTTTGAGGTGGCGGTTGAAACTAACGGAACATTGCCGGTTCCTGATGGTGTGGACTGGGTATGTGTGAGTCCGAAGGCGCACGCCGAATTGGCCGTCAAGTCAGGGGATGAATTGAAACTGGTGATTCCGCAAGAAGGCCTGGAGATTTCGGCATACGAATCACTGGCCTTTTCACACTTTTACCTTCAACCATTGGATAATGATCAACGTGATGCCAATACACAACTGGCGATAGAAACCTGTTTGCATAATCCGCGCTGGAAGTTAAGCTTGCAAACGCATAAATATTTGAATATTCCCTAGTACTCATGTTGACTGTTACTCGCAAGCTTGAATTTGATGCCGGCCACCGGATACCCAACCATAACAGCGTGTGCCGGAATTTGCATGGCCATCGCTATGCCTTGCACCTCACCCTGACGGGTATGGTGGTTGATGAGCAAGGCCGTTCGGATACCGGAATGATCATGGATTTCTCCAGAATCAAGGCGCTGGCCAACGAACATCTGGTTGAGAAGTGGGATCACGCTTTTCTGGTTTACGAAAATGATGTCGTCGTTCGTCAATTTCTGGACAGCTTGCCGGGTCACAAAACCGTCGTGCTGGATTGTGTGCCGACGGTTGAAAATCTGGCACAACTTGCCTTTGATATCCTGAAGCCGATCTTTGAGGTGCATGCGGGTCTTCAGCTGACAAAGATCACGCTTTATGAAACGCCGAATTGCTGGGCTGAAGTAAGCATATAGAAAATGACAGACCAGGTATTCATGCGTCACGCCCTGGCGCAGGCAAGAAATGCCTGGGCAATGGGTGAGGTGCCGGTGGGTGCAGTCATTGTTAAGGATGGGCAAATTATTGCGACCGGCTTTAACCAGCCGATAAGCAGCCATGATCCAACAGCGCATGCAGAAGTGGTGGCTTTGCGCGCGGCTGCGAGGGTGATGAACAATTACCGTTTGCCCGGTTGTGAGTTATACGTGACGCTTGAGCCATGCGCCATGTGCGTGGGTGCGATTTTGCACGCGCGGTTGGCGCGGGTTGTTTATGGTGCGTCAGACCCCAAGACAGGTGCCAGCGGCAGTGTGATGAATATATTCGAACAGGAAGCCCTGAACCACCAGACAGAAATTCAAGGCGGGGTGATGGCGAAGGAATGTGGCGATTTGCTGCGAGAATTCTTTTCAGAGCGCCGTAAAAATAAAAGCAACAGTCCAGAATATTGACGAACAAGGCAGACACCATGAGCGTTGAAAAAATTGGCGTGGCTATCGTTGCACCGGGCGGATATGCACCGGACGAAGGCGCTTTTCAACGTGGTTTGGCGGCATTGGAGGCGCAGGGGTGTCGCGTTTTCAATTACTACGACCCAGAGAAAAAGCATCAGCGTTTTGGCGGCACGGACGAAGCGCGGGTGGCGCAGTTGCACGCCGCAGCACAAAACCCGGAAGTGCAAATTGTGATGGCGCTACGGGGTGGCTATGGTACCTCGCGTCTTTTGCCAATGCTGAATTACAGCGGCCTGGCAGCAAGTGGCAAATGCTTTGTCGGTCACAGTGATTTCACGGCATTCCAGTTGGCGCTTTTGGCACAGACCGGATATAAAAGTTTTGCTGGCCCCATGCTTTGCGATGACTTTACCCGGGAAGAAAGCAGCGTTTTTACGCCGGAGAATTTCTGGAACTGCATCAAGTCCGAAACCCATACAGTAAGCTGGCAAGCGCATGACAATCCGGCCATCAGTGTTTCAGGCCCGTTATGGGGCGGCAATCTGTCGATGCTGGCTCATTTGCTTGGTACGCCATGGTTCCCGCAGATACAAGGTGGCATCCTCTTTGTTGAAGATGTGAATGAGCATCCGTATCGCGTCGAGAGAATGCTGCTGCAATTGCTGGGGGCGGGTGTGCTGGCAAGACAGAAAGCACTGGTTCTGGGTGATTTTTCTGCTTATCGCTTGAGTGATTACGATAATGGCTACGATTTCGATGCCATGCTTGCCTACCTGCGAAAGAGGGTGCCGATTCCGATTGTTACCGGCTTGCCGTTTGGGCACCTGCGAGACAAGGTGACGCTTGTGGTGGGGTGTGACGCACAGCTTGATTCGCTCGGAGACACAATTATGCTCGGCATGATGCGTTATCCAAACCTGACAGCCTGAATGGCTACATTTTGATTGCAGAAAATGTCATATTTGACTGGTACACAGACAGCGTATCGGGCAGACTCGAGGTTGAGTTGAGATCAGAAGAGTAAGGACTGTTGCCATGATGGAAGTGCGCGCTGCTGAGAATTTTGTTTTAGAAACTGCACAGTTCAATCATTTATTGACTTTGCTCCTGGGTGACACCAAAGTTCTGGTTGGTATGAAGGACTTGAGCCACCGCTATCTATACGCCAACCATGATTTGGAGTCATTTTACGGTGTTGGCTCAGGAGGCTTGATTGGGCTTTCCGCAGGTGACTTGCTGTCAGTCGATGAGGCGCAAAGTATTCATGCTAAAGAAGATGAGGTTCTCGCTTCTGGCCGCCCTCAGCGTCATGTAGATAAGGTCGCGCTCGAGGGTGAGCGGTACACCATGGTTTCGATACGCTTCCCGTACCAGGACCATGATGCAAAGATTATTGGCCTTGGCTTCATTGCGCTGGCAGTTGATGATGCAAAAAATAATCCTTCTGCGCATGACATGGTTGCCGCGAAAAATAAAATTATTGAGTTGCAGCAGGCTGTTGATAACCTGCAAATGCATGCCTCTACAGACGCACTGACCAAAATCTGGAATCGAAGAAGCATGCTCGAATACATGACGCATGAGGCTTCCCGACATGCGCGGTACGGCCATCCGGTGAGCATTGCATTCGCAGATTTGGATCACTTCAAACAAGTGAATGACACGTGGGGGCACTCGGTAGGGGATGAGGTTATTAATGGTTTTGTGGCGGTGGCGGCACAGGAATTGCGCGCAACCGATTTGTTGGGGCGCTGGGGCGGTGAGGAGTTTATGATACTGATGCCGAATACCGGGCGACTCAGTGCGCAACTTGCCGTCGAAAGGGTGCGCGCAGCAATTGAAAAGCATGATTTTCCAGTCGCGGGGAAAATCACCGCCAGCTTTGGCATAGCGACGTTGCAGGAAAGTGAAGTTCTGGATCGGTGGATCGAACGTGCTGATGCTTCCCTTTATCGTGCGAAGCGCAGTGGCCGAAACCGTATTGAAGTTGACAACGCCGAAGCTGACACAGGCAATCAACCGGAGAATGTCGTCCCCGGTTTTGTCAGCCTGATTTGGCGGCAGGCTTTTGAGTGCGGTCATGCTCAGGTTGATCAGCAGCACCAGGCACTTTTTGACTATGCGAACCAACTATTAAATTCGGTTCTCGGCGGGCAACCAAAGGATGAAATTGGTCTTCTGATTGACGTCTTGCTGATTGAACTCGAGCGACATTTCAGTGATGAAGAAACAGTGATGCTGGAAGTTGGTTATCCAGGTCTGGACGGGCACCGCCGTATCCACCAAATGCTGATTTCTCAGGCTCAGACGCTGATTGACAATTTTCGCGCTGATCAGCTGGAAGTTGGGGCGTTGTTCAAGTTTTTGGCCTACGAGGTTGTTGTTAGTCACTTATTGGTTGAAGATCGTTTGTTTTTCCCTTATATATCAGCAAATTAGTCGTTTTCGTGGGTAGATTGATGTATCCTGACCCACTGAATTTTCCAATGTTTTACTGAAAAGAAAGATAATGTCTGATAAGCAACTTGTTACAGCAGAGAATATTGTGCCCAAGCCTGGTTTCGATGAGTTCGGTTTGTCGGAGGAGATTTTGCGCGCACTCGCTGACCAGGGTTATCAACATCCAACACCGATCCAGGCAGAGGCCATCCCGGTCATCCTGAACGGGCTAAATGTCATGGGTGCAGCGCAAACGGGCACGGGAAAGACCGCTGGCTTTTCGTTACCCGTCATTCAGCGCCTGCTCAAATTTGCAAATACCAGTACGTCCCCGGCACGCCATCCTGTGCGCGCCCTAATATTGGCGCCGACGAGAGAACTGGCAGATCAGGTTGCGGAAAGTGTGCGGGTGTATACGAAATACACGCCTTTGCGTTCAACCGTTGTTTTTGGTGGGGTTGATATAGGGCCGCAGGCTGCTGCATTGCGAGCCGGTGTGGAAATTCTGATTGCCACACCAGGCCGGCTTTTGGATCATGTGCAGCAAAAATCGGTTAACTTGTCCCAGACGCAAATCTTGATTCTCGATGAGGCGGATCGCATGCTGGACATGGGTTTTTTGCCGGATCTTCAACGCATCATCAATTTGCTGCCCAAGCAGCGCCAGAACCTGATGTTCTCGGCCACCTTTTCTAACGAAATCAAAAAGCTCTCGGAAAGTTTCCTGACAAACCCCGTCACGATTGAAGTGGCGCGCAGTAATGCCACGGCTGATACAGTCACGCAAATCGTCTACAAGGTGAACGAGGCTGACAAGCGCGATGCGGTGGCACACATTATTCGTGAGCGTGATCTTAAACAGGTGCTGGTTTTTTCCAATACCAAGATTGGCGCTTCCCGTTTGTCACGCCAACTTGAGAAAGTGGGCTTGAGAGCAACGGCAATTCATGGTGATCGTTCTCAAGCAGAGCGTATGGCAGCTCTGGAAGCCTTTAAAAATGGCACGGTGGATATACTCGTTGCAACCGATGTGGCAGCGCGCGGCCTGGATATTGCCGAAATGCCATGCGTGATTAATTACGACCTTCCGTTTAGTCCTGAAGATTACGTGCATCGTATTGGCCGTACCGGTCGCGCAGGTTCATCCGGCGACGCCATTTCCTTGTATACGGAAAAAGAAGTGCGCCTGCTTGCAGAAATTGAAAAACTGATTAAGCAGGACATTACCAAAAAGGAACTGAGCGGATTTACTGCGATGAGAAATGACGCGCAGACAAGAAAATCAGCATCGACTTCCAGCAGTCCAAAATCTTCTCGTGGCCCATACAAACCGTCGTTGATCGCCCAGAAAACAAAACCGGATCCCTGGTTTTCCAAACCTTATCAGCCTTCAGAAAGTGACGAAGAAAAAACGGTGCGTTCGTCTGCAAGTGAAGACACATCCCCAAACAAGCACAAGAAAAAACTGCCCTTTTTACTAGGTGGCGGCCATGCCAAGTCTTGAGCTTTGAACGCCAGACTGTGCGCGGAAAAACTGACGCTGAACAAACCACCTTTGTTTTAAAGCAATTTTTGATAACGTACCCAATGTACCGCAGTCGGTATTGGGTTATTTTCTGGGTTGTTGGCGATCAACGTTCCAAAGCAAAATCAGTTCGATAAAGCACTATTGATTCGGCAAGTTGAAGTTTGAAGTATTCAAGTTTGCGCCCCTTGCGTCGCCCCAGCACCAGCCCGCAGGGCGCAGGACAGCCGAAGGCTGGTCTCGCGAAGCGAGATGCAGCAAGGCTGCACATAGACTGGGGCCCCGTGGCTTTGCTCTGTAGCGTAAGCTTGAGACTTAAGCGGCATCTTAACGACACTGGATGCCAGCCTGCGCTGGCATGACATGCGCATATTTCAAATTTATTCGTGCCGCATCAATAGTGTGTTTTCCGGTTTGAACAAATGGTTAGGGGGGGAATGGCATGAGCAAGGTCGTGGTTGTTTACTACTCCGGGTATGGGCATACCCGGAAGCAGGCGGAGGCGGTTCTGGATGGAGCATCCTTAGTTTGCAACGCGCAATTATTGGAAATTGATGGAGACGGCAATTTGCCCGATGAGGGCTGGAGTGCGCTCAAAGAGGCAGATGGCATTATTTTCGGTTCGCCAACTTATATGGGATCTGTCTCCTGGCAGTTCAAGAAATTTGCCGATGCCACATCTAGGGTGTGGGCCAAAATGGGCTGGAAAGACAAGATAGCAGCAGGTTTTTCAAACTCGTCATCCATGGATGGGGATAAATCTTCGACTTTGCACTACATGCTGACACTCGCAATGCAGCACGGCATGATCTGGGTCGGGAATGGCGAACCGCCAGCGCATACCAAGGCTGCCATGCGTAATGATGTCAATTGGCTCGGTTCCTCAATTGGCGCGGTTGCGCAGAGCCCGGCGGATGCCAGTCCGGAAGAGGGCCCGCTTCCGGGCGACCTTGAAACAGGGCGTCTTTTTGGGCTGCGCGTTGCAAACATTGTCAAGAAATTTAAAGGCTGAAGCAGTCATTTCTTGGGTAACGTTTGTAGGCTCGTCGCGGTAAAATAGCGGGATGATCTCACCCCGCTTTATCCATTTGCGCCTTCACTCCGAGTTTTCGATTGTGGATGGTTTGGTGCGTGTTAAGGACGCGGTTAAAGCCGCGGCTGCGGACAATCAGCCCGCACTCAGCCTGACGGATCTTTCCAATTTCTTTGGCCTGATCAAGTTTTACCGTGCGGCCCGCGGCGCGGGCGTGAAACCGATTGCCGGTTGCGATCTCTGGGTAACAAACGAAAGCCACCGTGATCGCCCATCGCGCCTGCTACTTCTTGCAAAAAATCATAAAGGCTACCTTCAACTGTGTGAGTTGCTTTCCAGGGCATGGCTGGAAAATCAGGAGCGTGGGCGTGCGGAAATTCGCGTTGAGTGGCTAGAAGCGCTGACCAGGGACGCCACACCGGAGCTGATCGCACTTTCTGGCGCACAGCAAGGCGATGTCGGCAGTGCGCTGGATAGTGGCAACTGGGAGGCAGCCGAACGGTTCGCGCAGCGTTGGGCCCAAATTTTTCCTGATCACTATTATCTGGAAGTGCAGCGCTACGGCCAGAACGGGATGGAAAACCATGTGCAGCAGACAGTGGCGCTGGCTGCCAGGTTAAAGCTTCCCATTGTGGCGACGCACCCGGTCCAGTTTTTGAAGCAGGAAGAATATGTCGCCCATGAGGCCCGCACTTGCATTTCTGAGGGCGAAATTCTGGCGAACCCGAATCGTCCCAAACCTTTCAATGCGCAGCAGAATTTCAAAACGCAGGACGAAATGGTGGCGTTGTTTGCGGATTTGCCGACAGCATTGCAAAACTCGATTGAGATCGCGCGTCGCTGCAACCTGGAACTCGAGTTGGGTAAGCCACAGTTGCCTGATTTCGAGACGCCGGAAGGTGTTTCGATTGAAGCGTTTCTGGTGATGGAAGCCAAGGCAGGGCTGGAAAAGCGCCTGCTAAAGCTGTACCCCGACGAAAATGAAAGAGATGCGCAACGCCCTCGCTATGAAAAGCGCCTGCTGTTCGAGACAGACACGATCATCGAGATGGGATTTCCTGGCTATTTTTTAATTGTGGCCGACTTTATCCGCTGGGCAAAAAATAACGGGATTCCTGTCGGCCCGGGGCGTGGTTCTGGCGCAGGCTCGCTGGTTGCCTATTCACTGGATATTACCGACCTTGATCCGCTTGCTTACAACTTGCTGTTTGAGCGTTTCCTGAATCCAGAACGTGTTTCCATGCCGGACTTCGACATCGATTTCTGTCAGGATGGGCGAGACCGCGTGATTCAATACGTGCGCGAACGGTACGGTGCAAAAGCTGTGGCGCAAATTGCAACCTTCGGCACAATGGCAGCCAAAGCGGCAGTCAGGGATGTGGGGCGCGTGCTGGATCTGGGTTACAACTTTTGCGATGGTATTTCAAAGCTGATTCCCTTCAAGCCGGGCAAGCAGGTCACCATTGCAGATGCACGCGAGGAAGAGCCGCTGCTTGCTGATCGCGAAGAAAATGAAGAAGAAGTCAAACAGCTTCTGGAATTGGCCGAACAGGTAGAGGGCATTACGCGAAATGTCGGGATGCACGCTGGCGGTGTGCTGATTGCACCGGGCAAGTTGACCAATTTCTGTCCGCTGTACACACAGGGTGGCGCCAATGCAGGGGTGGTATCGCAGTTCGATAAAGGGGATGTTGAAGCGATTGGCCTCGTAAAATTCGACTTTCTTGGCCTGACGACGCTGACAATTCTCGACTGGGCTGTGCGCTACATTCGCGAGATTGACCCTGCCATGCGGGAGTTCAATCTGGAGTCATTGCCTTTGAATGACCGCGCCACCTATGAGCTATTAACAAAAGCTAAAACGGTTGCGGTATTCCAGCTGGAAAGCCGCGGCATGCAAGGCATGCTCAAGGACGCAAGACCGGATCGTTTTGAAGATATTATCGCGCTGGTAGCGCTGTACCGTCCTGGTCCGATGGATCTGATTCCGGATTTCTGCAAGCGCAAGCATGGTGAAGCGTTTGATTACCCTGATCCGCGCACAGAGGAAATTCTTTCTGAAACCTACGGTATCATGGTGTATCAGGAACAAGTGATGCAGATGGCGCAGGTAGTCGGCGGGTATTCGCTGGGTGGTGCTGATTTGTTGCGGCGCGCAATGGGCAAGAAAGACGCGGACGAAATGGCCCAGCATCGCCAGATTTTCCGTGATGGTGCAGCCAGTGACGGCTTGCCGGAAAGCAAGGCCGATGAAATTTTCGACCTGATGGAGAAGTTCGCAGGTTACGGTTTTAACAAGTCGCACGCTGCTGCCTATGCATTGCTCGCCTACCAGACTGCCTATCTGAAAGCGCATCATCCGGCTGAATTCATGGCGGCCAACTTGTCTCTGGCCATGGATGACACCGACAAAATCAAGGTGCTGGTTGAAGATGCCACTGATGTTTGCGGGCTGACCTTGCTGCCGCCAGACATCAATTTGTCCGATTACCGCTTTATTCCAGTTGGTGAGCCGCCAAGTGTGAGCAAGCGGCCTGTCTTGCAAATGCGCTACGGGCTCGGTGCCATTCGCGGTGTGGGGCAGAATGCAATCGAAGCAATTGTCGAAGCAAGAAAAACGGGCCCATTCAGCGACCTGTTCGATTTTTGCAAGCGGATAGATAGAAAAATAACGAACCGCCGCACGGTTGAAGCACTGATTCGCGCCGGTGCTTTTGACAGCCTGGAAACAGACCGTGCGATGCTGATGGCGTCGGTTGCGCTGGCGCTCGAAGCCGCCGATCAGGCCGAGGCTTCGGCCAATCAGGTCAGTCTGTTTGGCGATGAAGACGACATGCTGTCCTCGAATCCCGAGTACGTCAAAACAGAACCCTGGAGCCTGAAGAAACAACTCACGGAAGAAAAGGCCGCGCTCGGCTTTTATTTATCCGGTCACCTGTTTAACGCCTACGCAAGCGAAGCGAAAATTTTTGCACGCACCCAGCTGGCAGACATTGAATCATCGAGAGAGCCGAAATGGATTGCCGGGATCATTTCGAGCACACGCAACCAAATGACGCAGCGCGGCAGGATGGTAATTGTGACACTGGATGATGGTAGTGCCACGGTGGACGTGACCGTATTTAATGAACTGTATGAAGAAAAGCGCGGCATCTTCAAGGAGGACGAGTTTCTGGTGGTGCAAGGCAGGGTTTCTGAAGATCGCTTTACAGGCGGATTGCGGGTGTCGGCGGATGATGCCTTTGATCTGGCGGGCGCAAGGTTGCATTTCGGAAAAAGTGTATCCTTCTCTTTGTTGCATTCTGTTAACATTGAGCAGTTGCGCAACGTGATATCAACCTTTGTGACGGACAATGGCCTGCCGTTGTCAATGCGCTATCAAATCAATGGCAACGATTGTGAGTTGCGTTTGGGTGAGCAATGGAAGGTGTTGCCAGATGACAGATTTAAAGCTCGTTTGGCCGCTGAGCTTAATGCGGCAGAAATTAATGTGCATTATTATTGATGCGGCACGAATAAATTTGAAATATGTGCATGTGTCATGCCAGCGCAGGCTGGCATCCAGTGTCGTTAAGATGCCGCTTGGGTCTCAGGCTCTTATTGCAGAGCAAAGCCACTGGGCCCCAGCCTACGCAGGGGCGACGCAAGGGGAGCAAACTTGAATACTTCGAACTTCAACTGGTCGAATCAATAGCCAGACATAGGCTAATTGCAAAAAGTAATTCTGAATGAAATTTTCTCCACACTTAAAACGCCTGATTTCAATGCATCGCCCCTATGCGGGGCGGTTGGCAATGGCGTTTTGTGCAATGGGAATTGTTGCTGCAACAGAGCCTGCCGTTCCCCTTCTTTTCAAGCTTTTACTCGACCGCGGTTTTGTTGAGAAACCTGATTTCCCGCTCTGGTTTGTTCCTGCAGTCGTTGTCGGGCTTTTTGTAATGCGGGGCGCATGCAATTTTTTTGTCAGTTATATGATGACCTGGACTTCGTCGCGCTTGTTGGCAGAGCTTCGCAGGCAGATGTTTGATCGACTGTTAGCTGTACCCGTTGATTTTTATGATGCGACGCCAGTTGGGAAAGTTGTCAATTCAATCATGTCCGAGGTGGGTCAAATACTAAATGTTGTAACGTCCCTCATTCCTAAAATTTTACGGTCGTTGCTGTCGGTACTGGGTTTGATTATTTGGCTCTTTTATTTGAACTGGAAATTGACCCTGATCATTCTGGTTGTGCTTCCCGGCTGTGCATGGATTGTTCAGTTTACGGGAAAGCGTCTGAAGGCGTTGAACCGGGATTTGATTGCCTTAAATGCCAAACTTACACAGACAATTGGGGAGAGTGCACGAGCGCATCAGGTAATAAAGGTTTTTGGTGGCCAAGATTATGAAAGAAACAGCTTTATGAGGCACGTGGAGGAACTACGACGTTATATGATGCGCGTCGTCAGAACTTCCGCGGCAGTCTCACCTTTAACGCAATTGCTCGCAGCACTGGCACTTTCTCTGGTTGTTGTGTTTGCCTTGTTGCAATCTTCACAGGGTGAAATCACGGTTGGCGGCTTTGTATCCTTTGTGACTGCCATGCTGATGATTTTGACGCCAATGAAACAGCTGGCGAGCGTAAACGCACCCATGCAACAGGGTCTGGCTGCTCTCGAGTCTGTGTTTGGATTTATGGATTCGGATATAGAGCGAACAAGTGGGATAGCGCTTGATTCAAAAGTGGCGGGTCGAGTTGAATATCAAGACGTGACATTTTCATATGCAGGCCAGGAAAAAGCCGCACTGCAAGGTATAAATCTGCAAGTTGAACCAGGTGAAACAATTGCTCTGGTGGGCGCGTCGGGCGGTGGCAAAACAAGCTTCGTTAACTTGCTCCCAGCTTTTTACGCGGTAACATCTGGCCAAATCATGCTTGACGGCATGCCCATCAACGACATCTCGCTTGCAAGCCTGCGTGAGCAAATTGCCATGGTCAGCCAGCATGTAGTGCTTATTAACGATACTATTGCTGCCAATGTAAGTTATGGCGATCCGTCGCCTGATATGGACAGAATAAAGGCCGCAATAGACGCCGCATATCTAAATGATGTGGTTAACGGCTTGCCACAAGGCGTGGAATCTTTGATTGGAGACAACGGCTCTCAATTATCCGGTGGGCAGCGACAGCGTCTGGCTATTGCGCGTGCAATCTACAAGGACGCACCATTACTGATTCTGGATGAAGCAACTTCAGCCCTGGATACAGAGTCTGAGCGTATGGTGCAGATGGCGCTGGAGCATCTGATGCAGGGAAGAACCACTTTTGTGATTGCTCACAGGCTGTCTACGGTTGAACATGCAGACCGGATTGTCGTACTTGAGCAGGGCAGGATTATTGAGATTGGCACGCACAAGGATCTGTTGAGCAAAGATGGAGCTTATGCAAATTTGTACCGGTTGCAGTTTTCAAGTAATTAATTCGATTTTCTGCAATTTGTTAGATAGATGATTTTTGGTGAGAAATTTTGGCGTTAACTCCGCCCCTTTAGTAATTTATAAAGGCTGTCCTGTTATAGGATAGTTGTCTAAAACCAAGCTAGCGCAATAGTCGATAAGATTTGATAGAGATAAATTAAGTGAAAGTAACGGTAATTATTTCTGCCTATAAGAATTGCCAAGCATTGCGGCATTGTTTGTATGCTTACTCTCAGCAGACACGTCTGCCTGATCAGATAATTATTGCTGAGGACGATGAGAGTAGGGATATTGCTGATTTAGTGCGAAGCAAAGTAATGGATGGTGTTCAGGTTACACATGTAACACAACCAGACAAAGGTTTTGGTAAATGCAAGATTAATAATGTTGCGATTTCACATGCTATTGGTGATTTGCTGATTTTTACGGATGCCGACTGTATTCCACGTAATGATTATGTTGGAACACATGAGAAAATGTCCAGGAGAGGAACATTTCTTGCCGGCGGAAGTCATATCAACATTCCGCAGGATTTCCATCAGAATAATGATATTGATGCCTTGATTGAAAATCAGGGTCTTTTTGATTACGCTTTTCTTTCACATATTCCAGGCTTCAAAAAGAATCGGCTCCGCCTGACGAGAAACCGGCTAGCCGCAAGAATTCTTGATGTGCTTACACAAAGAAGTGTCTTCCCAGGCTCGTCATCATCGGCTTTTAGGCAAGATGTACTTGCGGTAGGCGGGTTCGACGAGTCGATGGGCTATGGCGCAGAAGACATTAACTTAGGTATTCGCCTAAATAATATTGGAATCAAAGGCCGACGGATTCGTTATTCTTTGTGTTATGTCCACTTGGACCATGCAAGAGGTTATGTTGATAGCAAAGTTGTTGCTTCGAATAAGCAGCACAACAAAATGGTCAGAAAGAGTAACCAAGTTTTTCCGCGTGCGAGCTCTTTGGTGTAACTATTAATAAAGCTTAATAACTAAATAACCCATTGAGTTGTATAAAAAATTCAGGTTTAAATGAGCTTAACTATCAATGATTTAACTGTTATTGTTGTTACATATAACAGTGCACACTGCATTCCAGAATTGGCACGCACATTAGCCAAACTTCCGCATGTCGTATTTGTCGATAACGCGAGTGAAGATAATACTGTTGAGATTGCGCAACGCCTCGTGCCAGAAGCAGCGGTAGCCGCCAACTCACACAACCTCGGTTTTGGTGCAGCAAACAACATAGCTTTACGTAAGGTTAAAACGCCTTATGCACTTTTATTGAATCCGGACTGCGCCCCTAATGCAGATTTTTTCCACAGCATGTTGGCAGCGGCTGAAATTTATACGGACGCTGCAATCATCGCCCCCGATTTGATACAAAGCAGGCCTAACCCTCATGCGCTCATTGCGAATGGAGCCTGCTGTGCTGACAATGTATCTGGTGCAGCAATGTTGCTTAATATGCGCGTCATGCAAGAGGTGGGCTTCTTTGATGAGCGATTTTTTCTCTATTACGAAGATGAAGATTTGTGCAGAAGGGCGTATGAACTCAGGAAAAATATCATTTTCTTGCCTGAGGTGAAGCTTGTCCATTTTGCGCGAGGATCAGTAAAAGGTCCATCGCTATTAAAAGGTGAGTATCTGAGAGGTTACCATCATGCACAATCCAAACTAATTTTTGATCATAAACACGTGCGCAGTGAGAGCGTTTCACGGCTGAGGGCGAAAGTGTTGGTGTTGGCACTACTGACACTGATTCCAAGATTACTATTCCCTCAGCCACGTTATCTTGCTCGTTTGCTGGGGAGAATTTGTGGTTTGATATCCTTCAAATTGTTATAAGGTGTAGTAGTTTTTGGTGGCAGGTCACAGCTAATATCGATGACTGAGTGGTAATCTCACTGACAAGATAACAGATCGGAGGTGCATACAGTTGATAGGGGCAGCACAATCAAATGTATGAATTTCTAGGGCTTTACCAAGGGGGGGCCATGCTTTACCAGAGAACGGTGGCTGACATCATGCTTCATTTTCCCATTCTCATCAAGCAAATCATATAGGTGCTTTATAAATCGATTCCAGCGCCGCTCCAGCTTCGACCTGACATGTGCAGCAAAATAATTAAAACAGGAGAGAGTCGCAGTATCCCCGATGCCGTCTATAAGCACCAAGCGCGATGTCTCTGAATCAATTTTTTGCACCAAAATGTTTTTTGGAATCATATCATGATTGAAGACAATCAGATTGTTAATAAAATATTTTCTAAATTCTTCTAATTCACATTCGAGCTCATTGATATTATTCCCAGCAAATAAATAATCTAATAAAGATTGGGAAGTTTTTCCATCATAATCTTTTATAAAATCTAGCAGCATGCCTTCGCCTAAATTGGTTTTTACGCTGCCATAGAAAAAAGGAATGTGTGAGTAATTTACTCCTTTTCTCTTTTGCAATTTATAATAATAATTTTTTTCGCGCTTGGTTTGCTTGTTGGGCGCATTTATATTTAACGGGATTTTAATCAGTTTTGATGAGTCTTCAGGGTGGGCGTAGCAAACTCTTTCTATTCCGAAGCTAATTGGCTCAGTTTTGATTATCAATTTAGATTGATTTGAGTGTCTCATATACAAAAAAGTTAATTTGCTATTGAAAACAAAGAAAGAATAGGTATTTTTTAGTGCGGCATGTTTGTGGTCTATTTTGTGCTATTTTGCACTGTTGCAGATCAATTGCAGTATATTTTAAATAGATTTCAAGCATGCAGTTTTTAAAAAGGAAATAGATTTATACTGATATTCAGCTAGCTTTAAATTGACATGCTCCCAGTTTATTTCTTTATCAATTAAATGCTGAATTCCCTCCTTCTCATTCGCGATAAGTCTATCGCTTAAGCCAAATAGTGATAACAATGAATCAAACCGAGTCAGCCCGCGCCGGTGATTTCCAATGGCTATAAATGGCTTGTTAAATATTATTGAAAATATGCAGCCATGGAATGAGTCAGTAATAACATAGTCTGCATCGCGAAAAGACGTGACCCAGCTTTCAACATTAGGATATACGAAATCATTGACGCTTCTCGTTGGCAAGGCGCTAAATATAGGTTTCCCCAAGTGCTTGGTTACTTGGGCAGTTAGTTGTTTTTTATGCTTACTTTCATCAAGAAGGTACTTTAATACTTTACCCTTTGCACCTGACTTTTGACTGAATAGCTGCGATTCGTATTCCTTAGCAGTGATTAATAAGGTTGGATCGAGGACCAACTCGGCTTCTACACTGAGATTATTCTTGAGCAACTCTATTGCAGAACTCTCCCTTACTGATATTGCTTTAAATTTTTTGATTAATTTTCTGCATTTTTGAGTTTGTTCTTCGTTAAACTCCCAGTTATCAACGCCGAATGAGGCAGCGTAAGATATTCCCTTATGGTTATTTTCAAGAAAATCTAAAAAAAAATTGTAAATATAAGTAAGTGAAAATCCGGGGCGCCAAACTTGGTCACTGCCAACAATAACTAAGTCGTAGTTGTGCTCATGGAAGTGAGTTTTCATTTCAGCATCACTATAAATAGGCTCTGATAATTTAATATTTTTCTTTATGAAATTTGTTATGCCAGAATAAAGATAATTATATTTAACCCTCCTTAATGGCAGCAGCAGATTCTTAATTAAATTTTTTTCTTTAGGCCGTCTATCTATAGTGATTACATCGTGCCCTAAGTTTTGTAGGACTTTTTGCAATGCATAGGCTTGCATTATTCCTCCATAGTTACGGCGAAGTGGCAGAGTGAGGATGGATATTTTCATTTTTTCAACCATTTTAATGGGCTCGTTGGGTAATCTGAATCGGCGCCATTTTGTCAGGCACTATAGCTGAGTATCCGATTTGCGAGTTCATCTTTTTACCAAGATGTCCATGCTGTCTTTGTCATATTCCAGTGCGACGTAACGGAAAAAACACTCTAGTCCAATAAAGAAGCAAAATAGAAAACCTTGTGCACCACCCAAGAAGCCTCTTCCTATAAAGTAGAGGCGGAGAAAGTTGGCAAGGCCGGAAAAGAATCCTCGCCATAAACCGCCCCCCTTTTTTTTATTCTCTGAGCGTTTTACTGCGCCTAGGTGAGAGTACTGTGCCAACTTAAGCAGGCTTCCGTAGATTGATTCCCTTGAGTAGTGCAAGACCTTGTTTTTAAATTTACGGATTGGCCTGTTTCCAGCTTTCATGATGACCCACTCATGAACAACGCCTTCGTAGCGGTCAACGGAGGTGGTTTTAAAAAACCTTCGAAGTCCACCTGTACTGTCCATGTACTTAAGTGTGCGGCCAAAAGCAACCTGTTCCCACAATATTTCATAAATAACGTCTTCGCCACTATTTACGGCTTCAATAATTTCAGCTTGTAGTTTTGGGGGGATTTCTTCATCCGCATCCAGGAAAAAAATGAAGTCCGTATTGCAGTGCTTAAGTATGCGGTTTCTCTGCTCTCCGAATCCTTGCCAGTCGGAATAAACATGAACTTCAGCACCATGCTTTCTGGCTATTTCACAGGTTTCATCTGTGCTTCCAGAGTCAATGACAACAATTTGGTCAGCAAACTGTGCGCTTTTAATGCAGCGAGAAATATTTCTTGCTTCATTTAAAGTAAGAATGCCTACACATAGTGTTGGTTGTGTATCTTGAGGCTCTTTGCTCATCATATTTATAAAAATTCTGTGAAACGAGTGATTCTATGCTCCTGAAAAGAGCGTGTAAATTTTTCTTAAGATGTCAGAGGATTCTACCAGTAACCTGGCTGCTCTTGACTTATACGCTTGCTATCAGTTGCTTAGGCATAACTCAAGCACTTGCGACCAAGAGGGCCACGCCAAACCAAATTCATCACAAAGCTTGCTGCATGAAAGAGTCGAATTGTTTGGTCTTTTTGCCGGTGTTGGATATTCGTGTGATGCAATCTCAAGTACAGAAGGCTTGGATGTATTAACAGCCTGATTAAAAATCTCTTTTGCAAATCTATGCCAAGTTGTGCTTTCTTGCGCAGTCAGGTGGTATAACCCGGACTTTTCATTGATCCATTCAATAAAGCATTTACTGCCTATATCTTGCGCAACAATATGGGCAGTGGTTTCAGTGATGGTGCGGCACCATGTGGGTGCACCATGTTGATCAGCAACAATGCGCAATTCGTCACGTTCTTTTGCCAGACGTAGCATCGTCAGCAAGAAGTTGCTACCTCGCATGCCATAAACCCAACTGGTGCGCAAAATTAGGCACAGAGCACCAACTGCTTGTATCGCTTGCTCCCCAGCAAGCTTCGTTGCGCCATAGGCATTGTATGGATCGGTGGAGTCGGTTTCAAGATAGGGCGGTGCTTTCGTGCCATCGAAAACATAATCAGTGCTGTAATGAATGATGGCGGCATTCAGCTTTTTCGCTTCTTCAGCTTTTTCGCCGGGCGCTTCCCCATTAATTTGCATGGCGAGTGCAGGTTCACTTTCAGCCTTATCGACAGCGGTATATGCGGCGGGGTTTACGATCAGATTCGGTTTGAAGCTACGGATTACATCACGCACTTGATCCAGATCTGTCAGATCCATTTGGCTGCGATCTACGGCAATTATTTCTCCCAGACCTTGCAGGCTTCGCTCCAGCTCGTATCCGACCTGGCCGTTTTTTCCTGTGAGCAAAATCCTCAAGCAAACACCTCTGCATCAGTAAGCCGTTTCCCTTCTTGATCCTTGGCAGAAAGGCCCGGCTCAACCTCAAGTGGCCATTCAATGCCAATTGTAGTGTCATTCCAGATGATGCACCTCTCGTGCTCAGGCGCCCAGTAATCCGTGGTTTTATAAAGAAACTCTGCTGAATCACTGGTGACAATAAAGCCGTGTGCAAAGCCTTCTGGTATCCAGAGCTGGCGCTTGTTTTCAGCGGATAAGCTTACGCCCACCCATTGTCCAAAGGAGGGCGAACTTTTGCGTATATCAACCGCAACATCAAACACTTCACCCGCAATAACACGCACCAGTTTGCCTTGTGGTTGCTGGATCTGGTAGTGCAAGCCGCGCAAAACATTTTTCGCTGATTTGGAGTGGTTATCCTGCACGAAGTTAGTCTGTATGCCAGTCAATTCGGCAAAGCGGCGTGCGTTGAAACTTTCATAAAAAAAGCCGCGTTCATCACCATATATCTGTGGCTCGATGATGAGAACGTCTGGAATGGCGGTGGCGATTACTTTCATCTCATTGATTCGGCCAGTTGAAGTTTGAAGTATTCAAGTTTGTTCCCCTTGTGTCGCTCCGGTGTAGGCCGGGGCCCAGTGGCTTTGCTCTGCAGCATGAGCCTGAAACCCGAGCAGCATCTTAACGACACTGGATGCCAGCCTAAGCTGGCATGACAGCATGCCATCTTTACTACACGTCGCCCCAGCACCAGTCCGTAGGGCGCTGGCACGACATGCGCATATTTCAAATTTATTCGTGCGCCGCATCAATAGAACACCGTATTGGTCAGGATTTGCATCAGGTACTGCCCGTAGCCGTTCTTGATCAAGGGTTGCGCCAGCATTTCGAGCTGGGCGGCATTAATGTAGGTCTTGCGAAAGGCGATCTCTTCCGGGCAGGCAATTTTCAGCCCTTGGCGTTTTTCGACGGTGGCGATGAATTGCGATGCATCCAGCATTGATTCATGCGTGCCGGTATCCAGCCATGCCATGCCGCGCCCCATCACTTCAACGTTCAAACTTCCTTGCTCAAGGTAGGTGCGATTGATATCGGTAATCTCCAGTTCGCCACGTGCGGATGGCTTGATCGTGGCAGCAATGTCACACACCTGGTTATCGTAAAAATACAGGCCGGTGACGGCATAATTGGATTTTGGCTCAACAGGCTTTTCTTCAATACTGACTGCCCGACGATCAGCATCAAACTCAACCACGCCGTAACGCTCCGGATCATGTACGTGATAGGCAAATACAGAAGCGCCACCATTACGCGAAGTTGCGGCATTCAGTTTTGCATTAAAGTCGTGCCCGTAAAAAATGTTGTCCCCCAGCACCAGCGCGGAAGGGGCGTTGCCGACAAATTCACGCCCAATAATGAAGGCTTGCGCCAGGCCGTCCGGGGAGGGCTGCACGGCATAACTGATGTTAAGCCCCCACTGATTGCCGTTGCCCAGTAACTCGGCAAAGCGCGGCGTGTCTTGCGGAGTTGAAATGATCAAGATGTCGCGAATATCTGCCAGCATCAGCGTGGTCAGCGGATAGTAGATCATCGGCTTGTCATAGACCGGCAGTAACTGCTTGGAAACCGAGATGGTAGCCGGGTAAAGTCTTGTGCCCGAACCGCCTGCCAGAATGATGCCCTTACGGTTGCTGCGAGTTGCCGTAATCATGATGCTTTTCCTTGCTGGTTTTCTCGGTGCTGGTAATTGGTTTCCATCCATTTGAGGTACTCTCCAGACTGGACGTTGGCAACCCAATCCTGATTCTCCAGATACCATTGAACCGTCTTGCGAATACCGGTCTCGAAAGTTTCCTGTGGCTTCCAGCCCAGTTCGCGCTCAATCTTGCGCGCATCTATTGCGTAGCGGCGATCATGCCCAGGACGGTCTTCGACAAAGATGATTTGCTCACGATAGGATGTTAAATCAGTTTTTGGTGCCAGATTGTCGAGGATGTCGCACAGCGTATGCACCACGTCGAGGTTGGCTTTTTCATTCCAGCCGCCAACATTGTAGACTTCGCCCAGTTTGCCTGCTTCCAGAGTGCGGCGGATGGCGGTGCAGTGGTCCGTCACATACAACCAGTCGCGTATCTGCTGGCCGTCTCCATAAACAGGAAGCGGCTTGCCAGCGAGTGCGTTGGCGAGTATCAGCGGGATCAGCTTTTCAGGGAACTGGTAGGGGCCGTAGTTGTTGCTACAGTTGGTTGTAATGACGGGCAACCCATAGGTGTGAAAGTAGGCTCGCACCAGGTGATCCGAGGCTGCTTTCGAGGCGGCGTACGGGCTGTTTGGGGCGTAGGGCGTCTCTTCAGTAAAAGGCGCATCTGTTTTAGATAGTGTGCCGTAGACTTCGTCGGTCGAAACATGCAGAAGACGAAAAGCAGCCTTTTCTGACTCTGGCAGGGTAGACCAGTAGGCGCGCGCCGCTTCCAGCAGGGAAAATGTGCCGTTGATGTTGGTCTGGATAAAATCAGCCGGGCCGTGGATGGATCGGTCAACATGGCTTTCAGCAGCGAAATGAACGATGGCGCGAGGTTTGTGATTTGCTAGCAACTCTGCAACATGCGTTGTGTCGCAGATATCCCCTTTAACGAAAAGGTGTCGGGGATCCTTCTGCAAAGACGCCAGATTGTTCAGATTTCCTGCGTAAGTCAGGTTATCAAAATTGATGACAGGCTCGGTATTGTTTGCCAGCCAGTCAATGATGAAGTTTGAGCCGATGAAGCCAGCGCCGCCAGTTACAAGAATCATAAATTATCGATTGTAGTGACTTCGATTAAAGGTCAAGCAGAGTAATTTGTTAATTTTACCTGCATCAAACAAACGTGGTAACGGGAATTGTCACTATATAAAGGATTAATTATTTGGGTGGTCTTGATTTGGATTTACAATCACATATTCTGGTACGCCAAACTCTCGCACCGTAATATCCACTTGAATGTTGTGAACCTAATTGTTTAATTTTCAAGCTTTTTGTCATTACCATGCCGCTGTTTAATAGTTTTTTTACTCATGACCAGGATTTGTTTTGCGGTGTAGACGAAGCTGGTCGCGGCCCACTGGCAGGCCCCGTTTTCGCTGCTGCGGTAATTCTTGATCCAGAGAGGCCAATAGAAGGACTTCAAGATTCGAAGAAACTGACTGCAAAGAGAAGGGATGCGTTAGCAGACCAGATTAAAAGCAAGGCTTTGGCGTGGTCGATTGCACAGTGTTCGGAAGATGAGATTGATCGGCTCAACATTTTGCAGGCAAGCATGCTGGCGATGAAGCGGGCGGTTGAAGGCTTGAGCGTAACGCCTGAGTTAGCTTTAATCGACGGTAACCGTTGCCCAAATTTGAATGTCCCTGCTGAGGCGATTATCAAAGGGGATAGCAAGGTCAAGGCGATATCGGCAGCGTCCATTCTTGCCAAGACCGCGCGGGATGCCGTTTGTCTTGAAATGCATGAAAAATATCCTGAATATGCCTTTGATAGACACAAGGGTTACCCAACGGCCTTACACCTTGAGCGTTTACGGGAACATGGCGTTTCGTCGGTTCACCGTAAATCCTATGCGCCCGTGAAGGCGCTGTTAATTCCCAGATAAATCAATGGTTTTGTTCAGACATGCAGGCAATTACCTCAAAAGACAACGCACTCTATAAAGAGCTAAGGCGTATTGCGACGCATGCGCATACGCGGCGAAAGTCTGAGCGTGCGTTGCTGGATGGCGCCCACTTGTGTCAGGCTTATTTGCAGTTCGCGGGCGCGCCTTTTGTTTGTGTCATTGCTGACGGTGCGCTGGATAATCCAGAAGTCTCAGAGATTGTGGCGCAATGCGAGCGCCAATCAAGCCGCTGCATTTCATTACCCGAAAATCTTTTCAAGCCATTAAGCCAGGTTGAGCGTGGTGCAGGCGTTCTGTTTTTGATCGATAGGCCCACGATCAATGCACCAGAGTTTTTGGCGCTGTCTGCTGTGTTGCTGGATCAAATACAGGACCCTGGCAATCTGGGCTCGATCATGCGCAGTGCAGCAGCGGCAGGCATTACACAAGTCTATTGCAGTTCTGGAACGGCGCAGGTGTGGTCGCCACGTGTTTTGAGAGCCGCAATGGGGGCGCATTTTATGCTGCAAGTGTATGAAAATGTGGATCTGGTTGCGTTAATGCGTTCGTCGCGGGTGCCGGTTGTGGCGACAAGCCCGCATCAGGAGCAAACAATTTTCGAGCTTGATTTGCATCAGCCCGTTGCCTGGCTATTTGGGCATGAAGGGCAGGGGGTGTCAGCTGATTTGCTTTCGATGGCGATGCATAAGGTGGCTGTTCCGCACCTGGGCGAGATGGAATCCCTGAATGTGGCGGCTTGTGCGGCGGTTTGTTTTTTTGAGCAAGTGAGGCAGAAAGTCGAGCGGGTGGAGCAGAAAGTCGAGTGGGTGGGGTAGTGAACCAGCCATTTGGAGTCACCCCAGCACAGGTTGAGGCACAGTATCGTTGGTGACGTGGCGCTTCTATTTGCCGTCACCCCAGCGCAGACTGGGGTCCAGTGTCGTTTGCGACGTGGCGTTTCTATTTGCCGTCACCCGTTGTTGGTGAGTTGTCTATGCACTTGCGTTGAAAGTCAGAAGAAAGCCACTGGATCCCGATCTTCATCGGGATGACGTGAAATGGCGATGGCAAGCGTTTCTTTTTCTGTTTGCGAAGACGCCGGCTGACATTGCTGTCACCCCAGCGTAGGCTGGGGCCCAGCGACGTTTGCGACGTGACGTTTCTATTTGCTGTCACCCCAGCACAGGCTGGGGTCTAGCGTCGTTGATGTTTGTCACTGGCATTTGCGATGAAATTCAGATGAAAGCCACTGGATCCCGATCTTCATCGGGATGACGCGAAATGGCGATAGCAAGCGTTTCTTTTTCTGTTTGCGAAGACGCCGACTGACATTGCCGTCACCCCAGCGAAGGCTGGGGTCCAGTGTCGTTGATGTTTGTCACTGGCATTTGCGATGAAATTCAGAGGAAAGCCACTGGATCCCGATCTTCATCGGGATGACGTTTTGACATCCTCTCCGGCACGAATGCCAAAGATTCCTACGGCGCTACGCATGGAAAATCTCCTGCGCAGTCGCTTCGGCGGGTTCCTGCTTCGCAGGATGGCCTTGTTGCACCATTCCTCCACAGGCGATCACGGCATGCCCTGCCGCTAAGATATTCATTGCGCCGACCAGATCGGCATTTTCTTCGTGGCCGCATTTAACACAAGCAAACTTCGCTTGGGTTTTGCGGTTGTCTTTTGCCACATGGCCGCAAGCCGGACACGTCTGGCTAGTGTACTGCGGTGGTACGGCAATTAACATGCCGCCCTGCCATTGCAGCTTATAGTCCAATTGACGCCTGAATTCGAACCATCCCTGATCCAGTATCGAACGGTTCAGGCCGGATTTTGCACTGACGTTGCGCCCTGGAGCTTCGCTGCTGCCTGCTGCTGACCTGGACATATTCCGTACCTGCAAATCCTCAATACATACGAGCGCGTGGTTTTGGCTGATCGTGGCTGAAGTCTTGTGCAGGAAGTCGCGGCGGACATTGGCAATGGTGCTGTGAATACGCTGGACACGAGCTTTCGCCTTTTTCCAGTTGTTGCTGAACTTCGTTTTGCGAGACATTGCCCGTTGAACACGGGCAAGCCGACGCTGGTGCTGCTTGAAACTGTTTAATGGCTCGATGAACGACCCATCGGATAGCGTGGCAAAACGAGTGATGCCCACGTCGACGCCGACAATAGACGTAGCCGGATGAATGGATTGCTCAACCTCGCGTTCAGTCTGGATGGACAGGAACCATTTGCCACCACTACTGGATACGGTGATGTTCTTGATAGTGCCCAGAAGCTCACGACTGTTGCGATAGCGCATCCAGCCGAGCTTCGGCAGAAATATCCGGCTGTTGGGCTGGTCGATCTTGAACCCTTGCGGATACCGGAAACTGTCGGACTGCCCCTTACGCTTGAAGCGTGGGAAGTCACTGCGTTTCTGAAAGAAGTTCACGTATGCACGTTCGAGGTTTTTCAGGGATTGCTGCAATGCTTGAGAGGGGGCGTCAGCCAGCCACGGCAGTTCTTGCTTCCACGTCGGCAACTGGTTGGCCAGTTTCGTATAGCTAAACCGCGTTTTCTGATCGGCGGCATACCACCCCTTTTGCAGCGCCAGTGCCTTGTTGTATACGAACCGGCACATACCGGCATAGCGGCGCATCTTGCGCTGTTGCTCGCCGTTTGGCATGAGTGCATATTTGTAGGCTTGTAGTCGCTTCATGCTGTTATTATATACAGCATTGAATTGAAAATACGCAACCTAAGCGCTTATATCCTCGCCCTGAACGGCGGGGTTTTACACGCTAACTGATAAGTTATTTGCCTTGTCATGATGTCGTCATGTTTTTTAAATTCCCTGCTTTTGCGAGATAATTGCCGGGTGAAAAATAACTACCCAAATGCGGCCACATGACGCCTGACGAGTATTGCCACCAGAAAACCGCGCAAAGCGGTTCAAGTTTTTATTACAGTTTTCTTTCTCTTCCGCCAGAAAGGCGGCGCGCGATCACGGCGTTCTATGCCTTTTGTCGCGAAGTGGATGATATCGTTGACGAGTCGACGGATTCGCTTATCGCCAAACAGGATCTGGATGAATGGCGCCGTGAAGTTGATCGGCTGATGGCGCATGAGCCGACGCATCCTGTCGGCAAGGCGTTGTTGCCGCACATGGAAACTTGCTCAATCAGAGGTGAGCATTTGCATGCCCTGATTGATGGGATGGAAATGGATCTCGGAACGGTTCGTTATACGGATTTTGCTTCCCTGCAAAAGTATTGCTGGCATGTGGCCAGCGTGGTCGGGCTGGTTTCTGCGGGGATATTTGGTGTTACGAGGCCGGAAACGATGCAGTATGCGGAAAGGCTCGGTCTGGCTTTTCAGCTCACCAATATCATTCGCGATGTGGGAGATGATGCAAAAATGGGGCGGATTTATCTTCCGGCTGATGAGTTGAGGCAATTTGGCGTATCCGAAGATGACTTGTTCAATGCGCGCCATTCTGATGGTTTTGAAGCGCTGATGCGCTTTCAGACAAAGCGCGCCCAAGCTGTTTATGACGAGGCTCTGGAGTTACTGCCAAAGGAAGATCGTAAGGCGCAGCTGCCCGGGCTGATCATGGCGGCGATTTACCGTAACTTGCTGGATGAAATCGAGTGCACTGGATTTCCCGTGCTGAAAAAGCGCGTTTCGCTGAAAACGTCCAAAAAACTCTGGTTGGCGTGGAAGGCCTATTTGCGTGGTTGATCGCCGAAAACGTGTTGCCGTTATTGGTGGCGGTTGGGCTGGCTGTGCGGCTGCGGTTGAATTGGTGCGCAGTGGTGCACAGGTGACCCTTATTGAGGCGGCACGCGCACTGGGCGGGCGCGCAAGGCGGGTTGATGCAGAAGGGATGGTGCTTGATAACGGGCAGCATATTCTGATTGGCGCTTATACGGAATCGCTGCGCCTGATGCGTCTCGTTGGCGTTAATCCTGAAGAGGCCATGCTGAGGCTACCGTTGCAAATGCGCCATCCAGCAGGCTCAGGTGGCATGGATTTCATTGCGCCAAAGTTGCTAGCGCCATTTCATTTGCTGTTTGCGCTGATTCAATCGAAGGGTCTCGCGTTTGAGGACAAACTGGCCTTGTCTCGCTTCATGAGTGCCGCACGCTGGATGGGGTGGCAATTGCACGCTGATTGCAGCGTATCTGAATTGCTGGAACGCTTTGATCAGACGCCGAAACTGAATCGGTTGTTGTGGAATCCCTTATGTATTTCTGCCTTGAATACCGCGCCTGAGAATGCTTCAGCCAGGGTTTTCTTGAGTGTGTTGCGCGATAGTCTGGGTGCCCGGCGTGCTGCCTCGGATATGTTGGTGCCGCGCTTTGATCTGACTGCATTGTTTCCAGAGAAAGCCGCTTCATACATCGAACAGCAGGGTGGTGTTGCACAGTGCGGGAAAAGCGTGCGGCAAATTGCCCAGACTTCGGCTGGCTGGGAGGTGGAGGGTGAATTGTATGATGCGGTTGTGATTGCCACATCACCTGTGCAGGCAGCGTCACTTTTGAAGGCGGCTGGTGCAGAGGCGTCGTTCTCATTTGATTATGAGCCGATCACAACCTCTTATTTGTTTTATGAGCACCAACCACGTTTGGCGCAGCCGTTTTATGCATTGCTGGATAAGCCGGAAACGGGAGCGTGGGGACAGTTTGTGTTTGATCGTGGCTGGCTCAATGATGCACAAAAAGGATTGATGGCCGTTGTGGTGAGCGCCTCCGGTGATGCGATTGCACAGGGGCAGGATGCCATTGAAAAAGGCGTTGCGAAACAACTGGCCGAAGCGTTCAAATTTCCAGAAATGGTTGCGCCAACCTGGACACGTACCATATCGGAGCGCCGCGCCACATTTGCATGCACGCCTGATCTGGATCGACCGGGTAATGAAACGGGTCTGGATGGGCTGGTAATTGCGGGTGACTACACGAAAAGCACGTATCCGGCCACGCTGGAAGCTGCGGTGAAAAGCGGCATTCAAGCCGCTGCCTTGTTGCGCTAGCGGCCGGGGTGCTTAGTCTTCTTTTGCGTCTGAAATGTGCAATTCCTGAATCTTGCGAGTAATGGTGTTGCGCCCAATACCCAGCTTTACGGCGGCATCGGTTTTTCGGCCATGCGTGTGCGCTAAAGCGGTTTTGATGACAGCGGTTTCAAATTGGCGATTGAGCACATCCATGACATCCGTTTGCCCGCTTGAAAGCAGGCTCATGGCTTCGTCCTCCAGCAATGATATCCAGTCTCCCGAAATCTGATGAGTGCCATTGGGCTGGCTTTCCTGTGTACTGGTGAAGGAGTCCGGCGATAAGGGGGCGCTCTGGGGGGAGATATTTTCTATTGCTACGGGGGAGGGTGTTTTTTTATCTGCTACGTACGCGCCATGATTTTGCAGTAAATCTGGCGGCAAGTCTTTGATCTCGACCGTTTGGCCAGGTGCCATCACCGTGATCCAGTTGCACATGTTTTCAAGCTGACGCACATTGCCGGGGAAGTTCAGCGTGGACAGAAATTGCATCGCGCTTTTCGACATGCGCTTGGCATCAACCCCAAGTTGCTTGGCGCTTTGCAACAGGAAGTGTTGCGTGAGAAGCGGGATGTCTTCCTTGCGTTCGCGCAGGCTGGGAAGGCGCAGGCGAATGACATTCAGGCGGTGATACAAGTCTTCACGGAACAGGCCATCTTTGACGTGATTTTCAAGGTTTTGGTGGGTTGCCGCGATGACGCGTACATTGGCTTTCAGGGGTTGGTGGCCGCCGACACGGTAAAAGTGTCCGTCAGACAGGACGCGTAGCAGGCGCGTTTGCAGATCGAACGGCATGTCGCCGATTTCATCCAGAAAAAGCGTGCCGCCTTCGGCTTGCTCGAAACGACCGCGTCGCATGGCTTGCGCGCCAGTAAAGGCACCACGTTCGTGGCCGAAAAGTTCGGATTCCAGCAGGTCTTTCGGAATGGCGGCGGTATTCAGGGCAATGAAAGGTTGTGTCGAGCGCGGACTGTGCTTGTGCAGTGCGCGTGCAACCAGCTCCTTGCCGGTGCCGGACTCGCCGGTAATCATGACGGTGACGTTTGATTGTGACAAACGCCCGATTGCGCGGAAAACATCCTGCATGGCTGGGGCATGCCCGAGGATTTCCTGCGAGGCGGCTGCGCTTTGTTCTTCATTGGTTTCGCGCAAGCTTTCTTCCAGCGCGCGCTGGATTAGTTCAACCGCTTTCTCGACGTCAAACGGTTTGGCGAGGTATTCAAAGGCGCCGCCCTGAAAAGCGGCGACGGCTGAATCCAGGTCGGAAAAAGCCGTCATGATAATGACTGGCATATCGGGATGGCTGGCTTTGGCGGTCTGCAAGAGTTCCAGACCTGAGCCACCCGGCATGCGGATGTCCGAGACCAGCACTTGCGGGGTTTCCGTCAATAGTGTTGCCAAAGCATCGCGCGCGTTGGAAAAGCTGCGTGTCGCCAGATTTTGGCGCGCCAAAGCTTTTTCCAGTACCCAGCGAATCGATTCGTCGTCGTCAACTATCCAGATTGGTTTCATATTTTTTTGTCGATCATGAAATGGTCACGCCGTTTTAAAAAACACTGATTAAATGCCTGCGTAAGCAAACTGCAGCGTTGTCATAAGTTGTTCCGCTTATGGCAGCGGGATGCGAATCCTGAAGCTTGTTTGCCCGGGGCGACTTTCAAACTCGATGACACCCTGATGCTGTTGAACAAAAGTTTGTGCCAGTGTCAGCCCCAGGCCACTCCCTTCATCCCGTCCTGACACCAGAGGGTAAAAAATACGTTCGTTAATTTCTTTCGGGATGCCCGGGCCGTTATCCGTAATAAGCAAATCTAATGCCAGAGGGTAGCGAATCTTGGCGATGGTGACCTGACGTGATACTCGGGTTTTGAATGTGATTTCCGCATCGCCTGCCTTTATGCGCTCAGAAAGCGCTTGTGCGGCATTGTGTGCAATATTGAGCGTGGCCTGAATCAATTGTTCTTTGTCTCCTCGGAGTTCCGGGATGGAAAGATCATAATCGCGCTTGATCGTCAGGCCCTTGGGGAACTCGGATGCAATCAGGCTGCGTACACGTTCGCACACTTCGTGAATATTCACATCGCCTGCGATATGCGGTCGGCGGTGCGGTGCCAGCAGGCGGTCAACCAGGGTTTGCAGGCGTCCAGCTTCCTTGATGATGACTTGCGTATATTCACGCAAATCTCGCAACTGGCGCTCAGGCAGTTCCATTTCCAGTAACTGCGCTGCGCCGCGGATGCCGCCCAGCGGGTTTTTGATTTCATGCGCCAGATTCCGGACCAACTCTTTGTTGGCCTGGTTCTGGTCGAACAGGCGCTCTTCGCGATCCAGCTTTAGTTGCTGAACATTTTCGCGTAGTTCAATCAGGATGGGTTTTTTCGGGTCGTCCAGAACCGACATGATGCAATCAACTTGCAGGGCACCGTCCCGGCCAACACGCTCCAGAGACATGTCTTGACGCTTCTCGTCAAACTCTTTCCGCATGGCTTGTCGGACCATGCTTTCCAGCAGGTCGCCATTGAGAAAAAGAGATCCGGGTTTTTGCCGTAGCAAGCCTTTGACTGAGATTTCCAGCATGTTTTCTGCAGCAGGGTTGGCGAAACAGATGCGTCCGTTCTTGTCAAGAACGATGACGGCGGATGCCAGTAAATCTAGTCCATTGAAAGCAGTCATTTGTCTTTGTGCCTATTGATTTGGCCAGTTGAAGTTTGAAGTATTCAAGTTTGCTCCCCTTGCGTCGTCCCAGCGTAGGCTGGGGCCCAGCGGCCTTGCTCTGCAGTGTGAGCCTGAGACCCAAGCGGCATGTTAACGACACTGGATGCCAGCATGCGCTGGCATGACACATGCGCTGGCATGACACATGCGCATATTTCAAATTTATTCGTGCCGTATCAATAAAGGCAGTTTTCGTTTGGCACAAAAAAGGCCGCATCAAGCGGCCTGTCTCCCGGTAGTTTCCCTTGTGGGAAACAGGCCTAGTTCATTTTTTGTACTTCTCGCTGGAGCGCGTCAATATTTTTTTCCGTGCGCTCGATGTTTTCTTTCATTTGTTTAACGCGATCGAGGTACCTTTGATAATTACGTTCGCTGCCAAGTCGTTCAGGCTCGCCGTTGTTGTATTCTTTTTTTTGCGTACTCAGTTTTTTCTTTTCGGCACGTAGCTCGTCTTCCAGGATTTTCTTGCGCTCCTTGTCGAGGGCTTCCTGCTTTGACTTGTCAACCTGCGGAAATTTTTTTGATTCTTCCGATCTCTGGGGTTCCGGTTTTGGTGCGACAGGTGCCGGAATTGTTGTCAAATAAGGTAAATCAACCTTCTTGCAGTCCTTGGTAATGTTGGTGTTTCGATACTCCTTGTTACCTTTTTTGTCGGTGCACAAGTAAATGCCCGAACTCGCATGCGCAGATCCTGCAAGTAAGCCAAGAGATAGGATTGTTGTAACGTATCGTTTCATGTTTTGGTCTGAAAAGCAGTTAGGGAGCTTCGTCAGTGTATGCCAAGAACGCATGTACTTCAAACCTACTCGTGGCGTAAAAAAGGGCGAGGAAGGAAAACCCCTTCTCCGCCCTTATAGTCACAAGTCAGATATGGGTGCTTACAGTGAGTAATACATGTCAAACTCAATCGGATGCGGGGTCAGTTGCATGCGCTGAACCTCCTGCATCTTGAGCTCAATGTAAGCATCAATCATGGTGTTGGAGAATACGCCGCCACGGGTCAGGAACTCACGATCCTTGTCCAGCGCTTGCAGTGCCTGCTCCAGCGAACTGCATACGGTCGGGATCAATGCCTCTTCTTCTGGTGGCAGGTTGTACAGATCTTTGGAGGCGGCCTCACCTGGATGGATCTTGTTCTGAACACCGTCAAGACCCGCCATCAGCAGTGCTGCAAAGCACAGGTAGGGGTTTGCCATTGGATCCGGGAAGCGAGTCTCAATGCGGCGACCCTTCGGATTGTCAACGTGTGGAATACGGATCGAAGCAGAGCGGTTGCGAGCTGAATAGGCCAGCATGACCGGCGCTTCAAAGCCGGGCACCAGACGCTTGTATGAGTTGGTGCTTGGATTGGTGATGGCGTTCAATGCACGCGCATGCTTGATGATGCCACCAATGTAATGCAGTGCGAAATCTGACAGGCCAGCATAGCCGTCACCTGCAAAAAGGTTCACGCCGTCTTTCCATACGGACTGATGAACATGCATACCAGAACCATTGTCACCGAAGATCGGTTTTGGCATGAAGGTTGCAGTTTTGCCGTAGGAGTGCGCCACGTTCATGACGACATATTTCAGGGTCTGTGTCCAGTCAGCACGCTCAACCAGCGTGGAGAATTTCGTGCCGATTTCATTTTGGCCGGCACCGGCAACTTCGTGATGGTGTACTTCGACAGGAATGCCCAATGACTCCAGAATCAAGCACATTTCTGAGCGCATGTCGTGCATGCTGTCAACCGGAGGAACCGGGAAATAGCCACCTTTAAGTGTTGGGCGGTGACCCATGTTGCCGCCTTCGATTTCCTTGCTGGAAGACCATGGCGCTTCTTCTGATTCAATTTTGTAGAAAGCGCCGGACATGTCATTGCCCCAGCGAATGCTGTCAAAAACAAAGAATTCTGGCTCAGGGCCAAAGAAAGCGGCATCACCCAGACCGGAGGATTTCAGGTGAGCTTCAGCACGCTTTGCGATCGAACGTGGGTCGCGATCATAGCCTTTGCCGTCAGAAGGCTCGATGACATCACACTGCATGAAAATGGTGGTTTCTTCCATGAAGGGATCAATTTTTGCGGTATTTGGATCTGGAATCAAAAGCATGTCAGATGCTTCAATACCTTTCCAGCCTGCAATTGACGAGCCGTCAAATGCGTGACCGCTTTCGAATTTATCAATGTCAAAGGCGGAGACGGGTACGGTTACGTTTTGTTCTTTGCCTTTGGTGTCGGTGAAGCGGAAGTCAACGAACTTGGCTTCACTTTCTTTTGCCAGTTTCATGACGTCAGCGGCTGTCTGTGACATGCGAATCTCCTAGGTTTGGTAGTTAAGTGTTTAATGCCCTGATTCAAGCGTTCTTTGCCTTTACCTCATTTGGGTCAGTGACTGAATGAGGGTAGATCTTAATTCGGGAAACATTGATTAAATGCTTGCGCGAGCGATTTGCTACGATACGCGGTATTCGCTCCTTCGTCTATCTGAAAGATAGGCTTGGGATTTTGTGCTCCGTGCGCCTCGCCTCTTGTCTCGCTGACCGGTTTATTCAGCGCTTCCTTAGTATCTTTCGTTTGAATTAGCATGTTTTATGCCAGCTTGATATGACGTTGCACCAAATTGAGGTAGTCATGTAAACGTCAGATTTTGCAGAGAAAAATGCTTTATCCTTTGACGCGTTCTTTAGTGGCGCAGTATATCGCCAGCACCAATGTGGTGCGCAATCTATTGTTGCGCACAAAGTTAGTGCATAAAATGCTTTTAGTGAGTTACCTGCACTAATGTAGTGCGATACAGGAGGCTTCTTCTTGATATTTTTCAAACGGGTGCTTGCATTGTCTTGTGACCGCAGGTTCGCTGACACCTGTGAAAGCTTGCATGCCTGCTTTGCGGAAAGGTAGACTGCGTTGCTCATTCACCACATGTCTGTGGATTGATTTCTTTAATTTCGCGAGTTTTTAATGCAACAAAAGCTTTTTCCCTCACATCAGGGCTGGCGCGATTTTCTCATGCTGGTAGACCCGGGGCGCGGTATCCCGGAAATTTCGGATGATGACGCATTGGCACGACTGCTAAAGGCGGCGGATGTGCACGGTTTGACGGCCATCGTGCTGCGTAAGCTCTCCGAAAATGATGGTTGGAAGCGTCGTCTTCCCGAGGGTAGTCGCAAGCTTGATCAGGCGAGGGAAACAGCGGTGTTGTCCATGGGGCTGACCATGATGCTGGAGCATTACTATCTGGCTATTTCTGAAAAGCTGGCAAAAGCCAGATTACGCGCTGTTGTCGTGAAAGGGCCCGTGTTCGCCAGGAATTTATATTCACACGTGAACGACCGGCCTTTTACGGATATTGACTTGCTGGCACACCCGGATGATATGGCAGAAGTGGGGCAAATCCTGGCGGAACTCGGTTTTACACGTTTCAGCAAAGGGATGTGGGATCGCTCCGACACCTATCAGGAGCAGAAATGGTTGTTGGGCGGGAACGCCAATATCATGATCGAACTGCACGGAAATCTGGTGCATTATCCGTCGCTACGCCGGCGCGTTTCCTTCGGCTACGCAGACTTCAAAAAGGCGAGTCAGAAAGAAGTCGATTGTCCGGTGGCGCTTTTCATGACAGCGGTTGTTCATGCTTCACTGGGGCACAAATTCCACAAATTGCAGTTGCTGGTGGATATTCTGCAAGCCTTTCGCCGTTTGTCTGAGGCTGAGGTTGCGGTGCTGGTTACTGTTGCGGCACAACTTTCACTCCGTCTGGAGGTGGCGCTATGTTTGAACCTGATTGCCGATACTTTTGGTGATCCGCGCGCAAAGCATGTTGCACAGCGGGTTGCGCTTCCTGCGCAGTCGGCCCTGGCAAGCTCCCTGGTTTCGCCACAAATGCTGCTGGAAACACAGGGGCAGTCCCGCCTGCGGCGTCATGCGTTCAGGTGGTTGCAATCGTTGCATTTATCGCGCTAGCCTGCACATGATGAGTTTTTTTTCCAAAAAAAGCCTCGTCAGAGCCATTCACCGAAAGTGGGTTCTGCTTGCGCGGAAGCGGGGGGCGGGAGTAACCATAAAGCCACATATTCCCGCTGTTTGTGTGACAGGAAGCATGGGAAAAACCACGACTTGCCGTATGGTTGAGTCGATTTTGAATGCGGCAGGAAAAACGGTCGCATTGAGTACCACGCAGGGAATGTATATCGGAGGTCAGGTTCGGAGAGTGGGGGACTCCGCAAGTGGGCGGTATGGCAGTCGCTTACTTGCTGAGCGCGACGCTGACGCCGGTGTGTTTGAAGTTGCCCGAGGCGGTCTCATTACTGAAGGGATGCTGTTTTCGGATTACGAGGTCGGCGCGATGTTGAATGTGTACGACAATCATGTCGGTTTTCGTGGCGTTGAATCTCGGCAGGATATGGCCGAAGTCAAAAAACAGGTTGTTGTCAATGCGCGAAAGATGGCGGTTTTGAATGCAGATGACCCTTTATGCCTTGGCGTGAAAAAGGAGATTCGTGCTGAAAGAATATGTCTGGTTACGGTTAATGCAGAAAATGCGGAAGTGCGTGATCACCTTTCGAATGGCGGGGTAGGCGTTTTTCTGGAAGGGAATGGAGAGAACGCAAATATCAGGCTATGGGTGGGTAGGAACCAATTGTTTTCCATGAGCGCGCAGAGTATTCCATCGAGTTGGGATGGTCGATACCGTCCGGCGCTTATCAATGCCATGTTTGCGGTGGCCATTGCTTACGGTTTGGGTATTGAGTGGGCGGCGATGCGTGCTGGACTGGAGCATTTCCATTCCGATGAAACTAGTAATCCCGGTAGGATGAATTTTTATGAGCATCTGCCGTATGGTTTGTTAATTACGCCGGTGAGTGGATTACGGGGAGCAGAAGAGCTTGCGTCATTTGTTTCGTGTTTCCCTGTTCCTGGAAAAAAGTATTTAATGTTTGCACCGCCTGCTGGCAGATCAGATGTTGAAATCGAGAAAATGGCGCAATCGCTGTCAAAAGTCTTTGATGCTTATATTTGCTCAGATCCTTTAAGTATTTTATGGCGACAGGCAGGCGAGGTGGCAAATTTGTCTGCCAAGGTTTTTCTTGAGAGTGGCATTAACATAGACTGCGTGGAAGTGGTTCCACATCACGAGGATGGCTTAAGGAGCGCTTTTGAGAAGCCATCCATTGGAGATTTGCTTGTTATTTTGAGTTTCTACGGATGGAAAGCAAAAGAACTGGGCTTGTTCACAAGCGCCGATTAAAAGCGGTGTTTTTTCTGGATGCGGTGAGCTATCTGGCACCGATGCTGGCCGCATGGCAGGAGGCAGGACATGAAGTTGCTGCTTTTGTTATGCCGCAAACCAAGAAAATTTCCCGCACATTGCGTAAAGACCGTTGGCTTGGGCGTCTTTATCCAGAATGGTCAATTGCAAGAGCAATGTCCAGTTTTCCTGACGCGCAATTGTTCAATCTGCCACTTCCTGTCGACTGGAATATTCTCAAAACACAATTTTCAGACATAGAAGCAGATGTGCTTATTTCTGTGTATTTTCCTTTGCGTGTGCCGCATGACATTCTCTCATTGTTTCCAAATGGTGGGGTTAACCTGCACCCGGCAATTTTGCCTAACTATCGTGGTCCACAACCGCTTCAGCAAATGATTTTGCAAGATGATTGGCTTAATTGTGGTGGGGTGACTTTGCATTGCATGTCCGATCGTTTCGATGAGGGCGACATCATTGCACAAACGCATTTCAATGAGCGTGACTGGAAGAGTAGAACGACGCTGAACCGTGCGTTGGCCAATGCCATGATAAAGTTGGTGCAAGAGGCTGTGCCTGCTTTTTGCCTGGGAAAAGTGTGCGCAGTTCCGCAACCAGAAGGCGAGTATGTTTGGGCTGGAATGCAAATGGATACATGCGTTAAAACAGACTGGACGATTGACTATTTAAAGCGGGTGCTGACGTTTCTTTCCGGTCGCCCTGGTGTTTTTATCGAAATTGATGGTAATTTGCACAAGTTGAGCGCACATGACGTGCGTGTTATCGGCGAGCCTATCGGACAGAAATCGTCGCGAAAAGGAGAACGTTTTGAGTTCGATTTAAAAGATGCCCGCGTTTCGTGTGTCGCCTCATCCAGAATTCGGCGGAGCATTCGAAAAATCCAGACGGCCTGGGGATTACGAATGACACTGCCGGAAGATGTGGCGCTTAGGTATGCAGACGATTCGGTTGAAAGCTAGCCATTACCCAATTTCTTCAAGCACGTTTTTGATAACCGGTCCGATTGCCCTCAGGTCGGTGCCGACTTCCAGTTGATAGACCGGAACGGTAGAAATCATGCTCAACAATGCGTCAAAACGGCGATTTTGACCCGGCAACAGGCCATGCTGGCTGACGCGAACATTGTCTGCTGTCAGACCGATGGCAGCTTCGATGGGTGGAAGAGGCATTGCTGCGCATTGGTTTCGTTTTGATCGCTTTAGTGCAAAAACGCAAAGTATCGGTTGCGGGTCTTTGTCGAAAATGGGAAAGAGGTCGCTAATGGTGTTGCGCGTTAAGCGCTGCTCGCCTTCTTCATTCCACTGCTCGGTAAAGTAGGGTGTCAGCCATGGCAGCATTTCAAAGGTCTTTTTATGTACCTTCATGTCGCGCGGCAATCCCCAGCCAGTTGTGCCGTTGTCATGGTTTTTTAGAATGGTGCCATCATCCGAGCAGAGCCCGAAGCCCTCACGCAACAAACTGAGCGTGGTGGTGGTTTTGCCTACGCCGCTGGGTGCATAAATCAGGATATTCCCTTTGCCGTTCGGCACCCTGAGCGAAGCGGCATGCAGGATGAATTGTCCGGAAAGATCAATCATGTCTTCCAGCGCCAGCATCAGGCAAGTTTCCAGTGCCAGCGATACGTGCGCCTCTTTGGCAAAAATTTCAGCCCGCCCTTTGTCGCGCTCTATTTTGAGGGATGCCCTGTCCGGAAAGACTTGCCACAAATGGCTTTCCGTTGCAGCCATTTTGCAGTAACCGGCAAACGCCAGTTCAGTTTCGGTGATCTGATCGGCCGTTTCTGGCAAACGGTGCGGATTCTTATATCGAAGGTCAATTTCGTAAACTGGATACTTACCTGTGCTCGAAGAGGCTTCTATCGTGAGTGGCGCAATCATCGATTGCAATCGTTCGAACAATTGGTTGTCCGGCATGTTCAAACGAACATGGCTCTCGACAAAGTCCAGATAAGCTGTGTAATCAGACATAAAATTTCCTGCTCAGGGTAGAACGGTTGGTTTTGGGGCGGCTGACATTTGCGGATGAATGTGAATGGTCATCATGTTGTCCAGCGGCTCTCCAACCACCGGCTCACCACCCAGGCAGACCCAGCAATGGGCTTCAATGCGCGCCTTGCCAATGGAGTCCGGTGCGAGCCCGAAATGCAATTCCGGCTGGTAGCCAGCTTTACGGAGAAAGCGGAAACCCAGAATGCCGATGCGCAGGCAACGCCGGTTTCGCATGAAAAAAGGGCCGCGCACCACACGCTTAATGCGCCGATTCAGATAGTCTGGCGTGAGCCAGGCATAGCGTGATGACAGTTCTGTATTCGTTAGCGCCAGCGCCTGTGCCAGCGACTTCTTTCCGACCAGAAAAGGCAGTGATCTTGCCGTCAGCCATAGCTCAAGGTTGAAAACAAATTTGTTCCAACTGGTCGGGGTCATGGTGGCACAGCAATTCGACGCCGCCTGATGCGGGTTAGTCGGCCGAAATGAGGACACCCTCTGCAAGCAGGTAGGTGAGCAGTTCGGACAGGTCGGACTTCAGCTCTTCAGGCGTCACATCATATTCTTGCGATAGCGTCTCAGATAAGGTCTGGAAGCTTTGTTTGCCGTCAAGGCGTGCAATGAAATCCTGTGCGGTTTCGTTGCATGAATAGAGTTGCCCGGTTTTAACCATGAGAATGACCGCCCCTTCGCCTACGACGCGCATGGTGGCATCAGGAGAAAGCGTCATGATGGCGTTATTGTCGAGTTCTGTCATGTTGTTTTTATGTTCGAATATGAGAAACGGGGCCATTGCCCCGTTTGGTGTGTGTAACTATCAACTCGGACGTTTGAATTAATCTGGTTTTGAAATAACGCCTGAAACAGATGCTCCTGCAACAACAGATGATAAATTGTCGCGCTTCATGACGACGGGTTTTGTATATGGTTTTTTCATGTTCGCTCTCCAATTTAAATCGTGGCGCCAGAAACCACTGGCTCAGAAGCAGCAGTCACGGATTGTAAACTTTCTCGCTTCATGACTACAGGTTTAACATACATTTTTTTCATTATTCTCTCCAGTTGTTGCTGTGTGGAAATAAAATCTTGGTGTTTTGATAATGTGTTGAAAAATATAGCATAAGATGTAAGGAGATTAAAGCCTATGTCTCTTTATATTGGCATGCTACTCACATGTATTTTGACAAAACCACACCATTGTCACTTCTTCCCGAAACAGCGGCACTGTTTTGTGTTCGCAACCAGAGAATGGTGCCATATGCGGAAACCTTGTCTGTGGGGGATTGCCGAACCGCATCCCCCACTTTTCTTTGATCCTGTCGCTTGAGGCGCGTGTCAATCAAGCATTCTCACCAGATGAAATTGCCGGGCTGATTTCGGTGGGGGGCGTTGCCGACTTGTTGCGCAATGCTTGAAAAGCGGCGCGCTATTTGCGCATTTGCTTGACGTGATACATTTTTTTATCCGCTTCTGCAATCAGTTCTTCGGGCGTGCCATGACGATCTGGCACATAGCTGGTAATGCCGCAGCTAATGGAGTAGAGCGCTCTCTTTTTATCATCGTCAGATTTGAGTGCCATGAGCAGGCGTTCCAGATTGTTGGCGATGCGCTTCGCATTCTGGCTGGAACAGCTGGGCAGGATGATCAGGAATTCATCGCCGCCCAGGCGTACGGCACAGTCGGACATGCGCGTTAGACCGGTAATGATATTGGCCGCAGCGCGTATCAGGCGGTCGCCTTCGGCGTGTCCGTAGCGGTCATTGGCTTTTTTCAACCCGTCCAGATCGGCGTAGATGACGGTTAAATCGCTGCTTTCGCGCCATGCCCGTGCCATGGCTTTTTCCAGAAATGCCAGTCCGGTGCGTCGGTTCATTAGCCCGGTCAACTCGTCGTAAGTGGCGTAGTATTCAAGCTTTCTTTGCGTCTTTTTGATCTGGTTGATGTTGGTGAACCCTAAAACCATGACCGGCTTTCCTGCGTACTGGATGGCGCGTGACGATGCCAGGGATTCGATGACCGAGTGACGAACATCCATCAAGACAACTTCAAATTCGTTGAGTGTTCGATCCCTTTTTAGCTTGTCGATGAAGGTGCGGTTTGTGTCGTATGAGGCATCAAGCAACTGGTGTAAGGACAGGCCTTCAAGTCGGCTTTGCGGCAAGCTGGTTAATTCCTGCAACTGCTGATTTCCGCGCAAGATTCGAAACGTTTCCATATCGACCATCAGTAAGGCGCCTGGACTCGCTGCAAAGAGATTATCAAGGTCGTTTTCTCGGTTAGCCTGCTTTTGCAAGTCATGTTTGATGCGTCGCATGGCTGGCGACGAAACAAGGTAAAGGCCAGTTGTCAGCGCAATGACAATCGCGGCCATCAATCCGTACGAAAGCCAGCGCCCCCATTCAGTACGTTGCTTCGCTTCGCGTTCATAAACCGAAGCGATGTCGTGTATCCCGGCCAGAAAGTTACTTTCATTAAGTTGAAGGCGCTGGAGAAGTCCTGCGGTTTTTCCGCCATCGTTGTGCGCCGCCAGTATTGCTTCGGCTGCCGTCACCATGTTTTGATAATGGGAGTCTGTTTTTTTAAACAGTTCAAGCATCTGTTCGCTGTTTTCTGCTTTTAGCCCCAGAGCCGCATCACCGTGTATCAAGCCGAGCTGATTACGCTGAAACTCGGCAAGTAGCCTGGAAAGTTGTTCCTGATGTCGAGTGGCCTGGAATGGGTTTGGGGCAGAAGCGGTATAGAGGCTTGTCTTGGTGATCTGTTGGCTTAATGTGGCTTGCCGGTGCGTGATGCTGGTGATATGGGAGTCGTACTCACGGTTTTCGACAATGCTGATTGACACGATATGCAGTAGTGAGGTCAGAAGGATGACTAGCGTGAGGGTGGCGATATGGAGACGGCCAAGCCTTCGAAAAAACTGCGTGGCAGCCCCCTTTGATTTTGGGTTCCCGGTTTTGCTGCTTTTTCCTCCTGAGCGAGCGTTGGGCATAATTTACTGACGATAAACGTCTGCGCCCTCTGGTATCACAAACTTGAATTGTGATTTGTCGACATCAGGGTTTTGTTCAAATTGATGAAAGGTCAGTACGGCGGTTTGGCCGAATGCGTCGTGCAATTCCATCGCAAAAGGCAGGCCATTTTGCATTCCGATGCCGATTTTCTCAAATCCTGTGTTGTCCGATTTTGGAATGGCTTCCAGCCACGCAATGCCATTTCGGATGCCTGCTTCCTTGATGGTAAAACTCTTGTTCACCTCTTTGCTGCCAAACAGGATGGCAGCTGGATTTGACTCAAGCGACTGGCTGAGCTTGCGTATCGTGACCTGGTTCATGTCTTTGTCGTAAATATAGATTTGCTTGCCGTCTGCTTGCAAAACTTGCTTGTAAGGAGATGTATAAGTCCAGATAAACCGTCCAGGCTTGGCAAAAACAAAATAACCGGTTGCCGGTTGGGAAAGAATGGATTGATCTTCAACCGTTTTTAGCTGGCGCTGGCTGAATGTGCCTTTCGCAGATTGTGTCCTGGAAACGAAGGACTGAAATTGATCTATCGCAGTCCCTGAAAACGCAAGTGCCGGCATGAACAAGGAAAAAATGCCGATGCACAGCAGGCGGAAGATGCGTTGATGTAAAGGTTTGAGGTGCGGCATAAGTTTATTCATGGTTGGAGACCGGCACCAGGATTTCCCGATTGCCATTGGACTGCATGGTGGAGACGAGGCCGCTTTGTTCCATTTGTTCCAGCAGGCGAGCGGCACGATTGTAACCAATACGAAGATGACGTTGCACGAGCGAAATGGAAGCGCGTCTGTTTTTCAGGACAATGGCAACCGCCTGATCGTACATTGGGTCATTTTCTCCATTGCCGCCGTTTGTTCCCGCAAGGCTATCAAAATCTTCTTCGCTGGTACCGCCTTCGAGAATGCCTTCGACATAATTGGGCTCGCCTTGTTCACGCAGACGCTCGACAACGCGGTGTACTTCGTCGTCGGAAACGAAGGCGCCGTGTACCCGTACCGGGAAGCCGGTGCCCGGCGGCAGGTAAAGCATGTCGCCCAGACCAAGCAGGTTTTCAGCGCCCATTTGGTCGAGAATGGTGCGCGAGTCGATTTTGCTGCTGACCTGAAAGGCGATGCGAGTCGGGATGTTGGCTTTGATCAGGCCGGTAATGACATCAACGGAGGGTCTTTGCGTGGCCAGAATCAGGTGAATGCCAGCGGCGCGCGCTTTCTGGGCGATCCTGGCAATCAGTTCTTCCACTTTTTTGCCGACGACCATCATCAGATCGGCCAGCTCATCAATGATGATGACAATGTTGGGTAATTGCTCCAGCGGTTCGGGAGCTTCCGGCGTGAGGCTGAAAGGGTTGGTCAGCGGCTGCCCACTTTCCTTTGCTGTCTTGATGCGGTTGTTGTAGCTCGATAGATTGCGCACGCCTGCGTGTGACAGCAGTTTGTAGCGGCGTTCCATTTCGGCCACGGCCCAGTTCAGTGCATGGCCTGCCTGGCGCATGTCCGTGACAACCGGTGCCAGCAGATGCGGAATGCCTTCATAAATTGACATTTCCAGCATTTTCGGGTCAATCAGAATCAGGCGCACTTGTTGCGGGTCGGCCTTGTAGAGCAGTGACAAAATGGTGGCGTTGATGGCAACGGATTTTCCGGAGCCGGTTGTGCCTGCGATCAGCAAGTGTGGCATTCTGCCCAGATCGGCGACTTGCGGGTTGCCGGCAATGTCCTTGCCGAGTGCGATGGTGAGTTTTGAAGAGCTGTCGTTATAGACTTTCGAGCTCAGGATTTCGGTCAGGCGCACGATTTGCCTATGTGCGTTTGGCAATTCCAGCCCCATGTAATTCTTGCCGGGAATAGTTTCGATAACACGAATGGCGGTCAGTGAAAGAGAGCGTGCGAGATCGCGTGCGAGATTCACGATGGTACTGCCCTTGATGCCGGTATCCGGCTCAATTTCATAGCGCGTGATGACTGGGCCGGGATAAGCCGCTACTACTCTGACGGATACACCGAAATCGGACAGTTTTTTCTCGATCAGGCGGCTGGTGAATTCCATGGTTTCCACGCTGATGGTTTCAAGCGATTGCGGCGCGGAATCAAGTAGTGACAGCGGTGGTAACGCGCTGTCTGGCAGGTCGGCGAACAAAGGGGTTTGTTTTTCCTTGTCCGCACGCTCCGAGCGTGGCACGGCTGTAATTTGCGGTTCGATCCGAATTGGCGGGGCTTCGGTAATCTTGGCGCGCTCTTGCGAGATGGTGTCTTTCCGCTTGGCGGTTGCTGCCTGTCCCAGTTTGCGGTCTTTGCGGGCGTCATTCAGGTTACGGATGCCAAGGAGGGTGTTTTCAATCGCTGCACCAATCTGTTCGGCTAGCATGAGCCAGGAAAACTGGAAGTAGAGGCTAAAACCAAGGGCAAACAGCAACATCAGCAAGAGCGTGGCTCCATTGAATCCGAGTGCGCCCTGCAACGGCGCGCCAAGCATTTCACCTAGTACGCCGCCAGGTGCGGCAGGCAACTGTGCCTTAAGGCTATGCATGCGTAAAAATTCGATGGAAGGGCTGCTGGCCAGCAGGAGAATCCCGCCGCCAACACGGATCAGTTTTTCAAAACGTTGTGGCGATTCTTGCGTTGCCTCCAGGGAGAGCTTCATTGAGAGGCGCTTAAAGCCGCGCCACACCTGATGCAGCAACAGGGCGCACCACCACCACGCAGAAATGCCAAACACGTACAACAAAAGGTCGGATGTCAGCGCGCCAATGCGTCCGCCCCAATTACCAACGTGTGCCGCAAGGGTGGAGTGAGACCAGCCCGGGTCGGCGCGGTTGTAGGTGAATAGAATCAGGATCAGGTAGACCGCGAGTGCGCCGACTATCAATATCCAGGCTTCAGAGAGGAGCCGCTGGAAACGGGTTGGTGCCGGTTTCTCTGCCGTTGCCTTGTTATTGCGAGTATAAGCGGAGCTTTGTCTGGTCATAGAATATGGCGCTTTGGTACACCTCGTTCCCTGTGCTGGCGCGTAATATGTGCGCCGATGGGTTGCCGGGCGCTGATAGTCTATAATCTTACCCGTTTTCTGCCTCAAAGCCGAACAATCTGACGATGCATCAAACATGCTGAAATACCTGCGTTTTTTTATATATCACCACAAATTAAGAATGGAGTCCGGTCATGTCCACCACTAAACACGCTTCTGTATTGATTCTGGGGTCCGGCCCTGCCGGTTATACCGCGGCGGTTTATGCCGCGCGCGCCAATCTGAACCCCGTGTTGATTACCGGTGTCGAGCAGGGCGGGCAGTTGATGACGACGACAGAAGTGGAGAACTGGCCGGCTGACCCGCTGGGGGTGCAGGGACCGGAATTGATGCAGCGTTTTTTGCAGCATGCAGAGCGTTTCAACACCGAGATTGTGTACGACCATATCCATACGGCGAAATTGTCTGAAAAGCCGATGCGTCTGATTGGAGACAGTGCTGAATACACTTGCGATACCTTGATCATTGCAACCGGTGCTTCGGCGCAGTATCTGGGCTTGCCTTCCGAAGAAGAATTTAAGGGCCGTGGTGTGTCAGCGTGCGCGACATGCGACGGTTTTTTCTATCGCGGCAAGGAAGTGGCTGTGGTTGGGGGGGGGAATACCGCAGTTGAGGAGGCGCTGTATTTGTCTAATATTGCATCGAAAGTGACGGTCATTCATCGGCGAAATCAGTTTCGTGCAGAACCGATTCTGGTCGATCGCATGATGGCTAAGGTGGCGGAAGGCGGAATAGTGCTGGAATGCGAGAAAACGCTGGATGAAGTGGTAGGCGATGATTCGGGCGTTACTGCGCTTAAGCTCAGGGACAGGAATACGGGTGAAATCAAGTCCATCGACGTCCATGGCGTTTTCATTGCGATTGGACACAGGCCGAATACCTCGATTTTTGAGGGGCAGGTCGAAATGGAGAACGGCTACATCAGGACCGGCCTGGGGGAAGAGGGCATGCAGACGGCGACCAATATTCCCGGCGTATTTGCTGCGGGTGATGTGCAGGATCATATTTACCGTCAGGCCATTACCAGTGCTGGCAGCGGTTGCATGGCGGCGCTGGATGCGCAGCGCTATCTGGAAAGCCAGGCGTCCTGATTTATCTCATGTCCGATCCCATCAAGGATTTGGCCGATCTGAAAAAGCTCGGCAAGACCCTTAAAAAGCAGCGTGAAAAAAGCGAGGCTGAGGAGCGTGCGCGTATTCGCAAGGCGCGTGAAGTTCAAGATGCGGCTGATCTGTTTCGTATGGCTGTGGGAGATGTGACGCCGCTAGGTGATCGAAATCGTGCTGAAATAACGAAGCCGAAACCCAAACCGATTCCGCTCCAGCGGCAGGCCGATGATCAGGCAGCGTTACGGGAGTCCATGTCGGATGAGTTTGATGTGACGACCCTGCTGGATATTGATGACTCAATCAGTTATACGCGAAAGGGCGTTGGGCTGGATGTTGTGAGAAAATTACGGCGTGGCCACTGGGTCATTCAGGATGAAATAGATTTGCATGGCATGCGGCGTGACGAAGCCAGAGAAGCTTTGGGCCTGTTTTTAAGGGAGTTGACCAAACGGGGACTGCGTTGCGCGCGAATTGTTCATGGCAAGGGCTTGGGGTCGGTTAACCGTGAGCCGGTCTTGAAGAAAATGGTGTATAACTGGCTGGTGCAAAAAGATGAGGTCGTTGCTTTTTGCCAGGCCAAAGCAGTTGATGGCGGTTCTGGAGCATTGATTGTTTTGCTCAAGGGACGCAGTTAGTTAAACGGATAAAAATGGATTTGTTGGAGAGGGAAGCTGGGATGCGTTTGCGACAAAAGAAATGGTTGAAACTGGTATGTGCCTGTGCGCTTGTTGCTGTTGCTTTGACAGGGTGTGTCGCCGGAAAAGAGCAGGAAAAGGAATTAACGGCCAAGGCTGAACGTGGTGATGCACAGGCGCAGTTAAACTTGGCAATGATGTATTTTCAATCCAATGGCGTGGACCAGAGTGACCGCAAAGGCGTATTCTGGTTGCGCAAGTCTGCCGAGCAAGGGCTGGCCGCAGCACAACGCAACTTGGGTACGGTTTACGAAATTGGTCTGGCAACACGCAAGAATCTGGTTGAGGCGGACAAGTGGTACACACTTTCTGCCAGGCAGGATAACGCCGACGCGCTCATTGACATGAAAAAACTGGAGCACAATTTAACGCCTGAGCAAATCAAAACGGCGAAACGGCTGGCGGATGAGTGGCGACCCAGGAAGTTCTGATTTTCGACGCAAGCAGATTGAAAAACGCCACGATATCGTGGCGTTTTTTGCGGGAGCCTGTTGAGACTTATGCGTTTAAATTGCCTCTGGTCCCGTTTCTCCGGTACGAATACGAATGACCTGATCAATGTTCCAGACGAAAATCTTGCCGTCCCCAATCTTTCCAGTTCTGGCAGATTTGAGAATGGCTTCTACAGCGTGCTCGGTAAGCGAGTCATCAACGGCGACTTCAATTTTCACTTTGGGCAAGAAGTCGACAACGTACTCGGCGCCACGATAGAGTTCCGTGTGCCCTTTCTGACGACCGAAACCCTTGACCTCGGTAACGGTTAAGCCGGTCACATTGACTTGTGATAGCGCTTCGCGGACTTCGTCAAGTTTGAATGGTTTGATGATGGCAGTAATTAGCTTCATGAAAACTCTCTCTGATCAGTGGTGGTTAAGGCCCTCTATCTGGTGAGCCGGACAGGTAAATTCTAGAGCATTTTTGTACTTCTTGTGTGGCTTGCCTTTATCCCAGAAATTTGGATGTGATTGGGTAGCGCCAGTCGCGTCCAAATGCGCGGTGAGTCACGCGTATGCCGATCGGTGATTGGCGGCGCTTGTACTCATTGACCCGAATCAGATGCGTAATGCGCATGACGTCCTGTTCGGCAAATCCGGCCGCAATAATGTCTTCCAGGCTGTTGTTTTCTTCCATGTACATCTGCATGATCGGATCAAGTATTTCATACGGCGGCAACGAATCCTGATCGGTTTGATCCGGTTTCAGTTCTGCAGAGGGCGGACGCGTGAGGATGCGTGTCGGGATAATATCTGAAACGGTGTTGCGGTAGTCGCACAGACGATACAGCAGGGTTTTGGCAATATCCTTGACAACGGCGAAACCGCCAGCCATGTCGCCATACAGGGTGCAGTAGCCAACAGCCATTTCACTCTTGTTACCCGTTGTCAGCACGATGGCGCCGTGTTTGTTGGAGAGCGCCATCAAAATCGTGCCGCGGATGCGTGCCTGAATATTTTCCTCGGTCGTGTCTTCTGCCAGACCGTTGAATTCCTCTGCCAGCGTGTTGTTAAATGCGCTAAAGCAATCGTTGATTGGAATAATGTCGTAGCGTACGCCGACACGTTGTGCCATGTCGCTTGCATCGGCCAGTGAAATTTCACTGGTGTAAGGTGAGGGCATCATGACGGCGCGTACGTTGTCAGCGCCCAGTGCATCGACCGCGATGGCTAGTGTCAATGCGGAATCGACGCCGCCCGACATGCCAATGACGACGCCGGGAAAGCCGTTTTTGCCAACATAATCTCGTACCCCAAGCACCAACGCTTCATACACCATTGTTTCCAGAGAGCGCTCACCGTCGAACGCTTGCGGAAGCGGTTTTGCACCGTCAAATTCAACGATTTGCATTTCTTCTACGCAATGCTTCAATTGTGCGCAGACTTCGCCTTGCCGGTTCATGACAAAGGAGTTGCCATCAAAAAGCAACTCATCCTGACCGCCAACCAGATTGGCGTAGACGACGGACAACCCGTTGGATATGACGTTTTCGCGCATCATGTCGTAGCGAACATGCTGCTTGTTCATGTGGTAGGGCGAGCCGTTTGGTACTAACAGGACTTCGGCACCTGCTTCGCTTGCCCGTTTCGGGGCATGCGGCAACCAGCAGTCTTCGCAAATATTGATGCCAAAGTGCGTCCCTTTCACTTTGAAAACGAAGGGCGTATCTGCCGAAGTGAAATAGCGAATTTCGTCGAAGACCATGTCATTCGGCAAGTCATGCTTGCAATAAGTGCCAAGCGTGTTGCCTTCAAGGAGAACCGATGCTGCGTTGAAGCGTTTTTGGCCGCGCACAATGGGGTGTCCGATGATGACGTGCAGCCCTTTCAATTCGGACAGTTCGTTTTTCAGAGATTCCAGTGCTTCTTCCGTCCTGTCAAAAAAGGCCTTGCGAAGCAGCAAATCTTCTGGCGGGTAGCCGGTCAGCACCAGTTCGGGTGTCAGCAAGATGTCAACGCCCTGATTAGCTGCATATTGAGCGTAACTTGCAATCTTGGCACTATTGCCCGCGAAATCACCGACGGTGCTGTTGATTTGGGTAATGGCGACTTTGATGGTCATGGCTTTTTACGGATATTTGTTGATGAAGGGTGATATGGCGGCTTTGCCGCACAGTTTGCTGGGAATTATCGCACGCGGCATAGGGGGAATACAGGTAAAATCGAACTTTTATAAAGATTGCGCAAAGACTATGCAATACCTCTCTACACGTGCCGGAGCCGATGCTCCTCGTCGCTCTTTTTCGGAAATCTTGCTAGAAGGTCTGGCACCAGATGGCGGCTTGTATCTTCCAGAGGCCTACCCGCAGGTGACAGGCCGGGAACTGGATGCATGGCGCAAGCTGTCTTATGCAGACCTTGCATTTGAAATTTTGAAAAAATTTGCAGACGATATTCCCGAAGTAGATTTGAAGGCGCTGACACACAAAACATACACACCGCAGATCTATTGCAATGCACAAACACCGGAAGCAGCAGAGCAAATTACGCCGCTGCAAGTGCTGGAACAAAAAGACGGCCACACACTGATTCTGCAGGGGCTTTCAAATGGTCCGACGCTGGCATTCAAGGATATGGCGATGCAAATGCTGGGTAATCTGTTTGAGTACGAGCTTGGGCGCCAACATGCAGAACTGAATATTTTCGGTGCGACATCCGGTGATACGGGCAGCGCTGCGGAATATGCCATGCGCGGCAAGAAGGGGATACGTGTCTTCATGTTGTCTCCATACAAAAAGATGAGCGCTTTCCAGACGGCGCAAATGTTCAGTCTGGATGATCCGAATATCACGAATATTGCCGTGCAAGGCGTGTTTGATGATTGCCAGGACATGGTCAAGGCTGTTTCCAATGATCTGGCATTCAAGACACGCCAGAAGATTGGCACGGTTAATTCAATCAACTGGGCGCGGGTGGTGGCGCAGGTTGTTTACTATTTTCGCGGCTATCTGCTGGCGACCACGTCCAACGATCAAAAGGTGTCCTTTACGGTGCCGTCCGGCAATTTCGGCAACATCTGCGCAGGTCATATTGCCCGCATGATGGGCCTGCCGATTGATCGTCTGGTGGCCGCAACCAATGAAAATGATGTGCTGGATGAGTTCTTCCGCACTGGCGTTTATCGTGTGCGCAGTTCCGATGAGACCTATCACACCAGCAGTCCGTCAATGGATATCTCAAAGGCATCCAATTTCGAGCGTTTCATATACGACCTTTTGGGCAGAGATGGCGACCGTGTGCGAGCCCTGTTCGAAAAGGTTGAAACGCATGGCGGTTTTGACCTTTCCGGCAAGCCGGGCAGTGATGGCGATGAGTTTGGCAAAGTGGCGCAATTTGGTTTTGAGTCCGGGAGGTCGACTCATCAGGATCGACTGAATACGATTCGCGATGTCTATGAGCAATATGGCGTATTGATCGACCCACATACAGCCGATGGCGTGAAGGTGGCTCGGGAACATATGACGCCGGGTGTGCCGATGCTGGTGTTGCAGACCGCGCTTGCTGCCAAATTCAACGAAACCATTCAGGAGGCGTTGGGGCGTGATGCCGAGCGTCCTGACGGTTTTGAAAATATTGAAGCTTTGCCGCAGCATTTTGAGTTGATGCCGGTGGATGCTGAAAAAATGAAGGCATTTATTGCCAGTCGCACAGGCTTGTAAATCTTATTTTTGGTAGCGTCGAACATGGTTGAACCGACTCCTTTTCTCACGGCAAAAGAAGCGCTTGAGCGCCTGCTTGCTTTGGCGCGACCCATTGTAGCCACGGAATCGGTTCCAACCCTGGCGGCTAATGGACGTATTCTTGCCCAATCGCTTTCATCGCCTATTAATGTGCCGGAAGTCGAGGGGAGCGAGCGCGACGGTTATGCGGTTTGTGCTTCGGACTGTGGCAGTGGTTCGGCGCGACTCAAGGTCACGCAACGCATTACGGCAGGCAAGGTTAGCGAGCCATTGGAACCGGGAACAGTAGCGCGCATTTTTACGGGTGCCATGGTGCCGCAAGGGGCAGATGCCATCGTGATGCAGGAATATTGCGAAGCACATGATGACGGAACCGTCACTCTTAACTATCAGCCTGAATCAGGCGAATGGGTGCGGCGTATCGGGGAAGACATCAAGAAGGGCAGTGTGATATTCCTGGCTGGCACACGCATGCGCGCGCAAGAGATGGGCCTGGCTGCGTCGGTTGGTTTTGCCGAGTTGCCTGTTGTGAGGAGATTGCGCGTAGCGATATTTTTTACCGGTAACGAGTTGGCGATGCCGGGTGAAACGCGTCGAGCCGGGGGGATTTACAATTCCAATCGATTTATCTTGCGTGGTTTACTGGAAAACCTCGGTTGCGATATAAGCGATTACGGTATTGTGCCGGATTCACTGCAAGCGACCCGCACGACGTTGGCGCGTGCCGCCGCAGAGCATGACTTGATCATCACATCAGGTGGCGTTTCCGTTGGCGAAGAGGATTACATCAAGCCTGCAGTTGAGGCAGAAGGGCAGTTGAACCTGTGGCAATTGGCCGTCAAACCTGGCAAGCCGCTGGCGTTCGGAGAAATCAATCGTGCAGCACCCGCACAAGGTATGGCGCACTTCATTGGACTGCCAGGCAATCCGGTTTCAGTATTGATTATGTTCATGCTGTTCGTGCGTCCCTTCATTTTCCGATTGCTAGGCGTTCATGACGTGACGCCGAAGTCATTTGAAATGCGCGCCGATTTCACGATGCCAAAAGGAGATCGTCGCAATGAATTCTTGCGCGCTAGAATTAACGACAGTGGCGGACTGGACCTGTTTTCGAATCAGGGGTCAGCCGTGATGACGTCCACGGTCTGGGGGGATGGCCTGATTGACAACCCTGCCAATAACGCGATTCATGAAGGCGATATGGTGCGTTTCCTGCCGTTTAGCGAGTTGCTTTACTGATATGAAAATAGAGCTCCGATTTTTTGCCAGTGTGCGCGAAGCCGTTGGTGTTTCCAGCGAAATAGTGTTGGTGCCCGAGCAGGTGCGCACGGTAGGCGATGTTCGCGCCTGGCTGATTAGCAGAGGCGGCGCATGGGCAGAGGCGCTCGCTGAGGGCAAGGCAATTCGTATGGCCTGCAACCAGCAAATGACTGGTTTTGATACGCCGGTTACCGAAGGTTCAGAAGTTGCTTTTTTCCCGCCGGTCACGGGTGGTTAGGCAGGTTGAAAAGGAGTCGCGCAAGCATGCTCATTCGCGTTCAGACAGAAGATTTTGACCTTGGAGCAGAGGTCTCCAGACTGCGTGCTGAAAATGCGAAAATTGGCGCTGTGGTCAGTTTTGTCGGGACGGTGCGCGATATGAATGAGGGTCTGGCAGTTTCAGAGATGGAACTGGAACACTACCCGGAAATGACCGAAAAATCACTTGAAGAAATTGTCTTAACCGCCCAGGAAAGATGGGGTTTTTTCGCGGCTACCGTTATTCATCGTGTTGGCCCATTGAGGCCGGCAGACCAGATTGTTTTGGTTGCCATTGCGGCATCGCATCGCAAGGAAGCGTTCGCTGCATGTGAATACGTTATGGATTATCTGAAAATGTCGGCGCCATTCTGGAAAAAAGAACAAACGTCTGAAGGGGCGCGTTGGGTAGATGCGCGCGTAACGGATGAGGAAGCCATAGCGCGCTGGCAGGCTGGAGAAAAAAAATGATAATGAGTTTTGTGGCTGTGGGGCTTGGCGCGGCCGTGGGTGCCTGGTCGCGTTGGGGCTTGAGCATTTTTCTGAATCAGGTGCATAGTCATTTGCCTTTGGGAACGCTGGTCGCCAACTGGGGCGGGGGGTTGATTATCGGTCTGGCTTTGGCTTTTTTTGATGTGCATCCGGGTATTGCACCGGAATGGCGTTTGTTTCTCGTTACCGGCATGCTCGGTGCGCTAACGACCTTTTCCACTTTTTCAGCGGAAGCGACATTGCTACTGCAACGCGGCGAATATCTGTGGGCCCTGGGTCACTCCTCTTTGCATCTGTTCGGCTCAATCCTCTTCTGCATCATCGGCTTTGCGGTGTACCGTGTGCTCACCAGCTAAGCGGCTTCTTTGGGGTTTTCCTTCCTTTTGCTCGAGTTGCCGAGTGGCCTGAACGAGCCTGCGCTTGATGTAAATCTACGTGTACACGGCATTGCCTCTGCATAATGCTTGAAATGAGCCGCTTTGGCCCAATTTCCCTAATCATTAGGAATTACTGAAATTGGAGTAATTATGCGACAAGATAAATTAACGACTAAATTGCAGGAAGCACTTTCCGATGCGAGCAGTCTTGCAGTAGGCAACGACAATCAATATATCGAGCCACTTCACTTGCTGGTGGCCTTATTGCAGCAGGGAGATGGTGGCGCACAGTCACTGCTCCAGCGCGCAGGCGTAAATGTTGGTGGGCTGACGGCAGCGCTGAAAGGGGCGTTCGACCGTTTGCCGAAGGTGACCGGTACGGGCGGAGAGATGCAGGTCAGTCGTGAACTGATGGCACTGCTCAATTTGGCGGACCGCGAATCGCAAAAGCGGGGCGACCAGTTCATTGCCAGTGAAATGGTTTTGCTGGCTTTGGCTGACGACAAGTCTGAAGCCGGGCGGCTGGCGCGTGAAAATGGTTTGACGCGCAATGCACTGGAAGCTGCGATTGAAGCCGTGCGAGGTGGTGCGAGCGTCAGTTCTGCCGATGCGGAAGGTCAGCGCGAAGCGCTGAAAAAATACACGCTGGATCTGACCGAGCGTGCCAGAAACGGCAAGCTCGATCCGGTGATCGGCCGGGACGATGAAATTCGGCGTGCGATTCAGGTGCTACAGCGCCGCACCAAGAACAACCCCGTACTGATTGGTGAGCCAGGCGTGGGTAAAACGGCGATTGTAGAAGGCTTGGCGCAGCGTATCGTGAACGGTGAAGTGCCGGATAGCCTGAAAGGCAAGCGTGTGCTGTCGCTGGACATGGCGGCATTGCTCGCGGGTGCAAAATATCGGGGTGAGTTTGAAGAACGTCTGAAGGCCGTGCTGAAAGAGTTGGCACAGGATGAAGGGCAAAACATCGTGTTCATCGACGAGATTCACACGATGGTGGGTGCAGGTAAAACCGAAGGCGCAATGGATGCGGGCAACATGCTCAAACCCGCGCTGGCACGGGGAGAGTTGCACTGCGTGGGCGCGACCACACTGGATGAGTTTCGCAAATACGTGGAAAAAGATGCTGCGCTGGAACGTCGCTTTCAGAAAGTCATGGTCGATGAGCCGAGCGTGGAAGACACGGTCGCTATTCTGCGGGGCTTGCAGGAAAAGTATGAGGTTCATCACGGCGTGGATATCACTGATCCGGCCATTATTGCGGCAGCGGAACTCTCGCATCGTTACATCACCGATCGCTTTTTGCCGGACAAGGCGATTGATCTGATTGATGAAGCGGCGTCCAAGATCAAGATCGAAATCGATTCCAAGCCGGAGGTGATGGATAAGCTTGAGCGCCGTCTGATCCAGTTGAAAATTGAGCGCGAAGCGGTCAAGAAAGAAAAAGACGAAGCTTCACAAAAAAGGCTAGGCTTGATTGAGGAAGAAATCGGCAATCTGGAGCGTGAATACGCGGATTACGAGGAAGTATTAAAAGCCGAAAAAGCGGGTGTGGAAGGCACCAAACATCTCAAGGAAGAGATAGACAAGATGCGTCAGCAAGTTGAAGAGGCGCGTCGGAGCGGCGATTTCCAGAAAATGTCCGAGCTGATGTATGGCAAGCTGCCGGAACTGGAAAAAGCACTGGAAGCGCAGGCGAAGAAGGATGAGCAGAAAGAAACGGGTGACTCTGCCAATGCGGCACCCAAGCTGTTGCGGACACAGGTAGGCGCCGAAGAAATTGCTGAAGTGGTTTCGCGTGCCACGGGTATCCCTGTCTCCAGAATGCTGCAGGGTGAGCGTGACAAGCTGTTGCACATGGAAGAGGTGCTGCACAAGCGGGTGGTTGGGCAGGATGAAGCGGTTGTGGCCGTGTCACAAGCCATTCGCCGTTCCCGTGCCGGTTTGAGTGACCCCGGCCGTCCCTACGGCTCCTTCATGTTCCTCGGGCCTACGGGTGTCGGCAAGACCGAATTGTGCAAGTCCTTGGCGAACTTCCTGTTTGATACGGAAGATGCGCTAATTCGCATCGATATGAGTGAATTCATGGAAAAGCACTCAGTTGCCAGACTGATTGGCGCCCCTCCGGGGTATGTTGGCTATGAGGAGGGGGGATACCTGACTGAGGCTGTGCGCCGCAAGCCATATAGTGTGATTCTGCTGGACGAAATTGAAAAAGCGCATGCGGATGTGTTCAATGTATTGTTGCAAGTGCTGGACGATGGCCGCATGACGGATGGCAAGGGTCGCACAGTTGATTTCAAGAATACCGTGATCGTGATGACTTCAAATTTGGGTTCGCACAACATTCAGGCGATGCAAGGTGAAGAGCAGTCGCTGATTAAAATGGCGGTGATGACCGATGTAAAAACCCACTTCAGGCCGGAGTTCATCAATCGCATTGACGAGATCGTGGTGTTTCACGCGCTGGACGAAAAGAATATTGGCGCGATTGCGCGGGTACAGCTAGCGATTCTGGAGCAGCGCCTTGCAAAAATGGAAATCAGTCTGGATGTTTCAGATTCGGCACTGCAAATCATTGCCGAGGCGGGGTTCGATCCGGTTTACGGTGCGCGACCTTTGAAACGGGCGATTCAGCAACAAATTGAAAACCCCTTGTCACGCATGATGCTAGAGGGTGCACTTGGGCCAAAAGATACGGTGCATATCAAGGCTAAAGACGGCGAACTGGTGTTTGAGGCTAAAAAGTCCGTTTGAGGCGATATCATAGAAGCACAGAAAAAGCCTGCAAGTTCATGATTGCAGGCTTTTTAACTGGTAAACCAATGTAAGCTACTCGTCTTTGTCGAGCCGGCACTTTTTCTGCGTGCCCATTTAAAGTGATGATATGAATGCTTTTTTTTCCAGTCCGCTGCATAAAATCTGGAGTAATTTAGGTCAGCCAGAAATGCTGTGGGAGTTTGGCACGATCTTTTTTTCCATGGTTCTGGGCAAGTTGTTTGCGCACTTGATCCAACGCCTAATTATCGCCATTCCAGATGGCAAGATATGGGCACGCCTAAAGCGAAACAGTTTTGCCCGTTTTCTTTCAACGCTTTTCGCACTAATTTTGGCATTTACTTCCAAGGTGTTGTTGTCGCAATGGCAGCAAACTCCTTTGCTGCATGCTGCCATCATGCTAATACTTGTGATGTGCATGATTCGCTTATTGTTTTTTGCTTTGCAGCCAGTGGTTACCAAAACGGGCAGTGTTGGCCACTTTCTGCAAATAATGGAACGCATTTTTTCCGTTCTGGTTCTTTCTTGGTTTGCACTTTATATCACTGGCCTATGGCCTGAACTGGTGCATTTTCTGAGGGAGCAGGTGATTGTTATTGGCGTTAGCAAATTTCGTTAATGACAATAGCGCAAGCGACCTCATCGGTTGTTGTGTTGCTCGTGGCGGCGATATGGGGCTCTGCAATTTTTGAGCGCTATTTAATGCGCATGCCAAATGTGCACTCTTCAATGCGCGTTGCCTTGTCGCGCATAATGCGAGCGGTTTTGGTGCTTGTGGCGGTGCTTATCAGCCTGTCTGCCGTTGGCATCAATTTGACTGTGTTGTCGGTATTCGGCGGCGCGCTCGGTGTTGGTTTGGGGTTTGGTTTGCAAAAGATTGCCAGCAACTATGTTTCAGGTTTCATTATTTTGTTTGATCGCAGCCTTGAAATTGGCGACATGATCGAGGTTGATCAGTATTACGGTGAAGTCACGCAAATAAACACCCGTTTTAGTGTGTTGAAAGGCCTGGATGGCGTCGAGTCCGTAATTCCAAATGAGATGCTCGTTTCGGGTGCTGTGAAGAACCATTCCTTGAGTGATCAGCATGTTTGGGTTCATACCGACGTGTCTGTCGGTTATCAGACTGATGTTGAACCTTTGCTAGGACTGCTGGAAGATGTTGTGAGTCAAGTGCCGCGCGTGTCGCGCATATACCGCCCGATTGCTTATTTGTATAACTTTGGTGCGGATGGACTGGAGTTAAGAATCGGGTTTTATCATAGCGACCCGGAAAATGGGAGTTGGGCCGTGCGCTCGGATGTTAACCGTGCCATTTGGCGAACGCTAAAAGAGCAAAATGTCGAAATCCCCTATCCGCAGCGGGTTATTCGTATGATGAATGATCGCCCTTCGGAAATGGATCAAGCTTTATAGCGCTATTGTTTCGCATGGGAGCTTTATCTTTTTTGGTGGACTGGCTGATACTTTTGCCAGATTTGCTCAAGTCAATCGAATCGTACATTGTAGATAATGTCCACCGCGCTCATGGTACCTGTTCCAACTTCCACGGTCAGGCGGCGTGAGAGCTCATAGCGCAGTTTGGCTACGCTGGTTGCGCCACTGATGCTTTGCTCGAAAAGAAGGTAAAAACGCCTCGACAAGCGTTTCCCGACTTGCAAGATGGCATTGTCGAGTTCCGCAGCATTTGAAATGCTAAGCTCGTCGACCCCAAATGCTGTGGCCAGACCAGACTGTAAGGATGCACCATAGTCGCTGCCGAACAGCGCGTTGGCAGCAGTCATCAAGACGTTGAAATCCTGCTGGCTCGTCATGTCTGTGCCTTTGCCAAGCACGAGCCAGGACAATTTCTCGGTATCCGGCACTTCAGGGGACGACACTAGGCTTGCTCTGGGGGAGCGCGCCGTGCCGCGTACCAAAATACCCGCTTCAACCGCGTTTATCTGACTTGGGACTTTGCGTACTGCCAGAATATTCAGTGCCGGATTTTCGATCGGGCCACTGAAGGTAATCAGGCCACGCTGGATCGCCAATTTTTGTCCGTACGCCTTATAGATGCCTTCGTCAACCTGAATGGTGCCGCGTGCGTTTGGTAGCCGGTCCTGCGTTGAATACAACTGCACGCTTCCTGATAGCAGCGCATCCAGCCCACTGCCCTTGACGCGGAAGTCTCGCCCCAGATTGAATGCGAGATCGTAGTGGATCGGCAAGGCTTTTTGCGTCTGCATCTGTTCTTGCCCCAAGACCACGACATCTTCACTGATTGTGACGTCTTCGAGTTCGGGGAATTCCAGCCTGGCACGATCCGCTTGCATTTTGCCGTTTATTGTTAGCCGGTTATGGTCCAGTAAAAGCGTGCTGTTCCCGCTGATGACTAGTACCCGGTCAGGGCGTGACAAGAGCATCATTTTGTCGGCAATTAGCCGCAGGTCCATAATCAGTTGCGCATTCTGGATTCCGGCGTTGCCTTCGATGTGCAGCGTTCCCTCTTTTCCTTTAAAGCTGGCTTGCCGGATTTGCAGTCGGTCATTTTTTAATTGCGCGCGCAGCACGCCGTCATGCAGATGGACACCTTGTTCTGCCCATCGCAAGGCCAGATTGTCGCCAGTAATATCGCCGGAAAGATTGGGCTTCCCAATCGTGCCGTTGCCCACCAAACTTAGCGCCAGTTTGCCATCAACCGCAATGCCCCGGTCAGCACTGATCCAGCCCAACCATGTAAGCGATGGCATGTTCGCATTCGCCGCCAGGTGCAATGGGCTTTGCTTCGACAGCGCCCATCCACCCTGTTTTCTTCCCAGTTTTGACGCGGCGTCCATCTGGATGATGCCAACATTTTTACCAGCCAGCTTCAAATTCGCCTGAAGCGAATTCTTTGCGATTTGCATTTGTGCGTCCAGTGTCGTCAAACCAAGGGGGGTTGGCATATTCCCCCGCAGCGTGATATCGCCGACTTCCCGAAAAACATGCACATTGCCGTTGAGTACGGCGTGATTTTCTTCAAGCGCCCAATCTGCACCGATAATGAGGTCGGTGTCCAGGCGTTCGTCAAGATCAGGGGATAGCGTGATTAACCAGGAAAGGGGTACGCCGGTTGCCGTGCCGCGACTGGAAAAGTGCGCCTTCGTTTTTTTCAAGGTGTCGATATGAAGACTGCCTTCGGCCAGTCCAAGCACCATATCCTGTAGCGTATATCCATCTAGGCCGATCTGGAGGGATGCCGGCTGCTTGAGTGAAAGGGCGTATTTGCCCCGATTTTTCAGGGTATTAATCTTTCCTGACCAACCGCGTCCAGAGCGCCAGCCCCCAATTGCCTCGGCACTGAAATTGCCATCCTTGTGACGAGCGGCAAGCTGGAGATGGTGGTTTTGCCGTGTGCCACGCGCTGATGCCTGTAGCGATTGCAGCGAAAGGCGTTCGCTGACAGCACCGCTAAGCGTGATATCAGCTTGCAGAGGTGCATTTATACCTTCGCTGATGTGGGTGCTGGCGCGCAAGGTCTTGGCGCCGTATCCGTCGAACATCACCTCCTTGCCGTCAAGCAGTAGAGAAACATGCGGCGAGGAGGGCGTGCCGCCCAGTTCTCCCTTGCCGTTGATTGCCCCATTGAATTGATGCCCCAGCACGGCCAGCTCTGGTGCGTTGAGTTGCCACTTGAGACGTTCTCCGGGCAAGCCGAAATTGCCGTTCGCAGCCACGTTGTTTGGACCCAGTGCAAGCCGCGCTTGCACGTCGTGGACATGTTGCGCGTCAACCTTCAGGCTGCCACGACCAGCCAGCGGATGATTGAGTAGCCGACTTGGCCGAATTTCATAATTAAGCGCAAGCAGCCATTGCGGCGACAGTATCCCTTGCAGTCCGAAATCCAGGTTTAGGTCGGCGTTCGGATAGGCGCCGAGCTTTGCAGGATTGAAGTTCCGCATCGTGCCATCGAACACAAAGGGGTTTTTCTCGGCCAGTTGCATTTTTCCCGAGAGATGCACTTCCCCGTTGCCCGCACGCAGTTTTGCCTGTTCCAGACGCAAGAGCTGTGCCTCTCGAGCCGCCTTCACATTTAGCCGCAGATCTTTCTGTCCGAGCCGGGCATCCAGTGTTTGCGCATCACCTTTACTGGTCAGCACAATGTCTCCGGCGATGGCGGTGCGAACCAGCTTGCTGCTGATGCCGTTCAGATCAAATTTTTGGGTGCGCAGGGTGAGTACGGTTTTGCCCTTGATCGCCTGGCTGTCGCCGGTAAATTCCCCTGCCTGGCCCAAATCAAGCAGGATGTTATCCAGACGTGCGGCATGCACCGTGCCGGCCAGTTGGGCCTTGGCGGATTGAAATGGCAACTTATTTTGGTCGAGCGTGCCGTACTGGGAATTCGTGAGGGTCAGTGCACCATTCAAGAGGCCATCATTTCCAGCCTTGGCGTTCATGACAAGGCGCAAATCTGCCTGCGGCCATTCCGACTGTATTCTGGCGGGGTTGATGCTTTGCGCATTTATTTCAAGTGAGCGCAATGGGACACTATCAAAAGGTTTCGCATCCAGTGTCGCTTGACCATTCGCGCCATAGCCGGAAAAATTCAGCGCGACCGACGGGTCTTCAAGACTGCCACCGAGTTTTGCACTTGCTTGAACTTCTTCATTGGAAAATTGAAACGCGCCATCGAGTCGAAATGGACGCGAGGTGCCGATTGTCGTTGCGCCACTGATTTTTCCGTATGCCGTATCAACGCCGAAGTCGTGCAGTTGCCATCGCCTATTGTCGCCAACAAGGCGGAATCGCAGATCACGCAATTCGGTACGCGAACTCTCGCTGATGAGAGTGAGTCTGCTGATGCGCGTCTGCTCAATGTGCAAATCGAGGGGCGACCTCACCCTTTTCGGTAATTTGATGGGTTCGCCGGAAGGTTTCAGACGCTCAACCGTGACGGCCTTTGCCGACAAGTGGTCTACTACGACGCGTCCGAGCAGCAGTTGTATCGGCGACCAGGTCATTTCAGCATGTTCGATCTGGACAGTCTGCTCAGGGGTTTGATAACGCAGTTGCTCAACTCGTAGCGTATTTGCCAAAGAACCTGTCAAGCCGGTCACGGTCACCGTGCCATTGCTGGCTTCTGACACGCTTTTCGCCGCCCATTGCAAGGCCATTTCGCTGCTGGCCAGCCATAGTGCAAGAATCCCCATAAACAGAGGCACCATGACAAGACTGATAATCAGGCGGCGACGCATCAGAAGGTAAACCCCAGGGAAAAGTGAATTCGGTATTCTTCGGTTCGACGTCCGTAGGCGAGATCGACGCTGATCGGGCCGATAGGACTTCGCCAGCGCCCGCCAACGCCATAGCCCAAGGCCGGATCCAGCCGGCTGAAGCTATCCGTGGCATTGCCTGCATCGACAAACAGGGCTGCACCCCACCGGGGCTGGAACCAGTGCTGATACTCGATGCTGGCCGTTGCCAGATAGCGCGCCGGGTCAACTGCTGTTCCGCGTTCTGTACCCAAACTCTGGTAGGCGTAGCCGCGTACTGACTGGTCGCCACCGGCACGAAACTGCACGCTTGCTGGCACCCCATCACTCCTATCAGCGATCACGGCGCCAAGCTCGCCTCGCATGACCAGCTGGTCTTTTTCTCCAAGTGGCTGATAAAAGATTCCTTTCAGGTATGGGCGCACGAAGCTGCGGTCAGTCAGCAGGGGAGCGAGCGCCGCACCAAGTTGCGCTTGCAGTGCAAAGCCGCGTCTGGGCGCAAGTCGGCTATCCAGTTGACGCCAGGTGACAAAATAGGTCAGCGGAAGCGCCTGGCTGTGGCTGGCATCGAACCCATCAAGAGTTTGCTGTTCGTTCAGGTATTCCAGCTTCAAGCCATATTCCAGACGCGGTGTTCCCCAGACGCGTTGCGCGTTGATACTGGCAAGACGGACCACCTCACCTTCAATATCGGTGCGTTCATACAGGCCGCCAAAGCTGTCACGATGGCTATTTGGTGCTTCAGGCAGCAATATGTTGGCATTCAATGTTTGCTTCTTGGTCTCGAGCGATAACGCACTTTTTAACCTCAATTCACTGCCGAACAAGGATAAATCTTCGTATGACGCCACTGCGCGATTACCGGTATTGGTGCTGTAACCCAGGCCCAGTCCAAGGTTCTTGCGCTCATATTCGGTCAACCTGACCTTGACGGGCGCAATTGCGGAGTTGGCTGTCACGTCGGCTGAGACTTCCGCTGTCCGAAAATAGCCGCTATCTAGCAGGCGTGATTGCCAGCGGAGCAGTGCGCTCTCCCGGTAGACCTCTCCGGTTTTAAGGCGTCCCTTCTTGGCCAATACAGTTTTTTCTGGATAGCGCTTTAGTCCTTCGATCTGGATTTCTCCAAAACGAACGGGTTCTCCACTGTCGACCACCACTTTCAATGCCACCTGCTGTGTTTCGGGGTTTACGGTTGCCTGTGACTCAATCAGGCTGGCCTTCGGGTAACGGATTTTTCTCACCTGCCTTAATAGTGCGTTCTTGGCAGTTTCCCAGTCTTCGTGGCGAAAAACGCTGCCACGGGAAAGCGTCCAGTTTTTGCGTAATTGTGCCAAATCAGGCTTTTCGGCGGCTTGCTGGGACGTGATGGCTCCCTTGAAGATCAGGTCGATGGTGTCAATGCGCGACGGTTGTCCAGTATCTACCTGAAAGCGGATATGTGTTGTGTCATTGCGCTTTTCGAGATGCGCCTTGATTTTCGGAGAATAGTAGCCTTCGGTGGCAACCAGTTTGCGTATTTCAGTAGGGGCTTCACGGTAGAGCCTTTTTAGCTGAAACGGATCAATGTACGCATTGCCGCGCCAGCGAATCAGCTGAAGATTGTCTTTTAACAGCGCTGAAATCTCTTGCGACGCAATTATTTCTACCTCGTACTGCATGCCCTGCGCGAGCGCGTGAAAAGGCCAGAAAAGCAATAGCCAAAGCATCAAACCATAAATCAGCGCCAGGGACGGCAAATATCTCAAGGAGATGCTTGGGCTATGGTTTGTTGTGGTCATGGAGTTGCTGAATAGTGATCAAATACACGGTTGCTTAAAAGATGTTGATATGTTGGGGCCAACGGTATTGAAAAGCTTTGATAATTATTCAAACAGTTAAGCTGATCTGGTGTGAGGCTACCCGGCATCCCGCCTTCAGTTCATTAACCTCCCAACCTTTACTGCCGTCGCTTGAAAGAACTTCCGGAAAGTTGGCAAGAAACACAGTTCGCTCGCATCAGAGGTAGAAAATATCGCCTTGGTTCGGAAAAATCGGAGCATGCATGGCTCCTTCTAGGTATCACAATTTCAGTTGAGCAAGCGCTTCCTTGGCGCTACGCCACTGAGGTAGAAATTTATCCATGTGCGCAAAAAAAATTGGGTTGTGCAACCGTTCCAGAAGGTGCGCAAGTTCGTGCACAACAACGTACTCAATACATTGCTCAGAATACTTCGCCAATTCCAGGTTTAGCCATATTCTTTTGTGCGTGATGTTGCAACTTCCCCATCTGGTTTTCATTTTCCTGATGCCCCATGCCGACGCTTCGACGCCCATGATCGGTTGCCATTTTTCCAGCAGATCAGGTATGAGTAATTTCAGTTGCTTGCGATACCAGTGCGTCAAAATGGCGTGTCGTTTTTCTGAGCCAGTTCCTGGCCGCACAAACAGATCAAGGGCGGATGTTTCACGAATCGCCACTCTGGGAGGAGCGTCAGCTTCATGCACATGCAGGCGGTAACGGTGTCCGAGAAAATAGTGCGTCTCACCATTCACCATTTGGTATTTTGATCGGGGTGGCTGTTTTGTAAACGTTGCCTGATGCCGCTTGATCCAGCCAAGTTTGTCAAGCACGGCTTGTCGCAATGCTTCATCTTCAAGCGCCAGAGGCGCGGTAAGACGCACATGAGCGTTGGGAGGATAAATGCGCAAATACAGATTCTTGATATCCTTGCGCACCACTTCAACCGAGACGTCGCCGACCGTGATGTTGCGCTTCTCAGTAGTCATTCTGGTGTTTCGCCGAGCCCAGAACTTGGTCAGCCAGTTCATTTCTGCCGTTACTCCGTCCACGCAACATTAGGGAGAAGAAAAAAGTATTCTACTCCTTGCACCGTGAAAAACCTGTTACTCGACTCTCGGAATTAAAATAAATGCCTGACAGGCGGTGCTGCGAAAAGCGCCTGAAACAATGTGCTGTAAAATCTAGGATTGAACAAATGAAGGAGAACAATCATGCAGAATTTCAGGTATGTGGCGGTCGGTGATGAATTTCTTGATCCTGTGAGTGGCGAGCGTTGGGTCAAAATTTCTGATGAAGAGGCGCAAATGGTTTCCGATCCGAGTGTGGTTGAGCAGTTTGATCCGCTTGATCTGACCGATATTTAGCATGATTTTTATGTCAGCCAACGACGGCATTGCCTCGTGGCTGCCTACCTGGAGTTAGGAATGAGTAATGAATTGGCGACACCTAAGGATGCTTTGATCAGACATCTGGTGGCTTATGATATTGAGTACTTCGTCGCTTTCATTCGCACGTCTGATGCTGCCAAGATTGCGCTTGCGACCATGATGATGGAGGGCTTCATTGGCTACAACGATTGGTCGGAAGAAGATTTGCACAAGGAGTGTGTTCGACGAGATTTGCTATAGCGCATTGAGTCGGTTCACATCCCTTCCACCTTTCACATCAACCACTCCGGCTTGAAGATCATCATCAAGCCGAGTGACAGCATGATTATTCCACCAAGCAGGTTCGACCAGCGCGCATAACGTGTGCCGATGCTTGTGATTTCGAGCGCCAACATGGCAGCGAAAAATAGCAGCAAGTCATCCAGCATGAATACGAGGATGTAAAGGCCAAGGTAAGCATGATGTTGCCATGTTGGCAGATTGTTGAGCGCCAGTATTTGTGTGAAGGTTGCCGGAATTCCCGAAGAGCAAAGCAGTTCTACAACATTGACAGCACCCGCTAGAAGAATGATGCCGATGAAGGCGAACACCAGACTGGGTGAGAGTGCAGTTTTTCGCAGCTTTTCCAGAAAGGCACGTCGAGCAGGAGATTGTGAAACCCGGCATATGACTTCTGGGTTGGCGAAATATTGGCGTATCGACCATCCTCCTATGGCGAGTGCTGTAGCGCCAATCGCAAGGCGCACCCAGATGACGAAGCCAAGCAGTAGCAGGGTATTCAGCCAGGCAACCATGATCAGGTAATACACCAGGGCTGACGTGATGACAAAGGTGCTGCCGAGCAGCCAGCGCCTTGCGCGACTTTTAACGCTGGCAAGCAGGCCAAGCAGGAATACAAGCACCCACAAGGCGCAGGGGTTGAAGCCATCAGCAGCACCCAAGGCAATCGCAAGCATGGGAAGCGACAACTGGGATAAGGAAATATCGCCGGGTATGGGTGGATGTAAGGCGTTGGCGGGGCTACTTGCCAACTGTTTGTGTGTCTTTTGCAGCGCCTTTACTGCGAGCATTCCGTCCGCGCAATGGGTTCGCCTGCAGTTCAGGATGGCCTGCTTGATGGTTGCTCCGGTTGTGGCATCACTGTCGTATCCGATAATGCCCCGTGAGCCGATGAGAATGAACGGGATGGCTGCGCGAGAAATATTGAAGGTATTTGCCGTTTGTTGCAGTAAATCCAGATTTTTCGGCTCTTTGCTGACTTCGTAGCGGTGAATGCTGAGATTTTCGTCTTTGGTTTCCAGCAAATTGACGAATTGCAGAGCATGTTTGCAATGCGGGCAGCTTTCTGACCAAAAAATATGAATATGAATGGGCGTGGCGGCAAATGATGCGTCACTTGCATAGACTACGTTTGTAAAGAGATGAGGGAGCAAAAAAAGGGCAAAGCACCAGCGCAACAGTCGAGAAATATGTTTGTTGACAGTGTTTTCCATATTTCTGTTTTAACGCAGGATGTGGGTACGCTATTTGCGCCACATCAGGATTGTTTGGCGCTTTGCCTTGTTCCATTTTTTCGCTAAAGCCTATTTTTAGTGGCTGCAGGGGTGTTCATTTCCGCAGGGGTTGTCGCCGACTTGCATTTTTCCGGAGAAATGGTCGGTGATCAGTTTTTCTGGCTCTTCAACGGGAGCTCCTAGCACGACAGTAATGCCATTTTGCTCAAGTAAGTCGCATGCCATTTTTCCCATGCCTCCCGCAATGACCATTTTGACGCCGCGCTCTGCCAGCCATGGCGGCAACAGACCGGGTTGATGCGGTGGGGCGGCCACATCTTCACGACTGAGAATTTTCATTTCTGCGGGGTCAAAATCAATCAGGGCGAAGGAGGCGCAGTGACCAAAGTGCATGGTCAGCTTTCCGTTCGCGAGTGGGATTGCAATTTTCATGTGTTTTTTCTCCGTAATTACAAATTAGATATTGAGTGTTTGCCAAACTTTTCGAATGTCTTCAGCACTGCTGGCATCGGTTTCCACGACGGTGCGCGCTTGTAATTGCGCTTTTGTAATGGATTGATCATACCGAATACGACCAGCAATTTGTGTGCCAGACTCGCGCGCTTTTCGCTCGATGCGCTCGGTCATTTCCGGGTTCAGATCCCATTTGTTGACGCAAACAGCGGTAGGGATCTGAAAGTGTTTTGCCAGTTTCAGGATGCGATCCAGATCATGTTCACCTGAAACGGTTGGTTCTGTGACTGCCAGTGCAAGGCTGGCACCCGTGAGCGAGGCGATTGCTGCGCAGCCAATGCCGGGTGGCCCATCAATGATGATCAGATCTTTGCCTTCGCGCTCTGCGATCTGGCGCGCCTCTTGTCGCACGTGAGAGACAAGTTTTCCTGAATTTTCAGCAGCAACACCGAGTTGGGCGTGCACCATTGGCCCGAAGCGCGTGTCGGAAATCATCCATTCACCGCACAAACGAGGTGGAAAATCGATCGCTTTGGTTGGGCAAATCCAAACGCAAACGCCGCAGCCTTCGCAGGCGATTGGGTCAATCGCAAAGGAGGCACCGTATTCATTCGGGTCTACCTCAATGACAGCGCCATAGCGGCAGGGGTCAAGACAGACACCACAGTCGATGCAGTCATCAGGACGAATCGTAGCCTCACGGCCGCTGTAGAAATCTTGACGCTGCCTGATGTCAGGGCGAAGAACCAGGTGCAGATCAGCGGCGTCAACATCGCAATCTGCCATGACGGGGTTGCTGGCAAGCGCCGCAAATGAAGCGGTAACGCTGGTTTTTCCTGTGCCACCTTTTCCACTGATGATGACCAGTTCTTTCATTGGGTGCCTCCTTGGCTGCTGAAATCTCCATTTAACAGGCAGTCGCGCAGCTTCGTGAAAAGCGGGCGATACTCTGGCAGTGCTTCGCATAGAACTTCGCCGCGTGAATAGGCTTCTGCGATGCGGCGGTCATTCGGGATTTCAAGCAGCAGGGGAATGTTTTCTTGCTGGCAATATTCATGTACCCGATTGTCGCCGATGCCATGACGATTGACGATGACGCCAAATGGCACTTTGATTTGCCGTGCCATCGCAACAGCCAGCTTCAGGTCATGTAAGCCAAATGGGGTTGGTTCTGTCACTAATACAGCAAAATCCGTATCGCGCAGGGTCGCGACGGCCGGACAGGAGGTGCCAGGCGGTGCGTCCAGGATCGTATGGCAATCAGTTCGTATGCGCTTCTTGACTGCATCGACGAGTGGTGGCGCAGAGGCGACGCCCACGTCCAGGGTTCCTTGTACGAGCGTAATGTTGTCGGCAGTGGCAGTTTCGACGGAGCCGATGCGTTTTTCTACTTCCGTGATGGCATTGAGCGGACAAACAAGTGTGCAGCCGCCGCAGCCATGGCAAAGTTCGGGAAACACCATCGCTTTTTTATTTACGACGGCAATGGCATTGAATTCGCAGAAGTCACTACAGTCTTCGCAGCCGTTGCAGCGCACTTCCTTGATTTCGGGCATAAGAATATTGACTACTTCTTTGTTTTGCGCTTGTCCAGACAGGAAAAGGTGAACGTTTGGTTCCTCAACATCACAGTCGAGCAGGTATACAGGATCGTCGAATACTTTTGCGAGATTGACGGAAACCGTAGTTTTGCCTGTTCCACCTTTCCCGGATGCGATAGCAATAATCATGGCGTTTACTTACCTATATTGACGTAAAACTTGTGTGCCGAGCGGCAAGCCAACGTGTTCGGCAATGACGTGGCACTTGACCTTGAAAAGGAAAAAGACATCATGTCCTTGATGACTAAGTGATTCAAAATTGCCTTGCCCCTTTGCAACAATCATGTCTGCTTCGCGAAAAAGCGTCTGAAATTTTGGGCAGCAATCATGCAGGATCGTGCCTGGTGCGTCCGAGCCATTGTCGACGACAGTCACGAAGTCGGCTAACCCGACTTCGCGCGCATCAGTGAGTGTGGCGTCGTTCAGAATGGGGGCGCCACGTACGGCTAGTGTCACGCGCTCAGGCCCGAGCCGTTCAACAAGCAATTTGTCGAACGCAATTTCTCCTGCATTATCAGCAAGATAAAGAATTTTATTCGCGTTTTTTGTCGCTTCATGGAAGCGGTCCCACTCACCCACAAACGGCTCAGCCAGTGCGTGTTCCAGCGATTCATGAACGTCTTGCTCGCCAATCGCGCTCTTCATGCCCATGTCGATCACATTGCCAGCGATGGCAAGACGAGCAGCCATCGCTAGCGGATCATCTGCTTTCTGAATTTTTTCGCGAAGTTCCGGTAGCAGCTTGACGGCCATTTCGTTGTGGCGCTTTTTAGTTTGCTTGTAGGGGTCGCCTGATTGGGCAATTTCACGCAGACGTCGATGAATACGTTGCGCCAGCACGGGTGGGGATTCGTCCATGCCGATTTCATTCAACCAGAACAGCACATCCCGCAAGATGCGCTCCTGATCGGTTGCATCATTTGTTACCAGTCGTGCTGCGTCCAGCGATTGCCGAACGAGGCAGGGAATGCAGTCCAGTGCCATTTTCATGATGCGTATTCTCTCTTTCCGCGCATGTTTGCCGTCGCGTCATCGACTTCTTCCATCCACCCGCTTCGTTTCGCCTGGATGTGGTCGAATCGGGCGGAATAAGGCTTGATATCCAGAATTGGTGTGCCGTCTAGTATGTCCACGCCTTTGATGTGCAAGACGTTTCCGCTGCGCTTGACCAGTTCAACGATACTGAGGCCGATGGCATTTGGTCGCCAGGGAGCGCGAGTAGCAAAAATGCCGTGCTCCTGATCTTGCAAGAAAGGTTTGACCAGGAGTCTGGCAGAATTGACCTTATGCAAGTGATAGATTACATAAAGGTGTGAAAAGTCTTCTATGTCTACCAACCCGTCAGCGTATTCGGGAAAAATTTCGGCCAATCCAAGGCTTTTTTCAGCAAATACCGATTGAATCGGCGTTTTTTCTTCTAAAGCGTGTTCGCTGTGGATAACGCCGATGGGTTTGAAGGCCACTTCTTTCAAGCTCATATCTGATGTCCATCCACATCAGGTGAAAGTGCTTCGCTAAGTTTGCCTTCGCGAAAAAGCGCGAGCGCTGCGCCAACTGAAACCGCATCGCAATAATAGATCTTGATGCCTGCCGTTGATAAAACGCGAAAAGCTTTAGGGCCGCAATGCCCGCTAATCAGGCATTGTGCACCGGAGTTCGCGACAGTTTGCCCCGACTGAACGCCAGCTCCTTGTGCCGCATTCAGGTTCTGGTTGTTGTCGATGACGGTGAAATTGTCGGTTTCCAGATCGTAGATCAGAAATTTTGGCGCACGGCCAAACGAAGGATTCAGCGGTGCTTCGAGATTGTCGCCTGAGGTTGTGAATGCAATTTTCATAATATTTCGCTCGCTAGTTAATTGTAGGATTCCATAATGTCACGTCGCTCCATCATCAAAGGCATCGCGATGTCATTCATGCCTGACTCTTGCCAGAAGGAAAGCGTGCTCTGTCTTTCAAAGTAGCTTAAGGGGATAGGGTGTGTACCAATCACGACGGGCAGCATATAGCGCTTTTCAATAAACTCCTTGAACTGCCGAATATAAGGGCAGGGTGGGTAGCCGACTACAAGGCCAGTTGCAAGATGAACGACGTCACAGCCGTTTTTTAAAAACTCTTCTGGCACATACTCAATGTTGCCACCGGGGCATCCACCGCAACCTGAGTAACCAATAATTTCAACTTGTTCACTGGACGGGTAAAGCGAAAACCCCCCTTTTCGTTCACGTAAAGCACGAAAGCATTTCCCGCCGCCGCAGCTTTTATAGCGCTCACAAATAATGATTCCAATTTTTTTCACGTGTAATTCCGGTTAGCTTTGATTGTTGCGACCACGTCCCATGCCTCGACCTATACCGCGCCCCATGCCATTGCCTGCGCCGCCACCAGGCCACATCCCACGACCCAAACCTCGCCCCATTCCAGCGCCCATGCCGCGTCCAGTTCCGGTTCCTAAGCCACGGCCCATTCCAGCGCCCATACCGCGCATGCGACGTCCGCATCCTGGCATGGCAAAGGCGCTGCTTGCAAGATTGCCCTCCTGATATGCTTGCATGACTTCGCGCAAGTCGCCAGCGACAAAGGCGATAACATTGACGCCACGAGTCACTAGCCACTCATGAAGCGGGCGTGAAATGGCGCCGCATACAAGCGTTTTAATGCCTAGATCGGCAAGATGTGCCGCTTTTTGAAAGGGGGCTGTATCTGGGAGGGAGTACTGCTGTTCCGAGATGATTTCGCCGTTCTCTGTGTCTACGACGTAAATTTGGTGCGCGCTGTCGAAAACAGGCGCGATTCGATTGTTCCAGTATGCGTATGCAGTTTTCATGTTTACCTCACTATCGTGCTGGTCTGCCTAAAGTATCGCAGTATTCATGCCAGGATTTCGATGAAGGCCTAAAGTTGTTTAACTGATTGAAATGAAAGCAGAAACACAGTTTATGATGCCGTGCTGGCTTGCTTTCAGGGCTGCTTTTATGCGACTGTTTGCGCTTTTTGGGTCGCGTTTTTGCTACTGCTCTTGAGCGTCCCGTGATCGGCCGTCTTGTTCTGGCAAGGAAATGCCAAGCTTTTTTATTTTTCGAAATAGAGTCGATTTGTGAATGCCCAGTTCTTTTGCTGCTGCCAGTCGATTGTAAGCGTTGCGCTTTAGTGCCGACTGGATGGACAGTGTGTCCAGAAGCTTGTGCGTTGATCGAACATCTTGCGTTTGCGCTGCAAGAGGAACATGCATGGTGATTTCTTCGGGGAGATGTTCTATGCCGATCAAGCCGTCTGTGCATAGGATGAAGGCGCGCTCGATGATGTTTTCCAGTTCTCGTACATTGCCTGGCCAATTGTGCGCCATCAATAAAGACAGGGCATCAGCCGTCACGCCTTGAATGTATTTGCCCTGAATGTGGTTGAAGCGTTCAATAAATTGTTCGGTTAGTAACGGAATGTCTTCCTTGCGGCAATCGAGTGTGGGTAGTTCAATGCGTACGACATTAATTCGGTAGTACAAATCCTCGCGAAATTCGCCTTTTTGTACCCGTTCAGACAGATTCCTGTTTGTTGCGGCAATGATGCGTGCGTTGGTCTCAATGCTTTTTGTGGCGCCCAGGGGTTCGTAAACACGTTCTTGAAGCACACGCAACAGGCGCACCTGAAGGGCAGGGCTGATATCCCCAATCTCATCCAGAAATAGCGTGCCATTCTGAGCGAGTGCAAAGCGCCCCGGTTTATCCTTTTTGGCATCGGTAAATGCGCCTGCCTTGTACCCAAACAGTTCAGATTCAAGCAATGCGTCTGGAAGGGCACCGCAATTGATGGCAACGAACGGACCTTTACTTCTCGGGCTAAGTGCATGGATGGTTTTGGCAAGCTTTTCCTTCCCTGTGCCGGTAGCGCCCTGGATGAGCACCGTGCTGGGACTGGCCGCAATAGCAGGCAGGATTCCGAAGATTTTTTGCATGGACGCACTGCGGCTGACCAGGTCACCCACGTGATACTTTCCATGAAGTTCATGTCGTAACGCTTCGATTTCAGAGATGTCGCGGAATGTTTCCGCACCCCCGATGACATTGCCTTCCTCATCACGCAGGACAGCCGTGGAAATGCTGATCGGGATTCTCTCGCCATCAGCATCAATGATGTAACAGGTTTTTCCGATGACCGGCTTGCCCGTTTCCATCGTGTGCTGCAGTGCGCAGTCGGGTCCGCAAATGCTTGATCGAAAGACTTCCGAGCAGCGTTGACCAATCGCTTCTTCGCGGTTGACTCCCGTTATTTCTTCGCCTGCACGGTTAAATGAAGTGATGCGCCATTCTTCATCAACAGTAAAAACGCCATCCGAAATGCTTTCCAGAATCGCCTCGGTAGGCGTTGGGATCATGTCTGACCGTGCTTTTCGTTTCTGAGCCATGAGGATCAAGGAAGCTGGCAAGCACCTGCTCTTTTCCACATGGCGTCAATGGCCTCGTCGTGGCGATCCTGATAGGCCTCTGCCAGGAGGTCTAGTGGCTGACTGCTTTCGTTGCTGGCTGCATTTAGTGCATTAACCGCGCCAGACAGGACATCGTATGTGATCCGGATTTCGTTTTCGTCGGAAAAAGCGACTTGAATCAGAACGTGGTCATCATTAATGGCGGTAATGCGTATGGAATTTGCGCTTTTTTCGTCTTCGATAAGATCACCAACGGTGAAATAGGACGTAACGTTTTCTTTGCTAATGGACATGTTTTTCCTGCTAAGTTCGACTAAATTTCAATTTTATCCAAATATCATTTCAAATGGCGGGCATGAATTTTAACTTCATTGCTTAAAGTCGCACAAAAAGCAATGATAGTCGGGCTATTCTACTCGGGATTTTGGTACATGCGTTTCATGGTGCTGAATGACCATACTTAGGGTGATGCTAAAGCTTGATGATCGATCCAGTGAGAAATGAGTACCTTCTATATAATTTAGCGAATACTTACAGTTTTATGTTTAGCACTTTTGTTTTGGATTATTTCGTTGGGAGGTCGCATGTATATAAAAGACAAGCCTCTGAACCAATATCCCTTTTGGCTGAAGCCTTTTTTCTGGAGCCAGAAGCGTCGTTACGGCGAAGTACTCAAGCCGGGCTTGCTGTGGGCCAGGGTGCCAAAGCTTTTTGCAGCGGTGGCGCTACTGTATGGCGTACTCGATCGAAAAAGCTCGCCGATATCGTCCGTTATTCGCTCTTTGGTGACAGTACGGGTTTCCCAGATTAATCACTGTGCATTTTGTGTCGATATAAATGCGGCGAAATTGATTGAGAGGTGTGGCTCCGAAGAAAAAGTGGCGGATTTGCATCACTGGCAGGACTCATCCTTGTTCGACGAACAAGAGAGGGCGGTGCTGGAGTATGTTGAAGCGATTACCTATACGAAAGGCCAGATTGAGGGTGAACTGATGAACAGGTTGAAGCAATATTTTTCGGATGATGCCCTTGTTGAACTAACTGGCTTGATTGCATTTCAAAATCTGTCGAGCAAGTTCAATGCAGCACTGGATGTGCCGCCGCAGGGCTTTTGTCAGATTCCTTTGCCCAAATCAGATTAAGAAAGGTATCTGAGCCATTCATGTCGGATTTTTCGTATTACATTTTATTCAAGCCTTTCGGTTATTTGAGCCAGTTTACAGCGGAGCAACCGGAGCATAAGACGCTTGCTGACTTATGTCAGGGTATTCCAAAGGATGTGTTTCCCGTTGGGCGACTGGACAAGGATTCGGAAGGGCTGCTTTTGTTGACCAGTGACAGCCGGATCAATCACCGTCTGCTCAACCCATCCTTCCAGCACGAGAGAACCTATCTGGTGCAGGTGGAAGGCATACCTGATGACGCCGCCCTAAGTGCCTTGCAAAGCGGTCCGGCAATCAAGCTTGGCAAGTCACGTTACAAGACTTTGCCCTGCAAGGTTAAGCTGCTGACTGAAGCGCCTGATGTCCCGGAAAGAGTGCCGCCGATTCGTGTGCGAAAAACAGTTCCCGATTCCTGGGTTGCATTGACCCTGACTGAGGGGAAGAACCGACAGGTAAGGAAAATGTGTGCCGCAGTCGGTTACCCCGTCCTGCGATTGCTTCGTTCGAGTATTGAGGGTTTGGCGTTGGGTGATATGCAGTTGGGTGAACTTAGGCAAGTGTCGCGAGATGAGTTCATGAAGAGCCTGAATTTGCGCATCTGAAGCATCCAGGGGTGTCTGTAGTTTCATTGGTTGATGGCCAGATGCGATTGGTCATGATTGTCATGAGCGGGCTGATCAAGCTGGGACTGCATTTTTTCAATATCCAGATCACCGCTCCATTTTGCGATGACCAGCGTGGCAACACAGTTTCCTGCGAGATTAAGTAAGGCGCGCCCAAGGGACATAAAGCGGTCAATCCCGAAAACAAGTGCGAGCCCTGCCACCGGAACGATGTCGACCGCATACAGGGTTGCCGCCAGTACAACGAATCCGGTTCCGACAATGCCGCGCGCACTTTTTGACGTAAGCATCAAAACGCCAAATAGTGAGACTTGCTGCATCCATGTCAATTCGGTATTTGTCGCTTGCGCAATGAAAATGGCCGTCATTGCCAGGTAGATGGAGGTGCCAGTCATGTTGAATGAAAAGCCGGTCGGAACGATAAGTCCGACCGCTGGTTTCTTGATGCCGAGCTTTTCCATTTTGGCCATCACACTGGGGAGTACCGCATCAGAAGACGAGGTCCCGAGTACGATCAGAAATTCCTCATGAAAATAATGCAACAGTTTCCACAGACTGAATGCATGCACTTTTGCGATGATGCCAAGCACGATAGCTACGAACGCGACGCTTGTCAGATAAAACACCAGCAGCAATCCGCCCAATGGGATCATTGAAGCCAGGCCGTGGCTGCCGATGGTGTAGGCAATAGCGCCGAATGCACCAATAGGGGCTACTTTCATGATGATCCGGATGAGGGAGAAGAGCGTTTGCTCGCATTTTTCAATCAGATTGAAAACCAGTTTGCCTTTCGGGCGGCACTTGTTCAAGGCAAACCCGAACAGGATGGAAAACAGCAGAACCTGCAAAATATTGCCTTTTGTGAAAGCGCCTACAGCGCTGTCCGGGATCATGTTTAGCAAGAAGCTGGAGAGAGTTTCCACCTTTTCTGAATCGGCAAGGGCGGCAATGCCATGCGTATCAATTGTCTTTGGATCTACGTTCAAGCCGCTGCCCAACGGAATAAGAGTGATGACAAGCATGCCTGCAATCAGGGCAAGTGTGGTCACAATTTCAAAGTACAGCAGGGCATAACCGCCGGTTTTCCCGACTTTTTTCAAATCTTCCATGCCGGCAATGCCAACCACCAGCGTGCAGAAAATGATTAGTGGCACGACCATCTTGATCAGCTTGATGAAGCCAACGCCTAGCGGCCTCATTGCAATACCGGTTTCAGGATAAAAAGACCCAAGCAAAAAACCGGCAAGAATGGCTGACAATATCTGAATATAGGGCTGTCTGGATAGTTTTCTGAAAGTCATAGACCAAAGCCGTGTTTCAACGTTGCGATATATACGACCAGATATTTAAGGTATAGCGCAATGGGGTGTGGTGCTATTGTCTTAGCGCAAGCAAGCATGGTTTTGACATCTTTCATGGCGAAAAAGCTAGGCTATAAGTCGGTGCTACGCTCTTTAACCGCCATCATGAAAAAGCATGTTTAGAGTGATTTTTTATCATTGTCGCCATCGATTTGTCGCTAAAAAGTGCCTGGTAAAAGGTATAATCAATAGGTTTATTTGGTGAGAGTAGCTGTTTTTGTGTGCTTTCTACTCAATCAATTAATGCTCCAACTACAACCAACCAAGGGTGAATAACATAATGTCGAAAGTGAAATTCTATTCCGGTGAAAAAGTGCCACTTGAGATGCACAAGGTGCGCATTGTCCAGAAGTTGAACCTTGTGCCAATTGAGCGTCGCAAGGAAGCACTTGCCGAAGCCGGCAACAACATGTTCCTGTTGAAAAATGCAGATATTTTCCTGGATATGCTGACTGACAGTGGCGTAAACGCCATGAGTGACCAGCAGCTGGCCTCGATGATGGTGGCGGATGATAGCTACGCCGGTTCCGAGTCATATACCAAGCTGGAAAATACGATTCAGGAAATCTTCGGCACGCAATATTTCCTGCCGGTTCACCAGGGCCGTGCTGCTGAAAATATCATTTCAAAAGCGCTGGTAACGCCAGGCACTTATGTGCCGATGAATTACCACTTCACGACTTCAAAAGCACACGTTGTCGTGAATGGCGGTATCGTCGAAGAATTTGTGACCGAAGAAGGGCTCAAGGTAACCAGTGATCACCCGTTCAAGGGCAATATGGATCTGGATCAGCTCAAGGCACTGATCGAAAGAGTCGGCGCTGAAAAAATTGCATTTGTGCGCCTTGAGTCCGGCACCAACCTGATTGGCGGTCAGCCGCATTCGCTGGAAAATATGCGCGCGGTCAGCAAGATCTGTCGTGACAACGGCATTCTGTTCGTTTACGACTCCAGCTTGCTCGCAGATAACCTGTATTTCATCAAGCAGCGCGAAGAAGCATGCAAGGACATGAGCATTCGCGAGATTACGCGCGCCATCAGCGATTTGTGTGACATCTCCTATTTCTCCGCTCGCAAACTGGGCTGTGTGCGTGGTGGCGGGATTTGCACCAATAATCACGATGCCTACATGAAGATGCGCGAAATGGTGACGCTGTATGAGGGCTTCCTGACCTATGGTGGTATGTCTATTCGTGAAGTGGAAGCGCTGGCAGTCGGTCTTAACGAGACGATGGATGAAGATATGATCAGCCAAGGTCCTCAATTCATCGAATTTATGGTGAATGAGCTGGACAAGAACGGTGTGCCGGTCATTACCCCTGCTGGCGGATTGGGTTGTCACGTTGATGCCAAGCGTTTCATTCCGCATGTTCCGCAGGAAGAATATCCAGCAGGCGCACTGGGCGCTGCTTTCTTTCTCATCAGTGGCGTGCGCGGCATGGAGCGCGGTTCGGTATCCGAGCAGCGTGAACCGGACGGGTCTGAAATTTACGCCAACATGGAATTGCTTCGTCTGGCATGCCCGCGTCGCGTCTTCACGCTTTCCCAGCTTAAGTATGCGGTTGATCGCCTGATCTGGCTGTATGAAAACCGTGAATTGATTGGTGGCCTGAAGTTCGTTGAAGAGCCAAAGATGCTGCGCTTCTTCTTTGGAAAACTTGTGCCGACTTCTGACTGGCAAGACAAGCTGCTGGCGAAGTTCAGAGAGGATTTTGGCGACAGCTTGTAATTGTCGTATCAACACCAAAGACCTGCTTTTTAGCTGGTCAGACTGCTGGCAAACCCTGCCTTTTTCGGAAGGCGGGGTTTTCTTTTTGCGGCTAGCTGTTTCTGTTGCTGCGTACCCGGCGCACGCATAAATGTGTACGCCTGATTTCAGGTTTGCTTCTCTTCAAAGTAATCGGCTAGCGACTGGCTTAATTTTTCTTCTGTGATGGCCGTAATTCTGCGTGCCAACGAGGAGTTTTCCTCTGGTTCGAACACAAAAAGTCGATAAACGTCAGCAAGTGTAATTTGCTCCGGGTTTGCCAGAAAATGCCAGTGACGTGTTTTGGGGTGGATTTTTTCAAATTTCTGGCTGTTTTTTCTGGCTTTGATGAAGTCGACCCAGCCCGTGCTTCTCAGGGATTGCAGAAGGTTGCCCACTTCATCAATCCCCAGGCCGGTGACGGCATGCAATTCGGCTTCATCCATGCCGGACGCTTTACCTTCTATTTTTACGCCGTACAGCGTACGCAAAACTGCAATGGCATCCAGAAAGTTACTGCCAGGTTTCGGAATATGGCGCCAACGCTCATACCAGATGATGTGCAGCGTAGCACTAAGGGCAGCGCCTGTGAGGGTGATCATCCAGAACAGATAGATCCACAACAAAAATAGCGGCACAACGGCGACGGTGCCGTAAATGACACCATATGAGCTTGTATGCAGTACGTAAAGCGCAAAGGCACGCTTCGAAATTTCAAATGCAATGGCAGCGACCAAGCCACCGTAGAACGCTTCCTTCCAGCGTATTTTACGGTTCGGCAGCACGATATACAGCAAGGAAAAGGCGCCCATGGTCCATGAAATGGAGAGCAACCAGGACAACGTTCTTGTGGCAAGAGTGGGTATGCGCAGCACGCCCCCATATTTAACGTAAATGTAGGAAGTAAGGGTCAAGGATACGCCAAACAAGAACGGGCCAAGAACGGCAAGTGCGAGCAGAAGCGCGTGGCGTTTAATAAAAGGGCGAGGCTGTTTGACCTGCCAGATTTGATTGACGGCGGCTTCGACCATTTTAACCATTGCCACAGAACTTATTAGCATGCCTACGATACCAAACATGGACATGCGATTGGCCTTGGCTGCAAACAAGGTCAGGTACCTGAGAACTTTGTTGGTGATGTGTGGCGGCATCTCTGCCTGCACGAAGTAGATTTCTAGGGTTTTGCGCAGGGAACCAAACTGAGGGAAGGTGGTAAACAGGGCGAGTGCAATCGCCAGTAAGGGCACCAGTGACAGGACGGTGGTGAATGTCAGGTTACCCGCTACTTGTTTTAAATTTGCCTGTCCCAAACGCTTATGAATAAAGCGCAGCAATTCGCGCCATTCGGGCCATGGCAGCAGCTTCAGATTTCGAAAATGAAGGGACTTCATGAGGTCTTTGAGTGTTTGGCAGTTAAAGAGTTTTATAATTGAAAATTGCGTGTTTTTCTGTCGCCTCGAATCATTCTAACCTTTTCAATGAACAAATTTCTTGATCTTTGCCGCAGTGTGGTTGGTGCTGATCAGGTGCTAACTGAGACGCGAGATATTTCCAGCTATCTAATTGACTGGCGGCGGCGCTTTGCAGGCAGGGCGTTAGCTGTTGTGCGGCCTGAAAAGACTGCGGAAGTGTCAGAGATCGTGCGTTTGTGTAACCGTTTTCGGGTTCCGATTGTTCCGCAAGGCGGTAATACCGGGTTGGTGCTGGGCAGCGTGCCAGATGAAAGTGGCCAGGCCATTGTGCTTTCATTGCGCCGCATGAATCGGGTGCGCAGTGTTGATCAGGCCAACAATACGATCACGGTTGAAGCGGGTTGTGTTCTGAAGCGTGTTCAGGAAGCGGCTGAAGAAGTTGGGCGCTTGTTCCCGCTGCAACTGGCGTCGGAGAGTAGTTGCACGATGGGCGGTTGCCTGTCTGCAAATGCAGGTGGCACCGCCGTTCTGCGCTATGGCAATGCGCGTGAGCTCTGTCTTGGACTGGAAGTTGTGACGCCGCAAGGCGATGTCTGGAGCAGTTTGCGAGGTTTGCGCAAAGATAACAGCGGTTATGACTTGCGTAATCTGTTCATCGGTGCGGAAGGCACGCTGGGTGTCATTACCGCTGCGGCCATGAAGCTTTATCCGCAACCGCAGTCGATTGTGACAGCGCTGGTAGCGCTAAATTCTCCACATGATGCGCAACAGCTTCTTGCTCGTGCACAAAGCGATTGTGGTGCGGCGCTGACAGGTTTTGAGTTGATTTCAAATTTTAGCCTGCAACTGGTGAACAAGCATTTTCCTCAACTCACAGCACCTCTTGAGCTGATTTATCCGCAATATGTTTTGATGGAGCTTTCATCAGCCGAGCCAGAACAACTGGCAATGGCGCTGCTTGAAAAGGTACTGGAAGAAGCCCTGTCTTCGCAGGAAGTCCTGGATGCATCAATTGCCACTTCGATTGCGCAGTCCAGAGCATTCTGGCAGTTGCGTGAGCACATCTCCGATGCACAGGCGCTGGAAGGCAAGAACATCAAACATGATGTTTCGATCCCCACTTCGCGTGTTGCAGACTTCATCGCAAAAACAGGAGTGCTTTTACAGCAGCATTTTCCGGGTTGTCGGCCAGTTGTTTTCGGTCATTTAGGCGATGGTAATTTGCATTACAACGTGGCCGCGCCGGAAGATGTTTCAGATGACGCGTTTCTTCAAAGGCAGACGGATGTGAACCGGGTCGTGTATGACAGCGTAGATCGCTTTGGCGGTTCCATCGCTGCCGAGCATGGTGTTGGCGTATTGAAACGTGATGAAATAAGGCATTACCTGTCGGAGATAGAACTAGCGCTGATGAAAAGGATCAAGCAGGCGCTTGATCCGGATAATCTGATGAACCCAGGCAAAGTCTTGTGAGGAGGTGAAAGTGCGTATAAAGTGGCTTGCGTTCGTTTTGCTTGTGCTTTCATTGGCAGCGCACGCGGATGGAATATACCGCTGCAACGTCAATGGCAAGACGGTTTATGCCGCTTCCTGTCCGGATGGCAAGCCTGTCAGAACGGTCAAGGTTTGGCGTAGACCAACTGACGATGATGTTGCACAGGCCAAGGTGCAGTCTGCGGCTGAAAAGAAATCCTTGAGTGCGCTGGAAAAAGCGCAGGAAAAACAGGCCGCCAAAGATGAGAAAGCGCGGCGCAAGCGCGTCAAGGCGGTAGCCAAAAAGCATAAAAGGTGCAAAAGTCTGGCGCAAAAAGTGACGTGGGCGGAGAGGGATGTGCGCAGTGCTAATTTCAAGAAGCGCGACAAGGCACAATTAAAACTAAGGCGCGCCAATGAAAAGTATGAACTGGAGTGCGGCGCATAACGCGGCAAACAAGATTTAACATGTCAACCATTCTTTCCCTCGATACTTCAACTTCGCTGGCATCGGTGGCCTTGATGCGAGGCGATGAAACGATCTGGCGCGAGACCAATGGCGTCAAAACCCACTCTGAAATGATTTTGCCAATGGTGCAGGAGGTGCTTGCCGAGGCAGGCATGGCATTGAATCAGTGTGATGCTCTGGCGGTAGGCATCGGACCGGGCTCTTTTACCGGTGTGCGCACCGCTTGTGGCGTCGCTCAGGGTTTGAGTTATGGTGCCGATCTGCCCGTCGTGCCAGTTGTGACCTTGGCGGCGATGGCGCAAGCTTGTCGCGAACAGACAGGTAAGTCAGACATACTCACCATTCTGGATGCGCAGATGCGCGAGGTGTACTGGGCGCAGTATCGTTACGCCGATGGCTGGCAGAAAATCATTGCGCCGACGCTGTCTGCACCGGCGGGTGTGGCGCCGAATGGTACTCCGCAAGCCTGCGGGAGTGGGCTGTCTTCGTATGCTACCGCATTCACCGGACGTGATTTTTTTCAGTCGGGATTACCAGGGATTTTGCCGCATGCACGGCAGGTGGCGCGATTGGGGCAGATTCAGTTTTTACAAGGGTCGGTACTCAAGCCGCACGAGGTTCAGCCGCTTTATTTGCGCAACAAGGTGGCGCTGACTACGGCGGAACGTGAAAGGCAAGCATGTGAGGCAGGAAAATGAGTGTGCTTGCTGCCAGTGAATTGGTTACTGAAAATGGTTTGCAGTTTGATCGTATGCAGCCCCACGACCTGGATGAGGTTGTTCAGGTCGAAACGGCGGTATTTCCATCTTACGGCCACTGGACGCGTCAATCCTTTGAGAGTGCCATCAAGGCAGGATACGATTGCTGGCTGGTGCGAGATCGTTCCGGCAAACTGATCGGCTATTTTGTGATCAAAAAAGTTGTTGATGAGGCGCACTTGCTGACGATTGCGGTGCATGAAAACTGGCAAGGAAAAGGCATCGGTCGTCTTTTGTTGGGAAAGGTGCTGGATATGGCAGTGGCAATGAAAATAGAATCACTCTTGCTGGAAGTGCGCTTGTCCAATGTGCGGGCGATTGAACTGTATCAAAATTATGGTTTTGTGCAGATTGGACGAAGAAAAAACTATTACGCGGGTGCTGACCAAAGTCGTGAGGATGCCTTGGTAATGAGGCTTGCATTATGACGACGATGAGGCATCGCTCAGCATTTGTTCGTGAGATGGGTCTGGGGCCGGTCTGGAAATTGCGTGAGCAGGCAGAGGAAGAAGTTATATCGACGGAACGGCACGAGCCTGTGCAAGATGATACACAAATGCGGCACGATTTTGCCGAGGTGCCATCGATGGCTGAGACATTTTCTGCTGATGCGCCGCCCGCTTTTTTTGATGAAATTCCATGGGATGAGGGTGTTGTGGCCGAAGAACAGCCTACGACGGTGCACAATGTGGCGAACATGGAATGGGACGAACTCGAACAGGTCATGTTGCAGTGCACGGCATGTGGTTTATGTGAAAAGCGCACGCAGGTGGTTCCCGGCGCGGGCGGTCGCAAGGCTTCCTGGCTGTTTATTGGCGAAGGGCCTGGATTTTACGAGGATCAGCAAGGCAAGCCGTTTGTTGGTGCGTCAGGCAAGTTGCTGGACAACATGTTTCGTGCGATGCAGTTAAAACGTGGTGACGATGTTTTTATCACCAATATCGTCAAGTGTCGTCCAACGGATGAAAAGGGGAAAGATCGTCCACCGTCACTGGACGAAGCGAAGGCGTGTCGTCCATTTCTTGATCGGCAAATTACGTTAATTCAGCCGGAAGTCATTGTGGCATTGGGAAGAACTGCGGCGACCATGCTGTTGAATACGGAAGCGCAAGCTTCGCTGGCGTCCTTGCGTGGAAAAGTACATGCTTATCGGACGTTAGAGGGTTTGGACGTCCCTTTGATTGCCACTTATCATCCGGCATACCTGTTACGACAACCGGTTGAAAAACGCAAGGTTTGGGTAGATTTGTGCCTAGCCATGCAGGAAAAGGCTTTGCGTGCCTGATCCGGCGCCAAAATAAAAAACAGCAGGCTGATTTTGAGAGTCGCCTGCCGTTTTTCTTTGTGGTCAGCATTATCCTGTGTTGCGTAGGCCGGCAGCAATACCATTGATTGAAAGGTGAATCCCGCGGTTGGCGCGCGCATCGACTTCTCCCGGATAGTCAATCAGTGCTTGACGGTGACGTTTGATCATTTCGACCTGCATATAGTTCAGGGGGTCGATGTAGGGGAGACGCCGATTAAGCGAATTGGCCAACAGCGGGTTGGTGGCCAGGCGCTCGGATGTGCCTGTAATGGCTTCAAGGCAGCTTACTGTGCGTGCATGCTCTTCGCAGATGCGGCCAAAAATGTCTTCGCGCAATTTTTCGTCAGGAACAAGTTCTGCGTAACGGGAGGCAATCGCCAAATCAACTTTTGACAACACCATGTCCATATTGGATAGCAGGGTGGCGAAAAACGGCCAGTTGTTGAACATTTCATTCAGCGTTTCCAGTTTCTGCTCTTTGGTTGCGCCAATACCATTGTCCAGCCAGGTGCTGACAGCGCTGCCAAAGCCATACCAGGCAGGGAGCAAAATGCGGCACTGACCCCACGAGAACCCCCATGGAATGGCGCGCAGGTCTTCAATACGCCGGCTTGATTTTCGGGATGCCGGGCGCGAACCGATGTTCAACTCGGCAATTTCCGCAATGGGCGTCGCAGCAAAAAAGTATTCGGTGAAGCCTTCTGTTTCATATACCAGGTTGCGGTATGCCTTATGGGCAAATGAGGAGAGTTCAGAAAGAATTTGCTCGTAATCGATCAGTTTTTTCGCATAACTACTTTCTTCCCTGTGCGGCATCAAGCTGGCCTCCAAGGTGCCCGCAACCAGCAATTCCAGATTACGTGCGCCGATTTCGGCGTGTGAATATTTGGAGGCAATGATTTCTCCCTGTTCGGTTAGGCGAATCTGACCGTTTACCGTGCCAACCGGTTGCGCCAGAATCGCGTCGTAGCTTGGGCCACCTCCGCGACCTACCGTGCCACCCCTGCCATGAAAAAGTCTGAGTTTGACGCCTGCAGCATTGAACACTTTGACTAACTGCATTTCTGTTCGATATAGCTCCCAGTTTGAAGTCAGGAAGCCGCCATCCTTGTTGGAGTCGGAATAGCCCAGCATCACTTCTTGCAGGTTGCCACGGCGCGAGATCATGTGCCGCACCAATGGAATTGCCATGACTTGTTCCATGATGCCAGCTGCGCGCTGCAGATCCGGTATTGTTTCGAACAACGGCACGACCATCAGGTCGAGAACGGCATCAGAAGGACCATCCTGTTTGTCTGGTGCCCACTGTTCGCGCAGCAGACCGGTTTCCTTTTGCAGCAGATAAACTTCCAGCAAGTCTGAAAGCGCCCGCGTATGCGAGATGATGTAATTGCGGATAGCGCGTGCGCCATAACGGGTACTGATTTCCTTGGCGGTATGCAAGATTTTTAGTTCCGATGTGGTTTCATCAGAGTAATCCGCAAATTGCGAGTAGAGCATGCGAGGCTGGTTAAGCTCTTTTAAAAGCAATTCGACTTTCTTTTCTTCGGTCAGGTCAGCATAGTTGCTGACAACGCGGGCGCGTGAAAACAATTCGCCAACAACGCGTTCGTGAACTTCAGAGTTCTGGCGCATGTCCAGCGTAGCCAAGTTAAATCCGAAGATGTCGATGGCACGTCGAATTTTGGCAAGGCGCGGTTTGACAATTTCGATACCGGCGTGTTTTGTCAGTGAGTCAACGACGATTTGCAGGTCCGCTGCAAACTCTGCGGGTGATCCGTATGGCTCACCGGTACCAACTTCACCGCGAAATATGCTCGTTGTGCTCAGTGCCCGTGCGGTCGCTGCCAGCCGGGTATAAATGCCAATAAGCACCCGGCGATAAGGCTCGTCAATGCGGTGTTCCGATGTGTCGGGTGAGGCGTTCGCCAGTTCCTGCAGCTCTTCACTAACATTGCTCAGCAGGGATGACATCGACAGTTCCGCGCCCAGCGCATGAATTTCTTCCAGATAGTATTCAAGGATGACGGTAGCCTGGCTGATCAGAGCATGGCGCATTGTGTCGGCATTGACGTTCGGGTTGCCGTCACGGTCGCCGCCAATCCAGCTTCCCATACGGAAGTAGGTTGTCGAGGGGAAATTCTTGTTGGCTTGATCCGGGAAAGCGTTTTTGAACTCTGCCTCCACCTTTTCGTAAAGCTTCGGCAGCTCGCGCAGAAATGTAATGTGATAAAAAGAGAGTGCGTTGTTGATTTCGTCGGCAACGGTCAACTTTGTGTAGCGCAAAATGCGCGTTTGCCAGAGTGTTGCGATGCGCGCATATAGATTCTGTTCGTTTTCTTCGATTTCCCAGGGCGCGCGCAGGTGATCGCGCTCCGTAATCAGGCGTGAAATCTCACGCTCTTTATCCAGGGTGCTTCTACGCTGGACTTCCGTTGGATGTGCGGTTAATACCGGTGAAATCAGAGCATCTTCAAAAAAATTGCGTAAGGTGTCACCGGATACATTTATGTTTTTCAGCTTTTGCAGTGCCAGCGATACGCGACCCGGCTCAGGAGGCTCTCCTGCAATCAAGCGCTCGCGATAAGTGAGGTTTTCATGTTTGTCGACAGCGATATTGGCCAAATGCGAAAAATAAGAGAATGCGCGAACGACAGCAATACTCTGGTCGCGCGACAAGTTAAGCAGGATATCGCTGAGTTCCCTGCTGTATTTCGAATTCATGTCGCGGCGATATTTGACTGCGGTGCGCCGAATGGTTTCAACGATGTTGAAAATTTCTTCCCCTTCCTTGTCGCGAAGTACCTTGCCCAGTATTCGCCCCAGCAGGCGAATATCGTCCTTCAGCGGTTCGCCAAGCTCGTTAGAGGATGTTTGTATTGTTTTGCTTGAGGACTGTTTTGACATAATAAGTGTCTTATAAAAATGAATAAAAACAGAGGGCTAGAAACGATATTCTGACCTGAAAAATGTTTGTTTTGTGCGCATGGACTGGTGGGTTACTCGTTTGAATGAGTGCCCGTTAAATTTTGAGCTTAATGCGTTTATGATTGCGTCTTTTGGCGGCATCGTCAAATTCGGTTATGACAAGACTCACAAGGGTTGCGTTTTTATTGTATATGCGTCACTTGCAGTTGTTTTGATTGTGCCTGACCTCAATGTTTTGTGTGTATTTTGATTGATTCTGCGCAACTTGTCGGCAGAATGCCAACAGGATGTTGTTTTTCCGTGCCAGGCTTTCACAGGCGCAAGAGCAGAGCATAAGCCGCCTACGTTAAAATGCAAATTATGAGCGATAACTCAAATTCAACAAAAACAAGCAATTCCGTTGAGTCACCATCGGCAAAGCCTCCTGTGTCGGGAGGGGTGTGGCAAAAAATAACGGTTTTGGCGTGCATATTGTTAGCAGTGCTACTGGCTGTGCAATGGTGGACCTTTCGCACCGAAACGACAGCCCTGCGTGCAGAGATTGCACGTCGACTTCAGTTGGGCGATAGCCAAAACAAGGAAGTCAAGATGATGGCGGCTGAGGCTCAGGATCGCTTGCTGTTGCTGCGAGCCAAAGTAAAAGAGATGGAAATCAAGCAGGATGAGGCCATTGCAGACCAGACCACTCTTTCGCAAATTTATAAAAATATTTCAAAAAATCGGGATGAGTGGGCGCTCGCAGAGGTCGAGAACGTGTTGTCGACCGCGAGTCAGCAGTTGCAACTTTCAGGTAATGTTCAGGGTGCTTTGATTGCGCTGAAGAACGCAGAAAAAAACCTGACAAGGATGAGCCGGTTGCATTTTGCGCCCATTCTTCGTGCGATCAAGGGGGACATAGATAAATTGCATGCGCTGCCCGAGATGGATCTTACCGGCGCGGCAGTACGTCTGGACGAAATCATTGAGCAGATAGACAAACTGCCGTTGCTGTCTGATCAAAAGCTTGTTTCGCGCAATGAAAAACCACAGCAGGTAGTGCCAAAAATAGGTGATAGGGCTGAAAAGCCAGACACAAGCATAAACAAGGCAGAAAGTGGTGAGTGGTGGCGCGCTTCTTTTAATCGGGCAAAAAATTGGTCCCGGGACATGTTGGGCGACTTGAATCAACTTGTTCGGGTGCGGCAGGCTGACGAAAAAGATGCGTTGCTGGTGTCGCCTGATCAGGCGTATTTCATTCGTGAAAACTTGAAGTTGCGCTTGTTAAGCGCGCGTTTGGCGCTGTTGTCACGAAACGACGCAATTTTTAGCGGGGATATGGGCGTGGTGCAGGTGGCAATAAACAAATATTTTGATACTCAAGATGCTCACACGCAGCCTGTTCTTGAAACGCTGAATCAGGTGAAGGCCAGCAAGCTGAGGATTCAAATGCCGGCGCTGGAAAGCCTGACCGCTGTCTACGATTTCAAGAGTAAGAACTAAATTATGCGCTTGCTTCTCTGGTTTTTGGCCGTTTTTGCTGCTGCTGCCGGGTTGGCCGTTTTGGCACAGCTTAATACGGGCAATGTGGTTTTATTTGTGCCGCCATACCGTATCGACCTGTCACTGAATCTGTTTTTGTTTTCACTGCTCCTGCTTTTTCTGTTGTTTTATGTGTTGCTTCGTTTTGTGCGCAACACGCGAAAATTGCCGGGCTGGGTAGCGAGGTATCGCAAGCAAAAACGGGAGCGTGATGGCAATCAGTCCCTCAGGATGGCATTAAAAGCGCTCTATGAAGGCCGTTTTGTACAGGCTGAACGTGATGCACAGCAGGCGGCACGACTTCCTGAAAATGCAGGGTGTGCGGCATTGATTGGTGCACGGGCAGCGCATGCGTTACGCCAGTTTGAACGCCGTGACGAATGGTTGGCAAAAATCGGGAGTGATGCCAGTTTCAAGACGGCGCGCCTGATTTCGGCTGCGGAGTTGCTGGTTGAAGAGCATCAGCCTAAAGAGGCGTTGTCATTGATTGAGCAACTTGGTGAGGAGGGTGCCAGGCACGTTCATGCACAGCGCTTCGCTCTCAAGGCAAACCAGCAGGTAAATAACTGGGCGGAAGTGTTGCGCCTTGTTCAGTCTCTGGACAAATATCACGCGATCAACCCGGCCTTGTCTGAGCGTTTACGTGATCTTGCGTACGAGGATTTATTTCAGGCGCAAACGCATGATGCAAAATCAGTTCGTATGGCATGGAATAAAGTGCCAAAGCAGGATCAAGTACGGTCGGCAGTTGCTCTGGCTGGAGCGCAGGCATTTGGCCGCGTTGGCTTGCTTGACGAGGCGCGCTCCATCGTTTCCAGTGCATTATCTTCTCACTGGGACAAGCGTTTGCTTCAGCCATATCGACAGTTTTCCGCAGAGCAGGGGAGCAAGGAATTGATGGCGCAAATCGGTTTGTGCGAGCAGTGGCTGAAGAGTCACCCGTTTGAAGATGAGCTTGCGCTTACGCTCGGCGCACTCTGTCTTAAGCAAAAACTTTGGGGGAAGGCGCAGCAGTACTTGGAGCCACTTGTTCGAAGCAGTTCCGATAAGGCGATTTTGAGAGAGGCGCATTTGCAACTTGCTGAGTTGAATGAGGCATTAAACAGGTCAGAAGATGCCGTCCAGCATTATCGGGAGAGTGCGCTAATGGCCGAAGAGAGCCACTGTTTGTAGCGCAGTTTCCATGTCGTTGTTTTGAAATGTGTTGGAATTTAATGGAACCAGAGAAAAGTATTAAAAAATCAGAAGGCCATAGAGGACGTCGGGTTAGCGTAGCGCCCATGCTGGATTGGACAGATCGGCACTGCCGCATGTTTCACCGCCTGATTACTCGTCACACCTGGTTGTACACCGAGATGATCACGACGGGAGCGTTGCGACATGGCGACGTTGAGCGGCATTTGAATTTCAATGATGAGGAGCATCCGGTCGCACTGCAACTGGGTGGAAGCGATCCGACTGATTTGGCGTATGGCGCGAAACTGGGTGAGCAATGGGGGTACGACGAAATTAACCTGAATTGCGGTTGCCCTTCTGCGCGAGTGCAAAAAGGGGCCTTCGGCGCTTGCTTGATGGGGGAGTCCAACTTGGTGGCGGACTGTGTCAAGGCAATGCGGGATGCCGTTTCTGTAGACGTTACGGTTAAACATCGCATTGGTCTGGATGATGAAGAAAGTTATGACTTTGTGCGTGACTTTGTTGGAACAGTTGCAGAGGCCGGATGCAAAACATTCATTGTTCATGCGCGTAAAGCCATTTTGAACATGGGGTTGAGCCCAAAGGATAATCGACACGTTCCTCCGCTGAAATACGAAGTGGCGTATCAGTTAAAGAAAGATTTTCCTGATCTGGAAATTATTTTGAATGGCGGCATTTCGACTCTGGAAGAGATTGATCAGCATCTTGAGCGGGTCGATGGCGTGATGATTGGACGTGAAGCCTATCAAAATCCGTATTTGATGGCGGCGTTTGATGCGCGATACTTCGGTGAAGAATCGGAGCCTAAGACGCGTCGGCAAATCATTGAGGAAATGGTGCCTTATCTGCAGCATCAGCTTGATTTGTTTGGCAGGAATTCCGGCGGCAGGTTGCGGCTTAACAGCATGTCGCGCCATATGATCGGCCTGGCTGTAGGCGTGCCGGGTGCACGAGCTTATCGGCAGCTTTTATCAACACCGGAAAAGTTGGCACCAGATGATCCAGACTTGCTTCTTGAAGCGTTGGGTAAACTTGAGAGACAGCACTAAACCTGTAAACAGGATTTAAGGCCTGACATTGGGGTAAATAGCTTCACTTTTTGTGCGCATCTCATTTCTGCATAGCAAGCAATCTGTTTCTTTGCGAGGAGGAAGACGTGGAAAACAAAAGTCGTAAGCAGGAATGGATAGTGTGGTATGCCGTGATGGCGATCGTGGGTATATTGCTTTTCAGGTCGATGTACCAGGATTGGCGTTCAAGTGAACCTTTGCCTTACAGTGTTTTTCTTCAGCATCTAGAGCGCGGTAATGTAGAGGAAGTCGCCGTTGTTGGCGATCAGATTCGGGGCGTGTTGAAAAAACCAACCGCAGAAGGCAAGCGGCAGTTCACGACAGTTCGTCTTGATAATGAATTGGCCGACAAGCTGTCAAAGCATCATGTCAAGTTTACACGAGTCATTGAAAGTACCTTTTTGCGTGACATCCTCGGCTGGATCATTCCGGCCATCGTGTTTTTTGCGATCTGGATGTTTCTCCTGCGAAGGCTCGCTGAGCGTGGTGGCGGGCTTGGTGGCGGTTTTATGTCTGTCGGAAAGAGTAATGCTAAGGTCTATGTCGAAAAAGATATTGGTGTGACTTTTGATGATGTGGCCGGCGTGGATGAGGCCAAAGAGGAACTGCAGGAGGTGGTTGGTTTTCTGAAGAATCCTGGCACCTATGGCCGTTTGGGGGCTCGAGTGCCGCACGGTATCTTGCTCGTTGGGCCGCCTGGAACGGGGAAGACTTTGCTTGCAAAGGCAGTGGCGGGCGAGGCCAGCGTTCCATTTTTTTCCATAAACGGTTCGGAGTTTGTCGAGATGTTTGTCGGCGTTGGTGCCGCGCGTGTGCGTGATTTGTTTGAACAGGCAAGGAATCAGGCTCCAGCAATTATTTTTATTGACGAGGTGGATGCACTTGGCAAAGCCCGAGGCAGTTTCGGTTTGGGTGGGCACGATGAGAAAGAGCAAACGCTGAATCAGTTGCTGGCAGAACTGGACGGGTTTGATACGGAGTCAGGCCTTGTCTTGCTGGCAGCGACCAACCGCCCCGAAATTCTTGATCCTGCACTTTTGCGCGCTGGCCGGTTTGATCGGCAGATTTTGGTTGATAGACCAGACAAAGCTGGGCGCGTACAGATACTGAACGTTCACCTGAAAAAAATATGTTTGGCAGAGGATGCGGACAGGGAAAAAATTGCCGCCTTAACGCCAGGTTTTTCCGGTGCCGACTTGGCAAATTTGGTAAATGAGGCAGCGCTGCTGGCTACCAGAAGCAATCATAACGCCGTCACGCTGGATGATTTTACAGGTGCGGTAGAGCGGATCATTGCCGGACTGGAAAAGAAAAATCGTTTGATTAATCCGCAAGAGCGCGAGGTGGTGGCCTACCACGAAATGGGGCATGCGCTGGTTTCGATGAGCTTGCCGGGTAGCGAGGCGGTGCATAAGGTGTCGATCATTCCGCGGGGCATCGGGTCGCTTGGCTATACCATTTCACGCCCGACCGAAGATCGCTATCTGATGACGCAGGAAGAACTAGAGCGGAAAATGGCGGTGCTTCTGGCAGGCCGAGCCGCCGAGCAATTAATCTTTAATCGAGTGACAACAGGTGCTGCTGATGATCTGGCCAAGGTTTCCGAGATTGCACGCAGTATGGTGACGCGTTATGGAATGAGCAAGGGTTTGGGGCAATTGGCTTATGAACATGAGGACGCCAACTTTCTGGGGCAACAAGCACTATTCCAGCCGGATTACCGAACCTATTCAGATGAAACAGCATTGGCTATCGATAATGCAATCCGAGAGATTGTTGATGCGGCCTACAAGGTGGCGTATGACATTCTGATTGAAAAAAGGGTGATACTCGAGAAAGGCGCCAGATTGCTGCTGGAAAAGGAAACTTTGGGCGAGAGCGAAGTTCTGGAGATATTCAATGGTTAAAAATAAATCAACTTAAGCAAGTGCTATTCAAAAAAGCAATGGATTAGACATGGCTTTTTTTTGCTGTTTTTTTTGTGGTAAATCAGCGTTGAAGTTGTGTTGTATATGAGCAAATATTGCCTTGCCAGATTGACAGTGTGGCGTTGTATGTTTACGATTAGTTGCAATAAGCGCAACATAAGTGTTGGTTGCTGTGGTAAAAACTCAGTGGTTTAGAGCGCTTTTATGGTGGAAAAGAAAAAGTCGGATATCAAGTATGTTTCCGATAAGCAGGAAAAAGCAGCATCAGATAAAACTGAATGCGAGTTTGACAAAGCATACGATGATTTATTTGATTCCGGAAAGGGTGCTATTCCCAGTCAGGTCAAAGTTAGTACGTCATCCGTGATTGCCGTAAGCATCTTTTTGTTCTTGCTCGTTGCGTTATTAGGATATCTTCTGGTCTGACGACGCTGGCCGATAAAATGGTCAAAGGACCCTTGTCCTGCTGCTTAAGTTGACAGCTTGCGACCAATTTTTTCTTCAACCATTTCCACCTTGCTTTTTATGCGACTCTCACTTCCTGCTCGATAATCGATCTTGATGTTGGAAGAAATACGATTGCAATCCTTTTCAAGCTCGCGATAGCAGGCAGAAACGACACCCATGACCTGATCCCACTCGCCTTCGAGAATGGTACTCATTGGAGTTAGCTGGTAGGTGAGGCCGCTTTGGTCAATGATGTCCAAGCAGCGTGAAACATAATCCACCAATTCTTCCCCTTTTCCAACTGGCGAAATTGCAAATTCGAGTAAAACCATGGTTCGCTCCGTAATTGGTTGTTGAGCTACTAACTATACGCGATTGGGTACAGAACCGCATGATGAGTTGTGTATATTCCTGAAAGCAGCGATAGAAGCAAGTGCTTAAATAGTAATTTGGTTGACGGGTGGTTGAAGGCCCAGAAATTTATGGAATGTTTCGGAAAGAAGCTCAGTCCGGCCAGTTGTGAATGCGGCGAGCAAGTCAGGCCTATTTTTGGCTTGCGCATTAAGCGCGCCTGATCCTGCCACATCTAGTTTCCGCTTGAGATGAATGGCAACTGGCTCACCGGTATCGATAATCCGGATGGGCTCCGATGCGCCAGATTCAAGTGCTGCATTGCTGATCTGTTCGCTTAAAAAGGGGTAGTGCGTACAGCCGAGTACAATGGTGTCGACATTCTGCTCTATAAGCGGGGCAATATAGCGCATTAGCAATAAATTGGTGTTTCCGGAATCGATCTGGCCAATTTCAATGTGCTCAGCTAATCCGGCACAGGCTTGCTCAATAAAACGTACACCTGTTGCAAGAGCAAGCTGGTCGCGAAGTAGTCGAAACTTTTCGCTTTTTAACGTGCTTTCTGTTGCCAGAACGCCAACTTGTTTGCTTTTGGTAATTGCTGCCGCAGGCTTCAGGCCAGGTTCAACGCCAATGATGGGCGTTTCGGGGTATTGGATGCGTAATAAATGTATGGCCGCCGCGGTTGCCGTATTGCACGCAATAACAAGTGCCTTGCAATTTTTTTCGATCAGGAAGCGTGCTGCGTTTAGCGTGCGCTCCGCCACGAAATCACGCTGCTTTTCTCCATAGGGCAAAAAACCGGAGTCAGCAAAATACAGCAAGTCTTCACCAGGTAAGTATCGCTGAATATGCCGCAATACGGACAGACCGCCTATGCCGGAGTCAAAAATGCCAATCGGTTTTGAGTGACTGTGCATACTGCTTGCATTTTCATTTGGCAGCGGGCTGTCCGCTACACAGATTGGCGATTATGGCTTGCCATTCCTGAGGGCCGGTATTGTGAACGGAGGTGCCTTGTGAATCGACCGCAACCGTTACTGGCATGTCTTCGACTTCGAACTCATAAATCGCTTCCATACCGAGATCTGCAAACCCGACAACTTTGGCTGATTTGATTGCTTTGGAAACCAGATAAGCTGCGCCACCGACAGCCATCAAATAGGCTGACTGGTGTTTTTTGATTGATTCTATTGTTTCCTGGCCGCGTTCACCTTTGCCAATCATCGCAATCAGTCCGACTTTATCCAGCATCATGTCGGTAAATTTATCCATGCGCGTTGCTGTAGTTGGTCCTGCCGGACCAACGGCTTCATCTCTTACCGGATCAACCGGGCCAACGTAGTAAATCATGCGGTTGGTGAAATCAACAGGCAGTTTTTCTCCATTGGCCAGCATGTTCTGGATGCGTTTGTGTGCGGCATCGCGTCCCGTCAGAATTTTTCCGTTTAGCAAAAGCGTTTGTCCAGGCTTCCAAGCGGCGACTTCTTCTTTGGTTAATGTGTCCAGATTGACGCGCGTAGATTTTTCCGTGTCCGGCTGCCAACTGACATCTGGCCAGTCAGACAATGATGGCGGATCTATGTAGGCAGGCCCAGACCCATCGAGTACAAAATGGGCATGGCGTGTGCCGGCGCAGTTCGGGATGATGGCTACGGGCTTGGTGGCAGCATGGGTTGGATACATTTTGATTTTGACGTCCAGAACCGTTGAGAGGCCTCCGAGCCCTTGTGCGCCAATGCCGAGAGCATTAATTCGATCATAGAGATCAAGACGCATGGCCTCAGTCCGGTTTTTTGGTCCGCGCTGTTTAAGCTCATACATGTCCAGATTTTCGTTCAGCGACTCCTTGGCCATCACCATGGCTTTTTCAGCTGTGCCACCAATGCCAATTCCAAGAATGCCCGGTGGACACCAGCCTGCACCCATTCCGGCAACCGCTTCCAGTACGCAATCTTCAACGGAATCAGATGGGTTCAACATAATCAGCTTGGCCTTGTTTTCGGATCCGCCGCCTTTGGCACCGACTTGTACATCAACCGTGTTGCCCGGCACAATTTCCGTAAAAATTACGGCTGGTGTATTGTCGCGCGTATTTTTTCTTTCAAATTGCGGGTCGTCTACGACGGAGGCGCGTAATTTATTTTCTGGCAGGTTATAGGCGCGACGCACACCCTCATTAATGGCATCGTCCAGTGAGCCGGTAAATCCTTCCCATTTCACGTTCATGCCAATTTTCAAGAAAACGTTGACGATGCCTGTGTCCTGGCAAATGGGGCGCTTACCTTCCGCACACATGCGTGAATTGGTCAGTATCTGCGCTATGGCATCTTTAGCAGCAGGGCTTTGCTCAGCCACATATGCGCGTGCCAAATGCTGGATAAAGTCAGCAGGGTGGTAATAGCTGATGTATTGAAGGGCTGCGGCTATGGATTCGATCAGGTCGTCTTGCTTGATTGTGCTCATGTTTAGAGTGCCATGCTTAATGGGTTTGACGTCAATTGGATATTGTGCTCACCAAAATACAATGAACCAGGCTGTCATTTTACTTGGGTACGCGAAAAACTGACACATGCTACGTGAAACTGACTATCAAATTCTTGCGGAAAGGGTGGCTGAATAACATTTAATTTTTTTTGTGTTTGAGGCCTAAAGTTTCTGGAACGCTTGTCGTAAACACACTCGTTGCGACAAGTATATTTTTTAAGCGAAGAACCTAAAGTTCCTGTTCTGTCAGCCGTTACAGAAGAAAAATAAATTTTTTAATTTCAGGGCTAAAGTTTCCCTTTATCGTGCCGTAAAGGACTTGAGAGCGCAAAATTGATTGCGCTAAATCAAAAGAAGACATTGAAAGGTTAAGTTTAAAAAATTAGAAAAAGTGGCAAATGGACTGTGCGTGATAAGTGAGAGTAGGCGGCGCAGCATTTGTTAAGTGTTTGAAAAATAAAGATTATTTACATCCTGCCCTGTTCATATTAGTTTGATGGGTGGGTGATTTTGCGTGCTTGTAGGACAAAAACCTACAAGCCGTTTGCAGTTGTGCCTACAAAAAATTCAGTGCATGGCCTATTTCATTGCTTTATGGAAACACTCAGAATGTTTCAAAGCGTACATAAAACGTACTCGAAATGAATGAATAGTTGCTCTTGGGAGTAAGGAGAAGGCCATGAATACGAATGAAATGTTGGGCGAAATTCGCGACGCAAATCTGAGCTACCTGATGTTGGCTCAGCAAATGATTCGTTCCGACAAGGCGAGCGCAATATTCCGCCTTGGAATCAGTCAGGGAATTGCTGATCTGATCGCTAGCTTGAGCAATCCGCAACTTTTGAAACTTGCAAGCTCCAACATGATGTTGGCGCGCTTTCGTTTTGACGACACGACCATTCTTGGGATGCTGACCAATTACAGTAAAGAGCGCTCGTTGACTCAGTCACACGCAGCTATTCTGATGGCAGGACATCCTGTTGAAGATATTACCTGATCAAATCTGCGCAAACCGCATAAGGCTCATTTTGGGAGGTCATCATGGTCAAGAAAAGCGTCGTTAATGAAGCCAGGGATATTCAGCTTGCGATGCAGCTTATTCATTTGGGCGCACGCCTTCAGATTCTTGAAACGGAGACATCGCTGTCGAGAGAAAGGCTGTTGAAATTGTATAAGGAGCTTAAGGGCGTTTCCCCACCAAAAGGCATGCTTCCATATTCGGCAGACTGGTTTCTTACCTGGCAGCCCAATATTCATTCGTCAATATTCGTAAACATTTATCATTTTCTGCTCAAACATGCAGGGATCACGGGGATTGATGCAATCCTTAAAGCCTATGAGCTTTACCTGGAGCAAGTGCAAACAGCAAGAGATGAGGAGTCCGTGCTTTCGCTTACCAGAGCCTGGACTTTAGTGCGTTTCTTCGAAAGCAAAATGTTGAAGCTGGCGCCATGTAAAAAATGTGGTGGTCACTATGTTGTAAACACTTTTGATTTATCTGACAACTATATTTGTGGCCTCTGTCAAGTGCCTTCTCGTGCAGGAAAGACAAAGAAAGCCAAAGAAGATGCATTGGCGATGGCTTGATAAAAGCGTAACATTTCCAGTTCCTAATTTTGTAATCAGCCGCTTTAAAACGTGAGAAGCGTGCCAAAACACTCAATCTGGCAGCTCCCATTAGTGCAAGCGCTCCTTATACAGGTAGCGGTTTTTCTTGTGCTGTCGGGGCTTTTTTTTGTTTTTGACTATTTTTTCCAAATCGCGGTGACCCTTGGCATTGCGATATTGCTTCAAGCCTTTCTGGCTGCTTGCCTCTCATATCTGTTGCGCATGCCAAAATGGTGGCTGTTCATTCAGTTTTTTTTCCCCATCTGCTTATTTGCGGCGCTTGCGCTTGAAATTCCGCCGGTATATTTCCTGTCTGGTTTTCTGGTGCTCTTTGCTATTTTTGGTGGCATCGTAAGAACACGCGTTCCTCTTTTTCTTTCCCCGCGGCCCGTCTGGGTAAAGCTTCTGGATTTGCTGCCTGAAGGTGAGCCAGTTCGATTTATTGATATTGGCAGCGGCTTGGGGGGGATTTTGATCTATCTGGAGAAGCAACGCCCAGATATCAGGTATGCAGGGGTAGAGCTTTCACTGCTTCCGTGGGTGATTAGCAAGGTCCGAGCGAAACTTGCTGGTAGTCAGATCGACTTGCGTTTCGGAGATTATGAAAGTGTGAGTTTTTCAGATTTTGATGTGGCTTTTGCTTTCTTGTCCCCCGTCGTAATGGAGGGTGTTTGGGATAAGGTTGCCGCAGAAATGAGCCATGGGTCGCTTTTTCTGAGCCTCGCATTCCCCATACCCCATAAAAAACCCGATTTTGTTATTCAAGCTGAGAGAGAACGCGCCGTTATATATGGATATCACGTGACGGGTGTTGCTTAAATGCAATTATTCTCATTAAGATTCTGCCTTTGATCACGTTGGCGCACTCAGGCAGCGCGAGATAAGCAGCAGGCGTAAAGAATAGTAATTCCGCATTTTTGTTTTTTTGTTGCGCAAGTGAATTTTTATTGTCCGGAAGAGACAGGAGTAAACAAACTTGTTCGTCATTATTGGATACATCATTGTAGTCGCCTCTGTATTTGGTGGCTTCGCTCTGGCAGGCGGTCATATGGCTGCGCTGTTTCAGCCAATCGAGTTATTGATGATTGGTGGCGCAGCACTTGGCGCATTTCTTGTCGGCAACAACGGCAAAGCGGTCAAGGCAACGCTGAAGGCGCTTCCATCGTTGCTAAAAGGCTCCAAGTACTCAAAGGAGTTATATCTGGAGTTAATGGCACTGCTTTCGGAAATATTGACGAAAGTACGTAAAGAGGGCTTGATGTCTATTGAATCTGACATTGAAGCGCCGGATGAAAGCACGATTTTCACGAAATATCCCAAGATCCTGTCTGATCACCACGCGATTGAATTCATTACGGATTATTTGCGTCTCATGGTGTCCGGGAATATGGATGCGTTTCAGATTGAAAATCTGATGGATAACGAAATCGAAACGCACCATCATGAAGGTGAGGTGCCTGTACACACGATTGCAAAGCTGGGGGACGGTTTGCCCGCTTTTGGTATTGTGGCGGCGGTAATGGGGGTTGTGCATACCATGGGATCTGTTGGTCTGCCACCTGCTGAACTGGGCATCCTGATCGCACACGCGCTGGTTGGTACGTTTCTGGGTATTTTGCTGGCTTATGGCTTCGTTGGCCCATTGTCAAACTTGCTGGAGCAAAAGCTGAATGAGTCCACAAAAATGTACCAGTGCATAAAAGTGACGTTATTGGCAAGCCTGAATGGTTATGCGCCACCGCTTGCCGTTGAGTTCGGTCGTAAGGTGCTGTATTCAACGGAGCGCCCGTCGTTCATTGAACTCGAAGATCACATTCGGGAATCGAAAAGCAAATAAGCTCAAGGATATGGAATAGCCATGGCTGATGACGGTTTCCGCCCCATAATCGTTAAGCGCGTTAAAAAGGTCAATGGTGGCCATCATGGTGGCGCGTGGAAAATTGCCTATGCCGATTTTGTGACGGCCATGATGGCCTTTTTCCTTTTGATGTGGCTGCTCGGATCAACGGCAAAGGGAAATCTGAACGGAATCGCTGAATATTTCAATACACCTTTAAAGGTGGCGTTGGCAGGTGGGTCAGGAAGCGGTGATAGTTCCAGTGTTATCCCTGGTGGCGGCAGGGATCTTACCCGGCAGACGGGGCAGGTTAAGTATGGTGAGCGAGAAAAACGCAAAGCAAAATATGATTTGAGCAGGAAGCTTTCTGACGTGGCAGGGAAAAAAGCGGAAGCTGCGCGCATGGATGCAAGTCGCTTGAAAAAGCTCAAAGGCAAACTGGTAGCCGCAATAGAAAATAACAAGGCCTTAAGCCCTTTCAAAAATCAGTTGTTGATTGATATTACGACTGAAGGACTGCGCATTCAGATTGTTGACGAGAAGAACAGGCCGATGTTTGCACTGTCACAGGCAAAGCTCCAACCCTATACCAAGAAGATCTTGCGGGAAATTGGTCCGGTATTAAATGAGGTTCCAAACAAAATCAGCCTGTCAGGCCATACAGATGCAACACCCTACGTATACAAAAGCAAGGACTACACTAATTGGGAGTTGTCCGCAGATCGCGCGAATGCCTCGCGCAGGGAGTTGATTGCTGGTGGCATGGATAAAAATAAAGTGATGCGTGTGGTTGGGCTTTCTTCGGCAGTGCTGATGGACAGCGAGAATCCGTACAACCCGATCAATCGTCGTATCAGTATTATAGTGATGAATATCAATGCAGAAGAGTCTGTTGCAAAGGGTAATGCGACGTTAAAGGATGACCAAGATGCGCCGGCTGAAGTAGAGCAGATAAACGTTACAAATAAGTCTGACGCTGAACGGCAGTTGACAGGAACGCCGCCAGAGAGCGATAAAGAGGTTGGGGGCCATAAAAATGACTAATGACAAGTTGTTGGGTGCCCAGTTAAAAGCGATTCTAAATGGCCTGTCCGAGCATGGCATAAGCCATTTGTCAGAAATTGAGTCTGACTTGCTTCAGACAAACTTGTTGCTAGAAGAGGCTATTACAAAACTGGTTGCCAGCTTTATGGCCATTAATGGTGCCATTAATGTTCAACAGGAAATGCTTGAAACAGTGTTGAGTGATAAAGCAATTGCTAATGAGCTTGCGGGGATACAGGCAATTTCAGAAGAGCTTGGGCGACATATCAACGATGCCGTGACCAGTCTTCAGTTTGAGGATATGACGAGGCAGTTAGTAGAGCGTTCCACGAAGAGAGTTGCCGGTTTGAGAGGCATTCTGGGGTCTCTTGGTTCAAGCAGTTCAGGCATGAATGGTCATTCTGAACAGAAAGAATTGATTGCCTTGCTTAGAAGTATGAATATGCAAATCGAATTACAAAATAGTGAATTAAATGAGATGTTATTGAAAACGGTGCGTCAAAAGCACATGGATAGTGGAGAGGTTGAGCTATTCTGATTGGTGCGAACCATAAATTTAATGGTTAAGTGGCTATGCCTAAGTAGAAGAAAAGCGGGAGCAATTATGGCAAAGAAAATACTGGCAGTTGATGATTCGGGCTCACTAAGACAAATGGTGGCATTCAGTCTCAAGTCAGCCGGGTATCAGGTGGTTGAAGCAATTGATGGGCAGGATGGTTTGGAAAAGGCCAAGCAGGGGAAATTCGATCTGGTGCTTACCGATCAGAATATGCCCAAGATGGATGGTCTTTCATTGATACGGTCCTTGCGTGGTTTGGCCAGCTATCAAAAAGTACCGATCCTTGTGCTGACAACTGAAGCAAGCAGTGAAATGAAAGAAAAGGGTCGCGCAGCCGGGGCGAACGGGTGGCTGGTCAAGCCGTTTGATCCGCAGCGTTTGATCGAAGTGGTTAAAAAAGTCATCGGACAGTAATCTGTTGAATTTTGTTTGAATAAAAGAGTGCCTTAAGTAGGGAGTAAATATGAGCTTTGATATGAGCCAGTTTTTCCAGGTCTTTTTTGACGAGACGGAGGAATTGCTTGCCGAAAAGGAAAAGCTGTTGCTGGAGATTGACCTTGAATCTCCTGACCCTGAAGAGATTGATGCCATTTTTCGTGCTGCACATTCAATCAAGGGCGGATCGGCAACTTTCGGTTTAAAAGATATGACGGAAGTAACGCATATTCTTGAAAACCTGCTGGATATGATTCGCAAACAGGAAATCAGGATGACTGCAGAGCATGTCGATGCTTTTCTTGCTGCAAAAGACGTGCTGTTAATGATGCGCGACGGCCATCGCGATGGAACGCAAGTTGACCAGGGCGCGGTGACAGAAGTGTTGCATGTACTGCAGACCTTGTATGACGAAGCGTCCGGCAAAAGTCCTGCTGGTGGGGGGGTGGTTGGGGCGGCTTCCGTGCAACCAACTAAAGCGCAGGCAGAATCTGCACCAGCTTCTGAGTCAGCAATACCAGTTTCTTCAGGTCAAAAACGGCATTATCGGATAGAACTCCCGGAAGTTTCTGCAAAGGATGTGCAAGATCTGGAGATTGAGCTGAAATTGCTCGGCGAACTGGAAAGTATTCAATTGGATGATGGCAGAAATGGTTTTAAGCTTTCGACTGAAGAAAGCGCCAACGACATCGAGGCAATTTGTTCGTTCATCATTGATACCAGTGATCTGAAAATTTTTGACGAAGCTGCGGTTGCAGATCCAGCGACAGAAAGAAATGGTTATCGTAAATTGCGTTTTGAACTTCCTGAAGCAGCAGAGAAAGATGTCGATGCACTCGAGGTTGAATTAAAGCTGCTTGGAGGCTTGGAGCGCATTCAACTTAAAAATGGGCGCACCGGCTTCTACCTTTTAACAGAGGAAAGTCTCGATGATATTCTCTCAATTTGCTCATTTGTTGTGGACCCTGACGAGCTGATAATTACGGAGGAAGCTGCACCTGTAGAGGAAGTGGCTAAAGATCAGGAGGAAATAGAAGGCTTTGGCTTGTTTGAGCCACTGGATTCTCATGTGCAAGGGGTTCCCGAAAAAACAGACGAAGCGTTCAAGGTTGAGGTATTGCCGGAGCCTGATACGAGTACGCCAGTGACGCCTGCGCCTGCTAAAGCGCCAACAAAAGCTGCTGAACGAACAGTTGCGACCCAGGAATCAACTTCCATACGTGTCAGTGTTGAGAAGGTTGATCAGCTTATTAATCTTGTTGGTGAACTGGTCATTACACAAGCCATGGTAGAGCAGCGAAGCAGCGATCTTGATCCGATGACTCACGAGCGCTTGCTCAGTAGTGTTAGTCAGTTGGCGCGCAACACAAGAGATTTGCAGGAAGCAGTCATGTCAATTCGCATGATGCCAATGGATTATGTATTTTCTCGCTTCCCGCGTATGGTGCGTGACCTGGCAGGCAAACTCGGAAAGAAAATTGATTTTGTTACCAAGGGTGCGGCAACCGAACTGGACAAAGGTTTGATCGAGCGCATCATTGATCCGTTAACGCACCTGGTTCGCAACAGCGTTGATCACGGTATTGAACGGCCGGAAATTCGAGTCGCCTCAGGCAAGAGCGAATCTGGAAAACTGACGCTGTCGGCAGCACATCAGGGTGGCAACATCGTTATTGAAGTAGTTGATGATGGCGGTGGCCTTGATCGCGACAGAATCATGTCAAAAGCAGCCGAAAAGGGAATCCCCGTTTCTGAAAACATGTCAGACAGTGAGGTGTGGCAGCTTATTTTTGCACCGGGCTTTTCTACCGCAGAGGCGGTTACGGATGTTTCCGGCCGTGGTGTCGGCATGGACGTCGTTAAGCGTAATATTTCTGCCATGGGTGGCATTGTTGATATTCGCTCTGAAAAATCAGTTGGCACGACAATTTCCATTTCGCTACCACTGACTCTCGCGATCCTTGATGGCATGTCCATTAAAGTTGGGAACGAGATTTATATATTGCCCCTAGGTTTTGTAATAGAGTCATTAAAACCATCAGGCAATGATATTAAGGAAATTGCTAATCAGGGACGCGTTGTTAAAGTTCGTGGTGAATATTTGCCACTTATTCCTCTTTATCAATTATTTAATATTGACCCGGTCTTTACGAATCCTTCTGACGGAATTGTCGTGATCCTTGAAACGGATGGCATGAAGGCGGCGTTATTTATTGATGAAATGCTTGGGCAGCAACAAGTTGTCGTAAAAAATCTGGAATCAAATTACAAAAAAGTACATGGAATATCTGGCGCAACGATTCTGGGTGATGGTGGCGTGGCTTTGATTATTGATGTTTCTGCCATCGTGCGTTCAAGCAGGTGGGGGGGCATGGAGAATATGCTGCTATAAAGGTTTGCATGATGTGTTTGATTTAAATCTGAAAGCATCAAAAGCTCACCGTTATGGTGGGCTTTTTTTGTGATGCATCAATAAAAAAGCGCACATATCTATACAAGATTTGTATGCGGGGTGGGTCGCTATCGGAGGTCATAAGCTGCTTTTACTGCATTTTTCAATTTAGACCTGGTGAATATGAAAATTATTGCAAGAGGTATGTGTGAAGTCTAAAGTTTGAGCATGTTTTGCCGTAAAGAAACTTGTCATGTAATGGTGAGAAGTTGCCAAAGTGTTCGTCACATGGTCGGCATCATAAATGCCAGCTGTTGTGAGTTGAAAAGTTTGTTAAAGGGGTGAGATATGGTGCAAGGGTTGCAGGCAGGCTCGGTGTCATCGGTGTCAAATGAGCATATCGGCGATGAAACAAATGAGTTTCTTGCTTTTAAGCTCGGTCAGGAAGAGTACGGAATCGACATTCTGAAAGTTCAGGAAATTCGTGGGTATGAAAGTGTGACACGAATCGCCAATGCGCCTGAATTTATTAAAGGAGTCGTCAATCTGCGCGGAACGATCGTGCCGATTGTTGATATGCGCATCAAGTTTGATTTGGGTACACCCGTGTATGACCAGTTTACGGTCGTCATCATTTTGAATGTGGCGGGTCGTGTTGTGGGAATGGTTGTGGACAGTGTTTCCGATGTGATGACCTTGTCGCCAGAGCAAATCAGACCTGCGCCGGAAATGGGTTCCGTTTTTAACTCGAATTACCTGATTGGTTTGGGAACGCTTGATGATCGAATGCTTATTCTGGTTGACATTGACCGATTGATGTCTAGCGCTGACATGGGCTTGATTGATGCCGTAGCGACACACTAGGGTAACGCTACGCTCAAGCAGGAAAACATTTGTTGTATTAGGGGGAAACATGAAAAATTTTAGGATTGGCGCAAGGCTTGCGGTAGGGTTTGCACTGGTATTGATGCTGATGACGGCGATCTGCGGCATTAGTGTCTGGCGTCTGCAGGAGGTTGGGACGGCGACGGACTTCATGGTGAAGGAAGCGCTACAGAAAGAGCGTCTTGTAAGCGAATGGATGCAAATGACCAACGCGAATGGCGTACGAGCCGTCGCCTTTGTCAAAAGTGACGATGCAGAAGTGCACAAATTCTTCAAGGAGCGGATGACGGCAACCAGTGCCAAGATTTCCGTGATTTCAAAGAAACTTGAGACCTTCGAAAAAGCGCCTGAAGAAAAGCGTCTTTTTGACATTGTTTCGCAGAAACGTGCCGATTATACGAGTGGTCGCAAGGGCATTCTGGACATCAAGCTTAAGGGCGATGCGGTACTGGCAGCAAAGATGATCAAGGAGAACATGCTGCCTGCCCTGGATGCCTATGTGGATTCCATCAATGCTGTGCTTGACTATGAGAAAGAAGCGATTAATAAAGCAGCCACAGGCATTAATGATAATTATAAAGGTGGCCGCATGCTGATCATTGGACTGGGCGTGGCCGCCGTTTTGATTGGGTTGATGGCAGCCTACCTGCTGACGGTTGGCATTACCCGCCCCCTGAACGAAGCCGTCAAGGTAGCGCAGACGGTCGCTTCGGGTGATTTGACCACACGTGTTGTGGTGAGCTCCACTGATGAGACGGGCCAGTTGATGCAGGCGCTCAAGGACATGAATGAAAGCCTGTTCAAGACGGTCTCGGAAGTGCGCGCGGGAACGGACATGATTGCCACGGCCTCGAGCGAAATCGCCTCTGGCAACATGGATCTGTCCTCGCGCACCGAGCAGCAGGCCAGTTCACTGGAAGAGACGGCTTCCTCGATGGAAGAGTTGACCTCCACGGTGCGTCAGAATGCCGAGAATGCGCGTCAGGCGAATCAGCTGGCTGTGACGGCCTCTGATGTGGCGATTCGTGGTGGCGAAGTGGTTTCCGAGGTGGTTGAAACCATGGGAGCGATCAATGAGTCATCCAAGAAGATGTCGGACATTATTGGCGTGATTGATGGCATTGCCTTCCAGACCAATATTCTGGCATTGAATGCGGCGGTCGAAGCGGCGCGTGCGGGCGAGCAAGGAAGAGGCTTTGCGGTGGTTGCAACCGAGGTGCGCAGTCTGGCACAGCGTAGTGCGGCGGCGGCGCGCGAGATCAAGGAGCTGATTGACAACTCGGTTGACAAGGTCAGCGAAGGCAGCAAGCTGGTAGAGACGGCTGGTTCCACGATGGAGGAGGTGGTAAACAGCATTCGCCGAGTCAATGACATCATGGGCGAGATCACGGCGGCGAGCCAGGAGCAGAGTGACGGCATTGAGCAGGTGAACCAGGCGATCATCCAGATGGATCAGGTGACGCAGCAAAATGCGGCGTTGGTTGAAGAAGCGGCAGCTGCTGCGGAAAGCTTGCAGGATCAGTCGACGAATCTGACCAATCTGGTTGCGGCCTTCAATGTGGGCAATGCCTCACACGCGTCGGCGCCTGCCAGAAGAAGATCGGCTTCGACGGCTGTTGCCGCACCGGCACCACGATCAGTGGCAAGAAAGGCGCCAAGTCCATCGCGTGAAGTGGCACCCGTACGTCCTGCTCAAAATACCCAGGCCAACAATGAGGATTGGGAAGAGTTTTAGGAACTCAACGTAACAGGATTGAAAGGGGGCACACAACTGCCCCCTTTGTTCGTCACCACCAAGTCAACGGTTTTATATTCAAAAATAGCCCACGCTAACTTATTTATAAATGAGAAAATGAAGAAGGAATGACGGCAAAAATATACGGCCTGTTTCAATATTTAAGTATTTTCAGGTCGGTAGACAAGGATGAGATTGAATGAAGACCAAGGTTCTAATCATTGATGATTCTGCTTTAATACGTAGTGTCTTGCGAGAAATCATCAACGCGCAGCCAGATATGGAAGTGATTGGTGTTGCCCCCGATCCGATTGTTGCACGTGAAATGATTCGCAATACCAACCCGGATGTTTTGACGCTGGATGTTGAAATGCCGAAGATGGATGGCCTGGATTTTCTTGAGAAGCTGATGCGGCTTAGGCCAATGCCGGTCGTCATGGTGTCTTCCTTGACTGAGAAAGGCTCAGAAATCACGATGCGCGCGCTCGAATTGGGAGCAGTTGACTTTGTTGCCAAGCCGAAAATTTCAGTTCAAAGCGGTATGCGTGAATATGCTGAGGTGATTGCGGATAAGGTTCGGGCGGCAGCTAAGGCAAGAGTCAGATCCAGAGCAAGGCAAACGGGATCAAAAGATATACCGACAATTTTACCTTTGCTGCGTCAGACACTGGCAAGTAGCGAGAAGTTGATCATGGTGGGCGCCTCAACTGGTGGGACGGAAGCAATCAAAGAGTTCCTGATCAAGATGCCACCGGATTGCCCTGGCGTTGTCATTGTGCAGCATATGCCAGAGGGGTTTACACGCTCTTTCGCCGAGCGACTGGATTCGCTTTGTGCGATTTCGGTAAAAGAGGCCGTCGATGGAGAACGTATTTTGCCTGGGCATGCCTATATTGCTCCCGGTCATTCGCATATGGCATTGGGGCGCAGCGGTGCCAACTATGTTGTTAGGCTTGATCAGGGGCAACCAGTGAATCGCCACCGCCCCTCTGTTGATGTGCTGTTTCGATCTGCAGCCGTTCATGCTGGAAAAAATGCCGTAGGCGTTATGCTTACCGGCATGGGCAAGGATGGTGCAGAGGGTATGCTCGCAATGAAAGAGGCGGGAGCGCATAATTTTGCCCAGGATGAGGCAACGTGTGTGGTTTATGGCATGCCGCGTGAAGCCTTTCAAATTGGTGCGGTAGACGAAGTCGGCCCGATACAAAATCTGACAAAAATGGTTCTGGATTTCATTGCTAACCAAGGCTCCAGAGCACTCAGGGTTTGATCATGTTTGACCAGTATTAACAGATGTCGCGCTAATTTAAGTTTTAATCAAAAATGCCGATATAGTTCGAGTTAAAAGAATAGTTCTGGAGTGATTAATGGCAGATCCAAATATGAAATTTCTTGTAGTTGATGATTTTTCGACGATGCGGCGCATTGTCAGGAATCTCTTGAAAGAGCTTGGCTACTCTAATGTTGACGAAGCCGAAGATGGCATGATGGCATTATCCAAATTGAACAGCGAAAAATATGATTTTGTTGTCTCGGACTGGAATATGCCCAATATGGATGGGCTTGAGTTGCTCAAGCAAATTCGTGCCAGTAATACTCTTTCACATCTGCCGGTTTTAATGGTGACGGCAGAAGCCAAGAAGGAAAATATCATTGCAGCAGCGCAGGCGGGTGCAAGTGGTTATGTCGTCAAGCCTTTTACAGCTGCAACGCTTGACGAAAAACTGTCCAAGGTTTTTGAAAAGATGGCGAAGTAGGGGCGTAATATGGAAAAACATGATATCGAGCTGCCCGCTTCGCTACCCAAAGAGGTTGTTGAAGTGGCCTGTCAGCATCATGAGGTGCTGCAGAGGGTAGGCCAACTTACACGCACTTTGCATGAAAGCTTGCGTGGATTAGGGCTGGACAAATTGATACAGAAGACGGCGCATGAGATCCCTAATGTCAGGGATCGTCTTAATTATGTGGCCCAAATGTCGGAACAGGCAGCGCAGCGTGTCCTGAATGCAACGGATGACGCCACCCCACTTCAAGACAGGATCGAAGAAACGGCAAGCAAGCTGACAAAAGATTGGGAAAAAGTGATGGGGGAAACCTTTTCAGAGGCTGTTTACCAATCTCTGGCAAGGCGAACGGTGACCCAACTGGAAGATGCGGGCGCTGCGGCAAATGAAACAAAACAGCTCCTTCTTGAAATTATGATGGCGCAGGATTTCCAGGATTTGACTGGGCAAGTGATAAAGAAAATTACAGAGCTGGCACACAATGTGGAGAGCCAGCTCGTTCAACTGCTTCTGGATTATGCGCCGCAAGAAATGAAGCGTGATACAGGGGCAGGTTTATTAAACGGTCCGCAAATCAACCCCAATGCATCGCCAGATGTGGTTTCAGATCAAAGCCAGGTTGACGACTTGCTTGATAGCTTGGGTTTTTAGTATTGAACGCTTTGGGTTTGCAATAAAAATCATAAAAAAATATACATTCATCATATGTCTGCAAATAACTTTATCGTGCGAGAGCCACTTGTTGATGCCAAGCAGCAGGTGGTCGGTTATGAGCTGTTCTGGCAGCACACGGGCAGACATAATCAGATTTCGAGCAACGAGAAGCTAATTGAATTGTTAACTTGTGTTGCGGTGCATTTAAATGATGACGAGTCTGGCTGGCTGATGGGCAATGTGCTGTTGTTTTTAGAAGTATCCCCGGCTTTGCTTAACAGTGCTGCCTTACAGCAACTACCTCCAGAAAAGACCGTTTTGATTTTCAATGTAGGCAGGTTTGACGAAGTTTCCTTTGCTGAGACACTTAAAACAGTCCGAGCACGCGGGTTTGGTATTTTATTGCGTCAGGCCAACGTTCGTACTTTAAGCAAAGAGTGGTTACCCTTTATTACCCATTTGGAAGTTGATATTGGAAATTTTGAGGTGCCAGAACTCGCAAAAATTTTTGGTGCGCTGAAACAGATTTCTTCTGCAACGCAAATGGTTGCAAGCCAAGCGGACAATTGGCGAGAATATGACATGTGTGCCACCTTGGGGCTAAATGCTTTTGCCGGAAAATTGCACCTGACACCACGTGAAGGGTACCGTCCCAAAGGCGTTAATCCATCGCAAGCCTTGATTTTGCAACTTCTGGATCAACTCCGCAAAAATGCAGAAATCAATGACCTGGAAAATTTGCTGAAAAAAGATGCCGCCATTTCATACAAATTGCTTCGATATATCAATTCAGCCGGCTTTGGAATGCGGTCTGAGGTTCAGTCCTTACGTCACGCCGTCACACTGGTTGGATATACGCCCCTTTATCGCTGGTTGTCCCTGATGCTGGCAACATCATCTACGGATGAAAGCGCTGCCATTCTGATGCAGACGGCTATTATTCGCGGGCGCTTCGTTGAGTTGTTGGGGGAGGACAGCTTTTCCAAGAATGAACAGCAAAATATGTTTGTTATGGGCATGTTCTCATTGCTGGACAGGTTGCTTGGTGTGCCTATGGAAGAGGCATTGAGGCACATTCCTTTGCCAGAAGCAGCCATGCAAGCGCTGACATCACGCAAGGGGATGTTGGGGTCTCTGCTTGCACTGGCTGAAGCTTGTGAACTGAGAAACGGTATGGCTGGCACTATAGCGGAGTCACTTTCCATCGAGCCTGCCGTTGTAAATAAGGCGCACATGGAAGCGCTTGCCTGGGCGCAGAACTTCACCGCATAAAAGATAACTTGCCCAATTTTCACCATGTAAAAACCGCTGGAAAAGCGGTTTTTCAATTTCTCTCCTTTTACTTTGTTTAAATAGCGACTGTTTCCTGCTGCATAAAACTTAAATAGCGGCAGGTTTCTCTCGCTATTCCATTGATTCCTTTCACTTACGCCGATTGATAATCTTATCAAGCCAGATTGTTGCGTCTGTGCGCACAATCACGTCATGACAGGAGTCGGCCATGGCCGAAGAAAGCGACCTCGAAAAAACTGAATCCGCTACGCCCAGACGGCTTGAGAAAGCACGTGAAGAAGGCAATGTTCCTCGATCGAAGGAGTTGGGTACTTGCACGATTCTGTTGGCGGCTGGCTTGGGCATGTGGGTGCTGGGTGGTGGCTTGATGAGTAGCATCGCAAGTGTAATTTCCGATTGCTTTGCATTCGAACGTGCCAGGGCGTTTGATATGCAGTTACTCCTTTCTCGGATTTCCAGCAACATTGAAGATTTGGCGATTGCGTTTATTCCAATGGCCATATTGCTCATTATCGTTGCACTTGCTTCGCCACTGCTTATTGGGGGTTGGTTGTTCAGCACCAAGTCTCTGACCCCAAACTTTGGAAAACTAAATCCACTCAAAGGGATTTCTAACCTTTTTTCTACACGTTCGCTGGTTGAATTGTTCAAGGCAATTGGAAAGGCAACATTGATCGGGGTAGTGGCTTGGCTGGTTGTTTCCAGCAAGTTGTCCGGCATGCTGATGCTCAGTATGGAGCCGCTGAGTGTTAGCACTTCTCACATGGCAGATACCATGCTGGTGACTTTCATGACGTTGGTTGGTGCCTTGGTATTGATTGCCGGTATTGATGCGCCATACCAGATGTGGCAGCACGCCAGCAAACTCAAAATGACGCGCCAGGAAATTCGTGACGAACACAAGGAATCTGAGGGTAACCCTGAAGTAAAGGCCAAGATTCGTGCGCAGCAACGCGAAATGGCACGCCGCCGCATGATGGCCGAGGTGCCAACTGCTGATGTGGTGGTAACCAACCCGACTCACTATGCGGTTGCGCTCAAATATGAAGATGGCAAGATGCGTGCGCCGAAAGTGGTCGCCAAAGGGGTTGATGTACTGGCCGCAAAGATTCGGGAGGTGGCAACGGAAAATGACGTGCCATTGCTGGAAGCGCCTGCGTTGGCGCGTGTGCTTTATCGTCATGCGGAACTTGACGAGGAAATTCCGGAAATGCTTTATGTTGCCGTTGCTGAAGTGCTGGCTTACGTCTTTCAACTCCGTACTTATCGCAAGCAAGGCGGCATGGCACCAGATGCGCCTGGGGAAATTTATGTTCCGCCGCATCTCGATCCACAGAATACGACGACGAGCAAAACTCAAGCTGATAGCGGGATGCTGACATGAATGCATTAAGAATACGTTCCTTGTTCTTATCTGGAAGCTTAACGGCAATTGCCGCGCCGGTTCTGATCATCATGATGTTGGCAATGATGGTGTTGCCGCTGCCATCCTTTGTGCTTGATGTTCTTTTCAGCTTCAATATCGCACTCTCGATTGTCGTTCTTCTGACGAGCTTGTACACCATCAAGCCGCTTGACTTCATGGTGTTTCCGACCGTGCTGCTGGTTAGCACCATGTTGCGTTTGTCCTTGAATGTGGCATCAACCAGAATCGTTTTGACTGAGGGGCACACAGGGCCTGATGCAGCCGGAAAGGTGATTGAGGCCTTCGGTCACTTCTTGATCGGAGGTAACTATACGGTTGGTATCGTTGTGTTCGTGATCCTGACCATCATCAATTTTGTGGTAGTTACCAAAGGTGCAGGGCGGATTGCAGAAGTTGGTGCACGATTCGCACTGGATGCCATGCCGGGCAAGCAGATGGCGATTGACGCTGATTTGAACGCAGGCCTGATTGGTGAGCAGGAGGCGCGTGAGCGCCGTACGACGGTCGCGCAAGAGGCTGAATTCTACGGTTCGATGGATGGTGCCAGCAAATATGTTCGAGGCGATGCCATTGCTGGCATTATCGTGACGCTGGTCAATATTGTTGGCGGCTTGATTGTGGGTGTGGCGCAACATAACCTGAACTTTGCGGATGCCGCCAAAAACTACACTTTGCTGGCAATTGGTGATGGTCTTGTTGCGCAGATTCCTGCGCTGGTTATCTCGGTCGCCGCAGGTGTTGTCGTGTCGCGTGTGGCTAGCGATCAGGATATCGGCGGGCAATTGATTGACCAATTGTTTAAAAAGCCGCAAGTGCTCTACATTACGGCAGCCATCATTGGCAGCATGGGATTGATTCCAGGCATGCCGCACGTTGCTTTCATCTTTCTGGCAGCCATTTTTGCTGCTGCTGCCTATGCGATGTCTCGCAGCAAGGATGTTGCACCAGTTGAGGTCCCAAAGGCGCCCGCAGCTGCCACGGCTTCGCCAGAAATGGAGGAGGCAACCTGGAAAGACATCATGCCGATTGATGCGCTGGGGTTGGAAGTGGGGTATCGCCTGATCCCGCTTGTCGATCAGGCGCAAAATGGTGAATTGCTCAGACGCATCAGGGGAATTCGGAAAAAATTTGCACAGGACATCGGCTTCCTCGTGCCTCCTGTACATATTCGTGACAACCTTGAATTAAGGCCATCTGGATATCGCATTTTGCTCAAAGGCGTTGAGATTGGTCGTGGTGAAGCTATTAACGGACAGTTCCTCGCGATTAACCCCGGCATGGTAACGGGAAAGCTACCCGGTACGGAAACGACCGATCCGGCCTTTGGTTTGCCAGCGATCTGGATTGGGGCAGAACTGCGTGATCATGCGCAATCGCTGGGCTACACCGTCGTTGATGCCAGCACTGTGGTGGCAACACATCTGAATCATCTGATTACGACTTATGCCGCCGAGTTGCTCGGCCGTCAGGAAGTGCAGCAATTGCTGGATCATCTGGGGCAGGAGACCCCCAGGCTGGTTGAGGATTTAGTGCCGAAGTTGATCCCCCTGGCGACCATGCAAAAAGTACTGCAAAACCTGCTGGCAGAAGGGGTCCATATTCGTGACATGCGTACCATCATTGAAACTATTGCAGAAATGGCGACGCACACACAAGACGCCAGCGAGTTGACAGCACAGGTACGCGTTGCTCTCGGTCGCGCTATCGTGCAGCAGATTTTCCCAGGCACTGAAGAGCTTTCCGTCATAACGCTCAACAACCAGTTAGAGCGTATATTCCTCCAGGCCTTGCAGACTACCGGCGCAGAGGGGGCTGGCATAGAGCCAGGGCTCGCCGATACGTTGGTTTTGCAAACACAAGAGGCAACGCAGGCGCAGGAACGCATGGGACTTACGCCGGTGCTTGTTGTGCCAGGTCAGTTGCGCCCGATGTTGTCACGTTTCTTGCGGCGTGTGATTCCACAGCTGAAAGTGCTCGCACACGAAGAATTACCCGATTCCAAAACAATTAAAGTCACCAATCTGGTTGGAGGCCAAGCATGAACATAAAACGATTCTCAGCCAAAACTTCTCGCGACGCACTGCGTAAAGTTCGTGAAGCATTAGGCGATGATGCCATCATACTTTCAAACCGGTCTGTTGATGGCATGGTGGAAATCATGGCTATGGCAGATGAAGACATGCTGATGATGACGGAGCCGCTGATTGATTGCCATAACAGACAGAGCGCTGATAACACTGGCGTTGCGGGTGGTCGTGCGCAGGATGAGGGCATGCCATTCATGAACAGGGCAGATTCTCAAATAGCCATAGAACAAAGCATGCTTGAAGCAAGAGAGCGCGCCGATCGGGAAATTCGGGATGTTATGTCTGAAATTCGTGCGATGAGAAGCATGCTGGAGTCGCAACTGGCTGAAATTTCATGGGGTGCTCAGCAACAGCGTGAGCCTGTAAAAGCGGAAATCATGCGAGAAACGCTGGCTGCTGGATTCAGTGCCAGTCTGACGCGTTATTTGACTGAAAAATTGCCTGCAGGCGAAACGGCAGGAAATGGGGTGAGCTGGATAAAATCCATCCTTGCGCGCAACTTGCCCGTGATTCAGGATGAAAAAGAAATGCTTGAAAAAGGCGGAGTGTTTGCCTTAGTTGGCCCAACCGGGGTGGGCAAGACGACAACCACGGCAAAGTTGGCAGCACGCTGCGTGATGCAGCATGGTCCCAGTAAATTGGCGTTAATTACAACGGATGGTTACCGTATCGGAGGGTATGAGCAACTTCGCATATACGGAAAAATTCTGGGTGTAATGGTGCACTCTGTCAAGGACGAGGCGGATCTTAGGCTTGCACTGGAGGAACTGAAAGGCAAGCATATGGTTCTGATTGACACGGTTGGTGTCAGTCAGCGTGATCGAATGGTTGAGGAACAGATTGCGATGCTGTCTGGTGCGGGTGTGCCAGTCAAACGTTTGCTTTGTCTGTCAGCCACGTCAACGGGTGAAACATTGAACGAGGTAGTGCGCGCCTATAAGGGCGATGATCTGGCCGGATGCATCATGACGAAACTGGATGAGGCCGCGACAATCGGCAGTGTGCTGGATGTGATTATCCGGCAGAAGATGACACTGCATTACGTGGCAAATGGTCAACGTGTTCCTGAAGATTTACATTTAGCCAACAGGCACTATCTGATTGATCGTGCTTTCAAGCTCAAGCGTGAAACGGCACCGTATCGCTACCAGGACGAGGAGCTTCCGCTGCTTATGGCCAATGCCGTCAGTGCAATGAACGAACAAGATTTGCGCGAGGTGATCCTTGGATAAGGTGCTTCTTGATCAGGCAGAAGGGCTGCGGCGCATGCTTGCAGGAGTTCAGCCACGTATTTTTACTTTTTTGTCAGCCACTTCCGAACAGGAAAAAAATACTATGCTGGTGAACCTGGGAGCAAGCTTGTCGCGATCAGGTAAATCGGTGATGTTGCTGGATGCTGGCATGGGTTCAGGGGGGGTCGCTGACTATCTTGGCGTGATGCCCGATACGACTCTCGAGCAAGTTGCCAGGGGCGGAAGTGCGTTGCAGAGTGCGGTAACCCAAGTTCCACAAGGGTTTGCCTTTTCTGTATTGGCAACGACGAACTCGCGACAACCTGTTGTACGTCATCCCAGAGTTACGCAACGTATTGATGCCACGGTTGACATGTTGGCCAGAAAGTATGATGCCCTCATCGTGGGCGCCATGCTCGACAAGAATGACTTCTTGCCGCTGCCTGTTCTGTCCGATGGCGCGGTGATTGTTCAGGTGTCTGATACGGCAGAATCAATCAAATCTGCTTATACCATGATTAAAAGGCTCAATTCTGCGCTTGGCCGCAGACCATGTAGCGTATTGGTTACAGGATCGACTGAGGCGCGCGCAAAGGTGGTTTTCGAGAATATGGAAAAGGCGGCTAGCCGTTATCTGGCTGTTCCGCTAACGTCAATCGGTTGCATTCCAGATGATGATCATGTTGCTCGAGCAACAAGATTAGGGCGCCCAGTGATTGACGCCTTCCCACATGCCGGTGCATCATTAGCGTTTCGCCGGATCGCCGACAGTTTTATAGGCAAGGTTGCTGCCACATCAGGCAGCCTGGCAATGGCAACGGGAACCCACAGCTTCATGGTCTAATACATGTATAACATTCAGGGTAAGTCAAACACAGACGATTTGATCACCCGGCATGCGCCGATGGTAAAAAAGCTGGCGCACTTAATGAAAGCCAAATTACCTCCGAGCATTGAGGTCGATGACCTGATTCAGGCCGGCATGATGGGCTTACTGGATGCCATTGGGCGTTACGAAGAAGTGCACGGCGCTCAATTTGAAACGTATGCCATGCAGCGCATTCGTGGTTCAATGCTTGACGAATTGCGCAGCAGTGACTGGGTGCCACGCAGTTTGCGACAAAACATGCGCAAAATCGAAGCAGCCATTCAACAATTGCAACAAAGGCTCGGGCGTGCGCCAAATGAAGGTGAGGTTGCCGCGCAGCTGAATCTTTCTCTGGCATCTTATCAGGACATGCTTTCCGGCGGAGTCGGCCACCAGTTAATTTACTACGAAGATTTTCGCTCTAACGAAGACGGTGAGTCTTTCCTTGAGAGGTATGAGGATGAGGAGGCTGACGATCCTCTGAAATTCCTGATGGATTACGGTTTTCGAGAGGCTGTTGTAAGTGCTATTGATAACTTGCCTGAGCGGGAAAAAATGCTTATGGGCTTGTATTACGAGCAGGACATGAATCTCAAGGAAATCGGCGCCATTCTGGGGGTTTCAGAGTCGCGTGTAAGCCAGTTGCATAGTCAGGCTGTATCGCGTTTGCGTGCAAGCTTGAGAGAAAAATCCTGGCTCGGAGTTGAGTGATCTTTATGTCTGGGTGAGCACGAGAAAAATCAAGGCCTGCTTTTTCAAGTGGGCTTTTTTACGATGATTATGGGTTGCGGGTTAACCGGTAACAAAACCGCGCCCGGTAGGACCTAAACGCGCTTGTCCATCTGGCCCATAGGTGTTGGTCGGTTTTTCGTGCTGTAGAACCTGAAGGGCACTCTGATTGCGCGCCATATGACTGTTAATAAGCAAGCCGTTCGTTCGATTCAGTTCTTTGGCAGACTGAACGATTCGGACAAGCTCATCCCATGCATGCCTCTCCAGTTGCAAATGGTCTGCATTATTTAGCCATTTTTCCATGCTGGCTTCTTCAGAAGGAAGACCAGCCTTAGCCAATGCCTTATGGCGAGAAATTGCAAAAGCAGACATGCGTGAAACCAGCGCTGATTTTTGAGGCGTTAATGTTTCAAGCGCTTCCACATCGGCTTCTAGCAGATGCGTTTGCTCTTGCTTCAAAACTTTTAACAGCAAACGCGCCGTTTCAACCTCTTGTGTGAGGTGAGAAGCGGGCGTCTCGCGCGGTGTCATGTTCATGCCGTGCGCCTTTGGAGCAAGTTTTGAACTGTTTCTATCAGGCTATCGGCAACTTTCCCAGTATCAACTGTGAACTTGCCTTCAGCTATGGCCGCCTTGATCTCTTCAACTTTTTGCGTGTCAAACACGGCTGAGTCCGACATGTTCCCTGTCAGCGTCTGCAATTGCGACGAAAGATTAACATTAACAGAAGGCGTATTGCCAGCAGGTTCGGCGGGTTTGCCGGGTGCTTTGCCTGCAGAAGTTGCCTGACTTGCGCTGCCGCTGCCCAAGGGCGTTGTTTTCTTAAATGAGTCGTCGATTTTCACGATTTTTTCCTCGTATGATCTTTTTAGAGAGGAACAATCCTTCTCAACTTCCTTATCGACCATTAGGCCGATAACTTTAGCATCTGCGCAAGTATAAAAGAATTTTTAATAGGTGACTCTTACAACACCGTCCGCATGTGCAATCCCACTAATAATTTGACCTGAATTTGTTCTTACGCGAACGAATTGCCCTGCTGTTGCATTATTTTGCGCCTTGCCTTCCGATGTAATGCTAAATCCTGGCCCGGTAGAAAGCAATCTAACGATTTGGCCCTGTTTCACTGCGCGCCTGATGCGCAAGGCATCCTGACGTATTGGGGCGCCTGGATGCAGGCTTATTGCAACCACACTTCCCAGTGCTTGTTCAGGGCGGTTTAGCGTTTTAGCTGGAAGTGCGGTTAACTCACCACTATCGAGCATTAGATCGCTTTTCTGTATGACATGACCACGCGGCAATGATCTTGCTGCCGCCAAATATTCGCCATGCACTTTGATGTTTGCTGGAACATAAATTGACCAGGCATCGGGTGCATCACACCGTATCCCGACGGTCGTTTTACCCCATGCCTGACTGTTCTTGAGCAAAAAGGCCGTAGGAGAAACGCATGGAGAGAGTTTTAGTCGCGGCTCGATGGAGCCCACCTCAACCGTGACCTTGCCGGGTAGATCCACTGTCTGTGTTTTCAGAAATTGATGGGCGACTTGCCTGAGTGCGCCAAGATCTTGGTGTTTTAGAGGGGTGTTCGCGCTTGTGGCGTATGCACATAAGGTAAGTGCAAGCCCCAGAAAAAATGTGCTGATCGTTTTCATGGTTTGTCCACGGTTTTTTACACTCTCAATGGTATAGGCCTCAAGTCAAATCCAAAGCGGGAAACAAGGGGGCATTTTTGATGTTTATTGCCCGATCAAAAAACAGCGCGTTTTCGTAACATCACTCTATATCAATCCATTTTTGATTCTTTGATTCATTTTGGGTGGGGAAATTTCAGGAGAAAGAGATGGTCGGAAAGCTGGACGCAGCGCTCCAATTTCAACAGCAGGCTTTGTCCTTGCGCGCAAAAAGGCAGGAGTTGCTAGCCTCAAATATTGCCAATGCCGATACGCCTAACTACAAGGCGAGAGACATTGATTTTGCCCAGGCGCTACAGCAAGCGCAGCTTGGACAAGCTGGCAATGCCGTCACGATGGCGAAAACTGCATCTGCGCATCTTGGGGCGACAACTGGCGAGATCCTGGGTGGGGTTGCAGTTCAGTATAGAAATGCGCAGCAAGGCAATATTGACGGTAATACCGTTGATATGGATGTGGAGCGCAATCAGTTTCTCGACAATGCACTTCGATATGAAGCTGGCGTGACGATTCTTAATGCGCAGGTCAGAAATCTGCTCGCCGCTATACAGGGGTAATTGCCATGTCATTGTTCAATATTTTTAATGTTGCCGGTTCAGCCATGAACGCGCAAAGTCAGCGCCTGAATACGGTTGCCAGCAATATCGCCAATGTAGACAGTACCGTCGGACCGAATGGTGAGCCGTATCGGGCAAAACAGGTCATTTTTGCTGAAGCGTTTACGGGAGACGGTGCAGCCAGTGGCGTCAAGGTGCAGGAAATTGTTGAAGATACGTCTCCGCCAAAAAAAGTATACGACCCGGGTAGTCCGCTGGCAGATGAGCAAGGTTATGTGTCAAAACCTAACGTTAATGTGGTGGATGAAATGGTGAACATGATTTCTGCAACGCGTTCATATCAAACCAATGTGGAAACCATGAATGCTGCGAAAACCATGTTGAAGAAAACGCTGACAATTGCTCAGTAACCGAAAATTTAAAACCGTCAGGATAGGGTGGCTGAATTATGAGTACGACAAATAGTGTTTCTTCAAGCTTGATGGCTGTGATGAACGGCACTTCATCTGCTAAATCTTCGAGTACCACGAGTGCGATGGATGAAACCGAAGATCGCTTTCTCAAGTTGCTGGTTGCTCAAATGAAAAACCAGGATCCCCTAAACCCGCTGGAAAACTCGGAAGTGACCAGTCAAATGGCGCAGCTTTCCACGGTAACGGGCATCGAAAATCTCAACAGCACACTGGAAACATTGCTGGCAGACATTCAATCCAGTCAGGCGCTCGAGGCAGCGGACATGATTGGGCACGGTGTTTTTGTGTCGGGAACCAGCATGTCACTGTCAAATAGCCAGGCCATATTCGGTGTTGAGCTGCCGACCTCTGCTGACAGCGTCAAGGTTTCGATACGCGATTCGTCAGGAAACCTTGTGCATACGATGAATCTGGGTGAGCAGGATGCAGGCATGCTGCCGCTGGCTTGGGATGGGGTGACAGATAGTGGCGCAACGGCGGCGGATGGCAAGTATGTCTTCGAGGTTGAGGCCAGCATTGCCGGTGAAACCTTGAGCGTCGTGCCACTATCTTTTGGTCTGGTAAGCAGTGTTACGACTGCTTCTACTGGCGTACAGCTTAATGTTCAGGATGTTGGCGCGGTCACGCTGGCAGATGTCCGAGAAATTTTGTAACTGAATAGCAGCTTATTCAGAAATAGGAGAGAAAGATGAGTTTCCAACAAGGACTAAGCGGATTGAATGCCGCAGCCAAGAATCTGGATGTCGTGGGTAATAACGTAGCGAACTCTAGTACGGTTGGCTTCAAGTCGTCACAGATCCAGTTTGCGGACGTTTATGCCAGTTCCCTCACTGGTGCTGGTGCGTCACAAATTGGTATTGGTGTTCAGGTTGCTACGGTGGCACAGCAATTCACTCAAGGTACTGTTACCTCTACAAATAACCCACTGGATATCGCTATCAATGGTGGTGGTTTTTTCAGGGTGAGTGATAACGGTGTCGTTTCATACTCACGCAATGGTCAGTTTCAATTCGATAAGGATGGATACATTGTTACTGCAAATGGGGCAAGACTGACAGGCTATTTGGCAGACGCTTCAGGCGTGCTCTCTACGGGTGCGCCAGTTGACTTGAATATTGATACGTCCGATCTCGCGCCGCAGGCAACGAGTGAGGTCGAGGCGCAATTGACGCTTAATTCAAGCTCGGATGTTATTGACACGACAACCTATCCATTTGCGCCGAATGACCCGCTTAGCTTCAATAATGCTACGTCGCTGACGATTTACGACAGTTTGGGTAATTCGCATATCTTTCAAATGTTTTTTGTCAAAACTGCGGCGAATACGTGGGATGTTCAAGCTATTACGGATCCGGATGCCTATGCCGCAGACTCGACAACTGGTTTTGGTTCGGTAGGCACCCTAAATTTCACTACTGGCGGTGCGATAGATACAACAGCGACAACGCTGCCATTTGACGTCGATTTTGCTGTAAACACAGGAGCGACATCTCCGGTTGAGTTTGAGCTGGATTTTTTAGGTACAGCACAATACGGAACAACATTTAGCGTTGGTGATCTTCAGCAAGATGGATATACGTCGGGCCGGTTGTCGAGTTTTGATGTTGATGCAGATGGTGTGATTGTTGGTCGCTATACCAATGGAGAGTCTGCAACGTTAGGCCAAGTTGTTCTGGCTAACTTCACCAATGCCAATGGTTTGCAGCCGCTTGGCAATAATTTGTGGGGTGAAACCTCGAATTCAGGACCAGCTTTAATTTCGACACCGAATACAGGCAGTCTTGGCGTACTGCAATCATCCGCAGTTGAAGACTCGAACGTCGATTTGACGCAAGAACTGGTCAATATGATTACGGCGCAGCGCATGTATGAGGCCAATTCACAAACCATCAAGACGCAGGATTCAATTTTGCAGACCTTGGTGAATTTGAGGTAATTGACTTTGTTTGTTGTTAGGTTCGAATCACATTAGCGAGAACGAGAAATGGATCGAATGATTTACGTGGCCATGACGGGCGCCAAGCATGTGATGACCAAGCAGGCGACGACCGCGCAGAATATTGCCAATGTTTCAACGACGGGATTTCGCGCCCAAATGGATGCATTCAGATCCGTTCCCGTCCTAGGAGCTGAAAAGCCTACACGTACATATGTTGTTGATTCAACCGTTGGTTCGGACTTTTCTGCTGGCGGCATTCAGCAGACAGGGCGGGCCCTGGATGTGGCGGTCCAAGGAAAAGGATGGATTGCGGTTCAGATGGTTGATGGTTCAGAAGCCTACACGCGCAATGGCAGTTTCAAGTTGTCTGAAAATGGTGTGCTGCAATCTGAAGCGGGGCTGAGCATTATGGGGGATGGTGGGCCAATCAGCATTCCGCCAGATGTTCACGTATCGGTTGCCAAGGATGGCACGGTATCGGCGATTGATACCACCAGCACACCGGCAACGGTCAATGTGCTGGGGCGAATAAAGCTGGTTAATCCATCCGAAGCCAATCTTGTGCGAGGTGAAGATGGGCTGTTTCGCACCAGAGATGGCGTAACACCGCAGGCTGACGAAAATGTCGCGCTTCATGGTGGAGCGCTCGAGAGCAGTAACGTGAATGCGGCCGAAGCCATAGTCGACATGATTTCTCTTGCGCGTCAGTTTGAAATGCATATGAATTTGATTAAGAACGCGGAAGAAAACGAAGCCAAGGCAACACAGCTGCTGTCAATTGCCTGATGAAACATGTTTTTTGTGCAGCAAATATGAATTGATGCGATCTGCATCAATCTAAAACGGGAGGTAAATAATGATTCGCTCGCTCTGGATTGCCAAAACCGGACTGGATGCACAGCAGACGAAAATGGATGTCGTTGCCAATAACCTGGCGAACGTTGGAACCAGTGGTTTCAAGCGCTCTCGCGCAGTGTTCGAAGATTTGCTCTATCAGACATTGCGTCAGCCTGGTGCGCAATCTTCTCAGCAAACGCAATTACCTTCCGGGCTGCAAATCGGCACTGGTGTTCGTCCGGTTGCAACAGAGCGCTTGCATACGCAGGGAAATCTACAGCTAACTGGCAATGACAAGGATCTTGCTATTCAAGGCGAAGGCTTCTTTCAAATTCTTTTGCCTGATGGTTCGACGGCTTATACGCGTGATGGTTCTTTTCAGATGGATGATCAGGGGCAACTGGTTACATCAAGCGGTTATACAGTTCAGCCCACCATCACGATTCCCAGTGATGCGCAATCGCTGACTGTTGCCAGAGATGGAACCGTTTCCATTACGCAGGCAGGCAGCACGCAGGTTACGCAGATTGGATCCATCCAGGTGGCGACCTTTGTTAACTCTGCTGGCCTTGAAAGCAGAGGCGAGAATTTATATGTTGAAACAGATGCTTCTGGCACCGCAAACACCAATACCCCAGGTACAAACGGGGCGGGTTATCTGGTTCAGACCTATGTTGAAACATCAAACGTCAATGTGGCTGAAGAACTGGTGAACATGATTGAGACGCAGCGCGCTTTTGAAATCAACAGCAGGGCAATCACCACAGCGGATCAGATGCTGCAAAAGCTGACCCAGCTTTAAATGAGTTGAGGAAAACAAGGTGAGCTGGATGAGAAAACGATCTCTGATTACAAGAAATTTACTGGTCAGTGTGATGCTGGGAGGTCTGGCGGCATGTGCAACGACACCAAGCACGATTACGCATGAGAATCCGCAAAAAACGCACCAGTCACAGCATGCAGCCGTAGCACCGACTAGTGGTGCGATCTATAACGCTGGCGGGTATCGCCCCTTATTTGAAGACTATCGGGCACGCATGGTTGGCGATACGCTGACCATCGTAATCAGTGAAAGTACTTCAGCTGGCAAGGATGGCAGTGGTTCTGCCAGCCATACGGGAAGCTCTTCCTACTCGGCACCGCAAATATTTGGTTTGCCTTCGGCAACGCTAAACAAGCTCGGACTTTCTGCAGAGGGGGAAAGCGAGTATGAGAATGAGGCCTCTGTAAGTTCAAGCAATAGTTTCAAAGGCACGATTAACGCAATCGTTACTGATGTCTATCCTAATGGCAACTTGCTGGTGAGCGGTGAAAAACAAATTGCGCTGGACAAAGGCGCTGAATTTATTCGAGTTTCTGGCATTGTTAATCCGCGTGACATTAAAGCTGGTAACACGGTTCTTTCCTCTCAAGTAGCAGATGCACGGGTTGAATACAGAACCAATACGCGCATTGATGCTGCAGACGTGATGACCCATTTGGCACGCTTTTTCCTGAGTGTGATGCCGTTATAACGTAGGATTTGAGAGCTGATAATGACATACAAACCAATCAAAACGACTATAAAAAGTGCACTGAATGCCTTGGTGTGTCTTTTGCTCGTCATGTCAGCGACCCTGTCGCATGCCGAGAGAATCAAGGATTTGGCAAGCATTCAGGGCGTTCGACAAAACCAGTTGATTGGTTATGGCCTAGTGGTTGGTCTGGATGGCAGTGGTGATCAGACAACACAAACGCCTTTTACCGTGCAGACCATGCTGAGCATGTTGCAGCAACTGGGTATTAATGTGCCGCATGGCACGTCATTGCAGCTCAAGAATGTTGCCGCCGTTATGGTGACGGCATCGTTGCCTGCATTTGCACAACCAGGGCAAACATTGGACGTCACCGTTTCTTCAATGGGTAATGCAAAAAGCTTGCGTGGCGGCACGTTGCTGATGACGGCATTGAAGGGCGCTGACGGTAAAGTTTATGCGATGTCTCAGGGGAATGTGCTGGTCAGTGGGGCAGGGGCTTCGGCAGGCGGCAGCCAGACGCAAGTGAATCACCTGAGTGTCGGGCGCATTGCAAATGGTGCAACGGTTGAGCGTACCGTGCCAAGCATGCTGGGCAATGGAAATCAGATTTATCTGGAGCTAAGAAAAACCGATTTTACTAACGCGCGCCTAGTCACCGAGGCCATTAACAAGCGCTTTGGAGGGGGCACGGCAGCAGCACAGGACGGGCGTGTTATTCGGGTGCATGCGCCAGCGACCAGCAATCAGCGCGTTGCGTTTTTGGGTGAGATGGAAAATATTGAAGTGATGCCGTCTCTGGCAAGTGCCAAAGTGATTTTGAATGCGCGTACGGGTTCAATTGTATTGAATCAAGGGGTGATGGTTGAACCTTGTGCCGTTGCGCACGGCAACCTTTCCGTAACCATAGATACGACAACTTCCGTGAGTCAGCCTGAAGCACTTTCAGGAGGACAAACGGTTGTGGTGCAAAATTCAGAAATTGATCTGAAGCAAGGGGCTGGAAAAATCCTGATGCTCAAGAAGGCTGCGTCACTTTCGGATGTGGTCAAGGCATTGAATGCGATTGGGGCAACGCCGCAGGATTTGCTGGCCATTTTGCAAGCCATGAAGGTGTCAGGTGCACTACGTGCTGAGTTGGAAATAATTTAACAATAACAATAAGTTGCGTTGAAAACTTAATTTATTATATTGGGCATTGAATGATCAGTCAGCATACGTTTGTTAACCCTGCAAGCGTCGACACGACGGACCTGAGCGCCATTCGGCTTTCTGCAAGGAATAACTCGCCTGACGCGTTGCGTCAGGCAGCGCAGCAATTTGAAGCACTGTTTATGAATATGGTGCTTAAAAGCATGCGCAAAACGACGTTTGATTCAGGCTTGTTTAATAACAGTCAGAGCAAAATGTACACCTCGATTTTGGATCAGGAGCTTAGTCAGGCTTTTGCCAAGCGTGGCATGGGTCTGGCGGATGCGCTTGTTCAGCAAATGCAAAACAATAATCGCGCGCTTCCTTCGGGTAGCATGAATACGCCTAAAAGCGATACCGTCATAGAAAATAAAGTTGGTAAGGTGGAATCGACAGGCGTACGCGCAATGCAAATGGCAGCTTCATTGAATAAAGCATTCATGATTGGCAGCCTAACACAACGTTCTTCTGAGGATTCCTCTGATAAAGGTGTTCTGTCCAGCATGCTTGCGACCTACCAAAGGCAGCAGGAAATGATTTCTTCTGACTTGAAGCACCAGGATCTCATTAATCTGATTCAGACGCGTCAGGCCGAACTGGATACTCAGCAGGTGCAGTTGCAAAACGAAGCTTCCAGACCGGCACATGTTCAGGCTTTCATGGATAAGCTGAAGCCTTACGCTGACGAGGTGAGTAGAGAGACGGGAATTCCAGCCAACTTTATGCTTGCGCAAGCTGCACTAGAAACGGGGTGGGGGGAAAAGGAAATCACTATGGGGGATGGCACGCCCAGCTATAACCTGTTTGGCATCAAGGCGGGGCGTAGTTGGGGTGGCGAGGTGGCAATGTCTGTCACAACGGAATATGAAAATGGTGTTGCTGCAAAGACGCGCGAGCCATTTCGTGCGTATGCGTCTTATGCGGAGTCCTTCAAAGATTACGCCAGCTTGATTTCGACCAATCCGCGTTATCAGCGCGTGCTTGAGAATGGCGGAGATGCGGTTGCTTTTGCACAAAGTTTGCAGGACGCAGGTTATGCGACTGACCCGCAATATGCCACCAAGCTGGCGCGCATTATTCAGCATTCTTTGTCTGCATGAGAGATTGTGTTCAAAGCCAGTATAAGTACCTGTCCGGCTTCAAGTTTTTGAATTTAATGCCGATATTTATAGCAAGTGAACTTACTTGTAAATGTGCAGAATAAATTATGAGCATTCTCAACATTGGTGAAAGCGCGCTGCTTGCAGCCCAGACAGGAATTGCGACGACTGGCCATAATATTGCCAATGCGTCGACAGAAGGCTATAACCGTCAGGTTGTTATCCAGTCGGCCGCGGCGGGTGATGCTACTGGTATTGGTTATATTGGAAGAGGCACGCGCATTGTTACGATTAATCGCGTTTATAACGAATTTCTTGTAAGCCAGGTTAATTCGGGCCTTTCTTCAAAAGGTGAACTGGGAACTTACTACTCCCAGATTCAGCAAATTGACAATATGCTGGCAGATTCAACAGTGGGACTAACGCCGACGTTGCAAGAATTCTTTAGCGGTGTTCAGGACGTTAGTACCGACCCTTCATCAGCGGTTACACGCCAGTCATTGCTGTCTTCAGCAGAAACGCTGGTTGCGCGTTTCAAGAACATGGATGCGCAGCTTGGCGAGATGTATGAATCAATCAATTCACAGGTCACAGCCAGTGTGAATATGGTGAATACCTATGCGCAGGAAATTGCGTCGCTTAACGACACCATTGAAAAAGCGGCCGCATCAGGATCATCACAACCCAATGATCTGCTGGATCAGCGTGATCAGCTTGTGGCGAAGTTGAGCGAAGAAATCAAGCTGTCGATTGTTAAACAAAACAATAGTTATAACGTATATATCGGGAATGGCCAGCCTCTTGTTGTGGGTGCCAAGACTAACGAGATGGTGACTCTTGCATCACCGAATGACCCCACGCGCCTAGAGGTCGGCTTTAACAATAGCGGTGCCATCGTCAATTTAACTGGCGAAAATCTGGCTGGAGGTAATCTGGCCGGTTTTGTCTCTTTTCGTTCAGAGACGCTAGATGTGGCCAGAAATTCTATAGGCCGGATCGCCACTGCTTTGGCCACTTCTTTTAATGAGCAGCATCAGCTTGGGCAAGACCTAAATGGTGATTTGGGCGGTGCTTTTTTCAACGTTGCTGCACCTGTTGCCTCAGCCAGTCGCAATAACACATCAAGTGGCGAAGTAACGGCGGCAATAACCGACGCTTCGCAACTCACAATCAGTGATTACAGGCTAACTATAACGAAGCTCGCAGACACAACGGCTGGCACGCCTGTCGAGTATCAAATAAGCCGCTTGTCGGACGGCAAAGTCTTTGCCTTGAGCGGCGCCAATACAACAGTAGATGGCGTTCTATTTGATGTGTCTGATACATATGCCGTGGGCGATAGCTTTGTCATACAGCCCGTAGTAAATGGCGCATCGCTGATAGAAGTCGCAATTACAGATACAGCCAAGATTGCTGCTGCGGCACCGATTCTGGCATCTGCGCCTAACTCGAATATGGGAACTGGGGCAATCTCTCAGGGTGTTGTCAATTCTCGCGATGCCAGCTTGCAGGAAAAAGTCACTATCACATTTACTTCTTCCACAACCTTTGACGTTACAGGTGATATTAACGGTACGCTTGCGCTAAATCAGGCATACACAGCAGGCGACGACATTTCATTCAATGGCTGGACCGTTCAGATTTCTGGCTTGCCAGAAACCGGAGATGAATTCACTGTTGAAGCGAATGCGGACGGCATTGGTGATAGTCGTAATGCATTGTTGCTTGGTGAGCTTCAGACGACAAACTTGCTTGATGGCAGCAGCACGAGTTACCAGGGCGCTTATTCCAAATTGGTGAATTTCATTGGCAACAAGACCAATGAACTGGATGTGACCAGCGCCGCGGCCAGCGCTTTTTATAATCAGGCGATTGAAGCTCAACAATCCGAGTCAGGAGTCAATCTGGATGAAGAGGCGGCAGATCTGTTGCGCTACCAGCAGGCTTATCAGGCAGCAGCACAGTTAATGAAAATAGCTGAAGAAATGTTTGATTTATTGCTGTCTTTGGGCAGATAGGGGATTAGTTATGCGTATTAGTACCAGCATGTTGTATGCGACCACATCTGACAGGATGAGCAAATTGCAGTCTGACCTGTTGAAAACACAGGAACAGATATCTGCCAACCGCCGCATACTCACACCTTCAGATGACCCAATTGCAGCGGCGCGCGCTTTGGAAGTAACGCAAAAACAAGCGCTTAACACACAATACGCGGATAACCGTACGCAGGCCACTAACACCTTGAGTCTGGAAGAAGTGACGCTTCAGACTTTGACTACCTTAGTGCAGGACTTGCAAAGCTCGGTTATCGGGGCAGGGAATCCATCATATGGGAGCAGTGAAAGGGGGTATCTTGCAACGGAAATGCGTGGCCAATTGGAAGAGTTGCTGGGTCTAGCCAATACACGGGATGCATCAGGCAATTACATCTTTTCCGGGTTTAAGACATCAAGCGAAGCATTTTCATTGACGACAACTACTGCCACCTACCATGGCGATCAGGGGCAACGTAGCATCCAGGTTGATGCTACCCGGAAAATCAGGGTCAGTGACACGGGTGATACCGTATTCCAGAACAGCTACGGTTTGGGCACATTTAGTGTATCTGCTTCAGGTGGGAGCTTTGATGTCGCTTCAATTTCAGATACCCAGGTGATTGATGAAGCTAGTATTACCGGTGATACCTACAACATTGCTTTTGCAGTTGATTCGGTGACAGGAGAAACAACGTACTCAGTTTTTGACACGACACTTGATCCAGCAACGCCAATCTCGACAGGAACCTATACAGATCCAACTACATTCACGTTTGATGGCATTGAGTTTAGTGTTAGTGGTTCACGTACCGACGGTGACACGCTGACAGTCGCAACGCAACAACCAAACAGCAACCAGAGCCTGTTCTCGACATTGACAGATTTGATCAACTTGCTGGAAACGGATACAGGAACGGCGGCAGGAAGGGCCAATCTTAATCAAGGCCTGGCAGTGGCAACGGCCAATCTCACGAGTGCACTTGATAATGTTTTAACAGTCAGAGCATCGGTTGGTGCACGTCTGAACGAGATTGAAAATCTCGATAGTGCTGGCACTGATCTTGATCTTCAGTATTCGCAAATGCTGTCAGACTTGCAGGATCTGGATTACACGAAAGCTATTTCCATTCTTGCGCAGCAAAAGTTTACGTTGGAAGCAGCGCAGTCATCCTATGTGCAGATAGTTGGGCTATCACTGTTCAACTATTTGTAGAGCACTCTTGAGCCGGAGTGCTTCATCCGCACTCATCGGCCCCACAGTCAGCTTGGCCACTATTGAACAAGTGGAATCTGGTGGTAAATAGAGGATGCAATTTCTTCAATGGATTTGGCAGTGCTCGAAAGCCAGCGTACGCCATGTTTTTGCATCATTTCTTCTGCAGAACGCACTTCGTGTCTGCAGTTATCAAGTGCGGCGTAAGCGCTGTTAGGTCGCCGTTCATGACGAATCTTGCTTAACAGCACCGGATCAATCGACAGGCCGAACAGTTTGTCCCTGTGCTTGAGCAGAATGGCAGGAAGTCTTCCCCTTTCAAAATCTTCTGGAATGAGGGGGTAGTTAGCGACTTTGATGCCAAAATGCATGGAAAGATAAAGGCTGGTTGGTGTTTTTCCTGAGCGGGATACACCAATCAGGATGACGTCTGCGTTTTCCAGATTGCGATGTGACTGTCCGTCATCATGCAGCAACGTGAAATTGATGGCCTCCATTCGATGTAGGTAAGCCTGGTCGCTAGGGTCTTTGTGTCGTGTGCCAATTGATTGTGTTGCTTTCTGGCCGAGCTCCTCCTCCATGGATGCGACAATACTGTGCATTAAATCAAAATGCAGGGCATTGGATTGCTTGATGGCGTTTGAAAACTCAATTTGTGCCAACGTATGAAAAACAATCGGCCTAGGCTTTCCCTCCGCACTTGCATTATTGATTGCATGAACGGCAAGATTTACTTTTTCAGGTGTATCGATAAAGTAGAAACGCTTCTTGTCGAATTGAAAGTCAAACTGCGCCAAAATCGAGTCGACAATGCTTTCAGCTGTAATGCCGGTACCATCGGAAATAATAAATATGGATCGGGCGCTTTCAGGGTTTTTTTTGTTGGTGTTTTCGGACATAATTATGTACTTTTCGTGCAGCGCCTGACTTAATTATGTACTTTTCGTGTGGCGCGAGGCTTTTTAAGGAATGTTGTTGGTGTTGGCAGCGTAGTTTATCCAAATTTATTGAAAAATATTCAGTAATTTATGCCTGTTTCAGACCAATTCTTTAGGTGCGCGCTCAAATTGCAGCAAAAATTCGTCTGCCCGCCGACGTCTGTCGGTTTTTTTGTCCAAGTTTAACGAAGTCTCATAAATATAAACAATTAGATCTTTATGGTGTCACATATGAATAATGCAAAAAAGTCAGGTAATGTCATCTCTTTTGAAGAATTACGAATGACGGATGTCGGTGTCGTTGGTGGTAAAAACGCGTCACTCGGCGAGATGATCAGTCAGTTAACCAGTAAAGGCGTTCGCGTACCTGGTGGCTTTGCAACTACAGCGCAAGCTTATTGGGACTTTCTGCAGCATAAGCAGGATAGTGGAGATTCACTGGAGCAACGCATTAGCGAGCGATTGATTGGTCTTGATATTGATGACGTAAAAGCGCTCGCCGAGGCTGGTGCGGCCATTCGTCAATGGATTGTTGATACGCCGCTCCAGAAGGCGCTGGAGGAAGACATCATTGCGCATTACCAGCAACTGGTTGACGACTCCCCTGCAGAAGTTTCTTTTGCGATCCGCTCGTCGGCCACGGCCGAGGACTTGCAAGACGCCTCCTTTGCGGGGCAGCAGGAAACCTATCTCAATGTGGTTGGCATTGAGCATATTCTGGAAGCGATCAAACATGTTTTTGCTTCCCTGTACAACGATCGCGCCATTTCCTATCGCCAGCAACGCGGCTTCAAGCACTCCGAAGTGGCGCTTTCTGTTGGTGTGCAACGCATGGTGCGCTCCGATATCGGCGCCTCTGGTGTGATGTTTACGATTGACACTGAATCCGGCTTTGAAGATGTCGTTTTTATTAACGCCAGCTACGGACTTGGCGAAGCAGTTGTGCAGGGTATTGTTGACCCGGATGAATTTTATGTGCACAAGCCAATGCTGGCAGCAGGAAAAATGCCGGTTGTCCGACGCCATATCGGATCAAAGTTGATCAAGATGGAATATGCCGATTCAAATGAAGTCGGCAATACCATTAGAACGGTTGAGGTACCGGTCGACCTGCGCAATCAGTTCTCGTTAAAAGATGAAGAGGTGGCAGAGCTGGCCAAATACGCTGTCATCATTGGAGAGCACTATGGCCGCCCAATGGATATTGAGTGGGGCAGAGACGGGAAAGATGGCAAGTTGTACATTCTGCAAGCGCGCCCTGAAACTGTGAAATCACAGGAGCAATCATCAGACGTTCAACAGACCTACAAGCTCAAGGAACAGTCTGAAGTGCTGATAACCGGCCGTGCCATTGGCCAGAAAATTGGTTCCGGCACGGTACGCGTTGTTACAGATACGTCCGAAATGCATCTGGTGCAACCGGGCGACATTCTGGTTGCAGATATTACCGACCCGAACTGGGAGCCGGTCATGAAGCGTGCGTCAGCCATTGTGACCAATCGTGGTGGCCGTACCTGCCACGCGGCGATTGTGGCCCGAGAAATTGGTGTTCCTGCCGTGGTCGGTTGCGACAATGCAACGGAAGTGTTGAAGAATGGCCAGCAAGTAACGGTATCTTGTTCTGAGGGTGAAGAAGGCCGCATTTATGCTGGCTTGCTGGAAACGGAAGTGACTGAGGTTTACCTTGGAGAGCTGCCGGAAATCCCTGTCAAAATCACGATGAACGTCGGTAATCCGCAATTGGCTTTTGGCTTGCATAACATCCCGAATGCAGGCGTGGGTCTTGCGCGTCTTGAATTCATTATCAATGGCATTGGCATCCATCCCAAGGCAGCACTGGATTATCCGAATCTTGATGCAGAACTCAAAAAGGATATCGAGTGGGCCTCCCGCGGTTATGAATCGCCCAAAGCTTGTTACATAGAAAAACTGGTCGAGGGTGTTGCCACGATTGCCGCGGCTTTCTGGCCAAAACAGGTTATCGTTCGCCTTTCCGACTTCAAGTCCAACGAATATACCAAGCTCTTGGGCGGCACCCTTTATGAGCCGAATGAAGAAAATCCAATGATGGGTTACCGTGGCGCAGCACGTTACTTGTCAGAAGATTTTGCTGAAGCATTCAAGATGGAGTGCGATGCAATCAAGCGCGTCAGAAACGATATTGGCCTGACCAATGTGGAGGTAATGGTGCCGTTTATCAGAACGCTGCCCCAGGCCGAAAAGGTGCTCAATCTGATGGCTGAAAACGGCCTCAAGCGTGGCGAAAATGGGCTGCGTGTGGTGATGATGTGTGAGGTGCCATCCAATGCGGTTCTTGCTGATGAGTTTCTGGAGCATTTTGATGGATTCTCAATTGGCTCAAATGATTTGACACAGCTTACGCTTGGTATTGACCGCGATACGGGCATGGAATTGCTGACATCTGATTTTGATGAGCGTGACCCGGCTGTGCTTGCACTGATTGCCAAAGCGATTGAAGCTTGTCGTAAGCAAGGTAAATATGTTGGTATTTGTGGGCAAGGCCCGTCAGACCGCCCAGATTTTGCCAAGTGGCTGGTGGATCGTGGTATTGAATCCATGTCTCTTAACCCTGATTCGGTTATCAGTACCTGGCACAATTTGGCAAAACTGAAATAAGCATGGATTGAGTAAGTTTTCAGCGTCGCTGCTTTTCGGCTAATGTCGTGCAAAAAATAATCACTTTGCACGACATTAGATAATATTCATGTAAAATCCAGATGTTTGAAGAACGTAAGGCGCATCACATCTACTCCCTGTAAGCGCCCATCGCTACGGACCCAGAAAGCTTGCAAACCGTAGCCGCTCCTGTGCCGCATGAGACACCGCACCCTGCTGGGTGTGCTGTAATTTCATTGAAATGATTTGCATGTGCAGCGTTCGCGTGATTGAACGCCATGTTCGCCCTTCATGGGCGTTGTATTACTTACAGAATTCGATAGTGCATGAATGATGCTGAGGCAAAAAAGGTCATTGAAACAGCCTTGCTGTGTGTGTACGACCCTTTGACGGTTGCCGACATGTGCTTGCTTTTTGCTGAAGGTGGAGAAGGCAAGAGTAGTTTCAGCGAAAACACTATTGAAGAAATACTCCATGAACTTCAATCAGAATGGTCTGGTCGTGGAGTAGAACTGGCATCTTTGTCCAATGGCTGGCGGTTTCAAAGTCGGCCGGAAATGAAAAAATATCTTGATCGTCTGAACCCCGAGCGTCCGCCACGATATTCACGCGCAGCACTGGAAACGCTTGCCATCATTGCCTATCGCCAACCGGTTACACGTGGCGATATTGAAGAAATTCGCGGCGTTGCGGTTAATTCGCAAATCATCCGGATGCTGGAAGATCGTGGGTGGGTAGAAACGATCGGTCAGCGCAATGTTATTGGTCGCCCCGGCCTACTGGCAACCACTAGAAAGTTTCTAGACGACTTAGGCTTGGGGTCACTGAAAGAGTTGCCGCCTTTGCCACGATTAGGTGAAGAGGGCGGCTCATCTGACGGGTCACTGAATCTCGGTTTTCTGGAAACACACTTCGGACAGGACGCCAATCAGTCAAAGATAAATTTTGAAGGTTCTGACGATGAATTGCCAGCAGGAATAAGTCGATCGGAAGATGAAGAAAACATGGTCGGCATACCAGACAAGCAACAATAAACACTCTTTGGATTCAACGCATATGCAAGATGAAACCCGCTCTTTGGAAGCTGAAGGCCCAAGGCCCGAAGCAGTAGAGGCCAAAAAAGACGACAGTAAAGCTGCTGCCAACAGTGAAAAAAGGCCAGGGCGCAAGTCCAAGTTTTCACGCGGTCGTCGCAAGATAACTCAGGAAGAAGGCACCATCACGACCCTGGAAGAGCAGCCTGCTGGTTCGGCAATCGAAAAAGCTCCTTCTCAGAAGAGCAGGCCAGCGAGAGCCTCTAAAACGAACAAGTCAGACGACATTTTTTCCTTTGTTACCGCGGATAATTTCGATCAGGTTATGGAAAAGGGATCCGCCGCAGATGGGAAAAAGCCGCGCCCATCAAAAGCACGCCGTGATCTGACGGCCGATGACGATGCGCCAAAGTTACACAAGGTCATTGCCGAAGCGGGTGTTGGGTCACGCCGTGAAATGGAGGAGTTGATCATTGCGGGGCGCGTTTCGGTTAATGGCGAGCCAGCTCATGTCGGGCAGCGTATTTTGCCAACTGATCAGGTTCGTATTAACGGCAAGCTTTTGCAACGCAAGCTTAGTCAGCGCCCGCCGCGCGTCTTGCTGTATCACAAGCCTGCCGGAGAGATTGTTAGTCGTGATGATCCGGAAGGCCGCACCTCTGTATTCGACCATCTGCCGATGCTCAAAGTAGGCAAATGGGTGGCAGTTGGTCGACTTGACTACAACACGGAAGGCCTGTTGTTGTTTACTACCTCGGGGGATCTGGCCAACCGTTTGATGCATCCGCGCTACAACATTGAACGCGAATACGCGGTTCGCACACTAGGCGAACTAGAAGAGGGCATGCGCCAGCAAATGTTGAAAGGTATTGAGCTTGAAGACGGCGTAGCCAAGTTTGAGCGAGTGGCAGAAGGGGGAGGCACCGGGGTCAACAGATGGTATCGCGTCATTATTGGTGAAGGCCGCAATCGCGAAGTGCGCAGAATGTTTGAGGCGGTTGGCCTGACGGTTTCGCGCCTGATTCGCACGCGCTATGGATCGCTTTTCTTGCCCAAAAATTTGCGACGTGGTCGCTGGGAGGAGCTCGAAGAAAATGCCGTGCGCGATCTGATGAAAGCCAGCGGCTTGGGCAAGGAAGCTGACAAGACAGGTGGTGGCAATGCCAGGGGAAATAAGCCGCAATCTTCTGCACGTCAGCCTGACCCACTGCAAACCTCCTTTGGCTACGCTGGAACGCCGTCGCGCCGCTCTGGTCCCAGGAGTGGTGGTGCTGGCGGAAACCTAGGAGGCGGCCAGCAACGTTCCGGCAATAGAAACCCCTCTGGCCGGCGTCGCGGATAGGTGTTTTTTAGGTACATACGAGACTGATTTGCAGTGTAAATCATAATGGATTGGTCATTACCCCAGATAGCTATCAGTCTGACTCTTGGGGGGGCGATTGGCTTTATAAGCGGTTTGCTTGGTATCGGTGGTGGCTTGCTGGCGGTACCAATTCTGGTTTTGTTTTACGGCCTGGATCAACAGCTTGCACAAGGCACTGCACTCATGATGATGACCCCCAACATGATCATCGGCTTTTTGCGTTACCGGCAAAAAAACCCGATCACGTTTGGCATGGTCGGTCTGCTTGCTGCTGGTTCCGTGGTCGCGAGTTATTTCGCCGCTTTACTTGCTGCGCAGGCACCCACCGTGCTATTGCGCAAATTTGTTGCGGTCTACATGATGTTGCTGGCAGGCCATATGCTATGGCGTAGCCTGTCAACACGGGAAGTGAAATCCCTGAAAAAAGCGGCGCCCTTTTGGATGCTGCCACTTGCCGGTGGTGTCGGTGGTGCCTGCATGGGCTTTTTCAGCATCGGTGGGGGTGTTGTTGTTGTGCCCATCCTGACAGGCCTTTTCTTGATGACTCAGACGAGTGCGCAAGGACTGGTGCTGGCCATGCTGGTACCAAGCGGCATTGTTGCGCTGAGCACTTACGCCTGGCTTGGTTTGGTCTACTGGCCCATCGCCATCCCTTTGGCTGCAGGGAGTGTCCTGACTGTCGCGTACGGCGTACAAATGGCGCACAAGCTCCCGGAAAAAAAACTGCGTGCCATATTTTCGTTAGTTCTCTTTACGGCTGCCATGCTCATGCTGTTCCGCTGAAGAATCGGCAAACAATGATTCTGGAAACATAAAATGTGTGGAAACCAGGCTGCCTGCCTTGCTGTAATACATCACAAAATGTCACAATCGTTCTTTTGATTTTTTTGACGAGGTTTCACCATGACGACATCTGCTGCCGACAAAGGCAAAATTTCACTTTCTCTTCATGGCCAGCAATTGCTGGAAAATCCATTGCTAAACAAAGGCACTGCTTTCACGCTTGAAGAGCGCGATGCATTTGGTTTGCACGGCTTGTTGCCAGATCATGTTGAAACGCTTGAAGAGCAGGTGGAGCGCGCGATAGAGCGCGTACGTGCCGGTGCTACCAACCTGGATCGTCATATTTACCTGCGAACCCTGCAAGATACGAATGAAACGCTGTACTACGCACTGATAGGCAAGTATCTGGAAGAAATTCTGCCACTGATCTATACGCCTACCGTTGGCGCCGCTTGCCAGCAGTTTAGTCATTTGTTCAACCGTCCCCGCGGCCTGTTTCTGACGCTGTCTCAAAAAGATAATCTGGACAAGATTCTTGCCAACCCGCGCTTTGATAACATTGATTGCATCGTCGTCACCGATGGTGAGCGCATTCTTGGCTTGGGCGATCAGGGCGCTGGGGGGATGGGCATTCCAATCGGCAAGCTTTCCATCTATGCCGGATGTGGCGGCATCAATCCGGCCAATAGTTTGCCGATCACGCTCGATGTTGGTACGAACAATCAGGAACATCTGGCGGACCCGATGTATATCGGTGTGCGGCATGAGCGCGTACGCGGTCAGGAATACGATGATTTTATCGAGGCTTTCATTCAGGCCGTCATGAAGCGCTGGCCGGAGATCATGCTGCAGTGGGAAGATTTTGGCAAGACGAATGCAAACCGCCTGCTGGAGAAGTACCGTGACCGTTTGTGCAGTTTTAATGACGACATCCAGGGCACTGCTGTGGTGGCGATTTCCACGTTGCTGGCAGCAATCAAACAGACTGGCGTGTCGCTGAAGGATCAACGCGTCGTACTGCAAGGTGGAGGCCAGGCTGGGTGCGGCATTGCCGAGTTGATGGCATCTGCCATGGTGGCAGAGGGGTTGACGCGTGAAGAAGCATTGAAGCGTTTTTACATCATCGACATCAACGGCTTGCTCAAGGAGGATACGCCGGATCTGGAGGACTTCCAGGCAGTGTTTCGCCGCAACAATACAGAGTTGGCCGATTGGCAGCTCGACAATCCAGGCGGAAATATCACGCTGGCCGATACGGTGCGTAATGTGGCGCCAACCGTGATGGTGGGCGTTTCTGCACAAGCGGGCGCGTTTTCAGAAGCGATTATTCGTGACATGGCCAGCAAGGTCGCGCGCCCCATTGTGTTCCCGTTGTCCAATCCAACCGAGAAAGTTGAAGCTTATCCAGAAGATATTATTAAATGGACGGACGGCAAGGCACTGGTTGGCACTGGTAGTCCGTTCGCTCCAATCGAATATATGGGCGAAACGCACTACATCACGCAAGTCAATAACTCCTACGTGTTTCCTGGCATGGGGCTGGGCGCGATCGCCGTCAAGGCCAAGCGCGTGACTGATGGGATGTTTATCGCAACCGCACAGGCGCTGGCCGAAATGTCACCTGCGCTGACCGGCAAGGGTACCGGTCTGCTGCCAGCGATTGCCGATATGCGTGAAGTGTCAATCAAGCTGGCGATCGCGCTGGGCAAGCAGGCACGCGATGAAGGCTTGACCGCACCACTGACCGATGCTGAAATCGAGCAACTGGTGAAAGACAAGATGTGGGATCCAACCTACAAGCAATATGTGCCTGCATGATAAGTTGTCATGAATTAAAAACGGCGCGTTGATCGCGCCGTTTTTTATGAATGCTGTCCATTAGCGAATGGACAACGTACATATTTCCTTAAATTATGCTGGATCACCAGAAAGAGCTGAATCCGCAGCAACCGATGCGAGGTTTTCACGTTTAAGGACAATTGGCTTGATGTATTTTTTCATGAAAGAACCTTTCTTGTTGGTTATTGGCTTAAATGCTGGCGCAAGCCAGATGTTTACAGTTGCCGGAAAAGTATAGCGTGAATGGTGGATTTGCCACTTGCTTTTCATGTTCCATGGCTCTGATTAAAACAAAATCCATAAGCATAGGCAAGTGATCAAAGGTTTTTGAGGCTGAAGGCGTCATCAATTTTTTGCCAGACTGTTTCTTCATACCACTGCGCTACCCAAGGCAGGATTTGTTCCGCCGACATCGGACGCGCAAAGCCATAACCTTGCATCACCTGACAACCAAGCTGCATGAGCATAGCCCCTTGCTCCAGCGTTTCAACGCCTTCGGCGATGACGGCACGGCTAAATGCCTTTGCCAGTTGCACGACGCTCACAACAATACTGCGGTCGGATGGGTCAGTCAGCATATCTCGCACAAAACTCTGGTCTATCTTAAGGGTGTTCACTGGCAACTGACGCAAATAGGTCAGCGAAGAGTAGCCCGTACCAAAATCATCAAGCGCAACTTTTACGCCCAGCTCACGGCAGCGGGTCAGGGTGTCAAAGGCTTGCGACATGTCGGAAAAGGCCGCAGTCTCAACAATTTCCAGTTCCAGGTGGGAGGGAGAGATATTGGGATATTGTTCCAGTGTCAAACGCAGGCGATCGGCAAAGTCGACACTGAGCAAATGTTTGGCACTAATGTTGACGCTAACAGGAACAGTCAGCCCATTTTTTTTCCATGCATCAATCTGTTTTAACGCCGAATCAATTACCCACTCGCCAACAGGGACTTCAATGTCGCTTCCCTCTAAATGAGGAATGAATGCTGCCGGCGAAAGCAATCCGCGTTCAGGATGCTGCCAGCGAATCAATGCCTCGGCACCAATCACACTGCCATCAAGGAGATTTACTTTCGGCTGGTAATGCAATACAAACTCTCTATTTTCAAGCGCCGCTCGCAATTGAGCAATATTATCGAGGCGCTTTTGCATCTGCTTTTCGTAACTGGAGTCAAACACGTGGTAGCGGTTCTTGCCGTCTGCTTTGGCGATATACATGGCGTGGTCAGCATGTCGAAGCAGTGTGTCGGGATCAACATTGTCCTCCGGATAAAGGGCAACCCCGATGCTAGCCGAGAGTTTGAAAGACAGGTTTTTGACCCGCACTTGAGCACATACTGATTCCAGCAAACGATCAAGAATAGTGTAAACATCGTCAATACATTCGATTTCATTAAAAAGCAGGACAAATTCATCACCGCCAAGGCGCGCGAGGGTATCGTCTGCACGTAATACGCTTTTGATGTGCTGTGTGATATTTATAAGCAGTTGGTCGCCAATGTCATGACCGTGTTCGTCATTGATCGGCTTGAAATTATCAAGGTCAAGGTAGCAGACAGCCAGCATTTTTCCGCTACGCTGGGTGCGGGCAATCGCTTGTTCGAGGCGATCTGAGAGAAGGCGCCGGTTGGGTAATCCCGTCACCATGTCGTGGTTGGCAACATGATGGAGTTCATCTTCGTGTTGCTTGCGTTCGGTGATGTCGCGGAAATACCAGACGCGCCCACTGTATTTTCCGTTTGAGAAAACCGGTGCAGAGAATTGATCGATAAAGCGGCCATCCTTTAGTCTGAATTCATCATGACTTCGCACTTCCTTGTTCGCGTCAATCCACATGACGCGTTTCAGAAAATCTTCAGGATTGTCAGCTTGGGTGACAGCGAAATTCAGCAGGATTTCACTGTCCGAAGCACGCATTGCTTCATCCACCAGTTCTTTTGGGAAACGCCACAAATCAATGAAATGCTAGTTATAGGAAAAAATTTTGACATTCTCATCTTCAATCAGAATGCCATCCGGTGAGGTTTCCAGTTGCGTTAAAAGAGACTGGAGCTGATATTCAAGTTTTTCCTGTATCCGTTCGCCCTCGGTGATTTTACGCGTCAACGCATCGACTTGTGCGTCCTTCTCAGCCAGCATTTTCTTTAGATAAGCGTTTTCAGTGCGCAACTCTTCCGTACTGGCAAGCATGTGATTCGATGCTACCTTTGCATCCTTTCTAATTTGATCAATCACTAGTGACGCCATTCTAAAAACTCATTCGATCCAGTTTATGTGTTATTTGAAACAGGCAATTCATAGTAGTTTCTATATTCGTTAGAGGCAAGAAATGTTCCAGTTGTATACACTAATAACGCACTATTTTTGTGCAAATTTATTTTTTGGCGAGGTTTGCTGGCAGCACGGTGAAAAGAGAAGGGTTGCTTGAATATGGATACAAAAGCGCTATTTGGCAGTCTTCGCCTTCAGATGTTGTAGATAAATTTCCCCATCAGGCGGTGTGCCATTGCGCTGCGCGATCCACAGCATTTCACCTAGGCACTCCATCATCGCGTGCTGTGCGTCATGCTCTGAGTCCAGTTTTCGGATAAGCGCCTGATAAGCGGCGCGCACGCCTGACGGTTGGTCGATAGAAACTTGTTCACTGATCGACAGGTGCATTGAAAGATGCAGGAAGGGGTTGGTTTCGCCGCGCTCAACGGAGTAATCGGCACGCAGCGCACGCTCCCTGTCGGCGAGTAGGGTAAGGTATTCGGGATGACGTGCAATCCAGCCAGCAGCAATGGCTTCTAGTGGCGTCAAAACGTCACCTTCATCATGCTTGCGCCAGACTTCACAAAAAAAGGTGCGGACATCCTGTTGAGACGGATTGAACATCATTTGCTCTCAGGTGGCGGTGTTTTATCTGGAAAAGGACACAGGTCCATCACCATACAGTTCCAGCATTGCGGTTTGCGCGCCGTGCAAGTATAGCGCCCATGAAGGATCAACCAATGATGGGCATCGAGCTTGAATTCATCCGGGATGACGTCAATCAATTTTCGTTCCACCTCGTTGACATTCTTTCCGGGGGCGAGGTCGAGCCGGTTTGAAACGCGAAAAATGTGTGTGTCGACCGCAATGGTCGGTTGGCCGAAAGCGGTATTGAGTACCACATTGGCTGTTTTGCGACCGACGCCAGGCAGGGCTTCCAGGGCCTGACGCGTGTCCGGCACCTGGCCGTCATGCTCCTTCAGCAGGACGCGTGCCATTTCAACCACGCTTTTTGCCTTGTTGCGGTACAGGCCGATGGTTCGAATGTAAGGTATCAAACCGTCCACGCCGAGTGCCTGGATAGTCTCGGGCGTATTTGCAACCGGGTAGAGGTTTCGCGTTGCCTTGTTGACGGATACATCCGTCGCTTGCGCAGACAGGATGACGGCAACAAGCAACTCAAACGGTGTGCTGTATTCCAGTTCCGTTTTCGGGTTCGGGTTGGCTTTGCGAAAGCGCCGAAAGAGCTCCTGAATGTCGGCAGGTTTCATTATGAGCTTTTCGCCTTTTTTCGTGCGCGTTCCATGGCGGCTTGAATCAGGGCTTTTTTTCGATCCTGGTCAGCCGGAGCGGCATTTTTTGATGCTTCACGCATATTGGCTGCACGATCAGCCAGCATTGCTTCACGTTCGTCCTGCTCGCGTTGCAAACGGGAAATGCGCAAATCATGCCTTTTACGTGCGGCATCTGCCCGTTCTTGCGACCATGCATGCCAGCCTGTTTGGTTTCCGGTGACATTGACCATCGCAATACAATCGACCGGGCAGGGTGCTACACACAGATCGCAACCTGTACACATTTCCGGCACAACAGTGTGCATTTTCCGTGCTGCGCCAACAATCGCATCCACTGGACAGGCTTGCATGCAAAGCGTGCATCCGATGCAAAACGATTCATCAATCACGGCAACCGAGCGCGGGCGTTCGGTACCGTTTTCCGGGTTTAGTGAAATGACGGGCTTGTTGAGCAGTTTCGCCAGCCGTGCAATGCCATCGACACCTCCGGGCGGGCACTGGTTGATTTCGGCAGCACCACTGGCAATCGCTTCTGCATAGGCGCGGCAGGACGCATAACCGCATTTGGTGCACTGCGTTTGCGGCAGCAAGTCTTCGATCTGGTCGGCGAGCGTCTTGATGTTGTTCACCTTGGTTTCACTTATCAAAACACTCATTATCCTGACAACGCGTTAGCCCCACAATTAAAAATGCCGTCTCCCTTGCGAGAAACGGCACTTTTGAAACAAGAATGACGATTATCAGTCGAACGTTGGCGTTTCAACGCCCAACACCTTGTGCAGTTTCGGCGACGTGGTCGTGTACTGCAGATGGATTCTCTTTTCCGGGAAAATATATGGTGCGGCCGCAAAGGCAGCCAGTGCCGTTTCATGGAAACCGGACAGAATCAGTTTCTTCTTGCCTGGATAGGTGTTGATGTCGCCGACAGCAAATACGCCAGGAATGTTGGTCTCAAATTTTTCGGTATCGACAACAATTTGACGGCGCTCGATTTCCAGACCCCAGTCGGCAATTGGTCCCAGTTTTGGTGTCAGTCCATAGAATACCAACAAGTGATCAAGTGGCAGGCGGCGCGTGACGCCGTCCTGGCCGGTTACTTTGACCTCCTTGAGCTTGCCGTCTCTTTCCTCGTAGCCGGTTAACTGACCGATAACGAGTTGCATTTCGTATTCGTCGCAAAGCTGCTGCATTTTGGCGACGGAAGCTGGCGCTGCGCGGAATTCTTCGCGGCGATGCAGCAGAATGACGGATTCGGCTTTGCCGACCAGATCTAGTGTCCAGTCAAGCGCTGAGTCACCGCCACCGCAAATCACCAGATTCTTGCCTTCGAAAAAGGAGGGGTCACGGACACGGTAAAACAGTTGTTTGTCCTCATACGCCTCAATGCCATCCAGCTTGATAGTGCGGGACTGGAAGGAACCGACACCAGCGGCAATGAATACGGTTTTGGTAATGAATTGAGTGCCGATTGACGTCTCGACATCAAAGCGTCCGTCCTGACGGCGCTCAAGTTTGACGACTTCCTGACCAAGGTGGAAAGTCGGCTCGAATGGCTCGATTTGCTTCATCAGGTTGTCGGTCAATTCCTTGCCGGTACAGACCGGAACGGCAGGAATATCGTATATTGGCTTGTCGGGGTAAAGCTCAATGCATTGCCCGCCAACGATAGGCAGGGAGTCCACTACATGAGCTTTAATTTCTAGCAAGCCAAGCTCAAATACCTGAAAAAGCCCGACTGGACCTGCGCCAACAATGACGGCGTCAGCTTCGATTGGCTGTTGATTTGCTTCAGTGTTCATAAAGGGTTAATCCTGTTGATGCGAATAAATCTGACAACTCGATCAGTTTGGCTGCCTTTGCAATTGAACAGCAAATTTTGGCGCCTAAAAATCAGGTTGCCACAACGGCAAACGATCTTAAGTTCGTTGCACAATTTTCAAGAGCATTAACGCTCAAGGTGCTTAAGCTTGTCCTTAACGTCTTTCCAGTCATCAGCGTCTGGAAGGGGCGCTTTTGAACGTGTAATAAGTGGCAGGGTTTTCGCCATTTCTGCATTCAATTGAATAAACTGAAGCATGTCTTCCGGTACATCTTCTTCCGCATAAATTGCCTCTACAGGGCATTCCGGGACGCAGACAGCACAGTCAATACATTCATCAGGGTTAATGAAAACGCAATTTGGCCCTTCGTGAAAGCAGTCAACCGGACATACATCTACACAGTCCGTATATTTGCAACGAATACAGGCGTCTGTAACAACGTGAGGCATAGCAATTATTTAATCAGTTAAAAGCACGCAAACCCTTTTTAAGGGTGTGCACTCAAATGCAAAGCAGTGTATTTTAAGGCAATTACACGGTTCCACCAAATAGCGGCGTAAGCACATGGCCTATAACGCATTACGCGGAGGCATGCGGCAGAAACATCATGCTAATTTGCCGCATCCTGAATGGTATTGCTGGCTTGTCTTTTAGACAGCCATTAATTCAACTTCGAAAATCAGGGTTGCATGCGGTGGGATCACGCCACCTGCGCCATGCGCGCCATAACCCAACGAGGAGGGGATAGTCAGTTTGCGAACGCCACCAACTTTCATACCCTGAACGCCTTCATCCCAGCCCTTGATAACGTAACCGGCACCGAGCGGAAAAACCAGTGGGTCACCACGATCCTTGCTGGAGTCAAATTTGTTTCCAGCGCTACCATCCTGGTTTTGCAGCCAGCCTGTGTAATGCACACTGACGCTAGCGCCTTTTTTTGCTTCATCACCAGTGCCGACAATCAGGTCTTCGTATTTCAGGCCGGAGGCCGTTACGGTTTCGGACATTTTTTTCCTTTACATCAGTTGGTTGGTTTTCAGTGGCAGTAGTGTAAACGATCAGAAGCTGATTTACACTGTGCGCTTCGTGTGATTTCTGGCGCAAATGCCGCCAAACGGGTCAAATATGGCAATTGGACTGCTTATCATAGGCGACGAAATTCTTTCGGGAAAGCGCGCCGACCTCCACCTTCCGAGAGTGATTGATATTCTTAAAGCACGCGGATTGCAATTAGGCTGGGCCCACTATCTTGGCGATGATCCTGAACAAATTATCCCAAAGTTGCGTGAAACCATGTCAAGTGGCGACATTGTTTTTTCTTGCGGCGGCATTGGCGCAACGCCCGACGATCACACGCGTCTGTGCGCTGCCAAGGCGCTGGGGGTGCCGCTGGAACTGCATCCGCTTGCGCGTAAAGCCATCAAAATGCGAATCGAACAGATCGCCGCAGAAAGGCAACATGTCGTTGATATGGATGCCCCCGAAAATCAGAACCGCCTGAAGATGGGCGAGTTTCCAGTCGGCGCTGAAATCATCCCGAATAGTTTCAATAACATTCCTGGCTTTTCTGTAGGAACGCATTACTTCGTGCCAGGTTTTCCCGAAATGGCGTGGCCAATGATTGCGTGGGCGCTTGATACCTATCACGCCGATCTTTTTCATCAGGAGCTATATGCAGAAAGGGCGATTCTGGTTTTCAATGTGATGGAAGCCTTAATGACGTCGCTGATGGAGGAAATAGAGGCGGCGCATTCGGGGGTCAAAACGTATAGCCTGCCAAGGATTCGTACGGAAACCGATCGTGGTTATATCGAATTTGGCGTAAAGGGTAACCCGAAGGAGGTTATCTCAGCTTTTGAGCGTGTGATTCAATGGATGCGGCAGCATGGTGCTGAATTTGAATACATCGAAGAAGATGCATCGAGGTGAATATAGGCAAAACATGACCTGGTTACTCAATGCATCATAAAATGACTACATATTACGTGTTTAAGAATGCGCCAGTCCTGAAATTGCAGTAAAATTCACATCCTTGAACAAATGCGAGAGTGGCGGAATTGGTAGACGCACCAGGTTTAGGTCCTGGCGCCAGAGATGGTTTGAGAGTTCGAGTCTCTCCTCTCGTACCATTTTTCAGGACAAGAAGTAAATCACCGTTTAAGCCAGTCATTTCTGACTGGCTTTTTCTTTCATGGGTTAAAAAGAAATGACCTTGTCACTGTCTATAACCCACTCCGCCAGGAACTGCATTGTTGATTTTTCAGCACCCTCAAAATAAGGTTCGTTCTTGTAAATTCCGCAACGCGCCATGCAGGTGCCGCATACCTGCACAGAAACACCTTGTGCAATCAGTTCCTTGAGTATCGCCGATAGATCCTGATCGTACCCAGGCGGCGGTTTGCACACCTCACGCGCCAAATCAACGCTGTCATTCATCAGGAATATCCTGACTTCATGATTATTTTTGGCTAACTGGCCGGCAAGGCGCAACCCGTTCCAGGTAACGTCGCTGCCATCATAGGGTTCACGGTTGAAGATGATCAGAATTTTCACGCTGATTACTCCTAAAAGATTAGTTGTGCGTAAAGTTTACTTCTTACGACATGATGTGAATAGCGTATTTCTCTGGGGGTTATATGAGCGTTTTTGCCGGCTTCATGGCTTCTTCCATTCGGCAAACCAAACCAGAATGTCGTTGGCTGGGTGAGCGGACAGCTGCGCTGATAACACCTTCACTGCCGGCGACGGACAACCGATGGCGCGCACGCGTAATCCCGGTGTAAAGAAGTTCACGGCTTGTCACGCGGTGTTGTTGCGCAGGCAAGAGCACCAACACATCATGAAATTCCGAACCTTGCGATTTATGTACCGTCATTGCGAATGCGGTTTCATGTTCGGGCAGGCGTAACGGTGCAATCGGGCGAAAACCGTTTTCACTGTCAGGGAAATAAACCATTAGTTCATTCTGCTCATCTCGTAGTGCGATTCCGATATCGCCATTAAAAAGCTGGAGCAGGTAATCATTCTTTGACACGATAACCGGACGACCCGGATACCATTCTGATTGCGGATTTTCACGCAGAAGTGCCTGCCGGAAATGTCCATTCAATTGCTGGTTAATCGCATCGGAGCCACGTGGCCCTTCCCGCAGTGCGCATAAAACACGAAATTGATCGAAGGCCCCGAAAATTGCTGCTTTATCTTCATGATCTGACAGAAGTAACTGAAGGTATTTGTCGTAAGCACCACGTATATGCTGCCAGATTGATTCCGGCATCGTTCGACTGTCGTCATCAAACCAGGTGATCGAAGCATCATCGGGCGATTGCAGGCAGGCTAGAGTACGCTCTGCATCCCCTTGACTGATGGCTGATGCCAGCGTGCCAATCGCAGATTTGGTGGAGAAGCGGTAGCTTTCTGTCAGCCAGATCACCTTGTCCTGCAGAGGTAATTTTTTTCTGGAAGCGGGCGGTGTCATTTGTGCTACCGGAATGCCTGACAAATCAGACAAGGCATTTTTGCATGCATTGGAAAGGGTAGGGTCGGCACTGATTTCAGAAAAGACGGCACCCGCTTCAACAGCGGATAACTGGTCTTTGTCACCCAGCAAAATGACACGTGCTTGTTGTGGCACGGCTTCAAGCAATTGTGTGGCCAGCGCCAGATCAAGCATGGAGGCTTCATCGACAACCAGCACATCAATCGGGAGAAGATTGCCCTTATGGTGGCGGTAATTGCCGGAACGTGAACTGACACCCAAAAGTCGGTGAACGGTAAACGATTCTTTTGGGAGAAGTGCTTGTAATTTCGCAGGCAACTCGTTTGCGCGTTGACGTATTGCCTCCTGCATTCGCGCAGCCGCTTTTCCGGTTGGTGCTGCCAGGGCAATGCGACAATCTGGATTTTGCGCCAGCAGGCAGGCGAGCAGATTAACGACGCTGGTGGTTTTACCGGTTCCGGGCCCACCGCTGATGATTGTCAGTCTTTGGTGTAATGCGAGCGCAACAGCCAGTTTTTGCCAGTCTGGCAATTGGCTATTGGCCGGAAATAGCCGTTCAAGCTGTTTGCGCAAAGATTCACTCGGTGGTGCTGCCTCTGTTTGGCAGGCAAGCAGCCGTTTGGCAAGGCGTTGCTCGTAGTCGAAGTATCGATGCAGGTAAATTCGGCCGTCTCTGTCCAGAATCAACGGCATCACACCGGGCGTTTCAGGCGTGCCGACAATACCAGAGTCCAGCAGTTGTCTTCGCAGGTCTTCTTCACTTGCACCCGTACTTGATGCCGCCAGATCGGTCATCGTTGTGCAGGCATGGCCTTCTGAGGTGGCGATGCTGACTTCGTATGCTGCACGCCGGACGACCGGAAGTAGATTTTCTGGCGCCTGATTCTCTTGCGCCCAGTGCGTCGCGTGGGTTGCAAAACCCTCTGCGAGGAGTTGGGCTGGCAATGGTGGTTTTTCAGTCTGCATCATGCCGCTTTCATTGCGCAGGTATTAAACAGGTTATTCAATTGATGAATGGCGTTTTCACGCGGCTTTTCGTAAAAGACACCGCAGGGGGTGCCGTCGCTGTTCTGCCAATCTGGCCGCACTCCACGTACGAAAAGATATAGCACACCACCAAAATGCGTGTCGTACTGGTACGCAGGCAGGCACCGCGCCAGATGGCGATGCAAGGCAACGGCATACAACAGGTATTGAAGGTGGTAACCGTTGCTGTTCATTGCCTCTTCGATATTTCTTGGGCCGTAATCAGACTGTGCATTACCCAGATAATTGGATTTCCAGTCCAGGATGTAATAACGTCCATCATGCTCGAAGATCAGATCGATAAAGCCTTTGAGATAGCCGTCCAGTCTGCCGAAGTGCAGGTGCGGTACGGTATAGCCCAGCGATTGCAGCGTCTGATTCAACGCACGGTCACTCAGGTGTGCGCGTGAAAGATGAAAGCCCATCTCGGCCAGGCGCTTTTGCGGAATGACGTCACATAGCCGGATTCCGTTCGGCAGGCGGGTATGCAGCACATCCTCCATCATGTTTCGCAGCATGGCTTTGAGTTCGGTAACATTCATCAAGTCTAAATCAAGCTGCGTTTGCGGGTGCGCTGCCAGTGCGCGTTCAATCGCCATTTCATATGATGGTGGCTGAGAAAAATTGCACAACTCAAATGCCTTGTGAATGCAATCGCCTGCACTGGCTCCTTTCGGGAAGCGCAGGATGTCATCATCAGGTATGGAGCTGGGCTCATTTTCGGGCTCTGATAGCACAAAGCTGTCGTGATCGCTTGCCGCACTTTCATGCATGGCACCGCGACTCAGGCCGCTGTAGCTGCTGATACGCCAGCCCGTCAAACTCATTTTGGGCAGTTTTTGGTAGGAAAGCTCATCTTCTCCCGCATTGGAAAGGTTGAGCGGCTTGCCAGATCCAACAGGCAGTGCTTGCAGGCGGATGCCGTTGCCGCTTTCGGCCATTTGTTGCCAAGCACGTTCAATTTGCTCCACCTTGATAGTTTCAGCCTGTTTTCGCGCCTCTGAGTTCTTATATTTCGGGGTCTCTCTCCATTGCATGGGCGTAGCACCGTTTCCGGCAACAAGCCAGTTCAGCAGACTGCGGGTACTTTCTCCATATGATGGTCTGGCATAACACCCCGCAACCAGATAGCAGCGATAGACAGCGCGTGTCAGCGCCACATACATCAGACGCAAATCTTCGGCATCGCTTTCATAGCGAATTCGATCGCGTGTAGCATCTTCATTATTCGTTTCTGGTCGATAATCAATAACCGTATGACCATCACGGTCATGATATTCACGGCCTTCCAGATCATTCCGGTTGTTGCGATAGCCATCCCACAGGAAAGGACAAAACACGACCGCAAACTGTAAACCCTTGGATTTATGGATGGTCATGATCTTTACCAGATTCTGATCGGACTCCAGACGCAACTGAGCCGCCTCATTTGCCCCGTCTTCACGGCGTTGTGTTTGCAGCCAGCGAAGTGTGGCGTCCGGTGCGGGATGCAGCTCCGCGGCCTGTTGCAGCAATTCACCCAGGTGCAACAAGTTGGTCATGCGTCGTTCGCCATCAGTTCGAGGCAACATGCGCTGGCTTACTTTCTGATCTGAAAGCACGTGACGATACACATAAGCGATGCCGTGCTTGAGCCAGAGTTCGCGGTAAGCGGCGAAAGTCTGGGTGAGTTGCATCACCTTGTTTTCATCATCAGAAATGCGCACGATGGCGGCGGCATCATAACCAAGCAACTCCGTTGCCAATGCACTACGAAGTGTCGCAAGACGTGCAGGAAACCAGATGGCAGTCAGAATGCGTTCGACCTCTTCCGCATCAGTTGACTTGAAGACGCTTTCCTGAGACAGTTCCACACTTCCGACCTCCAGTCTTGCCAGTGCCTGCCGAATGCGACGCCCCTGCGCATGTGATCGCACCAGCACGGCAATGTCTCCAGCGAGCAGTGGTTGCTCATCCAGAGTGATTTCGCTCCTGCTGGCAGCACCCAGCAAACGCGAAATTTCGGCTGCCGTGGCATTGGCAGCCTGTTGCATGGCGGTGCGCCGCTCGATATATTCGCCTTCTTCATTTTTAGGAAGCATCCATAGTTGCAGGTCAGCGAGGTTTCCCGAATGATCTGCCAGGACAGCATCCGCTTTTCGGCCATACCCGGCATTCTGAAAATCCAGATCATCGTGCATGAAGGCATTTGGGTTGGCAGAGAAAACCCGGTTGACGGCGTCAATCAGGCCGCGTGTCGAGCGCTGGTTTTTGCGAATGCTGTATATCGCCGTTGTCTGTTTTCGTGCGTGAAAGTAGGTTTCCAGATCGGCGTTGCGGAAACTGTAGATCGCCTGTTTGGGGTCACCAACAAAGAAAAGAGACTTTGTACTGGCGTTGTCGTAAATCTGGTTGAAGATGGCGAACTGCAATGGATCGGTATCCTGAAACTCATCAATGAGTGCTGCTGGGTAGCGTAGGCGCAGGGTTTCTGCCAGCCACGGAAAATCGCCGTTGCTTAAGGCTGTGTGCAGATTGTTCAGCAAATCGTCGAAAGATTGCAGGCGCTTCTCACGTTTACGCCTTGGCAGGGACTCACTGGTTTCTTGCAGCATGTGCCGGATCAGTTGGAGGCGGGCGATTTCCAGATTTTTTTCAAACGCTTCGCGCTGCGAGAAATAGTTTTCTGTCGCTTCAAAGAAATGATGTTCAGGCGGCGTATTTTGACCTTTTGTTCGAATCTTCAACGTTGATGCACACATCAGGTGAAGTTTCGTGTCTTTTGCTTTTCCTTCAAGGGGCGCTTCGTGCTTGAATAATTCATCGTAATCTCTGGCAGAGGACTGAATGGTTTGCGTCTTGTAAGTTGCATTATTCAGAATTGGCAAGGAAATATTGAGTAATTCAACAACTTGATTGCGGTTTGTTTCCCAGCACACTTTGGCATCGTTGTAGGTCGCCTCAAGCCTGCCACTGTCTATCGTTTTGGGATCATTTTCCGGCCACTCAACTTTTGCCAGCGGTTTTGCAAGATGCCGTTTAAGCAGCTTCGCGTACTTCTCCGGCGAGTCTTTTTTTTGCAGCAGAAAAGCAGCCAGTTCACTACTCATGTTTTCACTGGCAATATTTATGCGCCAGTAGTCATGCACGGCTTCCAGCAGTAATTCGCTATCCTCTGGCATGAGTTCCAGTGAAAAGGGCTGACCGGCGGCAAAGGCCGCATCGGCCAGCGCGCGTTGGCAAAAACCGTGAATCGTAAAAATGGCTGCTTCATCAAAGCTTTGCAGAGCAAGCTCCAGACGATTGGCAAGTGCTTTGTCATCGTCACTACTGCGTAACTTTTTCGTGAGGCTTTCAATGAATTCATCCGGCTGTTCATCAAAATTGCCAGACAGGTGATTGTGCATCTCGACAATGCGTTTCCGAATCCGGTCGCGCAACTCGGCGGTGGCAGCGTTGGTAAAGGTGACGACCAGAATCTGCTGAACCTCTAATTTCTTTTCAAGCAACAGACGCAAATACAGGCCGCATATATTCCAGGTTTTACCGGTACCTGCTGAAGCTTCCAGCAGCGTGGTGCCCTCCAACTGGCTGTTCAAGAGGTCAAAATCAGTAATCTCAGTCATTCATCGCCCCCCTTGCCGATTTTCAGGCGGTCATCCTCAAGGTGCTGCAAAAGCGGCGCAAACACTTGTTTGGCGCAAGCTTCAAAATCGCTGTCCAGAGGGTTGATTATTCCGCGTACAGTCTGGCGGATGTCTGGATTGTGCGACTCGCCGAATGCCTCATTTCTGCTGTTGCGCCATTTTTCTTCAGCTTTGCGCAGGTTCTGGTTGTTGCTGGCATAGGCCCAGGCAGATTTCGGATAGAAGGGCAGTGGTGCGGTCAGGCCCTGCCTGAACAGTGCCAATAAGTTCTGCAAATATTCATATGCATTGTCAACCGGGTTTAGCTTGTACTGACCATCTCGTGAGTGCCAGACCGTCTGTTTTTTTACCTCATCTGGGGCGATGACATTCATAAAAAGGTGGTTGATCCATCCCGCAAGATAGTCTGACGGGCGCGTTTCATCGAAACGATAACGATGCAGGCCATCTGATTTCAAATCACCTACCGAACCGGTGAGATGCCAGCATTCATCTTCAATTGCGAATTGAAGCGTTCCGCTAATTGTGGGAAGTGCCGTCTGGTCAGACAGGGCGCGCCATGCCTCTGCAAAAGTATTCATGGCCTGTAACTCTTTGTTTAGCAGTGTTTCGCCCAATTTTCCCTGTGGGTATTCGCTTCCCGCTTTGGCGCTGATTTCTATATCTTTAAACGGAACCTTCTCAAGCAGGCGCGGTAATAACCTGTCCGCCAGTGCGCTTCTTTCTTCCCACTCAGGAAGAAACGGCTCTTCATCTTGCAACTCTTCGGGATGTTCCGGAAAACGGATGCCAAGTCTTTGCTGTAGCAAGTATCGACTGGGATTGCGGAAAAACTGAATCAATTGTTCAAGCGATACTTCTCGCCATGCTCCATCCAGAGGGGGGAGGGCTTCCGTGAAGAACACTTGCGCGTTTTCTGCCACGGCGTCTTCGTCCTCTTCATCAAAAAAATCATCCGCCGGATTTCCCCAATTTCCGTAATTCTGGGCCTGCTGTTTGGCAAGAAGCGCTTCGTAATATTCCTGATGACTGCTTCTGACACGATTGTCGTTACTTTCCAGATAAGCCTGCAATGAGAACGGCTGCAATGGATGCTCAACAATCAGGCGCTTTTCTGCCTCGCGCCTTTCGGACGCGATGGTGGGAAGGATGTAATCCAGCAGATCCGAAATCAGCACGGAGGGCGGCATCTTTTCATTGTCGCGCACGCTGCGCCCGGTATAGCTTAGATAAAACCGTTCGCGCGCTGCCAGCAGCAGATCCAGAAAGAGGTTGCGATCATCATCGCGGCGCTGTCGGTCTCCAGACTTGAAGCGCTTTGCCATCAAGTCAAATTCGGCCGGGCGTTGATTGCTGGGGAAAGCGCCATCATTTATGCCTATGGCACAGATCATCCGGTAAGGCAAATTGCGCAAGCTGCTCATGGAAGTAAACGTGACCACCCCCGTCGGAATCGTAGCGCCAGCCGTATTATCCAGATGGTCAGTCAGCGCTTTTTGCATGACTGCCAGCGCAATTGGATGCGCTCCGCAGCCTTGCTGCATCAAATTACAGAGTTCACGTATTTTATGATGTGTTTCGCGTAACTCATCCTGTTCATTATGGTTTGGCAGCATGAATTGCTGCAAGATTGCCATTAATGTGTGCAACCATTTTCCTGGTGCTTGCGGTACTTGCAGCGTAGTGTGCACGGCCTCAAGTTGCTGTACGAAGTACCAGAAACAGCCAAGCGCAATGGCTGGCGAGCCCTCCGGATTGCCAGCTGGCAAACGGCCTGAGTAGGGCATGCCAAAATCTGCAGGAAGGGCATAGCCGAGAAACAGGCGATAAAGTCCGTCACGAAAGCTGTAACGCTCGCTTTCCGGCAGCCCAAGCTGAACTTTGTGGTTCGCATTCAGGCTCCAGCGAATGCCAGAGTCATGCATCCAGTCATGAACCAGATTCAAATCTGCCTCTTGCAGGCTGCATTTTCTGGCGATGATGGGCTGGCGCAAAAGGTTGAACACGTCACTGGCCAAAAAACGTGAAGAAACCAGTGCAAGCAAATCCAGAAGTGCCTTTGCCGCCACATTTTCCCGACTGCCTTTGCGCCCCGATATTGAATATGGAATTCGCCGTTCAGTATTTGCTGTCCCGAAAACGGCGTCAATCAATGGCGCGGCCTGCTCCAGGTTTGGTGTAACAACCAACACATCTTCAGGCAGGAGTGTGCTATCGCTTGCAAAGGCAGCCAGCAACTGATCCTGAAGCACTTCCAGTTCGCGCGCCAGCGAATGGCAAACGTGAACTTCCAGGCTGCGATCAGTCTCGCAGACAGAAATGCTGCCTCTTTCCGCGTTGCGCAATTCAAGAATCGCATCCTGAACTTCTGCCAAAAGGGAAGAGGGCTGAACACTTTCGCGGTTGGTCGAAAAGTGGCTGCTTTCATGACTGCACAACGCATCGTCATCGAAAAGCAGTTTAAGGGTGGATTGCGTTTGCTTGCCCCATGCAGCCAGCAGGCTGTTGCCCGTTTCATGGTAATCCTCCTGACTCCTCGCCTTCAGATAGTTAAACCGGCGTGCGTCTACAATGTCGAACCAGAACTCTCGGCACGGATTAAGCAGGTAAAGATGCGCATCTGCTGACTGAGCAAGTCGATGTAGTGCTCTAACGTATAGCGGTGAAATGGCAGGTGGACAGAAGATGTGTGCAACGCTTCCCTGTCTGCGGGCAGATTGTTGTGAGTTCAACCATTCATGCATTTCCACCCAGGGATGGGTACTTCTCTGTCCATTAATGATGCGCCGCCATAGCGCTGCTTGCCAACCCTGATCCTGGTCTTCACTGGTTCCTTTTTCGGTCGAAAAAGCCTTTTTGTCAGTCGCCCATGCATGCAGCCATTCTGGTCGATAGAGCGCATATTGTTCTATCAATGGCGCAATACGCTGCGCAAGATCGAGGCGCATAACCGGATCTTGCGTCTTGCTCATCCAGGATAAAAGACGCGCATGCTGCGACACAAATTCTTCGTCGCTCAAAATCCTGAATATCTGCCAGGTAAGCGTATCAACAGAAAAGGCGTGTGCGTCAGCGTTGGGCAGTGACTTTTCCAGCACCCATGATCCAAGAAAAGAAAAATTTACATTTGCACAGATGCCTCGACGATCGGCAATGCCGAGTTCAAGCTTCCTGCGAATGGCAGCGCTAGGGACAACGATTTCCTCTACCTCGAAAGGGAATGACGAAACGCTGTCCGTTCTTTCCAGGAGGATTTCAAGCAATGATTCGAGATGATTGGAAAATGTGACAGTCAGCATATTGCTTTTCTTGTGATGATGGCATTCAGATTATCACCAATGGCAGGCTCAAATACTGCGCCATAGGCAATCTTTTTAAAAAAGGGTTGTGCAAAGCTGTTAAAGCAACACGTGGAAACGAAAGATCAAATTGGTTTTTCAGGTTCATTACTTCAGCCAGACACTTTCCGCAGAGCAATTCGAAAAACACCTTTTTGGTCAGCAATTGATGGCAGAAGGCCATGTGGCGCAAGCTATGTTGTAATCATCACCATATTCTCTTATTCTTTGGAAAATTTTGAGGTTTTTCACACGGTGAGAGTTGCGCATTTTGTTTAAAAATTTTGAATAATCGCGATTTTTTTCGTGTTAATCTAAACAGCAATCAATGAACATTTGGAACAAATGGAGAGGCAATGCAAACCAAACCTGTGCTAACACTAGAAGACGCTCAAAAAGTTGCCGCTGCGGCCGAAGCAGAGGCAGTAAAAAACCAGTGGGCCGTTGTGATTTCGGTCGTTGATGATGGTGGCCATCCGCTTTTGTTAAAGCGCATGGATGGTGTGGCACCCGTTAGTGCCTACATTGCGCCATCAAAAGCTAAAACAGCAGCGCTTGGGCGTCGAGAATCCAAAATTTATGAAGATATGATCAACGGTGGTCGCATTGCCGTTGTTACGGCACCAGAAATTGACGGCTTACTTGAAGGGGGCGTGCCGATAATGGTGGGTGACCACTGCGTCGGTGCCGTTGGCGTTTCTGGTGTGAGATCCAATGAAGACGCACAAATTGCAAAAGCTGGGGTGGCTGCTCTGGAAGCGTAATTGCAAGTTGCAAGTGTGCGCATGAAAAAACCACCTTGACGGTGGTTTTTTGCTAGTAAGGTAAGGTTTGTAACACCTATTTACCTGTGCTGGTATGTTAGACATGAAATCATGTTATCACTAAGCCCCACCGAAACTTCTTCTGCCATACATTCAAAATCCTCGTTGAATTGACAATTAAACATTTTGCATGCGCCGACACCAGCCTGACGTTGCGTGGCTTTTGTGTGATTTTCTATAGCTTCACCAAGGTTGAAATAGGTGTCGCACCCTGGATGCACCTGATTGCCGACGGTAATAGCGCGTGCATGGCACGCTGATCCGGTATTGTATGCGCACTCCGATACAGAGCATGCAGTAACTGCAGGCATTTCTACGGAAATCCTTATCATGACAACCTCCCGTTTCTAAGGTGGCGAGTGCTGGAACGGACTACTTACCAACCAGATCTCCGCCATCAAAGGAATCATCAAACATATATAACGGCGCGTTTTTTTTGGGGTCTGGACGCAGCAGACATCTAACGATATGCACCAATCCATAAATGGCCAATGCTTCAAAAATAATCATCAGGCCTAACCAGACGCCACCGCCACTGAATGTCAAATTTTCCATGCGAACCACCTCAAAGTTATGTTTAGGCTTGAGTTGATCGAATCCATTTGCCAGGCACGCTCTCAGATAAATAACGATTTCTTACGCACTGAAAGCCTGATGCCTTATTCCAGCATGTCCATGCGGCGACGCATTGATCTAAATTAAAGGCACAACGAGTTATGAAAAAAGAGGGGAACTGTGACACGCAAGCAAAAATGATGATTATTATTTTGCTTTGTGAATTTGGAATGGAAGATTTTAAACACCAGCGCCCATTCAGATATGAATGGGCGCTGGTGCAAAATGCGGTGTTATTCTGGTACCCGGGACCGGAATCGAACCGGTACGACCGCAAGGCCGCAAGATTTTAAGTCTTGTGTGTCTACCAATTTCACCACCCGGGCAGAATCAGAATTGTAACATCGGCGTCATAAGCCTTGGCGACAATAGAGCGCGAAACCTGTGAGTAATTCGGTCTTTTTTATTCGTTTTATTCAACAACAGATCAAAAGGCAAAGGCCCGTTCCCATGCCGCGTGTCCGCGTGCATGGAGGCGCACGGGTGTCTGGTAACCGATATTATTGATTCGGCCAGTTGAAGTTTGAAGTATTCAAGTTTGCTCCCCTTGCGTCGCCCTAGCACCAGCTCTCAGGACAATAGGCAAACTCACCATCCCTGCATGACATGCGCATATTTCAAATTTATTCGTGTCGCATCAATAGCAGCATTACGCTTGGCACATTCGGGCTTAATCGGATATGGTGTCCACCTCAAAGCAATCTTCATCCAGTACAAGCGCAACGTCATTACCGTGCACGCAATCATCAGCAGATATTTCAACAATTAATAAGCCGTTATTGATATCTGCCATGTCTATTGCTTCTCCAACCCACCTGGATAGTGCGAGCTCGGCAGTCTGCTCTTCTGGTTGCCTATGATTCTCAAGCAGGAATTGTTTGATTTTTTCTTCGCCGACCGAGTTAATAAGGTAAAGCTTCATTCCGAATTTCTCCTGTGGTGTACTCTAAAACGATGCGGTATTTTACTGGTTATCAGGAATGCGAACACGTCATCACTGACAACAAACACCCAAAAGTGATAATCATGGGATTTCTCTAGGTTCAGCGTGGGTGCAAAAGTTCAGGAGACAACAAAAACTGTTGCGGCAGGGAGGTCAATTATGCTGTTCCAGCCATTGTTTGGCGAGTTGTTCAGCTTCCTCAATTCGAGCTGTGGACATCATATATCTAGCTGCTTCAATCACTTTTGCGGCATCAGCCTTGCCGAGGGAAATCGCGATTCTCGCCCAAACATACCCCTGGAGAGGATCCTGCTCAACACCATGTCCCAGCACATACAGTGCTCCTAATTGATACTGTGCATCAGCAAATCCCTGCTCGGCTGACTGACCATACCAAAAAGCGGCCTGCTCATAGTCTTTGGGCACTTGCTCTCCAAGGTGGTAGGCCGTACCAAGATTAAATTGTGCTTCAGCAAGCCCTTTCTCAGCAGCCTTGCGATTCCACTGGTGCGCTTTGTCAAGATCTTGCGGAACACCGTGCCCAAGGCGGTATAACAAGCTCAGATTGAACTGCGCTTGGGCATGACCTTGCTCAGCAGCGCTCTGGTACCAGTACGCCGCTTGCTTGTAATCTTTCGGCACGCCAGTACCGTAATAAAGCATCTCTCCCAAATAGATTTGAGCTGCACCATCCCCATTTTTTGCGGCGCTCCGAAACTCTGAAAGAGCGACTGCATAGTTTTTCGTGCCCAATGCAAAGAGGCCGCCTCTAACGTCAGCATTCGACCATGCAGTCATGCAGGAAAGAAATAAAAATATGACTGATTTTATTATGATCGAGGCTCTCATTCGGTTTGTAACCTGTAACAGGCAATGGCTGAGTGCTGGGTGAGCAATTTGCTACGCTACTCAGTATCCACTTCTGCATTCGGCATATTATATGTCTTAGTGCGACGCGCACCGTACACCCTGCACATCATCTCGGCAATTACCCTCTTCAGTGCGTCCTGGGTAAAAAATGGGGCAAAGCTTTTGAAACCTTGCCCCGAAACGTTGATCGCAGTCTAAAAAAGACACTTTACACTTGCCTAGGTTATATCGGCTTTTCCCTCAATATGTTTAGCTATCGGATGCAAAAAAGTTAGAGGCTTGGCTGACCAGATTCGAGGGCGCTGCGATCTGATAGCCTCGGCCACCTCCTGCTTCCTCGCTAAACACAGCAGTTGGCTAAGGAATCTGTTTCAGGACGGAGGCGGGCAAGCGAACATCAGGGCGACAACCGCTTTATTAAGCATTAAACTTACGGTTTAAACCTGTATTGTTGTCGCGGCAGCGTTATAAAGAAGGACTGCCGCGTCAATATATCCACACCGGACCCAAATTGGAGGCATAGTGGGCATCAACGCTGGCGTTTTTGCTGTTTTTGAAGACATGAACCTGCAGGTAGGAGACAGGCTTCAACTTGTATCTGTGCTTCAGGATAAAAAAGTAATCTCTTTCACTAACCTGATAGGCTTTGAGACAAACAACTTCATATTCGTGAAATTCCCACGCGCCAACGGCGCTGAAGTGCCTTTGCATATTGGCGAGGGCTTGGATGTTGTCGTTTTTTCAGGCGATTCCATCTTTAATTTTTTGTGTACTGTGGATGAGATTTATCTGGGTTTTCACCAGTTTGTCGCACTCTCCTTTCCACAAAAAATTCATTCGACACGACTGCGTAATGACCCTAGGGCTAGAGTAAACCTTCCTGTTAGTGTTTATTCAAAATTTTCCGGATCGCCTGAGCAAATCAGTGCAAAGGTTTGCGATCTTAGTATTTCCGGCGCACTACTTGAAAGTGAAAGTCAGCTTGGCGAAGTCGGGGAGAGCATTGTCTTAACGTTAAAAATAACAACCAAGGCAACCAGACAAGAGGTGCTCATCACCTGCAAGGCAAAAATCAGAAACATGCAGGAAGCACCGCAAAACATCGACAGCAAGGCCAGAAAATTTAGGCATGGCGTTCAATTTGACAGCCTCAGCGATTCAGAAGTCGTCATGCTGCAAAATTACATCTATGAAGCACTTCTGAACAAAAACAAGCAACAAACATCAACATTAATCTCTTGATATTCAATTGGTTATAGCGCAATTTCAACCTTATTTGAGAAATAAAAATCAAGGGTGGTGATTTATGTTTACTGCATTACCGCTTGGGAGCAGCAAACATAAATCGTGATTACCAACTGAATTTGCCCGCCAAGTGGCTTCCTGCAACAAGAGTCTCGCGAAATGATCCGTTTAGCGCGAAACCGATATCCTTGATGGTGGCAACGGCACAAAAGGCAACAAACGCCGAAAAAAAATTCTTCGGCAAGCACGGTAAAACTCGCGCTCGAGCTGTTTTGGGTCCGCACCGGTATACCAGATACCGTGTTCACCAATTACCGCACTTACCTGAAATCCATCATGGCGCTTTGAGAGCCACCCTCTGTATTCCCCCCACAAGCTAAATAACTCGATTTTCATGATGAACTTCCTTTCCCGCAAAAACACTAAAATACCCAACACAAAAAATACTGTATAAAAATACAGCACTGAATATACTGTATAAAAATACAGCACGTCAACATGATGCACATAAAATTCAGAGGGTATTAACGAAAAAGCAGCGGTTAAAGCAGGCAACGAACGGAATCGTGCAAGGTATAGAGGGGGGAAGGACTCTCGTCATACAGGCAATCTTCCATATAGTCCACCAAGCATTGCGTTCACTGTTCAATTGCTTCTTTCAGGTAACAAAATCTTACGAATAGTTACCGTTTTTGGTAATGAACATTTGTTAACATGGCGCATGTATTTATTGCTGCTTTCATAATTGACACTTATCGGAGAGTATCGTGAAAAGAACAAACAAAATACTTAAGCTTGTGTTACCAGCACTAATCTGTGCGGCACTACTGCCAGCTCCTGCATCTGCAGGAATCAAAAGTTTTGTCAAAAAAGTTGCGAATGCCACTGGCGACATGGTGGATGACGTTGTAGATACAGCAAAAGACGCTTACGACGGCGCCAAAAGGACAGGCAAAAGCATCTATAGATCAGGTGAATATTTCGTTGAAGCAGAAAAGCGCGGCTTGACGAGAATCGTGAAAATTGGAAAAAACATCATCAAGACGGAAGCGCAGCTGCTGGAGTATCTCTCTTACACACCTGGCTATATCGCTGCTGATTTTGTTGTAACGAACGCTATAGAAGGCGGAAAAGTTGTGGCGCAGGCCGGTAAAAATATCGCGAACGGCGTCCATAGCAATGTCTCAAACATCGGCAAACACCCCGTCAAAAGATCTGACCTGACCATTTCACACTTGACGCTGAATGATGACGGTTACGTCGTTGTGTACGTCCAGAATATCGGCGAGGGCGTCATCACCATCAACCCGAGAAACAAGGTTCAGACCGTGGATCTGTATATGAAAGTTGATGGAAAAAACTGGGGCGGGACAACGCACAAACTCTTCGATCCAGAGAAAGTCCTGGTCTTCCCCGGCGGCAGAGTTCGTGTTGAAACCGGGTTGAAACTAACCTCCCCGAAAACGATTACCGCCAGTATCGATATGAACCATGCCGTCATAGAGAGCAATGAACGTAATAACACCAAAACCAAGAAACTCGACCCGCGCAAGCCAGACTTGGCAATCACCAAAATCAGCCTGGATCGCGATTGCAAAGTCAATGTGACAGTCAAAAACATGGGGCCGGGCCCTGTCAATGAAATGGTCTGGATCCATAAGGATTTCAAAGACACAGGACTCTTCCTTAAGGTCAATGGCAAAAACTGGGGTGGGGCGACATTCCGAGGGTTGGATGAGAGCCGAAGGCTCAGTCAGTCAGATGGCGCTGTAGTTTATCGAAGCAATCTGACAGTTAAGTCTCAGGCAACAGTCAGCGCCACGATTGACGATAAATCACTGATTAAGGAGAGCAATGAAGCAAATAACCAGCTGTCACAAGCATTAACGTGCACACAAACCAGCGACCTGAAGCCTGTTGGCACGGTAGCACCGGCAAGGATGACGCCAACTGGCGCGCGTAAGCAAGAAGCCGTCGTTACAGTGGAACGCAAACCACTTGAAAGAGTTCAGTCGCTTAAATTTGCTGACTTGAAGGTTGTCCGCATCGACATGACGCACAATCCGGCCACAAACAGGGATACGGAGTTTGTCGCCAGAATTTTCAATGCTGGCGAAGGCAGTGCGGCCGCATCAAAAGCGATGATCCGTGTCGGCGGCGAAACATACGGCAAAGTTTTCGATATTCCTGCGTTGCGCGCTGGAGAGTCGTACACGATTCGTCGCGTAGAAAGGCTTGATCGTGCGCAAAATTACCGCACCACGATTATTGCCGACGTTGCCCAGCAGGTACGAGAAACGAATGAGCGTAACAACGAGACTGTTTTAAATTTCAGGGTGCGGCACGCTCAATAAAGCATGCCTGACGTTAGCTCAGCAAAAAGGCGACTGATCAAATTGATTCGTCGCCTTTTTATCTTCGAGTCAGGCAAGGCATCATACTCGCACAATCCGGCAAAGCAATTTATTAGATTGCTCTCAAGGATGGTGAAAGCGGATCAAATTGCTGATTTAAACCAAAAGCTCTGCCCAGCATTTTGCCTTATGATTAAAACATCGTTTGCAAGCACTTTTTTCAATGTCTTTTCCAGAGCGTCAGCAAGGAGATGTGTCATGACACAAACCATTAAGTCAATCAAAAAAATTGGCCTGTTTCTGTTGGGGGTGGTAACGATTGTTTTGGGGTTCAAGGCCAATGTCGCGAATGCGCAAACAAAACCTGAAACTGCGGAAATGAAAACGCCAGAGATAGCGGAGAAAATGTCAACAAATGAAGCATCTGGCATGGCGTCCAATACCGACAAAGCCGCAAATAAGAAACCGGAAACGAAATTAGAAAAGGCCAAGCCTGAACGCGCTCATGCAAGCAAGGGACGCTGGAAAAAGAAGGGTTCCGCTGACGGGAAGCACGAGATGGCTGAAAAAGAAAAGAAGGCTCTTGATGTTGACGAGGCAGCGTCAAATAAAGCTGAGACGGCGCCAGAAAAAACAAAACCATAACGAACCCCGTCAGCCTCGCTGGCGGTTCTTTCTGAAAAACATTATCAGGACACGCTGATGGATGGTTTTCTATACAAGGTGCAGACGCGCTTTCTGTTTTATTCGGATATCCGGATAAAAATTCCGGCATCGTGCACGGACGATCACTTTGACGCGCTCTTTAGCGTTCTTGAATCCATCGACAGGCAATACAACTCTTACCAGAAGGGGTCGTATTTCGATCTGATCAACCAAAATGCGGACACTTTTGTCACAGTAGATGACGAAACCATTCGCATGCTCAACCAAGCCAAAGCGCTTTCTTCATTTTTTGACGGTCGGTATGCCATTACGATCATGCCGCTGCTTCGTCTTTGGGGGTTTTACAAAGATGAACAACGTCGAATACCGTCAGAAGTTGATTTGGCGCAAGTGTTACCGCTGGTCGATGATAGCAAAATCGAAATACGCGAAAACGCAGTTCGAATTGCCAAGGGGCAAGAGATCGTGACCGGTTCGTTCATCAAGGCTTATGCCGTAGATATATTAATCAACAAGATGCACCAGATGGGCATTACCGACGCGATTGTCAATGCCGGCGGCAGTACCATCGTGGCGGTTAATAATGCCAGTCATCCTTTCTGGCAGGTCAGTGCCGATCTGCACGAACAAGATGAGCCGCTTTTCATGCTGAACATTGCTTGCCAGACCTACTCCACATCGGCACAGGGAGACAGCTTTGTTGAGATTGATGGCAAGCGCTACGGGCATATTCTGAACCCGAAAACGGGCTTGCCTTCTTCAAATATGATGGTCGGCATCATAACTGAAAGCGCCATGCTGGGAGATATGCTCACAACAGCACTGTTCAACGAGACACCGAATGGTTTTCTGCAGAAAACGGAAGAACTTCGCGATCTCTATCCGATTGAAGGGTTTCTGATGGATGAAAGGGGGCAGGTTGTGCAAACAGCCGGCTTTGAGGCCTACAGGGAGCGCACAGCATGATGCAATTTGCCGCCACCAAAACAGCAACGAAAAGAAGGCAGATCAAAGCGCTGGCGGAGTCGCCGCTACTGTACTTGCCGCTCTCTGCTTACCACGGCCACCATTCGCAACCCTTGGTGCAGGCTGGGGATACTGTATTGAAATACCGATTGCTTGCCAGAGCAGAAGGGCATCTTTCTGCGAATGTTCATGCACCGGTTTCAGGGCAGGTAGTCGGCGTGCAGGAGCTTGCTGACCCCAGCGGACGAATTGTTCCCATGCTGGTGCTGCGTAACGATTATCAGGGCGCATGTCTTGATGTCCCTGAAGCCTTTCCGAATGACCCGCCACCGGAAACCATTTTGCAAACGCTTTCCGAAGCGGGCGTCGTCGGGGAGGGCGGTGCGCAGTTTCCGACGGCCATGAAATACCTGACGGCAGAAAAGCATGCGCACGCCTTCATAATCAACGGCGTGGAATGTGAGGCTTATCTGACAGCGGATTATGCGCTGATGCGCGAGCGCACGGCAAAGCTGTTTGAAGGCATTAGGATCATTAATACGCTATTGCACGCAAAAGAAGTCGTGATTGTGATTGGCGATGACAACCTCGATCTTGAGGGGGTATTTGCGCCTTATCTGGAGCAGGAACGCTATGCGGGATATCGTGTTCAAGTGGTGCCGGAAGCGTACCCGCAAGGCAGTGAGCGACAGGTCGTTTATGCCGTGACTGGCCGCGAAATAGCACCGCCGAAACACCATTCTGTCGAAGGCTTCGTCGTTAGCAATGTCGGGACAATTGTTGCGGCCTATGAGGCACTGATCAATCGCCTGCCGGTTGTAAATCGTATCGTTACCATTTCCGGTGAGAGCATTGAAAAAGCTGGTAATTACGAAGTGCCGATTGGCACGCCCGTTGGTTTTTTGCTCAACCAGATCGACATTTCGCCCCGGCATTACACCATCGTTTTGGGCGGCCCCATGATGGGCCAGCAAGTGCACGACTGGGCTTTGCCCATCACCAAAGGGAGTGCCGGCGTTCTTGCCTTGCCGCTCGAGCTGGTCAAGCGCGAAAACTGCATCGAATGCGGTCGATGCATCGAAGCCTGTCCGATGGGCCTCATGCCACTGAAATATGATGAAGGGTGGCGACGTGGCTGTGCAGCCATGCTGAAGCGACATCAGCTCTCCGTGTGCTTTGAATGCGGGGCATGCGAGTCGGTGTGCCCTGCCAACGTGCCGCTCATCGCCTCCATCAAAGCTGGCAAGGTGCTCTTGCGACAGGGAGGTGGATCGTAATGAAAAACAGCCTTATCAGCATCAGCACCCCGTTTGTCAGAACGTCGGATTCCGTCACCAAAATCATGGCGGATGTCCTGATTGCGCTCTTGCCTTGCTGCGTCATGGCCTGGGTCGCCTTTGGCTGGTCGCCTGTTTTTGTCATCCTGGTGTGTTGCAGCAGCGCCGTAGTGACCGAATTTCTGTTTGCGCTGCTTTTTTCCCGCAGCAACGAAACTATTGCCGACGGTTCGGCAATCATTACAGGAACATTGCTGGCTTGTACGATTGCGCCTTTCACACCGCTGCATGTGGCCGCTTTTGGTGGCGTCATGGCTGTTCTTTTTGGCAAGTTGCTATCAGGTGGACTGGGGCGTAACCGATTTAACCCCGCACTGGTCGGCAGAGAATTCATGACGGTGTTTTTTCCGGCGGTCATGACGTCAGGCACAATCTGGTACGACTATGAAAAAGTGAATTTTCAGGAATTGAACGTGTTGTCAGACACTTTTCTGAACGCGCTCTTCTTTGAAGGCGGGGGCGCAATTGGCGAGTATTCGGTATTTTTTCTGGTTATCGGCGGTATCTATCTGCTGTTACGCAACCGCATCAACTGGCATATTCCGACTGCGCTGACAATATCGTTCACGCTATTATTCATGTTGCTTCCAAAAGGCGAGTATGGCTTTTCATTGGGAGGGGTGCTTCTGGGCGCCATCTACATGGCAACGGATATGCCGACCAGCGCCTCCACGCGCACAGGCCAGATCTATTTCGGTGCCATGATTGGCGCTTCAGCCGTGATGTTCATCGCCTTTGATGTGCGGTATGCGTATCTGTCTTATTCAATACTGCTGCTCAACGCCTTTGTTACACCGATTAACTGGATATTCAGACCGCGAGTTTGGGGATCAAAAAACCAACTGCCACAGCAGGTAGCGCAGGGAGCAGGGTTGGCTATAGCCATATTAGGCACGGCATGGTGCGTCATCAAATTGCATGAGCAGGGGTGGATTGTCTATTTGGTATATCTCTATATCGCGTGGAGCGTTGGCAATTTCCTGTATTTACGCTACAAACCAGACGCATCTTTAACGTAAAAAAACATTAACAATGTCTCGCAATGAATTGTATTTATAGCATTTTTCAAATATAGCATTCAGCCAAAATGCACAAAATAAGAATCACGCAATTCTGCCGTTACATAGCCGTTTTTTTCACATTGCTTACACTGCTGGCATGTAGCCGCACGCAAAAACTGTCGCCTTTGCCGCCGGATAGTGTCGTGCTCGCATTTGGCAACAGCGTTACATACGGAACCGGCGCAGGAAGCGGGGAAGGGTGGCCGGAACTGATTGCTGAGACAACCGGCTGGCAAGTCATCAATGCCGGTATTCCCGGTGACACGGCGGAAAACGGAAAGAGCAGAATTCAAGATTTATTGCAGGAGTATCAACCAGCGCTAGTCATAGTCGAAATTGGCGGCAATGACTTCCTCAAGCGTAAGCCGCACATAAAGGTAAAGGAGGACATTCGCTCAATCCTTCAGCAGATTCGCACCAGCGGCGCAATGCCGATACTGATTGCAGCACCGGAGCTCTCGTTTATGGCCGCCGTTGCAAAGATACCATCCGATGCCGAATTGTACGAAGAACTAGCCAGGGAAGAGAGCGTGCCATTGATTCCAGATGTTTTTTCAGATGTGCTTGCCGAACCGGAACTGCGCGCCGACCCGATTCACCCGAACGCCAGTGGATACCGAAAAATGGCAGATGGCATATACACCAAGCTTAAAAAGCTAAATTTAATCAGCACTCAACAATAAATTTACAAACGAGCAACTTCCGCTTGGACCGGATGCTCTAGACAGACCGGTCGGTATTTTCGGTTCCATAACAAATTTCGATAATGTAAAATTATTAACATTATTCCCCTCCTAATTGCCAAAAAATGACTAAAAAAAAGAAGTCTTCACTCGCAGAAGACCTGATAAAACTTGCGGCAGCTTTACCGTGGTGGCTCGGCTGTATAGCTGCCATGCTTGTCTATTTCGTATTACACAAATTTGCGATTATGGAGATACCAGCACCAAATCCTGGTACTGGTCAGTTAGGAAGTTTTGCCGTCAAGAATTTCACCAAGGCAATTGCCGGTTTAGGGCAATACCTTGTGCCGTCGTTACTGCTTATTGGCTCTGTCCTATCGATTCTAGGGAGACGCAAGCGCGAATCTTTAGTTCGCAATGCGGTTGAAGGAGATGCCGCTGAAGTCGTGCGTAGTATGTCATGGCCCGATTTTGAATTGTTTGTTGGCGAGTTGTTTCGCTTGCGAGGGTACACGGTCGTAGAGTTGGGGGGGAATGGTGCTGACGGCGGCGTTGATTTAAGGCTCAAGAAGGAGGGCGGTGTTTTTCTGGCTCAATGCAAACACTGGAGAAGCAGGAAAGTTCCTGTGCAAGTCGTACGTGAATTGATGGGCGTGATCGTGGCAAACGGTGCCACAGGCGGTATTGTTGTCACATCAGGGGTGTTTACCAACGAAGCACAATCTTTTGCTGACAAGGCTACCATCGAGCTTATCGATGGCAAGAAACTGGCAGAGATGCTCCCACTAGTGCAAGCAGTTGTCGAAAAAGAGCATACTGAGCTAACCAAAGAGCCGAGGCATCAAGCGCCAGTTGCTGTTGAGCCTCAGCTAGACCCATCGTGCCCACGTTGTGGCGGAGAAATGGTTGCACGCATAGCAAAGCAAGGCACAAATGCTGGCAAACAATTTTTGGGGTGTGTTGAATTCCCGAAGTGTAGAGGGGTTAGGGATCTCAATTAATCTACGGGAGGGGGGCATCTAGCAACAGACGTCGGCGTGCGGCAATTTATGTGCCGCTTATGTCGATTGTGGCTACCATGGCGCTGCTAATTTAGCGGTTTTGTTAATAAGTGCGCTATGCCGCCAAGTCAATGACCATGCGGGTTTCGTGGTGATTAACTTCACACGTTATTCAGCAAAGCCGATGTTATTATGCAGTTTTGCTGAATAAAACAAGTTGGGCGTCACCATAGAGATTCATCGCATATGGGAATAGAGTACAAGATTAAGTTCGCCGTGCCTGAAAACTTCAACCCGACCGCGCTGTTTAAGAAGTTGCCAAGCCCCATCGCGCGCGGACAGGTGGCCGAGATTTACAACTATGCGATTGAACCCGATGGCTTCTATTTTGTTGACCGTTTAGTGAACAAAGACGTTGCTGCGGTAGCACTCCGACTGTTCATCGATGAAGCTCTTGCCCATTCGCAGAGCATTCAATTTTTTGAGTCATGAGTATTCGAATGCTTACGCCCAACCCATCATTCCAGAAGACGCCTATCGGCGCCGCTGAATTCAAACGTTAGCCGCCTAGTGAAACAAATTCGCCATGACTGAGTTGCAGAAAGTCCTCGAAGACAGCCACAGCAATGCGACAGTGCTAAGACACGTAGTCTCAGGTGAAATTGTAGAGTAGTCGCATTTCCTCAGCAAAAGCTACATCTCTCATAAATTACCAAATCACCAGAAGAGAAGGTGGTTACCAAGATTTCGTTGTACTGACAACCTTGCCCATACTGCCTTTAATGCTGGTATGTAATTTGACATAATATAAATTATGCGCATTATTTAATTGCGTAGCTTGACAGTCATCAACGATAAATCAGGCTCTTGCAGGGCCGACTGTCAATCCACCTATAATCAAACGTGAGGGTTGAGAGTTACAGAATTGAAAGTCGAGGATATGGAATCACACGTTCAAGAAGTCATACATCCTGATCCTGCCATCTCAGAGGCTTTACGTCTTCTTGGTAAAGACAAACTGATGCTTGCGATTCACGATGTCAGTTTTCCCGGCTCACCCAATCAGGATACTGGTCGCGGCACGCCCTACAGTCGCGCTGGAATCGAATTTACTCAATTCGCACGTGAACTGGGATTCAACGGCCTGCAACTTGGGCCTCAAGGCCAAACTTCACTGGTTAATGCTTCGCCCTACGACGGCACGATCTTTTCCAGAAACTTCCTTTCTCTTGATCTGCACGCACTCGCGCACGATCCACAATGGGGTGAATGTTTAAGCCACCAGAGCCTTGAACACATCATTAACACCAACCCGAACCAAGACGGGAAGTATGCAGCCTATCGACATGCATATATCAATTACGCAAAAGCAAACGAAGAGATTTACCAGAACTACAAGGTAAAATTGTTTGAAGGCAACGTATTAGCGCTTGATATTGAGAAAGAACTTCATTTATTTTTGCAAAACAATCGCTGGCTTAGAGACGATGCTCTTTACGAAGCACTCAGCATTGAACATGACGGTCGATACTGGCTTGAATGGCCTGAAGCTGGCGAAAGCAAATACGATAAACTGCTCAGCACCCCTTCTGCTGAAACAGGGGCAATCTGCGTACAGCGCAGACAGCAACTTGAATCAAGGCATTGGCACATCATCGAACGTTATGCTCTGACTCAACTCATTTTACTCAAACAGCACGACACCTACCGGAAAGAAACTAAAAAAGCAGGAATCAAGTTATTTGGCGACGTTCAGATCGGGCTCTCTCCTCGAGACAACTGGAGTCGACAAGCTTTGTTGCTAAACGACTATTTCATGGGTGCGCCACCAAGCAGAACCAACCCGGACGGACAGCCCTGGGGTTATGGTGTACTCGACCCAAATCAATATCAGTTTCCAGATGGCTCACAGGGCCCTGCGCTCAACTTCGTTATCGAACGCCTTGGCAAAATGCTGACAGAATTTGATGGGCTGCGCATCGACCACCCCCATGGACTGATCTGCCCCTGGGTTTATCGTGCAGATGATCCAGACCCCTTCCATGCTGTCCAGAACGGCGCGCGCCTGTTTTCTTCGCCCAACCTGCCTGACCACCCTGCCCTTGAGCAGTACGCCATAATTAATCCTGCCCAAATAAACCGGTCTCGCCCGCGTCATGCCGATGACTGGGTCAGTCAATTGACAGCGGAACAGGAAGCGCGCTACGCCGTGGTACTGGACACGCTCGTGGCAGAAGCTGCCAAACATGGTCGAAAAAAGGACGATATCCTCTGCGAAGTGCTTTCAACCCAGCCCTACCCGCTTGAGCGCGTGTTGCATCGACATGGACTGGGCCGCTTCAGGGTCACGCAAAAAGCCAATCTTTCCGATCCGCGTGACGTATATCGCAGCGAAAATGCTCTTGAACAGGATTGGATCATGGCAGGAAACCACGACACCCCTTCTATCTGGCACCTTGCCAAAAAATGGCAAGGTACGAAAGAAGCGCAAGCGCAGGCTACTTATCTGGCGCACAAACTGTCGCCGAAAGACCCGGAAAAACTGAACTGCATCCTGTCAAATGACTATCGCAAGCTGGTTCATGCCAAGATGTCTGATTTATTTCTAGGTCAGGCACGAAACGTCATGGTATTTTTTGCTGACTTGTTCGGGCTTGAAGAAAGCTACAACGTGCCCGGTACCATCAATGATAAAAACTGGGCTTTGCGTGTACCCGCAAATTACAAACAGCAATATGAGCAAGATCGACGTCAGGGCAAAGCGCTTAATCTGCCTTGCAGCCTGGCAATGGCAATACGCGCAAAACCGGAATTGGCAAAAGCACAAAATGAACTAATAAACCGGCTTGATGAGTTAGCTGGCTGGCATGTGAATTAAATACCAATAATAAGGGAAAAGCATGGCCATGAATGATGATCCTCTGTGGTACAAAGACGCCATCATCTATGAACTGCACGTCAAGGCTTTTTACGACGGCAATAACGATGGCATGGGCGATTTTAAGGGCTTGATTGAGAAGCTCGATTACCTCGAAGACCTGGGAGTCAACACCATCTGGCTTCTGCCCTTTTACCCCTCCCCGATGCGTGATGACGGCTATGACATTTCCGACTACCGTAGCGTACATCCTGATTATGGTGCCATAGAAGACATTCGATTACTGATTGAAGAACTGCACAAGCGCGACATGCGCATCATTACCGAACTGGTCATCAACCACACATCAGACCAGCACCCCTGGTTTCAGGCTGCACGCCGGGCACCGAAGGACAGCGTTAAGCGCGATTACTACGTCTGGAGCGAAAGCAAGCTTAAATACGACGGCACCCGCATCATCTTCACCGACTCGGAAGATTCCAACTGGGCTTGGGATGATGTCGCACAAGCCTACTACTGGCATCGCTTTTTCACGCATCAACCTGATCTGAACTTCGCCAACCCACAAGTTGAAAAAGCCATCATCCGCGCTATGCGCTTCTGGCTAGATATGGGGGTGGATGGCCTCAGGCTGGATGCCATCCCCTATCTGCGTGAACGCGAAGGCACCAACAATGAAAACCTGCCCGAGACGCACGACGTCATCAAGCGCATGCGCGCAGTTGTAGATACGCATTATGAAAACCGGATGTTCCTGGCTGAAGCAAACCAATGGCCGGAAGACGTACGCGCTTATTTTGGCGATGGTGACGAGTGCCACATGGCCTATCACTTTCCGCTGATGCCGCGCATGTACATGGCACTGGCACAAGAAGACCGTTTTCCGATCACCGACATCCTTAACCAGACCCCGGCCATTCCCGATGCCTGCCAATGGGCGCTCTTTCTGCGCAACCATGACGAGTTGACCCTTGAAATGGTAACCAGCAAAGAGCGGGATTACATGTACAAGGCATACGCAAGCGACCCGCAAATGCGCATCAACGTCGGTATTCGTCGCCGACTGGCGCCGTTGTTGGAAAATGATCTGGACAAAGTCAAACTACTGAATTACCTGCTAATGACCATGCCAGGCGCACCAATCATTTACTACGGTGACGAAATTGGCATGGGTGACAACATTTATCTGGGTGATCGCAACGCCGTCAGAACCCCGATGCAATGGAGTCCAGATCGCAATGCCGGCTTTTCTCGCGCCGACCCGCAGCGCCTGTTCCTGCCGCCTATCATGGATCCGTTATATGGTTTTCAATCCGTTAACGTTGAGGCTCAGGCTCGCAACCCGTCCAGCTTACTTAACTGGATGCGTCGAATCATTGCCGTTCGACGCGCCCATGCAGCCTTTGGTCGCGGCAATCTGCGCATGCTCAAACCAGGGAACCGCAAGATTTTCGCTTATCTGCGCGAGTACGAAAACGACATCATTCTGTGCGTCGCTAATCTTTCCTATTCGCCACAGCCCGTCGAACTGGATCTGTCCGAGTACAAGGGGCGCGTACCGATTGAGTTAACCAGCCGCACCCCTTTCCCGCCGGTTGGCGAGTTAACCTACCTGCTTACCCTGCCGCGCTACGGTTTTTACTGGTTCACGCTTTCTACTGAAGCATCGCCACCCACCTGGCATACCGACCTGCCGCTTCTTGAAGAAATCCCAATCGTGGTGCTCTCGCATGCGCGTGGATTTTTTATCGACCGCCCGGGCATGCACGAACATGAAGAGCTGATCGCGCCAGAGGTCGCCAAGCGACTTGAAAAAACTGCCCTGCCAAAATACTTTGCGCAGCAGCGCTGGTACGCCGGCAAGGCAAACGCCATTGAAAAAATCCACTTTCGCCCGCTTGGTGCCTGGCAAAAAGGCCAAGGACGCTGGTTGTTCTCCATTTGCGATATTAATTTTTCCGACGGGTCGCAGCAATCCTATTCGGTTCCGCTCACCATTCTCTGGGGAGAAGAAGAACTTGCGCCAGAGCACCTGCCACGGATCGTTTCTCGCATGCGTCACAAGGCTAATGCTGGCCTGTTGATTGATGCACTGGCAGGCAATGATTTTTGCCGTGAAATTGTGACAACAATGGGGGAATCCATCGAAGTGCCTCTTCCTGAGGGCAAACTGGATTTTCACGCAACGCGCGCATACGCGGATTGGGTAAAAGACATTGAAGAATGGAGCGTCATGCGCCCGCAGCTTGAGCAGAGCAATACTTCCGTTGTAATTGGCGGAAAATTGATGCTCAAGACATACCGGAAATCGGAAACAGGCATCAATCCAGAGCTTGAAATGGGGTGCTTCCTGACGGAGCACACCAGCTTCAAGCACATCACACCAGTACTTGGCTCCCTTCAGTTCAAACCGACAGAAGGCGATCCAACCTTGCTAGCGCTACTGCATGGTTATATCGCCAACCAGGGCAGCGCATGGGACTTCACATTCAACTACCTTTCACGACTGATGGAAAACTGGCAAGTCGCCATCAGCCATGAAAATGAGGAAGGCAGCAAGCAACATGAGGTCTTTTTTAATCAGATGCGCCTGCTCGGACAAAGAACAGGCGAATTGCACGTCGCACTGGCAGTGCCAACAGAAAACCGTGCCTTTGGTCAGGAGCCTGTTGAGGATCATGAAATCAAGCTCTGGGTTGACCGCGTGCGTGAAGACAAACAGCGCAGCTTTGAATTGCTTGAACAAACACAAACAGTTCTTGGCGATGAAGAAAAAGCAGATGTTGAAGAGCTACTCAAGAAAAGCGGCGAGCTTGATGCCTTGATCACGATGCTCGACCCAAGCGGCATGAGCCTGACCAAAGCGCGTTACCATGGCGATTACCATTTGAGTCAGGTGCTTGTCTCTGGGAACGATTTTTTTATCATTGACTTCGAGGGCGAGCCAGGGCGCACCTTTGCCGAGCGACGCGCCAAAGGCAGCCCACTCAAAGATGTGGCCGGCATGTTGCGCTCGTTCGATTATGCGGCGGCCATGTCTTACCGCAAGGGCCATGGAGAAACGCATGCGGCATGCCGCGCCATGCAACAATTGCTTGAAACCTGGCGCAGTGGCGTGAAAAGCGCCTTTGTGGAAGGTTATCGTGAAGGCGTGAACCGTTGTACGGTATGCCCGCACAATTTTGACCACTCAAACAGGTTGATCCACTTTTTCATCATTGAAAGAGCATTGTATGAAATAAGGTACGAGCTTGAGAATCGCCCATACAATCTGCGCATACCAATTAACGGATTACTTGAACTCATTAATAAAATAGATTGATATTAAAGATAAAAAACCAAAAATATTTTTGGCAGGCAGAAGAAGGCGCCTCCTTTACAAACATTATTTGGTAACCATGTCAGTGGCGGCACAGGTTTTGCTGGTAACGGATTACACCAAAGCTCGAATCGCGTACAGCATCAGCATATTTTTGACCTTTATCAAAGGCGCTTTAGTGTCACTCAAGAATAGAATTAACCATTGTGAGACTTGAACGATCAGCTTGAGACACGCTTTTTCAGGGGGGTGGAACATGAAGGTATGGCCGGGGGAGCCTTATCCGCTTGGTGCAACTTATGATGGTTTCGGAACGAACTTCTCTCTGTTTTCTGAAGTTGCCGAACGTGTTGATCTGTGTCTTTTTGGCAGGGACAAAGAAGAAACCCGCATACAAGTAACCGAAATTACAGGCAATTGCTGGCACTGTTACTTGCCGACCGTTGAGCCCGGACAGCGTTACGGATTCCGTGTTCATGGCCCTTGGAATCCAGAACACGGTCAGCGTTGCAACCCGGCAAAACTCTTGCTTGATCCCTACGCCAAAGCCATTGATGGAAGTGTTGACTGGCATCAAGCCGTCTTTCCGTACCACTTTGAGCATGGTTACGAAGTCATCAATCAAGAAGATAGCGCACCTTATGTGCCGCGCAGTGTCGTGCATCAACCTCATTTCGACTGGAGTGGCGACCGTAAATTAAACACTCCCTGGCACAAAACCATTATTTACGAGACGCACGTTCGAGGCCTGACTATCGCTCACCCGGATGTTCCTGCAGAATTGCGCGGCACCTATGCCGGGTTGTCGCATCCATCCATCATTGCCTATCTCAAACAACTTGGCATCACCGCAATCGAACTGATGCCGGTTCACTATTTCATTCACGACAAGCACTTGATTGACCAGGGATTGCGGAATTACTGGGGGTACAACTCTATCGGCTATTTTGCGCCACAGGCCGAATACGCGGCGGACAACCGACCCGGCGCCATCGTCTCGGAATTCAAGCAAATGGTCAAAAAGTTACATCAAGCCGATATCGAAGTGATTCTGGATGTGGTTTACAACCATACTGCAGAAGGCAACCATCTCGGGCCGATGCTATCGCTAAAAGGCATTGATAATACTTATTACTACCGCGTCACAGAGGACCAGCGCTACTACATGGACTACACCGGCACCGGAAACAGTCTGAACATGCGCCACCCCCACGTGATGCAAATGATCATGGATTCCCTGCGCTACTGGGTAGTAGAGATGCATGTTGACGGTTTCCGTTTCGACCTTGCATCGACCCTCGCCAGAGAGTTGCACGACGTAGACCGTTTATCAACCTTTTTCCACATCATCCAGCAAGACCCGATTCTCAGTCAGGTCAAGTTGATTGCCGAACCGTGGGATGTCGGTGAAGGCGGCTATCAGGTTGGTAACTTCCCGCCCCTCTGGACGGAATGGAACGGCAAATATCGAGATTGTGTGCGCGATTTCTGGCGCGGCGAAGATCAGATACTGGGCGAGTTTGCATCACGCTTTACGGGCAGTTCCGACCTGTACGAAAACTCATCACGCCTACCTTACGCCAGCATCAATTTCATCACCGCGCACGATGGCTTCACGTTAAACGACCTTGTTTCTTATAACGAAAAACATAACCTTGCCAATGGCGAAAAAAACCGAGATGGCGAGAGCCACAATCGCTCATGGAATTGCGGTGAAGAAGGTATAACTGAAGACTCTGATGTCATTCGGGTTAGAAAGCAGCAAAAGCGCAACTTTTTAACAACGCTTTTCCTCTCGCAAGGTGTCCCCATGCTACTTGGTGGCGATGAAATTTCCCGTACACAGTTTGGAAACAACAATGCCTACTGCCAGGACAGTTGGATATCCTGGTACGACTGGGAAAATGCCGACCATGAGATGCTCGAGTTTTGCCAGAAGCTGATCCGCTTTCGACAAAAGAACCCGGTATTTCGTCGCAGACGCTGGTTTCAAGGTCGCCCTATTCACGGTAGCCGCACCAATGACATCGCTTGGTTCACCCTTGATGGCCAGCAGATGAAAGAAGAAAACTGGGACGTAACACATGCCAAGTCGCTCGGCGTTTTCCTCAACGGCACCTCCCTTCCAAGCCGACCGGACCCAAATGATACGCTCGTTAGCGGTGACAGCTTCTACGTCATCTTCAACGCCCATTTCGAACCTCTCGGCTTCACCCTGCCCGAAAAAAAATGGGGCGCGTGCTGGACAGTAGAACTGGATACACATATCGGCTGGACTACAGACGGCGACCAGTACAAGGCAGGCAGTGAAATCATGATCGAGTCACGCTCACTGGTGGTATTACGTCATGTTGCCTGAACTTATCGCCACTTACCGCGTTCAGTTGCGGCCAGATTTTGGCTTTGAACAAGCAAAAGATCTCATTTCGTACCTTTCTGATTTGGGCATCAGCCACTTGTACACCTCTCCTTACCTGCAGGCAGAAAAGGGAAGTACGCATGGTTACGATGTCATTGACCCTGACTGCGTGAATAAAGAACTTGGCGGGGATGGCGCGCATGAGGGTATGTGTAAAACCTTAATAAACAATAACATGGGGCATGTTATCGATGTTGTTCCTAATCACATGGCAATTGCCAGTAGACAAAATCCATGGTGGTGGGACGTGCTGGAAAATGGCCCTTCGAGCCGATATGCCACTTACTTTGACGTTGACTGGGAATCCTCCGATGAGCGCTGGCCAAACAAGATCTTGCTGCCCGTACTCGGCGATCATTACGGTCGCATTCTTGAAGATGGTCAACTTCAGCTAAGGCATCAGAGCGGCGTTTTCACGCTGAATTATCACGAACACACATTTCCGATTGACCCATCCAGCCTGTCAGGTCTGCTGCATCGGGTGGCGCAAACCTGTCAGTCCGAAATGCTGGGCTTTCTGGCTGAAAGCCATGCCAGAATTCCTCGCCCCACAGTGACCGCACGACAATTTGTCGAGCGACGGCATCGCGACAAGGCAGTTCTGGCCAGCATGCTTTCCACGCTGTGTCAGGAAACCCCTGAAATTGAAAACGCAATCAATGAGGAAATTGCGCGCATTAACCTCTCTCCGGATGCACTGGATGAACTGATCGAGCAGCAAAATTACCGGCTTGCGCTTTGGCGCATGGCCAACCAGGATCTGGGGTATCGGCGATTTTTTGATATCAAGGACCTGGCCGGGCTACGCGTTGAAGAAATGGAAGTTTTCCAGGCCATTCACGCCCTGCCGATCAAACTCATTCGTCGCGGTTGGGCGCAAGGTTTGCGCATTGATCACCCCGACGGCTTGCGCTACCCGACCAGCTATTTCAAGCACCTGAGACAAGCCTGTCCTGATGCCTGGATCGTAGCCGAGAAAATCCTCGAACCAAACGAAAAATTACCGGAAAACTGGCCCATAGACGGCACAACCGGCTACGACTTCCTCAATCTTGTTGGTGGCCTATTCGTTGACCCTGAAGCTGAAGATGCCTTTAGTCAGATTTACGAAAGCTTCTCGGAAAATCAAACGCCCTACATGGAGCTGGTTTACAACAACAAACGACTCGTTCTGACCGAGTTGCTTGGCAGCGAACTGAATCGCCTGACTTCGCTGTTCGTACGTATCTGCGAGCAATACCGCAGACACCGTGACTATTCGCGTCATGAACTATTCACGGCACTCTGCGAAACTGCGGTGCATTTTCCGGTTTACCGTTCCTACACCTCGCGCAGTGAAGAGGCCCTCAGGCCGGAAGATGAAGCGCATATCCAGGAAGCCATAGCGGGGGCCAGGCAAAACCAGACCGATGTTGACCCGGAATTGTTTGAGTTCCTCAAGGAGTTGCTGCTGCTTCGCGTCAATGGCACGCTGGCAAACGAGCTGGCAATGCGCTTCCAGCAATTGACTGGCCCGGCCATGGCCAAGGGCGTGGAAGACACGACTTTTTACCGTTATAACCGCCTGGTATCGCTCAATGAAGTGGGCGGCGACCCGACACGTTTTGGCATTCGAATTGCAGATTTCCATCAGGCGTGTCTGGATGCACAAATGCTTCACCCCCTATCAATGAACAGTACTTCGACGCACGACACCAAACGTAGCGAGGATGTGCGTACGCGCTTGGCGCTCCTGACCGAAATTCCAGAGCGATGGGCGGATGCCGTTCACCGCTGGGCCTCCCACAACGAGCCTTATCGAAAAAATGGCTGGCCGGAAAAAAACACTGAATACCTGCTCTATCAAACGCTCGTCGGTGCTTGGCCGATCGATGAAGAGCGTTTGACGGCCTACATGGAAAAAGCCGTTCGTGAAAGCAAGGCACACACTTCCTGGACCAAGCAAAACGAAGACTATGAACGCGTCATTCGAGATTTCGTGACGGCTATCATGCATGATCGTGAATTTCTTTCAGATGTTGCGCGTTTTGTTGCGCCACTGATCCATCCCGGCAGAATCAACAGCCTGTCGCAGACCTTGATCAAGCTGACGGCACCCGGGATTCCGGATATCTATCAAGGCACCGAACTGTGGGATTTGAGCCTGGTTGACCCGGACAACCGGCGCCTGGTTGATTTTGAAAAGCGAAAAGCGTTACTGCAAAGCCTGCCTACCCTGTCACCCGAAGACATCATGGAATGCATGGACGAAGGGTTGCCCAAACTCTGGTCAATCAGGCAAACACTCCACTTTCGTCGCAACCAGCCGGAATGCTTCGCACCAGAAAGCGCCTACACACCGTTGTATGCCAAAGGTTCAAAATCGGATCACGTGCTCGCTTTCATGCGCGCGAACACTGCCATCACCCTCGTTCCCCGCCTGTTTAAACTGCTTGATGATCATTGGGAAGACACCACGATTACGCTTCCTGAAGGAAATTGGCGCAACATTTTAACCGGCGACAGGCTCTCTGGCGGGGGCACATTTATCGGTTCCTGTTTTTCACGCTTCCCGGTTGCCCTTTTCGTAAGAGAGGAGAACTTGAATGACTAAAGTCAGCGTTTGGTCCCCCAATTCAAGTCGCGTAGAACTAGTTATTGAAGATCAACTTGAACCCATGATTCAGGATGCTTTCGGCTGGTGGCACACTAAGGACTCTGCCCTGACGCATGGCGTTGATTACGCTTTTCTGGTTGATGGGCACGGTCCGTTTCCTGACCCGCGCTCCGCGTGGCAGCCAAATGGCATACACGGCCCATCCCGGTGGGTAGATCATGCACTTTTTGAATGGTGCGACCAAAACTGGCAGCCCCCAGCACTGGAAAAAGCCATTATCTATGAGCTACATATCGGCACCTTCACGGAGGAAGGCACTTTTGATGCGACCATTGAGAGACTGGATTATCTGGTCGAACTCGGCATTACGCACGTCGAACTGATGCCAGTCGCTGAATTCTCAGGTAATCATGGCTGGGGTTATGATGGCGTTAACCTGTTTGCGCCACACCATGCCTACGGTGGCCCTGACGGCCTGAAGCGCCTGATAAACGCCTGTCATCAACGCGGACTGGCCGTGCTACTGGACGTGGTTTACAACCATCTCGGACCATGCGGCAATTATCTGGGCCAGTTTGCCCCCTACTTCACCAAGCGGCACGTCACGCCGTGGGGCGAAGCCGTCAATCTGGATGGCGCGCACAGTGACGAAGTCCGCCGTTTCTTTATCGACAATGCCCTCATGTGGCTACGCGACTACCATTTTGACGGCCTGCGCCTTGATGCGGTCCATGCCATTGTCGATATGTCCGCAACCCATTTTCTGGAGCAACTGGCAATTGAAACAAGAATTCTGGAAAACAAGCTTGGACGACCACTGGTTCTGATTGCCGAAAGCGACCTGAACGATCGACGCCTCATCCATTCCCAATCAATGGGCGGCTATGGGCTGGATGCGCAATGGAATGAAGACTTTCACCACGCATTGCATACCGTCCTAACAGGTGAAAACAATGGGTACTATCAGGATTTCGGCCGTCTGGCGGACCTGGCCAAGGCGATAACAGAAGGCTTCGTTTACGACGGGCGGTATTCAAGTTATCGCAAGCGCAGTCATGGCCGCAGCGCCATCGGGCTCTCCGGGCATAAATTTGTTGCCTGTCTGCAAAATCATGACCAGACTGGCAACCGCGCTCAAGGCGAGCGCACCAGCCACCTTCTGTCGCCAGAAAAACTCATGATCGGCGCCACACTTGTTTTAATGGCCCCCTTTATCCCCATGCTTTTTCAGGGCGAGGAGTGGGGTGCGCTAACCCCATTTCTTTACTTCACCGATCACCAGGAGTCCGACCTGGCCGAAGCCGTGCGCCGCGGCAGGCAAGAGGAATTTGCGACATTCGGCTGGCCACAAGACACCATTCCTGATCCGCAAGCACCTGAAACCTTTCAACGCTCAAAACTGGATTGGCAAGAAATGGTGCAGGCGCGACATCGCACACTGCTTGACTGGCACAGGCAGCTCATTCAGTTACGACATGCGCTACCCATGCTAGAAGATGGCCATCTGGAACAAACCAGCGTACATTTTGACGAAGAGAAGCGATGGCTGGTCATGGCACACGGTTCGGCCATTGTTGCGTGTAATCTGAGTGATATCGCACAATCAATCCCTTACCAGATTCAGCCTGGCCTGCGTATTTCACTGGCGTCTGTCGAAGGGGTTACCGTCGAAGAGCGTGACATTTCAATGCCAGCTCAAAGTGTCGCGATTTTCAGTTGAATGCTTCAAGTGCACGTAGCACAAGGAATTTAAGACAAAAATTACCTTGCTGTTGTTTATAAAAAAGCGACCATTTAGGCCCTTTTCTCTACCGCACCTCCGGTTCCAGCTTTTCCAAAAATAGCTGCATAAATCCAGAGCCAATGGATGTGCCCAGCCTTTTCAGAACCAGATCCGGAAAGCCTTCTCGCTCCGTATAGTCAACCACTTTGGTTGTATTCAGCACATCGCGCGCCACGGACCCGACAGAGCCGTAATCATCTGCCAGGCCAATATCGATAGCCTTGCTACCCGTCCACATAAGTCCGGAAAACATGCCGGGCGTTTCTTTCAACCTTTTGCCGCGCCCCTGGCGAACGACATTAATGAATTGCTGGTGAATTTCATCCAGCATGGCTTGCACATGCGCGCGCTGCGTGGGTGATTGCGGGCTGAATGGGTCCAGAAAACCTTTGTTCTCCCCTGCCGTCATCAAGCGACGTTCAACACCAACTTTTTTCATTACCTCGGTAAAGCCAAAACCGTTGATCAACACCCCTATTGACCCGACGATGCTGGCCTTGTCGACATAAATTTTGTCCGCTGCTGCTGCAATGTAGTAAGCACCGGAAGCGCAAACTTCATGCACCACCACATGCAACGGTTTTTGGGGATATTTTTTGCGCAAGCGCCGAATTTCATCATTGATCAATCCCGCCTGAACCGGGCTCCCACCGGGACTGTTAATCTGAAGAATAACGCCCGCTGAGTCTTCATTTTTAAAAGCTTTCCTCAAAGCCGGCAACAGAGATTTTGTTGCGCTGTTTTTAGTCGAACTAATCACCCCGTCGATCTTTATCAACGCTGCATGCTGCCCACTGGGCGCACCCTCTTTTCCAGCAGGTCCGCTGCTGAACACCAACCAGATACTACTTAAGGCTAGCGCCGCAAATACAAACCTGAAAAAAATGCCCCAGCGTCGCTTAGCGCGCTGTTCTTTCAGCGTGGCCATAAGCATTTTTTCCAAAACCTCTCTCTCCCATCCTTCAGAGCGCTGCCTTGATTCCTGTTTGTTTTCGGTGTTTTCGTTCATATGGGAAATTTATAATGCCTGTTATCAGGATAATCAGGCCACAACCGGCCTGAAGTAATCATTAGGCTGCCAGTAAACTCGCCCTTCCTGCTCCATAACGGCGATGGCATACAATACTTTTCCTGCAGAAGCGCCCAAAGCGCAGCGTCCGGTATCTGGCATGAACAAGGCGCCGTGCCGGCCACAGACCAGGTGCTCTTTATCCACGTCAAAAAAACGACCCTCTTCTGTATCAAGCTCAAGCGGCAAATGAACGCAACGGTTCAAATAAGCGCGCAACACGCCCTCATGGCGAATAACAAATCCTGTCGCCTCGTCGCCCCAGGCCATCAACGGAAAGCGCACCCCTCTGCCACGCTCCACCAGATCCGATGAGGCACAAATATAAATATTTTCTATTTCATCAGGCATTTTCTTTTAGCCAGTTATGTAAATGAGCGACCGATTCAGCTGCATAAAGCGGCTCCATATCAAGCAACATCTGCTCCGGGTGCGCTCCGTAATTGACTGCAACCCCACTGGCACCGGCATTTTTTGCCATTTGCAAATCATGCGTCGTATCCCCAATCATGACAGTCCGTGCAATGTCTTCGACCAACTGATCCGCCAACTCATGCAGCATCGCCGGGTGTGGCTTGGAATGCGTTTCGTCTGCGCAACGCGTCGCTTCAAACATGGAAGTCAACCCCGTCTCTTTCAGAGCACGATTTAATCCGGCACGACTTTTCCCGGTAGCAACAGCCAAACGGTAGCCTTTGCTGGACAAATCCTCAAGCATTTCCCCTACATCATCAAACAGCGCCAATTCCAAGCTTTTCTGTAAATAATGATGGCGATAACGCTCAATCATTTGCGGATAGTACGCTGGCTCCAGGTCGGGCAAAACCGTTTGCATGGCCTCAGGCAAACCCAATCCAATCACAAAAGAAGCGGCTTTCTTGTCAGGCACTGGCAAGTTCAAATCCTGCGCAGCGGCCTGAATTGACTTCACAATTGCAGCCGTACTATCCATTAGCGTACCGTCCCAGTCAAAGACGATTAAATCAAACTGTTTTCTTGCCATATATTCCAAAGGCTTGCGCCTTTCCTTGTTGATTATTCAGGCCGCTACTTTTTCAAAACACGGGATCAGGAGTCCTCAATGCTTTCAAGAAAATGTTCACACTCGGGGGACAGCAGCGAGCGAATAGAAATGGGCTCATCGGACTCAGGGTGCGAAAAGGTAATCTTGTGCGCGTGCAAAAACATGCGCCTTAAACGCTGGTGATTACCCTCGGCCTTCGCCAGTTTGTGATTCAACGCGTAATCGCCGTACTTGTCATCACCCGCGATAACAAACCCATTTGCGGCCAGATGTACGCGAATCTGGTGCGTGCGCCCCGTTTTCAGCTCGGCTTCCAACAGGGAGTAATCTCCATAGCGTTTAAGCAAATTAAAAATCGTATGCGAGCGCAACCCGCCCTCTTGCACACGCACTTTGCTCTCGCCTTCTGGCGATGAGAATTTGTGCAAAGGCAATTTTACGTGCTGACGCGCATTTTTCCAGTCGCCTTGTACCAGTGTCAGATAGCGTTTATCGATTGTTCCCGCACGCATCTGGTTTTGCAAGTGCCTCAGAGCCGAGCGTTTCTTTGCCACGAGCAATATGCCGGATGTACCACGATCCAGGCGATGTACCAGTTCCAGAAAAGGTGCATTGGGTCGCGCCGCACGCAATTGCTCAATTACGCCATGACTCACACCTGACCCACCATGCACAGCAATACCAGCCGGCTTGTCAATTACCAGTAGGTGATTATCTTCATGCAGAATTTTGAAATTGCCGGCAGGAGCCTGCTCTTTATCTTGTTGCGACAAGCGCATTGGCGGGATACGCACGACATCCCCCGCTTCCAGGCGGTAGGTTTGTTTTATCCGCCCTTTATTCACTCGCACTTCACCAGAGCGCAAAATGCGGTAAATATGGCTTTTTGGAACACCTTTGCAGACGCGTACCAGGAAGTTGTCGATACGTTGACCGGCATCCTCTTCTGACACGGTATAGTTTTTGACTTGTTGCGGCACTTGCTTTGATTACGAAAAAATTGCTAATAAACAACTCTTCTCGAAATTCCCTCTAAGACCGTCATAAAAAATATATAATAGTTGCTCAGAGAGTATAAATCATATTCTCGTTAGGTGGAGTACAATCAATGCCCAACTGGAGGCAGAGTAATTGCCAGCCTCAGCTAAGCAAAATATGGCAATATTTTTTTGTGTACGCGCTGTCTGACATTCAACCAGAGTGCTTTATCGATGCACCTGGGGTTTTCAGAAGCCAGACAAAAAGTGTTTGGATAACCAAAGGATAAATCTGGCAAGCATCCGTTTTGCTTGTCAGAAAATGTGACAGATTTCTGACTGCTGTTATTTTTGAGACAAATCAGCGAATGCCTGCGACCATGCTTCATGTGATAAATCAAATAACATTGAAAACCGCAAGCGCGCTTTCTAACAACAGTTACGCCTACCCCGTCCATGCCGTGATACCGCAACGCCTGCCATGGCTGTTGTATGGCAATTCACAGCGATTCCCTCTTTCCCAAACACTCTGCCTGCGCGTATTCCCTGTAATGTCGCCGCAAGATTAGAAATAAAAAGCGGTGACACAGATACGGCTCTTGAGCCGCGGAGTGTAACTAATGAAACGAATGCTGTTCAACGCAACGCAGCAAGAGGAATTGCGCGTTGCCATCGTCGACGGTCAGAGACTGATCGACATCGATATTGAAACTGCGGGACGCGAACACCACAAGTCGAACATCTACAAGGCTGTCGCCACCCGTGTTGAGCCCTCCCTGGAGGCTTGCTTTGTAAACTATGGCGAAGATCGCCATGGCTTTCTCCCATTCAAGGAAATTGCGCGTTCTTACTTCAAGGAAGGCGTTGATGTTCGCTCGGCCGGCATCAAGGATGCAATTAACGAAAGTCAGGAAATCGTTGTTCAGGTTGAAAAGGAAGAGCGCGGCAACAAAGGCGCAGCCCTGACCACGTTCATCTCATTGGCAGGGCGCTATCTGGTGCTTATGCCTAACAACCCACGTGGTGGTGGCGTTTCCCGGCGCATTGAAGGCGAAGAGCGCCAGGAATTGCGGGAAACGATGGATAAACTCGATTTGCCGAAAGGGATGTCGATTATTGCCCGCACAGCCGGCATCGGCCGCAGCGTTGAAGAACTGCAATGGGATTTGAACTACCTGCTCAAACTCTGGCACGCTATTGAAAGTGCTGGCAAGTCTGAAGATGGGCCTTTCCTGATTTACCATGAGTCTTCACTGGTTATTCGTGCAATCCGCGACTACTTCCAGCCAGATATTGGCGAAATCCTGGTTGATACGGACGAAATTTACGAGCAGGCGCTCCAATTCATGAGTCATGTCATGCCAGATATGGCGAACCGTGTAAAACGCTACACCGACGACGTTCCTCTGTTTTCGCGCTTCCAGATCGAGCATCAGATTGAAACCGCTTATTCCCGAAATGTCTCTTTACCCTCTGGGGGCGCCATTGTTATCGATCATACCGAAGCGCTGGTATCGATTGACGTCAACTCGGCACGCTCTACGCGTGGCAGCGATATCGAAACCACCGCATTCAACACCAACCTAGAAGCGGCTGAAGAAGTCGCTCGTCAGTTGCGCCTGCGCGACTTGGGTGGCCTGATTGTTATTGATTTCATTGACATGGAAAACTCAAGGAATCAGCGTGAAGTTGAAAACCGCCTGAGAGACTCCTTGCGCTTTGACAGAGCCCGCGTCCAGATGGGCAAGATTTCCCGTTTCGGTCTAATGGAACTTTCGCGCCAACGCTTGCGCCCATCGCTGTCAGAAGGCACCAATATTATCTGTCCGCGCTGCAACGGAACTGGCCACATCCGCGATACGGAATCCTCTGCACTGCAAATCATGCGCATCATTCAAGAAGAAGCCATGAAGGAAAACTCGGCAATGATCCATGCGCAGATGCCGGTCGATGTTGCCGCCTTCCTGCTCAATGAAAAACGCGGAGAAATCCAAAAAATTGAGGAACGACACAAAACCAGAATTATCGTCATTCCAAATACGCATCTGGAAACGCCAAATTATAAAATTGAGCGCATCAAGAAAGAAGATCCGCGCCTTGAAGAAGACCAAGCCAGTTATTCACTTGCCGAGAAAGCAGATACCGACATCAACTTCAACAAGCGCCGGAAAGAGCCGCCCAAGCCAAAACAGGAGGCGGTCGTCAAAGGGATCGTTCCCGGGCAACCTGCACCGGTTTCCGTGCAAAAGCCGACAGCGACAGCCAAGGCAGACGCGCCAGAAGAAGGTCTGCTTGAAAAACTGTTCAGCTTTTTCCGCTCAAAACCTGTCGTTGCGCCTGCGCCCGAACCAGAAAAGCCGTCTCAAACCGAATCTGGTCAGCGTGAGCGGAACAACCGCGGGCGCAGCAGGGGACGTCGCGGTGGTAAAGATAGGAACATGCGCGACAATACACCGATGACGCAACAAGCCGCTGCCAGCCACTCCTCAGCAGAAGAAGCGACGGAAACAACGCAGCAAAAACCTCAGCGCGCACATCGTCCTGAGCGCGACGGCACAAAAAAAGGAAGTCGCAAAGAATTAGCAAAGACGGAAGATGCGCTTGTAAAAACACAGCAGCAGACTGAAACTAAGATCGAAAAGGAATCGATACCACTTGCGACAGAAGAGCCGGTGTCAACTGCGGCGCCACAGACGGATGAGCAAAAAGCCATTGATACGCGCCGCCGCCGTCGTCGTGGTGGAAGAAACCGCAATCGCCGTGATCGTGACATAACCGCGAAAACGGAAGAGGAAAACACTGAAATTGTTGCAGGAGTTCCTGTTGCAGAAGTACCTGTTGCAGAAGTACCTGTTGCAGAAGTACCTGTTGCAGAAGTACCTGTTGCAGAAGTTCCTGTTGCAGAAGTTCCTGTTGCAGAAGTTCCTGTTGCAGAAGTTCCTGTTGCAGAAGTTCCTGTTGCAGAAGTTCCTGTTGCAGAAGTTCCTGTTGCAGAAGTTCCTGTTGCAGAAGTTCCTGTTGCAGAAGTTCCTGTTGCAGAAGTTCCTGTTGCAGAAGTTCCTGTTGCAGAAGTTCCTGTTGCAGAAGTTCCTGTTGCAGAAGTTCCTGTTGCAGAAGTTCCTGTTGCAGAAGTTCCTGTTGCAGAAAAATCCAAAAAGGAAGATTTTTCAGAAGTGCTCGCTGCGGCCGGCTTAACCATGGCAGCAACAGACCCAGAGAAAGTGCGCGCATTAGCAGAGCAAACTCCTGCACCAGAAGCGCCGATTAAGCGTCGTCGTTCCAGAAGACCGGCACTCCCCGTTTCTGATGAACCGCTGATTCAAGTCGACACCCGTCGTAACTAGCATGAGGAGGGGGTAACCCCTTCCTCATTCATCATTACCAGGCGTTGAAATAACTGATTCAACACACTAACAAGCCTAGCCACCAGGCACTATTTGGTACACCAACCAAATGTACGCTTTTCAGCATTGTGCTATCTTGGAACCATGGATCGGAAAGTCATACCCATCAGTAACAGTTACCCCAACGAAGTTCCTTTTGTTCCAGAAAAGATTGAAGAACCAACAGGAACTTTGCTGGACGCGCACGCACGACCACTCCGCGATTTGCGCATTTCGGTAACCGATCGCTGCAATTTTCGCTGCATTTACTGCATGCCCAAGCAGGTGTTCGGCAAGGACTTTGTTTTCCTGCCTCACTCATCTGTATTGCGCTTTGAGGAAATCACCCGCATCGCGCGAATTTTCGTCGGGCAAGGTGTCGAAAAAATTCGCCTGACGGGTGGTGAACCACTACTGCGCAAAGACATAGAGCAACTCGTCGCACAGCTCGGCTCCCTCAAGACAGTCGAAGGGAAAGCACTGGACATTACGCTGACGACTAACGGCTCGCTGCTTGCAAAAAAAGCACAGCGTTTGTACGATGCCGGCTTGAAACGCCTCACTGTGTCGCTCGATGCGCTGGATGACCCAATATTTCAGCGCATGAATGATGTGCAATTCCCGGTTGCTGATGTACTGAAGGGTCTTGAAGTAGCACACAAAGTCGGTTTTGACCCCATTAAAATCAACATGGTGGTCAAGCGCGGCACCAACGATCACCAAATCCTGCCTATGGCGCGCCACTTCAGAGATACACGATTCATCCCGCGTTTCATTGAGTACATGGATGTTGGCACATCCAATAACTGGAAGTTGGATGAAGTGCTACCGTCTTCTGAAGTCATCCGCCGGATTCATGCTGAAATGCCGCTTAAGATGGTTGATCCGAACTATTCAGGGGAAACGGCGCAACGCTGGATATACCAGGACAGTAGCGGAGAGATCGGCGTCATTGCCAGCGTGACGCAAGCCTTTTGCCACGAGTGCTCACGCATACGGCTCTCAACAGAGGGCAAAATCTATACTTGCCTGTTTGCAACCCAGGGCCACGACTTACGTGCATTGATCCGTAATGACTATTCTGACGAACAGATTGGCGCAGCAATCGCACACATTTGGGGCCAACGTGAAGATCGCTACTCGGAACTGCGTGGGAAGGCATCCCAACAGGCGCTGAAAAAAATTGAAATGTCCTATATCGGTGGCTGAAAATGCGGTTCTCCCCTTCTGCGACAAAAAACAACCGGGAGGTACGATGCCAGATAAAGAAAAAATTACCGGCTTGATACTTGCAGGCGGACGCGGCACACGCATGGGTTCGGTAGATAAGGGCTTGCAAATCCTGAATGGAAAGCCGATGGTATTTCATATCATTCAGCGCTTGTCCCCCCAGGTTGGCAGCCTGATGATCAGTGCCAACCAGAATCTGGAAGCGTACCGAAAATTTGGTTATCCCGTCCTGCCAGATGAAATTGGTGGATACGAAGGTCCGCTGGCAGGCTTGCAAACGGGATTGAGGCATACTCAAACGCCCTACCTGATTACGGCGCCATGTGATGGCCCTTTTCTTCCCGAAGATTTCGTCAGCAAACTCTGGCACGGCATGAAAAGTCAATACGCCGACGTTGCCGTTGCCACCAGCGGAGATGGTGAAAATGAGCGTACTCAGCCGGTATACTGTTTGCTCAAAACGAGCCTGCTATCAGAAATTGAAAACTATTTGCGGAGCGGCCAACGAAAAATGGACGGTTGGTATGCGTCACGCAATGTGGCAAAAATTCATTTTGAGGACGAAACGGCATTCCGAAATATCAATACACTGGATGAACTTGAACGTTATAGTCACAAATAATCTTTATCCCGCCAAATAAACATGTCAGAACGCACGCTATCCGAAATTATCAGTTGCCTCGCCGGGTATGACCCGGAAGCGCTACCGGTTGTACAAGCGCAGCAAATCATCCGTGAGTTCATCACACCGATCAAAGAAACTGAAATCATTAATTTGCGTGACGCTCTTGGGCGTGTTCTGGCTGAAGACATCATTTCGCCGATTAACGTGCCTGCCCATGACAATGCCGCCATGGACGGTTATGCCTTGCGCGCGGCTGATTTGCAACCAGGAACCGTCACCATGCGCGTGGTCGGCGCTGTGCTGGCAGGTCAGAAATACGACGAGAAAATCCGGTTCGGCGAGTGTGTGCAAATCATGACAGGCGCAGTCATGCCGCCTGACTGCGACACGGTTATTCCCCAAGAACTGGTTGACGATTCAGCGCAAAATAGCATCCGCTTTCAGTCTGAGCTGATTCAACAGGGCGACAACCGCCGTTTCATGGGGGAAGATCTGGCTATTGGCAAGGAGGCGCTGTCAAAAGGAACTGTTTTGCGACCCGCACACCTCGGGTTGATTGCCTCTCTCGGCATGGCAGAAATCCCCGTCAGGCGCAAACTGCGCGTCGCTTTCTTTTCCACCGGCGATGAACTGCGCTCACCTGGTGAGTCTCTGGACGAAGGCAGCGTCTATGACAGCAACCGCTATACGCTCTATGGCATGCTGACCCGTCTTGGTTGTGAACTGATTGATATGGACGTCGTACCGGACAATCCGAATGACCTGGAAAATGCATTCCGGCACGCCTGCGAAAACGCTGATGTGGTCATTACGTCAGGGGGCGTCTCGGTCGGTGCTGCGGATTACACCAAGAAAGTCATGGCACGCCTTGGCGACATGCACTTCTGGAAAATCGGCATGCGCCCAGGCCGCCCAATGGCGTTTGGCCGCGTTCAATCAAACGGAAAAAGTGCCTTGCTGTTTGGTCTGCCTGGCAACCCGGTTGCTGTCATGGTGACGTTCTATTTCTTTGCACGCGATGCCCTGCTGTACATGATGGGTGCCAATACTGAACCGCTACCCAGAATACGTGTCAAATCAACATCGCCCATTCGGAAAAAAACGGGGCGCACTGAATACCAACGCGGCCTGCTGTCCAGAAACAAAGAGGGCCAATTGGAAGTCAGCATTACTGGCGCGCAGGGCTCCGGTATCCTGAGCTCAATGGCACAAGCCAACTGCATGATCGTGCTACACCACGACCAGGCTGGTATCCAAGGAGGGGATATGGTGGACGTCGTCCTGTTTGAAGGACTGGTTTAGCTTCTAACGAAGCGTCCACACATCTGATTTTTTGGGATAGGCAACGGCTCTATAGTATTCGGCAAGCGCAGAAATCTCCATGGCAACCTCTTCCGGAAAACCCTGCCGCGTGCCCCGATGGTCAATCAACAGTTCCTCAAACACACCGTCACAAATTGCTGGTCGCCGCCAGGCGCGTGCAATCTTATTCGCTACCCTCGCAAATTTCGTGGGAAGCTTAACCGGGCGAACCTCTTCTGGCAAATCTTCCAGCCATTGCTGTGTTTCAGGCTGAAGCTCCAAGTCAAAAGAAATTTGCTGCTGACGCTTGGAAACCCAGTCTTGCTCGACCTCGGATTTTTTTGCCTCACCATTCACAGCGATTTTAGTTGCCGCCTGTGCAGCTGCCGCCTTGGCTTCAGACAATGATACAAATTCAAAATCTAAAGAGTCCATGCTCCCCCCAACATCCGATTACATACATTTCGAGCGGATTTTAGCAGTTTTTTATGACATCTTCGCAAGGATCAAGAATCCGGTTCTAATGACGCAATTAACTAATTTTCTTCATTTTCGTCCGAAATCTCGCTTTCCACACCCAGCAGCTGTTGCGCTGTATCCACAGGTAATGCCTCAACCGATTTCAACTTGCGTGACATCTGGCGTGTTCTCACTTCAGCGCTTTCAATGTTTTTCGCGGCACGCTCCAATGTCGCTTTGGTGGTTGCCAGCACATCACCAAATTTACCGAACTCTGTCTTGACCGCCCCCAGCACCTGCCAGACCTCTGACGAACGTTTTTCCAGCGCCAACGTGCGGAAGCCCATCTGCAAGCTATTGAGCAGTGCCGACAAGGTCGATGGCCCGGCGATGCTCACTCGATGCATACGCTGCAACTGATCGGCCAGGCCGGGGCGGCGCATCACTTCCGCATACAAGCCTTCTGTTGGCAAAAAAAGAATGGCGAAATCTGTTGTTAACGGCGGGGACAGATACTTATCAGCAATCGTCTTCGCTTCCAGGCGAATTGCACGCTCCAGATCACGACCAGCCGCCGCTACGCCCTCTACGTCAGCATGTTCGGCTGCTTCAACCAAACGCTCGTACTGCTCCTTAGGAAACTTCGCATCGACCGGTAACCAGACCGGCATTTGATCATCTGCCTTGCCCGGCAAACTGATGGCAAACTCCACTCGCTCGCCACTGCCCGGCACCACTTCCACATTCTTGGCATACTGGTCGGCAGTCAAAACCTGCTCCAGTAACATTTCCAGTTGCACCTCCCCCCATGTGCCACGCGTTTTTACATTGGTCAGCACACGTTTCAAATCTCCTACACCAATGGCAAGCTGCTGCATCTCACCCAACCCCTGATGCACCTTCTCCAGACGATCTGAAACTAGCTTGAATGATTCGCCCAAACGCTGCTCAAGCGTAGCATGCAATTTTTCGTCCACGGTCTTGCGCATTTCTTCCAGCCTGGCCGCATTATCGGACTGCAAAGCCTGAATTTTCTGCTCGAGGGTTGCGCGTATTTCTGCCATACGCTGCGTATTCGAATCGTTTAGCGTCGTCAGCGACTGATGCAGCGTATCACCAAATTTTTTCAGCGTGTCTGCCTGCTCTCCACGTGCCGCCTGCCCCTGCCCCATCATGGCTTGCCGTAAACTCTCCTGCTGTTGCGCATTACCTTCCGTCAGCCGCGCCAATTGCTGCGAAAAAGCATCAATCTGGTTGTTTTGCAATGTCGCGACACTCGTCATCTGCATCGTCATTGCCTGCTGAAATTGAGAAAAATTGGCACCCAGTTCCTGCCGCGTTGCTTGTGCCGTGGATTGCAAAAGTGATGAAATCTGCTCATGCAAGGTGGTGTCGTTGCGTGTACGACTTCGAAGAAGCAAAACAATGAGCAGCACCACCACAATCAGGTGTGCTACCAGAATAATCAGAAACTGGTTTTGGGGCATGGTGATTTGGGTAATCGCTTTGCGAGATAAACGGTTTGAAACGCCCTATTATCCCGCAAAGCCAGACAGAATTTGATCACTGATGAAATATTGCTCAAGGAAACGCTTTTCAAGAGCGTGTAAAGCAAGGCGTAAAAGACACGCTCACGCCTCACGCAAAGTCTGCATCGGTGGATGGCTCAGCACATTACGCAAGCCAAACCACCCGCCCACAATGGCGCATAACACCCCTGAAGCCAGTCCGACCAGCCAGACAAGCCCCCCCGGTGCCCACGGAAAATCAAACACATTTCTGGCGAGAATCCAGCCCACACTTGCAGCGCCGGTCGCAGCAAGTGAGCCTGCCAACCCGCCAATCAATGACAACTCCACCCATTGCGCACGCTGCAACTGAGTACGCGTTGCGCCGAGCGCGCGCAACATGCCGGACTCTCGAATGCGCTCGTCCTGCGAACCCAGCAGAGCCGCATACAGCACCAGCAAGCCCGACCCGAGCGTAAACAGAAACAGAAACTCTACTGCCTTGATCACTTGCTCCAGCACATGCTGAAGCTGCAAGATCAGGCTACTGATATCAATGACCGTCAAATTCGGAAATTCGTGCACCAAGGTGTTAGAGAATGAGGCTTTGCTTGCAGGTAAATGAATCGCTGTGATCCAAGACTGTGGCATGTTCCGAATGATGGCTGGATTCATGATGACGAAGAAATTGGCTTTCATGGAGCCCCACTCCAGGCGCCGCAAACTGGTCACTTCCGCCGCCACAATCTGGCCAGCCACATCAAAAGTTAGCTGGTCGCCCAAGGAAAGACGTAGCGTATCTGCAATGTCCTGCTCAACCGATGCCTCGGCAGCCTTGCCCGTGCGCCAACGCCCCGCCACAATCTCATTGTGCGAAGGCAGGCCATCCATATATGACAGGTTGAACTCACGCCGTATCAGGCGTCTGGCGCGATCACCGTCATAATCCTGTGTACCAACCGGCTGGCCATTCACCTTGACCAAGCGGCCCCGCACCATCGGGAACAATTCAGGGTTGGTAATACCGGCGTCTTCCAGGCGTTTCTTTATCAGTGCCTGCTGGTCTGGCTGGATATTAATCACAAAGTGATTCGGCGCATCCGGTGGTGTCGATTTTCGCCAGGCATCCATTAAATCGCCGCGCACCACCGTCAGCAGCAAAAGCGCCATCAGACCCATTGCCAAGGCAACCATTTGCACGACGGTTGCAACCGGTCTGCGTTGCATGGATGTCAGTGCGAAATACCAGGACGGCTTGCCGGATATGGGGTGCAGCAAACGTAGGGCTTTGATGCACACCCAGCTAATGACTGAAAAAATGAGCAAACTGCCAGCGAAACCGGCGGCCGTCAGAAAACCCAGCGTGACATCCGCTGCCTGCCACAGCAGGAGCGCGATAAAAACACCCAGACCAAAAGCATAAGCCAACACGGAAAAGGGGTTGATTGTCACCCGCTCGCGCCGAACAATGTGATTGAAGGAGACGCCACGCATTTGAATAATCGGCGGCATCGCAAAACCAACCAGCAACAGCAAGCCCGCGACCATTCCCTGCAATGCAGGCATAAGGCTTGGTGCCGGAATCTCTTTGAATATTAGTTGCCCCAGTCCATCTATCAGCACATAGTGGGCAAAAAAGCCCAGTAACACACCCAGAACGCTGGCTGCGATACCAACAATCAGAAATTCCATTAGAAAAAGGCGCGTCACCTGATTTTGCGTCAACCCAAGACAGCGCAACATCGCGCACGCGTCCATATGGCGCAACATAAAGCGGCGCGACGCCATGGCAATGGCCACTGCCGCCAGCATGGCCGACAATAAGCCTACCAGAGACAGAAAGCCCTCTCCACGCTCAAGCGCCATACTCATTGCCGGACGCCCGGAATCCAGCGATTCCAGCCGAACGCCTCTCGGCTTTTTATGCTTGATCTCGGCTTTCAGCCATTTCTGAAAACCCTTGAGCGCTTTGGCATCACCCGCCAGCAAAAGACGGTATTTAATTCGTGCTCCCGGCTGAACCAGATTTGTCTTTTTCAGATTCGCCATCGAAATCATGACGCGCGGCGCAAAGCTCAAAAAGCTTGTTCCCCGGTCCGGTTCGACAACAATGATTTTCGTCACACGAAAATGCGCATCTCCCAGTGAGAGATGATCACCAGGACTCAAGTTCAAACTGAGCGACAAAGCCGGGTCTATCCACGCCTCGCCAGAGGCAGGCGTCGTATCAACATGCACACCCGTGCCATTTACATCATCAGCAACGCGAACCCTTCCACGTAGCGGATAAGCCTCGGTCACCGCCTTGAGCGCCACCAACTTTGAAGCAGATTCTTCGCCACCACCCACGAAAGCCATGCTGATAAAACCGGCGGTCTCGGCCATCGTTAGGCCGCGATTTTTGGCTTCCCTGCGCCAATTGTCACCAATGGGCCTGTCTGCACTAATGACCAGATCCCCGCCCAGCAATTCATGCGCATTCTGCGTTAGCCCAGTGCGCATCCGGTCAACAAAAAAGCCGACTGAAGACAGCGCCGCCACCGCGACAATCAGCGCAATAAGCAGAAAACGCAACTCGCCCGCACGCCAGTCACGAAGGGTCATTCTGAGCGATTGAATCAACATTATTAATCCTGATCAAACAATTAAAAGACGAAACGAATCAGGTCGAGGTGATGTCATAATAACAACCAATATCCAGTTCAACACATAATGATCACGAGCAAGTAATATGAAAAATGCCCTCGTCTTATTTTTAACTGCAAAAGAGAAAAGCCGACCGGAGCTTAGTTCTTACAACGTCAGCGCTTTTCGTTTCTGTATAAGTGAAACATCATTCGAACCATTTTAAAGTTTATTCATGTTGACTGACCGCTATCGTTGTTGGCATTAAAACAATTTTTCATGGCTTTAATGTGGAATAAGGAAGCGAAACCTTTAAAAACCACGCATCAGACATTGCCGATCAGCAATAAAAGCTTTCTTGATGTAAACTGTGGCTTATACAAAAAAGCGTGCAAGCCATGAAAAATGGTATAAACGCTGGCTAGGGTAAAAATAAAAATTTGATTAAAAAAGGTGAAGAGTATCGCCTGACGCTGTGAAGGCGTCGTACGAGGGGTCACGCTTAATGCAAGGAAGCAGGGTTATTCATCCGAACGAGCTGTATCAAACGCAAGATAACGTCAAGCAGTCACGACGCAACTTCATTAAAATGGCTGGTGCAGGCCTTTTCCTGACAAGCTGCCCAGCATGGGCAAAGAGTATTCTTTCCTTACCTGAAAGAAACTTGGCCTTCTTCAACACCCACACTGGAGAAAACTCCCAGGTCACATATTGGGAAGGCGGCACTTACATTCCTGATGCGTTAGCCGAACTGAACCACTTGCTTCGCGACCACAGAACGAATCAGGTTACGCAAATTGACCACCGCTTGTTCGATCTGCTGCATGCCCTGAAAAACAGGCTTGATGCGAATCAGCCCTTTCATATCATTTCGGGCTATCGTTCACCTGCGACCAATGCCAGTCTTTCTTCACGAAGCGGTGGCGTGGCGAAAAAAAGCCTGCACATGCAAGGAAAAGCCATCGATATTCGGCTGCCAAAATGTGCGCTTCCCAATCTGCGCAGGGCAGCAGTTTCATTACGTGGCGGCGGCGTCGGCTATTATCCCGGCTCCAATTTCGTCCACATCGATGTCGGGCGTGTCCGTTACTGGTAAACAAAAAAGCCTGCTCAATCGCAGGCTTTTTTGTTTAGGTACGGTTTTCAGAATAATTATCTATTCCAGATTTTGTACCTGCTCACGCATCTGCTCAATCAGCAACTTCAATTCCATTGAGGCATCCGAAACCTCTTTGACCACCGCCTTTGATCCCAGCGTATTGGCTTCCCGATTCAACTCCTGCATCATGAAATCAAGCCGCTTGCCTGCCTGACCACCCTTTTCCAAAATACTTCGCGCCTCCTGCAAATGCGCTTTCATGCGCGACAATTCCTCGGCAACGTCGATGCGAATACCATAAAGCGTTACTTCCTGGCGGATACGCTCCAGCATTTCATCCCGGTTCAGCGTTGCCGTTGCAACTGCCCCCCCGTCCCGTACAGCAAGTCCAAGCGCATCCTGCAAGCGCTCAACCGATTTCTGCTGAAACTGCGACACGATTTGTGGAATCATGGGCTCAACACGCTCCACAATAGCTTCCATGGCATCTATACGCTCCAGCAACATGGATACTGTTGCGGCACCTTCTCGTGCGCGCGCAGCTACAAAGGCATCAATCACTTCTGACATTGTCGACTTTATTTCTTGTTGCAACAGCTCTTGTCCAACTTCGGCATCTTCAATTATGCCCGGCCAGCGCAACAGTTCATTTACCGACATGGGTACAGCATCCACAAAATGGGAGCGAATTTCATCCTGAAGCCGGCTGACTTCCTCAAGCAGGGGTTTATTCAGGGTTTTCGATGCTACGACCGGCCCACCATTGCGCCCCAGACTGATACGACACTCAACCTTGCCGCGCGCCACCTGCTTTGTAAGCACCTCACGCAACAGGGGCTCCATCGGTCTCAAATCATCATTGAGACGAAATTGCAAATCAAGAAAGCGTGAATTCACGCTCCTGACCTCAAAAGTAAGCGTACCAGCAACCGTTTCCCGTGTCGCCGACGCATAGCCTGTCATGCTGTGTATGCTCAAAATAGTTCCTGACGTTCCGAAATGAATGGACGATCTAAAGCAAGCAAAGCTTTAGTGAGTGAATATGAAACAAGCGCATCACTTGGCGCGACTCTTGTATTCACCAGTACGCGAGTCAATCTCGATCTTTTCACCCTGCTCAATAAAAAGGGGAACTTGGACAACAAAACCAGAAGATATCTCAGCTTTCTTCATTACCTTACCAGATGAAGTATCGCCCTTAACTGCCGGTTCGGTATAGGTAATTTCACGAACCAATGTGTTGGGCAACTCGACAGAAATCGGCTTTTCATTATAAATCACGACATCGCACTCCATTCCATCTTGCAGAAAGTTGAGTGAATCTCCCATGTTTTCAGCATCGACCTCATACTGGTTGAATTCTTCGTCCATGAACACATACAACGGGTCAGCAAAATAGGAATAAGTCACATTTTTCTTTTCCAACGTGACAACATCAAACTTGTCGTCAGCTTTATACACCGATTCCATGCCGGAACCCGTCAGCAAATTTTTCATTTTCATTTTGCAAACAGAGGCATTGCGTCCCGATTTGGAAAATTCAGTTTTAAGCACCACCATAGGTTCGCCGCTAACCATGACCACGTTGCCATTGCGAATTTCTTGAGCTGTTTTCATAACTTTTATGTATAAAATAGAACGCGAGTAACTGATCAAGCGCCTGAATGCTCGCGACATCTTCAGACGATGCTAATAAAGCCTTATATTTTAACTGATCTTTTTAATCACTCGAAGAAGCTGACCAGCCAAATCCTCCATCTTTGATAGCTGCCTTGACCAATCCTGACAGTATTTTCTTAAACACGCGTTGTTCGCGCGAAATGATTGCCACAGCTCCGTAAAATTTTCTGGCGTTTGTGGGTGTGTATTCCATACTTGCCAAAAATCATGCATTACGTTGCTTAATTCCGGCGACAATAAAGCCGCATAGCGTTCCCAAAAAGCCTCCAGCTTGATCCAGTGAGCCGATTCCGATTGTGGATAAATATGCCAAACGAAGGGCCTTCCCGCCCATTGCGCACGCACAAAAGAGTCTTCCCCACGCACAAAATTGATGTCGCATGACCACAGCAATTGATCATAATCGTCTTGATCTAGAAATGGCAGCACATGTAAAGTCAACGCACCTTGCGTCGCTGATGCTCCCGCTATGGCCGGTTTCCCTAGAAATTCACTAACCGCCGCGACACCAACCCCTTCCGGCACAAGGCACAAAACTGGGGCAACATCCGCTTTCATGGCGTGGAACAATCCCTCGAGCGGCGCCGACGAATAGCAGAACATCGATACTTTACATACGTTCGGTGATGAAGCAACGCCAAGCCTGGAAAGAAAGTCAGCACTTCTCTCCGATTTTTCCTGGAAACTATCTCGCCGCGAAAATAAATCACGCTCACGCAACACCCCTCCGGTGCGCTCGGTAAATCCTGGGAAAAAGAAATATTTGGTGAGTAAAAATGCGGACTGGGGTGACGGCAGCATGTGGCAGCCCTCAACCCAAGTTTCGGCGCTGAGATATTCCAGATTAATCCACACAGGGGGATGCTGGCGGTGTTTCATCGCCTCTATATATGAGGCAGGCAAGGTGCAAGCAAAACCTTCAATCACAACATCTGCCACGTCATCCAGAGCGAAATCTGCATGCTCAGCGTGCCAACGCCTGAGCGTCACCCCGCGCACGATTTGACGATCGACTTGCAAATCAAGTTCTGCACACATGGGTTTCAGGCTGGAGAAATTGTCCAGCCAGAGCGTTACATCAAGGTGCGCCTCATTGGTCAATTGGCGTGAAAGGCGCCAGCAAACACCAACATCTCCAAAATTATCGATGACATGACAAAAAATATCGATGCGCTGAGGTGTCATCATCACAGATACGCGCACTCACGCATGACGTAAAGCGCAACAACAAAATACCCTAACCATTTGATTTATCGAGAATATTTTCCTAACAAGGATATCATTTGGTAAAATATTTTCGGATTACCGGCAATAATGTCGCCTTTTTCAAGATAATCAGCATCCCCAGTAAAACCTGCGACGATTCCGCCCGCCTCGGTAATCAATAAAGCGCCCGCTGCCATATCCCAAGATTGCAACCCTTTCTCAAAAAAACCATCCAGACGCCCGGCAGCCACATACGCCAAATCCAACGCCGCAGAACCTGGCCTGCGCAATCCTTGGCACTGCTCTGTCATGATTTTGAACATCGCCATGTATTCGTCCAACTTGCTCATATCTCGTGCGGGAAAGCCTGTTCCAATTAAAGAGTCCGATAGTTTATCTCGCTTTGAAACGCGCAAGCGCTTGCCGTTCAGGTAGGTTCCATCCCCTTTTGATGCTGTAAACAGGTCATTATGAACAGGGTCATATACAACGGCCTGCGTTGTCACACCTCGGTGCTGAAGCGCAATCGAAACACAGTATTGTGGAAAGCCATGAATAAAGTTGGTGGTACCGTCAAGCGGGTCAATAATCCAGACATATTCGCTGTCTTGGTTCTGGCTTGCAGAGACGCCAGACTCTTCTGCAAGAATGGCATGGGAAGGATAAGCCTTCAATAAAACATCAACGATTGCCTCCTCGGCTGCTTCGTCGATTTGTGTCACGAAATCATTGTGTTTCTTCTCGCTGACCTGGATCTGAGAAAGATCAAAAGAGGCGCGGTTGATGACCGAAGCGCCGCGACGCGCAGCCTTGATGGCCGTATTTAGCATGGGGTGCATATAGCTTCCGTAATATTGCTGCTATCGCTCTCAGAATGCTGTGAGCAATGCCGTATAAACATGAGAAAGAGCTTAGCCGAAAAAAGAAATCCGGCCAGAGCCGTCATTGTAAATGATGTCCTGCAAACCAGCACTACCAACATGGCAGTTCAACCGAGCACATTACCGAAATCTGCACGATGAAGCCGCTTGGTCAGCAACGGCATCACCGCCCATCCCGTATCAAAACGATGTGGGCGGCTCAATAATCCGTGCTACTGCAAACAAGGGGCTGCGCTCCGAACACGCGCAGATTCAACCTTCGTACAAAATTACGGCGCTCACACCGTTAGCGCAGGTCGTTTCCAAAAGAAGGCTTGCCATAGGTTATTGCCTGGATGCTGTAGTCGCAAGACGAGAGCCAGGAGACCCCCAAAGGATTTACCCTTAGAACCCCCTAGCTTTAGTCGTGGGGAAGTTTAGAATTCTTCCCAATCGTTACCCGCCGAGGCATTGGCCACCTTACGGCGCTCCTCGACTTCGTGCCCTGCCGAATGCCCTGGAAGACGCGTCACGTTCTTTGCACGGTTAGGGCCGCGGCGCTCTTTATAAACAACAACGCCCTGCTCCCGGGACTGCGGAGATGAGGCGCCAGAGGCTGAACGGGATTTGACCACCGGTGCACGTTTAACAGGTGTTCGCGCCTGACTAGAGTCAAGTCGGAACACGCTGACAACATCCATTAGCGCTACCGACTGATCTTGCAGACTCTCAGCCGCCGCTGCCGCTTCTTCAACCAGCGCCGCATTTTGCTGCGTCACCTGATCCATCTGGATGATCGCCTGATTCACCTGCTCAATGCCGTCACTCTGCTCCTGGCTTGCCGCCGTGATCTCTGCCATGATGTCATGCACACGCTTGATACTGTTTACCACCTCCTCCATCGTGGAACCAGCCGTCTCTACCAGCTTGCTGCCTTCGCTGACCTTGTCAACCGAGTTGTCAATCAGCTCCTTGATCTCGCGCGCCGCCGCCGCACTGCGCTGCGCCAGACTGCGCACCTCGGTTGCAACCACCGCAAAGCCTCTTCCTTGCTCGCCCGCACGCGCCGCTTCGACCGCCGCATTCAATGCCAGAATGTTGGTCTGGAAGGCAATGCCGTCAATCACACCAATAATGTCCGACATCTTCTTGGAGGACTCATTGATCGCTCCCATGGTTTCAACCACCTCGGAAACCACCTCTCCACCACGAATCGCTACATCAGAGGCCGTCACAGCCAGCTGATTCGCCTGACGGGCATTCTCGGCATTCTGACGCACCGTGGAGGTCAACTCTTCCATCGAGGAAGCCGTCTCTTCCAGTGAACTGGCCTGCTGCTCAGTGCGCGAGGACAGATCCATGTTGCCAGAGGCGATCTGCTGAGAAGCTGTCGCAATGGTGTCACTACTTGACCGAACATTGCCAACAGTGCGCACCAGGCTTTCATTCATCTCCTTCAAAGCCAGCAAAAGTTGACCAACCTCATTCGTCGAATCAACGTCAATCTCACCGGTTAGATCACCACTTGCCACCAGCTTCGCAGCAGAAACCGCTTCGTCAAGCGGTCTGATAATGCTGCGAATAAGGCAAATGCCACAAACAATCGCAAACAAAACCGCAAACCCAACCACGCCCATCGTCAGGTAATCGGCCTGCTTGATGTCTCCGGCCACCATAAGATTATTGCTTTCGACACGCTTATCAAGATATGTGCGAAGTTCTTGTCCAGCCAAAGCCCCTGCCCTGAAATTTTGAGCAATGCTACCTAGCAGCAGGTGTTCCGCCGCATCCCAATTTCCTCGCTTGATATCATTCGATGCCTTCTGAATATTTTCGCTGCCGAAGGCGCCACTTGCTGCATACCATTTTTGCGCAAGCATTTTTTCATCAGGGGATGCGATGTTTGATTCATATTCGTTCCAGACCTTGTTTGTTTTGGCCACATTTTTGTCAATCGCGTCCAAATGCAAAGCTACCGGATGGTCGTGCAATTTCGCGTATGCAAATTCGGGATGGTGCTGGAGTGACAGCAGAATCAGGCTGCGATTCGTCTCCATAGCTGTCTGAATCTCTTCGGTCTCGAACTGTGTCTTTGCATCGTTTAAAGAAACTTCTTGCAGACTTTTGACAATTTTGCCTGTGTTGTATTTGCTGTAACCGCCAATTGCAATAATCATCGTCACCAACAGTGCAAGCGTGATAACAATGCGATGCTTAATTCTTGTATTTTTAAACATTGAAACACTCCCCATTTAATCAGTAATCAATACCGCTTATTCCTGCCCCCCTCTACGCCGCCAAGTTATCAATCAACCCCATGTCTGACGACTGCATCAACCTGTCGATATCAACCAGGATAAGCATCCTCTCGTCGATCGTTCCCAAACCAATCAGGTAATCGGTTTCAAGCGCGCTGCCCACAGAAGGCGCAGGCTTGATTTGTTCCGGTGATAGCGTAATAACATCTGAAACACTGTCGACCACCATGCCGACAATCCTTTGTCCGATATTCAGTACGATCACGACCGTAAACTCATCGTAGCTAGGCTCGCCCAGATTGAGCTTGATGCGCATATCGATAATCGGCACAATCGTGCCGCGCAAGTTAACAACGCCTTTGATGTATTCAGGTGAATTCGCGATGCGGGTAACATTCTCGTAACCCCGAATTTCCTGGACCTTCAGAATATCGATGCCATACTCTTCTTGTCCGAGTTTAAACGCCAGAAATTCAGAATGCGTTGACGAAGCATTCCCAGTTCCAATATCCAAAAAATTATTTGCGCTCATACGCCCTCTTTTTTAAGTGGCAAATGACTTAAAAGCCCATTTAAATTAATGAGATTAGCACCCATGACCAGGTAGCTTATGGGCACATCGAATAACCCGAGGTTTTCAGTGAATTCACGGACAGTGCAGCGACTATTACCGAATCTGGTTCAATTGCCATTGCGAAGCGCCGCTTTTTCAAGCAGCTTTACCACTTTTTACATTGAATCATTCCATAAAGCAGTGTTTCGGCCCATTTTGACCATCAGAAGTCCATGATGCCCACCATCCTGAAACACATCAGCGCCTCACGTTGTGGCAACAAGCCGCCATCGAACAAAGCTTCCCAGTAGCATCCTACAGACCTTTCAGAATTAAATTCCTTTAAAGCAACATTTGTTGATATTTCGCAACTAATAGAGTGCGCAATCAAAAATGCCAGACAGACATTGCGCCAACCATCACAGCTACCGATTTTTTGCTATGCCTCCTGTAAAATAGCGATCGCGCAAAACCAAAAGCCACTCAAGGAATCAACGCACGGGCGCAAGCTTATAAAAAATGCAGCCTAAGGCTCTCTTATTAAAAATCAAGTCAGGAAAAACGTTGCTCGACTCATTTTCACGAATCCGGTTTGTACTTGTTGAACCCTTTCACCCAGGCAATATTGGCTCAGTAGCGCGCGCAATGAAGACCATGGGGTTTTCGAAGCTTGTGATTGTCAATCCGCATGAGCCGAATTTTGCAGCGCACGAAGAAGCGCTCGCCTTTGCCAGCAATGCCCAAGATGTTCTTGAAGCGGCAAAAGCGGTTAGTTCAATTGAAGCAGCACTGGAAGGATGTAATTTTGCGGCAGCATTAAGTTCACGCCCTCGCGTATACGCACCGCCGGTATTAACAGCTCGTTCGCTGGCAGAAAACTACGCAATGAATCCAAAGCTAGACATTGCGGTGGTACTGGGTAGCGAACGTTATGGTCTGCCGAACGAAATCATTGAAAAGTGCAATGCACTGGTCAGCATTCCAGCTAACCCTGAGTACTCGTCACTGAACCTGGCGCAATCCGTACAGGTGCTTGCCTATGAATGCCGCACCGCCATATTGGGTGACAAACTAAACGAGACCGAAATTGGACAGGGTGGCGAACGTGCGGGTGTTGTTGCGATTGATCATGCCATCAATCATCTGGAAGAAGCCCTCACGGCGATTGGCTATCTGGACACGCGTAGCCCAAAAAAACTAATGCCGCGATTAAGGAGGCTGTTTTCGCGCGCAGAGCTGGAAATGGAAGAAGTCAACATCCTGCGCGGCATCGCACGGCAAATGATCTGGGAAAGCGAAAAAAAGTCTGATTAAATACCAACCCGCAACACGCCTACTGCGATACCTTCCAGCGCAAAATCGTCGCCCTCGCCTTCAACCCTGATCACTTCAAAATCTGGATTGTCAGGATGAAGTTCAACACCTTTGCCGGTTTTATTCAGGCGCTTGACCGTAACCTCATCACCCAATCGCGCCACGATAATTTGTCCGCTTCTGGCGCTATCGACTTTTTTTACTGCCAGCAAATCACCATCAAGAATGCCGGCATCGCGCATTGACATACCGTTCACCTTAAGTAAAAAGTCTGGCTTTTCAGTAAATAACGCCGGATCAAGCTGATAGTTCTTTTCAATATGCTCTTGCGCCAAAATGGGCGAGCCCGCCGCTACGCGTCCAACCAGAGGCAAGGATAACTGCAACAAATCTGGGTGCGGCAATGTCATCTGGGATTGTGACCCGGATTGGCTCATGTCGCACAGACGTATCCCCCGGGAAACGCCCGGCGTAATTTTGATGGCACCTTTCCTTGCCAATGCCTGCAAATGCTCTTCTGCCGCATTAACCGAGCGAAAACCAAGCTCGGTGGCAATTTCGGCCCGCGTAGGTGGAAAACCCGTGTTTTCGATTGCCTCACGAACAAGATCCAGAATCTGTTGCTGCCGCGATGTAAGCTTGATCACGTCCCCTCCTTAAAAGCAATCAAATACTGTCCATATCTACAGACTGTATTTTTATTCAGTTATTTCAGGAATGCAAGCACTCCAAGTTAATTTGTTAAAATCGCGCTTGCAGGGCATTGAATGCATTGAATTTTATATGATTACACCCTATAATTCCGGGTTCCCTTCCCACACTCGACTGACGCTGAGGTGGGCTATATATTTGTCCATAAGGAGATTACATGCGTCACTATGAAATAGTATTTATTGTCCATCCTGACCAGAGCGAGCAAGTGCCCGCAATGATTGAGCGGTACAAAAACACCGTTACCAGTCATGGCGGAAAAATTCATCGCGTTGAAGACTGGGGCCGCCGTCAACTGGCATACATGATCCAGAAACTGGCCAAGGCACACTACGTTTGCATGAACATTGAGTGTGACAGCGCAACCTTGAGTGAGCTCGAAACAGCATTCAAATTCAACGATGCTGTACTTCGCCACCTGACCGTCAAAATGAAGGGTGCAGAAACTGCCCCATCGCCGATGATGAAGTCGGTGCAAAGGGAAGAATCTTCAAAACCACGTGCCGCTTCTCCTGAAAGAGTTGAAGCAGTTGCACCAGCCAAAGAAGAAGCGCCTGCTGCAACTGAAGCATCAGAAGCATCTTAAACACTGACGGGTAGGAGTGCGTGAATCAGCTTGAACTGATGGCCGAAATTACTGAACGTGAGGCTTTACGTTACACGCCCGCAGGCGTACCCATAATCTCGGCAATACTTCAGCATCGCTCAACCCAGATTGAAGCCGGAACAGAGCGCCTGATTGGATTTGAAATTTCCGCAATAGCGGCAGGCGAAATAGCTGGACGATTTAATCAGGCAGCGCTAGGGGTCAAATATCAGTTCACTGGATTTATCGCAAACAGGAGCCGCAACAGCATGCGCCTCACTTATCACATTATTGATTTTCAAGTGCCAGAGACCGACTAATCACCTTGGCACATTGACACAAATAGGAATCAAACATGGCAACCGGAAGAAAATTCAACAAGAATAAAGGCAATGATCGCCGCAAACAGCAAAATCCGCTTTTCAAGCGCAAGAAGTTCTGCCGCTTTACCGTGGCAAAAGTTGAGCAAATTGATTACAAGGATATTGACTTGCTCAAGGACTTCATTCAAGAAAACTGCAAGATTATGCCAGCACGTCTGACCGGCACAAAAGCAAACTACCAACGTCAGCTTGATACGGCTATCAAGCGCGCGCGCTATCTTGCACTGCTGCCTTACACGGCACTGCACTCCTCGTAATTGACGGCATAGCAAAATTCTGGAGATAAAAAATGCAAATTATTTTGTTAGAAAAAATCAACAAACTTGGCAATCTGGGCGATATCGTCCGTGTCAAAGATGGCTATGCCCGCAACTTTCTGATTCCTCAGAAAAAAGCGCGTCGTGCAACAGCTGGCGCGATTGCTGAATTTGAAGCACGTCGTGCCGACTTGGAAAAAGTAGCAGCAGAAAAACTGGCTGCCGCACAAGCTCTGGGCGAGCAAATTAATGGCATGACCGTTCAGATTCTGCAAAAAGCTGGCGTCGATAACCGCCTCTTTGGATCGGTAACCAATGCAGATGTTGCAGACGCGATGACTCAAATGGGCTTCCAAATTGAGAAAACACAGGTTCGTCTGCCTGACGGCCCGATCAAAATGGTTGGCGATCACACACTGACCGTATCACTTCACTCAGATGTTCTGGTTGACATTACTGTTTCCGTACTTGGACAGCACTCCTGATCACTCAGGCAGACAAAAACAAAAAAAACCGCAGATTTTTCTGCGGTTTTTTTTGTTTTCAGAACTCACGGTTAGAAACCGGCCGCTTCCGTAACTTTTTTATTACCCTCATCCAGTTCAAGCCGATCAACCAAAACCGGAACATGGCTCAGCGTCAGTACGCGACTGGTAACGCTACCCAGAAAGATGCGTCCCAAACCTGTACGTCCGTGCGAACCCATGTAAATCAGGTCGCATCCCTTTTCGCTGGCAGCCCCCACAATTTTTTCCGCTGGCACATCTGAAAAAGCCGTCATCCCCTCGCAACTCACGCCTTCTGATTTCGCAGCATCCAAAATAGGCTGCAAGTGTATCGAACCCGTTTTGGCCATCGTATCCTCATATTCAGCCTCAGACGGATAAGTTGGTGGGATAATCTCAACATAGATGGGATATTGGTATTCTGGTGCCACATAAATTGCGACCGCATCTGCCCCAATATGTTTCGCAAACCGAATACCTTTGATCGCGGCATTATTGGATACATCGGAACCGTCTGTTGAGACCAAAATTTTCTTATACATAGTCACTGCTCCCGAAAATATGATGTTATGCCGTTTAGCCATCAGGCTACGAGGCGCTTACGTATCCAAACCCACTCAGAGAAACACCCACCAACATACTGCCTAAGCCCCCCAGACGTGAAGATTACAGCAATTCTTCCAGGCGAATCTTGGTAACCTTACCCAAAACAGAGGCCAATGCGTTCACTTTTTCAAGGGCATCAAGCATGTTCTTCTCCTGCGTCGGGTCAGTCAGCATGATGATGTCACGGCGATTCTCACCCTCCTCTGCCTCTTTTTGCAGCATCGCATCGATTGAAATGCTTGCATCAGCAAAGATGCGCGCAATCTCGGCCAGAACGCCCGGCTGATTGAGCACATTGATTCGCAAATAGTAGCCCGTCGTCACCTCTGTCATTGGCAAAATCGGAAAATCTGTCATGGCATCCGGCTGAAAAGCCAGATGCGGCACGCGATTTTCCGGAATAACGGAAGCGTCACGAACAATGTCAACCAGATCAGCAACCACCGCCGAAGCGGTCGGCTCCGAGCCCGCCCCCTGTCCATAATACAGCGTCGGACCAACTGCATCCGCTTGCACCAATACAGCGTTCATCGCACCTTCCACATTGGCAATCAAACGTTTTTCGGGAATCAAGGTCGGATGCACGCGCAACTCAATGCCCTCTGGCGTGCGCTTGGTAATGCCCAATAATTTGATGCGGTAGCCAAGTTGCTGTGCATTCTGGATGTCGATTGACTCCAACCTGGTAATACCTTCGACATACGCCTTGTCGAACTGCACGGGGATACCAAAGGCAATGGACGACATCAGCGTCAGCTTATGCGCAGCGTCAACACCCTCGATATCAAACGTCGGATCCGATTCTGCATAACCCAACTCTTGCGCCTGCTTCAGCGCCGTGTCGAAGTCTATTCCTTTTTCAAGCATTTCAGAAAGAATGAAATTCGTCGTGCCATTAATAATGCCCGCCACCCATTCAATCCGGTTTGCCGTCAAACCTTCGCGCAATGCCTTGATAATCGGGATACCACCCGCAACAGCCGCTTCAAAAGCGACAATCACGCCATTGTCCTGCGCCGCCTTGAAGATTTCATTTCCGTGCTGCGCAAGCAATGCCTTGTTAGCGGTGACCACATGTTTGCCATTTTCTATCGCTTTTAGAACCAGATCCTTGGCAATGGTAGAACCACCGATCAATTCAACGACGATGTCGATATCAGGATCACTGACAACAAGTTCACCATCATCGACGACCTTGCATTCACCCCGCGTCCTCTCTTCTGCACGCTCAGGATTCCGGTCTGCCACCACCGCAATCTGGATACATCTACCTGCACGGCGGGTAATCTCCTCCTGATTACGCCTTAAAACTTCATACGTGCCAGACCCGACAACCCCTACGCCTAGCAAGCCAACTTTGACTGGTTTTAAACTCATCTTTTTTCCACTTTTTTGACGTCACAATCACGCAATGCGCAGTTGCCCGTCATTATTGTTACTGTTTACAGACGTCGAAACCAGCGAAGACGTTCCGTGACGTCGGCGATAACCATCAAGAAAACGGGCAAGCCTGGTGCAGGCATCAGTCAGATCATCCGCGTTGGGCAAAAATACCATCCGGAAATGATTTGGTTCTGGCCAGTTAAAACCCGACCCCTGAACAATCAATACCTTTTCTTGCTCCAGCAAGTCGTAAGCAAACTCCCTGTCGTCCTGGATTGGGTACATCTTTGGATCCAGCCTTGGAAACATATACAAAGCGGCCTTTGGCTTCACGCATGTCACGCCAGGAATGGCCGTCAACAACTCGTAGGCCAGATCGCGCTGCTTTCTTAGACGCCCGCCTGGGGCAACCAGATCATCGATACTTTGATACCCTCCGAGCGCGGTTTGAATCGCGTGTTGCCCCGGCACATTGGAACAAAGGCGCATCGATGAAAGCATATTCAAGCCTTCGATATAGTCCTTCGCATGCCGCTTCTCGCCAGAAACCACCATCCAGCCGACACGATATCCGCATGATCGATAGTTTTTGGACAGGCCATTCATCGTGATAAACATCACGTCGTCTGCAAGCGATGCCATTGATGTATGCACAGCACCATCATAAAGTATCTTGTCGTAAATTTCGTCTGCGAAAATAACCAGTTCGTTTTGGCGCGCAACCTCAATAATCTGCTCCAACACCTCGACTGAATACAACGCTCCTGTCGGATTATTGGGATTGATAACGACAATGGCTCTGGTATTCGGCGTGAGCTTCTTCTTGATGTCGTCAATATCCGGCATCCAACCCGCCTGCTCATCACAGATGTAGTGAACCGGGGTACCACCGGACAAAGAAACGGCCGCAGTCCAGAGCGGATAATCCGGCGTGGGAACCAAAACTTCATCCCCCTCGTTAAGCAATGCATTCATGCTCATCACAACCAGTTCAGAAGCGCCATTCCCGATGTAAACGTCCTCGATATCCACCCCGGCGATTTTTTTCTCCTGCGTGTACTGCATGATGGCCTTGCGAGGCGCAAACAAACCTTTTGAATCGGTGTAACCGGCAGCGCTATGCATATTTGCAATGATGTCACGCACGATTTCATCAGGCGGTTCAAAGCCAAACGGCTGCAGGTTACCAATGTTCAGCTTGATGATTCGCTGTCCCTCTTCCTCCATTTGTCTGGCTTTTTCCAGAACGGGACCACGAATGTCATAGCAAACATCATCAAGTTTTTTTGATTTCAATATCGGGCGCATAAAACTATCCTCAAGTCGGCCTTAAATCGCACAGATTTGTGCGTCGCCAAAAGGTTCATTCTGACGAAAGCACAGTATTTTTTCAAGATAAAAAGGGCAGCAACCTGTTTTTACCGAGTTGAAGCGCATCAATTTCAAAAAAAGTACTTAAATGGCATCACAAACTCATCTTCTGCTCGGAAATCATCAAACCGAAACAATTCATGCGCATAATGATTTTTGCGAAATTACCCGAATTCAATCTGAGCTTAAGTAAGCCAACGCCAAAAAGATTGAGCAAGCACAAACAAGCCTCAATGCCATTCAACACGAAACAGCCGCTAGCTCAACAATACGCCCAATCGTTGCTTCTTGTCCAAAGCAGGCTGCATTTGCTTGCTCATAAATGGTATATCGTGGCAAGCTTTCCTTACAAAAAACAAAACAGGAGACATCATGGCTGACAGTCAGAGCAAACAGGGTAAGGCAATCCCTGATATTTCTGCGCCAATGACGAGCGACAAAACGTTTCAGTTGGCAAATTACAAGGGCAGGAACATCGTTCTGTTTTTTTACCCCAAGGACAACACCCCCGGATGCACAACCGAAAGCATCAACTTTCGCGATCTCTACGCTGAGTTCCAGAATGCCAACACAGAAATTTTTGGCATTAGTCGAGACAGCCTGCGCTCCCATGAAAACTTCAAGGCAAAGCTTGAAATGCCTTTCGAACTGATTTCGGATCCAGATGAAAAACTTTGCGCAATTTTCGATGTGATTCGAGAAAAGAAAATGTACGGCAAAATTGTCCGTGGCATACAACGCAGCACTTTTGTCATTAACACAAACGGCGAGTTGCTCAAGGAGTGGCGCGCGGTCAAAGTGCCCGGTCATGTCGATGAAGTGCTTGAATACGTTGCCTCAAAAAGCAAGGCTTAATTAAAACCGTTTACGAGATCGCTATGCCGCTACCCAAAATGCCAACAAAACTTGCCGACCAACTTTCGGTTAAAGACATTCCCCAAGCGAAGAAACGAAATACGATCCCTACACCCCAGGAAAAGGCACCTACCCAGTCTGTCTCTAACAAACCCGTAGCAAACACAAGCACACCAAGAACGAGCAAAGCAAAGCCCGCTGTAAAAACAAACACGGAAAACATGAACAAAAGCGTTGCTGGCACAAAACAACCGAAGGCGCGCATGAAGAAATCAAGCGCCAGTCGCGCCGCTGATGACCGTGGTATCCACAAGCTGTTCGTACTTGACACCAACGTGCTCATGCACGACCCGACATCACTATTCCGCTTCGAAGAACACGACATTTACCTTCCGATGGTGACACTGGAAGAACTGGACACGAACAAGCGTGGCATGTCGGATGTAGCCCGCAATGCACGTCAGGCTTCACGAACACTAGATGCACTGGTTGCCGACATCAGCGAAACAATGATTGAAAACGGCATCACCCTGAACAAACTGGGCAACAAGGAAGCCAGCGGAAAACTCTTCTTCCAGACAAAACTTCTGCAAGGCAACCTGCCCGAAGGGCTTCCCGTTGCCAAAGCAGACAATCAGATTTTAGGTATCGTCCGTGCGCTGGCCAATGAAAACGCAAACCAAACCGTCGTCCTGGTATCCAAAGATATCAATATGCGCATCAAGGCGCGCGCACTCGGCCTCTCTGCGGAAGACTATTTCAACGATCAGGTTCTGGATGATACCGACCTGCTTTACTCCGGCGCCCTGGAGCTCCCCGGCGACTTTTGGGCTAAACATGGCAAAAATATGGAGTCATGGCAAGAGATCCAAAATGGCGTAAGCCACACTTATTATCGTGTTAGCGGCGCACTTGTTCCCTCAATGCTGGTTAATCAGTTCGTTTATCTCGAACCGCAAAACGGTGAAGCACCCTTTTATGCACAGGTTAAAAAAATCAGCGCCAAAACCGCCGTTCTAGAAACCCTGCGCGACTACACTCATACCAAAAACAACGTATGGGGCATTACAGCACGGAATCGTGAACAAAATTTTGCGCTCAACTTGCTGATGAATCCGGAATGTGACTTTGTTTCGTTACTCGGACAAGCAGGCACAGGCAAAACGCTGCTGGCGCTGGCAGCAGGTCTAACGCAAGTGCTGGACGCCAAAATCTACAATGAAATCATTTTCACTCGCGCAACCGTGCCAGTCGGCGATGACATTGGCTTTTTACCTGGCACGGAAGAAGAAAAAATGTCGCCATGGATGGGTGCCCTGGATGACAACCTTGAAATCCTCAATAAAGTCGACACCGAAGGGGGAGAATGGGGACGCGCAGCCACACAAGACTTGATTCGCACCAGAATCAACGTCAAATCACTGAACTTCATGCGCGGCCGCACGTTCGTGAACAAATTCGTGATCATTGATGAGGCGCAAAATCTTACGCCCAAGCAAATGAAAACCCTTATAACGCGCGCCGGGCCTGGATCGAAGATTTTGTGCCTCGGAAATATCGCACAAATCGACACCCCTTACCTAACTGAAGGCTCTAGCGGTCTGACTTTTGTTGTTGACCGCTTCAAAGGGTGGGAACATGGCGGCCACATTACTCTGGCACGCGGAGAACGCTCCAGACTGGCTGATTACGCAAGCGAAGTACTGTAGGCAGAGCGAAACAAAAATGACTGCGGCGCGCACTGTTAATCATGTGCGCCGCGGTCATTTTTGCGTGAAATTCATGCACCGCTCTGTACCATCAATTCCTATTGCGTCACACGCACACACAACCCCAACAAAATAAATGTACTCAACGTGCACGCATTGCCTGCACCGAGACTGTTCTGGAGACAACCCCTGTGTTTTTTCCAGAACATATAACAGCCTGCGCTGTGCTTCCTCATCAGAAAACATAGAAAATATTCCAAAATATCAAGCGCCCTCTTCAGCAAAAAATTGTCAGAATAGCAAATAGGCGCATTTACCTTGACAAAGGTCAACACACAAAGAAGGGCAAAGCAGGAGAATTAAAAGCTAATGATAGCCGCTCGAAAGCAAACAAGACAATTCGAGGATCAGGCGAATCTGTCAAGGGCGCATATCCGTTAAGCGCATAAAAAACAAACGATTATGCGATGTACTTCAAAACAGCTTTCAAAAGACACTGTGATGAATACTCAATTAAATGAAAACCATATGACCCAAAAAAACCTACACCCATCAAAAAGCGCCTCTGAAAACGCAAAAGAAGCACTCGAGACATTCCTGGCGACGCCCTGTTTTAACACCAAGCAGATTGCACTGGAATCGTTCTGGGAACAGTTAATTGTTGGCGACATTAACATCAACACCCAAGAAAGCTAGTAACCCCACCGATATATCTTTCCCACCTGGCCTGATCACTATAATGTCAGGCCAGCTTGTTTGTGCGTGTGGGTTTGAAGTTACGCCAAATGTAAGGCATACTTTTTCTCCTGACTGACACCCTATCAAGGAGAAACAAATGGTATTGCTTGAACTGCAAATCTACCCAATGGATAAAGGCGAAAAGCTCACGGCACACGTTGCACGCTGCCTGGATGTCATTGACAAAAGCGGCATCACTTACCTGATGAACCCCATGGGCACAATTCTCGAAGGCGAATGGGACGAGGTTATGGCGGTCGCTTCTGACTGTTACAAGGCGTTAGAAATTGACTGCAACCGCATTGCAGTCAACATGAAGGTTGACTACCGTGCAGGCAAAGAAAGTCGCCTGAAAAGCAAAATCGAAACTGTTGAAGCCACTCTGGGAAGAGGCCTGGTCAAATAATTTTTCTTTGCCGGTGAGAGACGCCATGCCTCTCACCGTTGACTCACGGCACGTCACCCGACAAGAAGCCAGCCCAACTTCCCCTCAATCAGGTAAAACTGCAAATCAGCAGGCATTTTTCCTGCCACAAACACACATTAAAACTGTAGAATTCTTGCTTGCTTTGTACCATTAGGATGTGAGAATTCACCGCATGAACCCAACATCAATCATCAATGACCTGATTAACTACTTTAACAAGAACAAGACCGTCAGTATTATCGGCTTGTTGATGTTTCCTATTGCCTGCGCGATGATTTACGGCGCTCTGAAATCGATTTGGCAGAAACAGAAATATAAGAAAAACACTGTCGCTGTTTATGAAATGATCAAAAACTCAGATCCAGACAAGCCAGCGCTCACAACGGACAACATCGCCAAGGCTCTCGACATTCCGAAAGACGATGTTGTTTCCATCTGCATCGAACACCCAAGCATCGTGGATGCAGGAAAAAGACAGCGCTCCTGGAAGCTTTCGTCAATCATCCAGGCGGAATAAGCTGCACCGTTCTCACAGAGTCAGGACGGCTTGAAGCCAAACCGGGACAGGAGCGTGGAAAGCACCTGATTTGGTACCTTTGCTGCCAGGTCGTAGGCGGAGAGATCAATGGCGTCCAGTGTATTCTTCACCAAAAGACCCAGCTCCGTATCCCCCTCCATTAACAGGCGGCGACTGAAAAAAAGTGTATCTGGATCTTCCTTGCGTTGGGCAAGCAAAAGAAAATCGTGTGCACTTGCTGAAATGGTCAGATCGGTTTCGCCAGCGTTCACTTCCGCAACAAAACCATCCCGTATCCAGGTAAAGTCAAACTTTACCATCGCGTCACTGACGCGTATCCGCAAACGTTTTCCAGCAAGCGTATGCTGTACATCCTCAGGGATGCGCTCGTTTAATGCCAGATTCAAGCCAACAACAAACAACTGCGAACCCGGATAAGCAGGCAACCAGGAAAGCGCGCGCCCAACAGCTTGTGGGATTTGGATGGTTTTCTGACTCACAACAATCAACTCCCCTGACGATACAGACAAAAAATTACGCCGTTTCAACCCTGGCAGCCAGCAATCAGGCTGCTTGATCACCTGAAATAACGTGCAAAGGAGCCGGTGTGCCTTCCTTTGGCTTGCCTGGATAAAGCGTCACATGCGGGAATGGGATTTCAATATCGTTTGCGTCAAACACTGCCTTCAAGCGCTTCAGATATTCGCGCCTAATACTCCACTGTTCCATTGGCGTAACTTTAAATCGGCAGCGAATAACCACAGCCGAATCATCCCAACTATTTACGCCCGCCACTTCCATCGGCTCCAGAATATTTGGGCTGAAAGCTTCGTCCTGTTGCATTTCTGATGCTGTCGCAACCATCAGGTCGATTACCTCATCAACATTTTCACGATACGCCACGCCGACATCAACAACGGAATAAGCATACCTTCTGGTCATACTGGTAACAGTCGTAATACTCCCATTCGGCACAAAATGGACATGCCCACCATAATCACGCAAGCGGATGTAGCGTAGTGTCATGTCTTCCACAACACCCGTCTTGCCCGCAACTTCAACAATGTCCCCCTCGCGCACCTGATTCTCAACCAACAAGAAAAACCCCGTAAAGTAATCCTTGATCAAACTCTGAGCAGCAAAACCCACGCCAATACCCAGCACACCTGCCGTCGCCAGTATTGGCGCAATGGAAATACCTATCTCGCCCAAAATAAACATTCCTGACACTACATAAAGCACAACAACCGCTATGTAATGCAAAACACTACTCAGGGTTGCAATGCGCTTTACATCATCCTGATTGTCCTCAACCCGCGCAACCATGCGCCCTGAAAGCAACTTGATCCCCTTGTCTGTAATGCGCAGGGCCAGCCATGCCAGAAAAAGAATTAAGGCGATTCGAAGGAATATCAGTAAATAGTGAATAAAACTGTTCGTATCTTCCAAGCCTAATGAGCTCATCAAATTTTCCACATTCCCTCCGTTGTTGGTGATGTCAGGTGCGCACCGAAAAGCGAAACCAGCGCAAAAGCGCCGGCCAGAAATTTTATCAAACTGCCATACTGCAGGAAAACTCAAATTGAGGACAAGCCAATATTCATCCTGTCATCAACGTTAGAGTAAATCACGAATTTTCACCCATTAACAACCAAAAATCTCACGATTGCAGCGAATATTCTCAGGCAACGTAAGCCATGCCTGACTGACCATGCCAAAACCCGTTGCATGCAGCATCCGGCATCAGGCCTTCCAACTGCCGCTGCGCGTTTTCAATACTGGTCTGACTCGCTAATACGGCATGAAAAATATCGATAATCTGCACAGTATGCGCTGCCTGTGGGCTGATACGCACCACATTGACACCCAATTCTGGCATGAGCTGCAGTTCCCTGACGAGATTGCAAACACGACTCGACTGTGTCTGAATACCATTCAGATTGAGAAAAGGCTGTGCATCCCGCGTCCTGAGCGGCAATCCTTCCGGATGCCTGATGCAGCTAAACTGACAATTGTCCTTGGGCAAATTGTGGTGTCTGGCCGTAAAGCAGCGTGCAGAAAAAGCCAGCGGTATCCGCCCATACGAAAAAACTTCGGTTTCAACATCAACCGACCTTGCTTGCTGCATTTCTGCCAGATCTGCCTGCCCCATCTCAAAAGGCATCACCCAGCGTATTGCTCCCTGCCCTGAGAGCAAATCCAGCGCCACCGCATTGAACAGATTCAGATGCGGTCCGGCCACAAACGGAAGCCCCGCTTCATTCAGACAGCGAACCGCGCCCATTTCATTAGCCTCTACCAGAAACCGGCCATTGCCGACAATCTTGCGCACGGTCATCAGATCTGCGTCCGACTCGATCAAAACCTGCGTCGACAGCACAACCTGCTTTCCTGCAGCGTCCAGCTGACTGGCGATATCCAGCCAGTCGTTCAGTCTCAATTCATGTCGCCGCGAACAAACCGTTTCGCCCAGATAAACCATCTCTACCGGACTGCCTGCAATCTCCTGGTAAAAAGAAAATACCTGTTCGCGAGGCCAATAATATTGCAGTGGACCGAGTGCCAGTTTCAAAATACTTCTCCGTGTGGCATGCTACTTCCAGGAACGGTGATAAGCACCCAGCGTATGCTGCTGGCCTTCTGCCACCTTATTCAACTCGCGCATCCATGCTGGCTTGACAGCATATTGCGCGGCGTTACTCCAACAACTATCTATCGCCTCACGCCAGACACGCGTCACTTGCGCGACGTAGGCAGGGCTACGCTGCCGCCCTTCAATCTTGATGGCTCGCACGCCCATCTCCATCAGTTTCGGCAATAATTCCAGCGTATTCAGGCTGGCTGGTTCCTCAATGGCGTAATAGGTATCGTCGCCGACGTCATATCGACCCTTGCAGACCGTCGGGTAACTTGCATTTTCACCATCCGCATACCGATCAATCAGCACGCCATTCAGACGCGACTCCAACCCCTTGGGCGTTTGCACCCAGCGTACCGCCTTCGCAGGCGAGCAGACCCCGCTCGTATTCGGTGCTTCTCCTGTTGCGTAAGAAGACAGCGCACAACGCCCCTCCACCATCACGCACAAACTACCAAAGCCAAACACCTCGATTTCAACCGGCGTATGCCTTAACACTTGCTCAACCTGGGCAACAGACAACACGCGCGGCAAAACGGCACGCGTAACACCAAAATTCTGGTGATAAAAATTGATCGCTTCGTAATTCGTAGCTGATCCCTGAACGGAAAGGTGCAAACGCAAATCCGGCCACTTTTCTTTCGTGTACTGCATTAAGCCGGGGTCAGCCATGATAATGGCGTCAATACCGTTAGCCGCGGCTCGGTCTATCGCCCTTTGCCATATTTCAAGTGTAGAAGACTTGGGGTAGGTATTGAGGGCCAGAAGCACCTTGCAACCCTTGCCGTGCGCATAGCTTACGCCCTCGCCCAATGCCTTTTCATCAAAATTCAAACCGACGAAATTACGCGCATTGGTCGCATCGCGAAAACCAAGATAAACGCAGTCTGCACCATTATCAACGGCAGCTTTGAGCGCTGGCAAACTCCCTGCGGGGCAAACCAGTTCCATAGGTAGCTGATGGCTCAATGTTTCCATTTTTGACAAAATAACTTCTCAATCAATAGGCGCAGCCCTAGAACCTGACGCCCACGCGCACCCTGAAAAATCTGACCTGTTGGGCATGGTAACAAACAATCAGCCTAAAGCTCAGGAATACGACGAGTAATATCTGCACGCTGCATTTACGCCTGGCATACTTTGTTACGACCGGCAGCCTTTGCATCGCGCAATGCAACATCAGCGCGACCAATCCACTGACCTTGCGTTTCATTGCTACGGTATTCAGCAGCGCCAATACTCGCCGTGATGCCAATCTCATTTCCGCCTACGGCAATCACTTCTTGCTCTATCAGGAGGCGAAGCTTCTCTGCAACCCTGCCAGCCTCTTCCAGAGGGCAACCCTTGAGTATGAGCAAAAACTCCTCCCCGCCCCAGCGCACCGCAATGTCAGACTGACGAAGCCCCGCCTTAAACACAGCAGCAAGACGACGTAAAACTTCATCGCCAGCCAAATGTCCGTAGCTGTCGTTGATCTTTTTGAAGTGATCCATATCTAACAGCAATACCGAAAGTGGCCCTGGATTGCGCCTATATTCTGCAAATAACTTATCGAGCAAGATACTGCAAGCATGACGGTTCAGCAAACCTGTCAGCTTGTCAGTTATTGCCATTTGCTCTATGCGCTTTTGATAATGATTCAAGCCACAGTGCGCCAAACCCAACACAATCAGCAGGATAATGGAACCAATTGCCAGATTGATATACAGCGTGCTACGTATGGCTGCGAGCGCTGCATCCTCAGTTTTCTCAACGAACAAATACCAGTTAAGTTCCGGAATAAAGCTGAGGAAACACTGATTAATTCAGCCAAGACCGCGTTTTACGATCATCCACGAAGTCATTCTTGAGATAATCAGTTGTTAGCAAAAATAAGACGTTATCCAGCCATGCAAAAGAGTTTTTCTGATCTTGAATATTCAGCCAAGAAGAAAGTTACACGCCGAGAGCGGTTTCTCAACGAGATAGATGAGATTACGCCCTGGGAGTCGCTGGAAGCTGAATTGAAGAAACACTATTTCAAAGGGTCAGGAAGAGGTCGTCCGCCCATTGGTCTGAAGCGCATGCTGCGCATGTACGTTGTGCAACAGTGTTTTGGACTATCGGATGAAGGGATAGAAGACGCGATATACGACAGCCAATCGATCCGGCAGTTTGTAGGGATAGATTTGGGGCGAGAATCAGCGCCGGATGCCACGACGTTACTCAAGTTTCGTCACATGCTTGAAGCCAAAGGACTCACGCGCAAGATATTTACCATCATCAACACACATCTGGCCAAACAAGGCCTGCTTCTGCGTGAAGGCACCATTGTTGATGCGACGCTGATTGCAGCGCCAAGTTCAACCAAGAATCAGGAAGGCACACGCGACCCGGAGATGCGCCAGACAAAGAAAGGCAATCAATGGCACTTTGGGATGAAGGCACACATTGGTGTGGATATGGCATCAGGTCTGGTGCATAGCGTGGTTGGCACAAGCGCCAACGTTCATGATGTTACGCAGGCACACGCGTTGCTGCACGGACAAGAGCAAGCTGTACTGGGTGATGCGGGCTATTTAGGCGTAGAGAAACGCGAAGAGAATCAAGGCAAGGCTGTTAACTGGCACGTTGCCATGAGGCCAGGCAAACGCCGAGCATTGCCAGACAACGAATTTGGAAAAGCATCGGAACGATATGAGCAGGCCAAGGCGCACATTCGAGCGAAGGTCGAGCACCCATTCCATGTGATCAAGAACCTGTTCAAGCACAAGAAGGCTCGTTATCGTGGATTGGCCAAGAACACAGCGCAACTGTACTCACTGTTTGGTCTGGCCAATCTGGTGCTGGCAAGGAGGCGACTATTGGCATTTGATGCCCAAGGTGCGTCTTGAAACAGGAAAGAGGCGGAAAATCCGCCTCAAAAACGCCAGAAATGGCAATAACTTGATAAGAAACTACGTTGCTGGCTCGGCTACCGAAAAAGCCAGCAAGCCGATTAACAAAAAACCGACTAAATCAGCGGTTCCCTGACATTCAGCAAATGCTCCTCCCCCCCTGCAGAATACTGGTATGCCCCTTTCTTCTCCGAAAAAATCTGCTCTAGAATGGGCCCGATTCCGGGTGCCTTATGCAAATCGTGGTCAGCGTAACCAGACCCATCTGCGTAAAGCACGATTTTTCCCGAGTGGTCTACAAAATATATCGTGCGCGCAAAGCGTTGCTGATAGTCCATTATCAGTTGGCGTACCGCATCGACCGTGAGTCCAATTCCGGCAGCGCCAATGTAATTGCCGTTAAAGTCCAAAACGCGGTAATTGATAAAAATGGTCAGCGCATCCTTGTTTGCCAGGTCAGGATCAACATTGATCTCATAAGGCGCTTTCATTGAACGCACACGAAAGTACCATTCGTCACGCGGCTCATTTATACGCACCTTTTTAAGCATACCGTCACCGGTGTAATAAATTGCGGTGTTCTCAGAGACAAAGAAAGTGCTAAAGGCCCCGTAGCGCGCTTTTATTTCGCTCAAATAGCGGCTTATCTCGGAGGGATTCTTTTCACCGTCAAGAACCCAGTCACGAAGGAATGTATCGTGCGCCATGGTTGAAGAAACCAGAATTGGCTGCACAAGATCTTTCTGGATTTCAGAATAAATATTGCTAGATGTCAGCGGCAATTCGCTGCGTATGATGGCATCACGGATCGTTTTCTTCGAAACGAAATAACTGGCCAGCGTCGTCGCAAAAAAACCGGCACAGAGCAACAAGCTGAGCAACAAGAGCAAACGGCGGCGATTAAAAAATGGGGGCAGCGACATAACTGCTTATCGTATGTAGGGGAGTTTACGGAACTTTTGTAAGCAGATTCGGATGCCAAGCAAAAAGATTTAACGGCCTGCCTTTTGACATTAGCTGCGGGAATGCTTTTTGTAGCAGTTTTATAAGAACCGCGGCTAACTACTTGAATCAATTAAAAAATAAAGCAACCTCATGGGTTGCCTTATTTTTATTATTATTGGATGGAGGAAGTCTAATCATCTTCTGAAAGCTAGATTACAAGCGACTTTCACGCTATTCGAATTTATAGATACCAACAAAAGTACCAACAAATTGATTTTATGCCCCCATTTTTTGGCGACAAAGCATGCCTATTGCGCCGTTCTACCCCGCCCTTTTTTATGGACTCAAAAAACTCAGGCGCAAGCAGGGCAGCAAGGTGGTTGTAGCAAATGACGTCTGCCAAATTGAGTCGCTTCTTTATGCGTAAGATTTAAGGGTGACTGGCAACAACCGGCCTATTGTGTTGAAAAACTCTGCTGAAATTGGGGTGTAATAGTTAAAATTATTACATTACATTCAGTCGGAGAAGTCGAGATGATGGGATGTCAGGATCACTCTCAAGACAAGCTGTTTTACTCATTCAATTTAGAAGACCACGTTCCACAAAATCACCTTTTGCGCGGCATTGATCGCTATCTAGACCTAAGCAGTCTGCGCCAGCACCTTTCTGATTTTTATAGTCATACCGGCAGACCATCAATAGACCCTGAGTTGATGATCAGAATGCTGATTATTGGGTATTGCTTTGGCATTCGTTCCGAACGTCGCTTGTGCGAAGAGGTCCACCTGAATCTGGCATACCGCTGGTTTTGCAGACTTGGTCTAGAAGATCCTGTTCCGAATCATTCTAGCTTTTCCAAGAACCGCCACGGGCGCTTTCGTGAGAGCGGAATGTTTCGGCATTTGTTTGAAACGGTACTGCAGCGTTGCATTTCCGAAGGGCTTGTGGGTGGTGAAGGCTTTGCGACTGACGCCAGCGTCATTAAGGCAGATGCACAGCGAATGCAAAGCGTGCCGGGAGAAGAAGCGGCCAACTGGATGCGCTCAGAAGATGCTACTCGTGCGGTGCGAGAATACTTTGATGCACTTGAAGAAGCGAACCCTCCGTCATTCACGCCAAAATATGTATCCACGACCGATCCATCCGCGACATGGACAGCAGCACCAGGCGGTCCAGCCTTCTTTGCCTACAGCACCAATTATCTGATTGATCTTCAGTCTGGCATTGTCGTTGATGTTGAAGCATCAACAGTTAACAAGACGACTGAAGTAGAAGCAACCAAGACCATGCTTGAACGGGTTGAGGAAAAATATGACATGAAGCCGGATCGTCTTGTTGGCGACACAAGCTATGGCTCTGCTGCGATGCTTGGCTGGTTGGTAGACAAGGAAATCGAACCGCATGTGCCGGTGCTGGAGAAGTCTGTGCGAAAAGATGGCACATACTCCAACAGTGATTTCCAATGGATTGCACAAGACGATGAATACCGCTGTCCAGAAGGGCGTGCATTGCGCAACGGTTTGCGCCCCTTCAAGAAGCCACGTTCGCGAATAACCAAGGCAGACGCAATCAACTATCGAGCCAGTCAGTCAGACTGTGAAATCTGCCCCAGTAAAAATCGCTGCTGTCCCAACACCTCAAATCGAAAGATTGCACGGAGTATCCATGAAGATGCGAGGAATGTGGCACGCCAGATTTCTACAACACCAGAATATCGGCAATCACGACGTGAACGGAAAAAGGTAGAAATGCTATTTGCGCATCTCAAGCGAATATTGCGACTGGACAAGCTTCGATTACGGGGCGGGAGTGGTGCCCAAGATGAGTTTCTATTGGCAGCAACAGCACAAAATCTCAGGCGAATGGCGAAGTGGTTGACCTCAAAAGCACCGAATATGGCACCAATACCTTCATAAAGGCAGGTCCGGCAGTAGTAATCTGGATGCGCTGAACAAAATCGAGGAAAAAACTCCTCAAAATCACAATACGCCACTCTCTCCTGGCATTTCGCTCAAATAAAAACCGAGTTTTTCAACACAATAATAGGTTTTCAACCACCGGAAAGCGCGGCGATGATGCCGGGTGGTATGTCATGCATGACTATGGCATTCCTGCCGGTGTCTTTGGCGATTGGCGCACTGGCTTAACGCAATCCTGGCGTGCTGATATAGGCCGAGAGCTTACGCAAGCAGAAAAGCTCGCTTACAGACAGCAGATCGAAGCCATGCGCAAACAACGTGAAATCGAGAGCACGCAACGAAAGGATAATGCCGCGACAAGGGCTGCAGATACCTGGGCCGCAGCAAACAAAGCAACAGAGAATCATGCCTACCTGCTTCGCAAAGGCATCAAGCCTCACGGCGCAAGACAAGCCGGAGAGGCGCTCCTGATTCCCATGCGCTCTGACGGCAAGCTTCATTCGCTGCAATACATTCAGGCCGATGGCTCAAAGCGCTTCCTTGCTGGCGGCCGTGTTGCCGGGTGCTATTTCAGCATTGGAAACCCTGAAGATGCGAAAGCACTTTGCATTGTCGAAGGCTTTGCAACTGGCGCCACAGTTCACGAAGCAACAGGCTATCCGGTAGCTGTCGCATTTAATGCAGGAAACCTGCTGGCAGTTTCCAAAGCCATGCGCGAACGATTCCCTGAAATAACTCTGATTGTTTGTGCTGATGACGACTATCGCACTGAAGGAAACCCTGGCATTACCAAAGCGACGGAAGCGGCCAAAGCTATAAGCGGGAAATTGGCTATACCTTGCTTCGGCAATGGCAGGCCTGAGAAAGCTACAGACTTTAATGATGTAGCTGCGCACTCCGGCATTGAGAGTGTGCATGAAGCCATAAATGATGCCAAGGCACCAGGCGCGCAGCCGAGCGCAATAGAAGCCACACAAACGGCTGACGAGCGTTACAAGCGCGATGTGATCTTGCAGTGTGCCACTGACATTCCAATGGTTCAGATTCAGTGGCTTTGGCATGAATGGCTAGCAGCCGGAAAGCTAACCATTCTTGCTGGGGCTGCCGGCACAGGAAAAACCACTCTCGCCCTTCTTATCGCAGCGGCTATAACCAACGGTGGCGCATTTCCTGACGGCTCTCGATGCCAACAACGCGGCAATGTATTGGTGTGGTCAAGCGAAGATGCGCCCGACGATACGCTTATCCCACGCCTACTGGCATCAGGCGCAGATCCCAAGCGCTGCCACTTCATCAGCGGTGTAATGGATAACGGAGAAAGAGTTCCGTTTGACCCTGCAACAGATATTCATGAGTTGAACAAGGCTGTGTTGCAAATAGGCGGCGCGTCATTGCTGATAGTTGACCCAATCGTTAGCGCCGTATCTGGAAACATGAACGCGGCAAACGAAGTCAGGCGAAGCTTGCAAGCATTGGTTGATTTTGCGGATAGCCATAACTGCGCTGTATTGGGCATTACTCACTTCTCGAAAGGTAGCCAAGGCCGGTCGCCCCAAGAGCGCGTCATTGGCTCTCAGGCGTTCGCGGCATTGGCCAGGATGGTTTGGAGTGCCGGCAAAAGTGACGAAGGCGACAAGCGCGTTTTAGTGCGGTCCAAATCAAACATCGCGCCCGATGATGGCGGGTTTGCTTACAGCCTAAAGCAGACCGTTTTAGAAAACGGCATCACAGCCAGCCATGCGCAATGGGAAGGTGTTATCGAGGGAACAGCGCGAGAGATTCTTGGTGATGTTGAGCATGATGAAAGCGCCGAAGGTGGTGCCAAAGAAGATGCAGAGCGGTTCTTGCGTGACTTGCTTGCCGATGGCCCTATCCCTGCGAAACAAATAGAACTAGAGGCAAAAGGCGCATGCATAGCATGGGCAACCATCAGGCGCGCCTCAAAATCACTTGGCATTGAATCTGTTAGGGAAGGAACACCTGGCAAGCGAGGGGCTGGCGTTTGGGTATGGCGATTACCAAAAACCGTTAAGGCGCTCAAAAATGATTTAGATGCTCATACAAATAACGTGAGCATCTTAACCAAAAGTGAGCATCTTAATCACTTTGGCAGCAATTCCGGTGCTAATGAAATCGAGGTGACGCTATGAATACAGCGCAGCTTTTAGAAGACTGCAAAACCAACGGTGTCTCTGTTTTTATTGCGGACGGAGAGCTAAAAGTGCGCGGCAATCCCGATGCCATAAAGCGCATTGCACCAACGCTCAAAGAACGCAAAGCAGAGATTCAGGCGCACCTTGAGAGCGGCAACGCCGTGAACACATCCAGCCAGGACGACCGCGAATATCTGTTGCACCAGCTTGAACAGTTCGCACTCGATACCGTTAAGGATCACCCGGAAGATGCGCAAGCAATCACGCGCATCAACAACATGGCGTGGGAGTTTATGCAAGCAGACGGCATGGAGTTTTCTAAGGCAATACAGCTTGCGGCAGAAATTGTGGTGAGTGGTCATGTGGCCGCATGTGAGGCGGCTTACACAGACGTAATGGCGCTTTGGGAAAAGCTAAAAAACGAAGTAAGGGAGATTTGATATGTCAGGTATGGAACCGTTTTTGTTTGGATCTGCTGCCATTGGCGGCGAAGCAGCAACAGCAGGATTAATTGGTGCAAAGGGAGCTTTTGATGCGGGAATGGCGCTGAAAAGCGCTGGCACTATTCTGGCTGGCACTAGTGCAATCACATCCGGCATTCATCAGAAAGTGTCGGGCGATTTTCAAGCCAAACAACTTGAAGCCAAGGCAAACGAAGAAAGAGCAGCTTCACAAAGAGTAGCCGAAGAAAAGCGCAGGAAGGCGAATCAAGCCATGTCACGCGCCAATGCGCTTGCGGCGGCATCTGGTGGTGGCGCGACTGATCCGACAGTCGTCAATATCATGGCGGGAATTGCAGAGGAAGGCGAATGGGGTGCGCAAACAGCACAGTACATGGGCGAGGAACGCGCAAGAACGTCAGAAATGGCGGCAACGTCGACGCGCATGAGTGGGAGGAACGCACTGACTGCGGGATTTACAGGAGGCAGCGCAACAATCCTTGGCGGCATCGGTGAAAGTCTGTTGAAGAAATACTCTCCAACAGGGGGGGCGTTCTCAAGCTCTAAAAATTAGCACCAACAACTGCATAGGGAGAGCGCAAATTGATAACGGCTGAAGAATTGATTGCAGACGCGAAGGCTGAAGGTGACGGCACCATAAATGCCCTCACCCTTAACCTTGTTTTGCGGAGTGCTTTGAAAGAGTTACTGCGCAGCTTCAGTTACGACATGGCTAGAGATTCAGGTGCCGCAAATTGCGCACGGATGCTTGCAGTCTGCATCGCTGATTTGGAGATCAACAATGAAAGGCAGCATTAACAACCAAGGAGCATTTTATGACCAACGCAAATACAAAGCAGACCGCTGAGAACAAGGGAAAAACAGAGAACCTTCGGCCTTTCACAAAAGGCAAATCCGGCAATCCTGGTGGGCGGCCGAAGAAAACACAGGAGGAGTTTGAATTAATCGCCGCCTGTCGCACAAAGGCTCCTGAGGCGCTTGAGGTGCTGGTCGACATCATGCAGAACGGCCAGCAAGAAAGAAGCCGGATAACTGCTGCCAACACGATTATCGAACGCGCCTATGGGAAGGCGACACAGCACATTGAGGGGAGTATTGAAAATCCTGCTCAAGAGCCAAAAGAGATTAGCAATATTGAGGCCGCAAGAAGAATGGCTTTCGCACTTGAACTCGGTATGCGAGCAAAAAACAAGCAGTCAACGAGCCTTGAAAATACCATTTCCACCCTTCTTGAGTAGGAGCCTAGCAGCTCCTAATGCGGCTAAAACTAGATTGTCTTGCTGGGCCAGATAAGCTGTGAGAAAAACGAAAGGCTCGCCACGAACCCAGGTTAGAAGCCCGGGGGGCGAGCCTTACGAGGACGCCGAAGCATCCCATGAGCAAAATATATCAACTGCATTGGGATAGCGCCAACGCAAAGACCATTGTCAAACCATTACCATTTCTCAGGATCTTCCGATAAACTTTTAGTGCATAAAAAAACAAGTTATGCATCATAACGCTTTCAGCATCGCGTTGATGGTGCGGTGTTGATGATCTCTGACAACGATAAATACCAAAGCGCTCGGTCGCGTCTTGCTGGCCTGGAATGCGAGAGAACTGTAAAAACTGCAATATGAAAAATATCCTTGTAAAAACCAAAGATTGGGTGTGGTGTGCGGTTGCGGCAATAATCGTTGGAGCATGGCCTTTTGATTTGTTCGCACCATTCTTGGCCTTTACTGCCACTCACGACCATTGGGTTCGTCCCATGATCGTAATATCACTCTTCTCTATCGTCTATCTCTTCAGGATTGGCTCTCTGAAGTCAGATCTATCGTATAAAGACAGAGAAATTAAATATCTAAGAAATTTGCTTAGTTATGCGCGAAGGGCAAACACAAGAGGCGGGTCTATTTTCGCTTACGGGAGGGCGCTTAGAATTATTGAAAAAGAGTTAAATCATCACACTAGTGAAAATGATCCAAAAAGAGACGTGCTTCTCTCAGTAAACTCTTTAATTAAAAACGAAAACAGCCGAGTGCTTGAGTCTCTTGATGAAGTGATTAAAGACAGCAAATACGTCGCATTCATTGACACAAGAGACGTAGGTGAGGGTGAGAATTACGCGCTAGAAGAATGGCTCCCTCCTAGCGATGCTTATGATTTACTGGTTCACAAGAAGCGGAAGCCATGAAAAAACTACTCCCGCTTTTTCTTCTTGCTACCACCCTCACCCACGCAGCACCTGTCACCCGCGTCATTGACGGCGACACGCTTGTTGTCGGGCATGAGTGCGTATTCCGGCGAACGTGACCGCTCATTCCGATTGAACGTGACCGTTGCGCAGTGCGCGGTGTTGCGCGCCTAAATTGTACTGTTGTCGGTCACGATGGATGCATTTTTCCTCCTTTTTCTCCGAAATTGTGCTGCCGAACGTTGATGATCGCCAGCGCAGACTTATCCACGGCGGCGTGCGTGGTCAGTAAAAAGACCACGAACGCGCGCCGCGGTGGGTAAGTCGGTCTGCGTATGCTGGCGCTATGATTTGGATTCACCAGCCTTGTCCTTTCTGATTGTTTTTTGTTTCACTTGTCGCAAGGACTCACCAGTCAGGGTAAAACGATGATGGCGCTGCATGATCCGGTCCAGCATCGCATCGGCAATGGTGGCATCCCCGATCCATGCGTGCCAATGCTCAATCGGTAACTGGCTCGTGATGATCGTGGCCTTGTTGGCAGTGCGGTCATCAATGATCTCCAGCAGATCGGAGCGTGTGGCGCTATCAATGGCGCCCATGCCCCAGTCGTCGAGCACCAGCACATCGGTTTTAGCTAGTTGCACCAGCCACTTGCCAAAGGTGCCGCTGCCGTGCCGAATCCGCAATTCTTCCGGCAGACGCGGTACCCGCTGATAAATGGCGGAGTATCCACGCCGACACGCATATTGCGCCAGCGCGCACCCCAACCAGGATTTGCCCGCGCCGGTTGGTCCGGTGATCAGGACACTATGCCCGGACGTTACCCAATCACTCAGCGCAAGGCTCATCACCGCGCTGCGATCGACGCCGCGCCCGGCACGGGTATCAATGTCTTCGATAGCAGCTTGCGCATATTTCAATTTCGCCTGCTTGAGCAACCGCGCCAACCGGCGATCACTTCTGTAGTGCACTTCGCGGTCGACCAGCAAGGTCAGTCGTTCCTCAAAGCTCATGGCGCTCATGCCCGGCTGAGTCAGTTGTTCTTCCAGGCCCAAAGCCAGGCCATTGAGTTTCAAGGTGCGCAATTGCGCGATCGTGGTATGCATCATCATCGGAAATCCTTATTGGTAATAGGCGGGACCGCGCACATGGACATGGGCTGGACTGACCCAGTCACTCTGGGTGGCTTGTCTTGTGCGGTCGCGGTTGTTGGCGAGAATATCTCGCACATGCCGGTATTGGCAGGCGCCAAGTTGCAAGGCCAATGCGCAAGCCGCCTCCAGACGGGGCTTGCCGTAGCGCTTGGCCAAAGACAGCAATCCCAGGCAGGCGCGGTAGCCGTGCTCCGGGTGTTTATGCTGTTCCAGCAGGCGTGTCACCACCGCTGCAGTAGCCGAGCCAATATCTTTCCCCCAGTGAATCAGGCGTTGTGGCGTCCACTCCATGTGCGCCCGGTGCGCAGCTGGCATATGTTCAGCAATCGTGCTGAAACCGCCGCGCCTGCTGTTGCGCGCATGGCTGGCGATGCGTTGGCCGCGATGGAGTACTTCAATCGTGCCTGAAGTCATGCGCACCTCCAGTACTTGGCCCACCATGGGATGCGGGACGCTGTAACGGTGCCCTTCGACTTCAACGTGATAGTCGATATGGACTCGCACCGTCTTGAATGTGGCGATTTCATAGCGCTGCAATGGTAACGGCAGCAAAGCCGGCGCATCGAGTTCGGCAAAGGTCGAGGCCCGACTGCCCGGCAGTTTCTGAAAGGGACGGGCATTGAGTCGCTCCAGCAAAGGGGCTATCGCCTCATTGACCTCGTGTACGGTGGCAAATTTCTGATGACGCAGGCGCGCCATGATCCAGCGCTCCACCACCTGCACGGCCGATTCGACCTTGGCTTTATCCTGCGGCGCATATGGGCGCGCCGGAAGGACAGAGGTGCCGTAATGTCGCGCAAAGTCTTGCACCGTGTCATTCGCACGCGGCGCGTAGCGGTTCGGGTCAGCAATCATGGCGCGCGGGTTGTCTGGAACGATCAACTGGGGCACCCCGCCATAAAACTGCAACGCCTTGACCGTTGAATCGATCCAGTCAGCCATGGTTTCGCGTGGTGTTGCGCAGGCAAATGTATAACTGGAGGCGCCCATGGCGGCTACGAAGATGTGAGCGCGTGTGCCGTCGGTCAGCAAAATGGTGGGGCCGGCAAAATCGATGAACAGTTTCTCGCCGGCGCGGTGGGTTTGCCGCATTGAGCGCTTGAGTCGCCTGGTGAACTGGCGGTATTTCTCGCAGTATTGGGAATAGCGGTAGGTATGGTGCTCGGCATGCTCGGCCTGATATTCCTCCCAGAGCAGCATCAGCGTTACACCCTTGCGACGCAATTCATGATGTACACGGGCATAATCGGGCTGCACCTGAGTTCGCGGCCGCTGTGGTGCTACCAGTAGTTGCCGCTCCAGCGTCACATCGTCGCAGGATTGAATTTGCGACCAACTCAGGCCGGCGGCCGCAGCCAGACCGACATACTTGGTCACCACGCCTTTGGACAGGCCGAGTGATCGAGCAATTTGCTCATGCGAGAGCTTGGCGTCAAGCTTCAAACGCAATACGTCTTTGATTTTACGCATAGGGATCCTTTGCGCGGGCATGCTGTCTCCAGATAAAAATCTGGCAGCGTACCCGCTCGGTTGCTTCTATGCGCAACTCCGTCACACCAGCGTACGACGTCGTTCCGGTATCGTGACCGACCATTCCGCTATCGTGACCGCTCATTCCGGAAAACCCAAAAATTCGGTCACGTTCGTCCGGAATCACCGGTCACGTTAAATCGGAATCGTCGGTCACGTTCGTCCGGAATCACCGGTCACGTTGACCCGGAATACCCACATGAGCGCGTAAGGCTGGCCAACATCGACGCGCCGGAAAAGCGGCAGCCATGGGGTTTGCGCTCAACACAATCCCTTTCCGACCTTTGCGCCGGCAAAGATGCAAAGCTCGAGGTGCAGGCTATCGACCGCTACAAGCGCATTGTGGCCGTGGTGTACTGCGATGGGGTCAATGCCAACCTGGAACAGGTAAAACGCGGCATGGCTTGGGTGTACACCCGCTATAACAAGAACCCTGCGTTACCAGGCATAGAAGCCGAAGCACGGTCTGATAAGCGTGGGCTGTGGAATGATCCGACGCCAGTCGAGCCGTGGATGTGGCGCAAAATATAACGCATTGCGATAACGTCACTTATTGAAAAGTGCCTTGTACGCTTTCGAAACTTGTTATGCCTTTCTGACCATATCGGAATTTATATCAGGGTCATCAAGCGCAACGCTGCAAAAAGTCGCTATCTTTGATGGCGCATTACCCTTATATATAGGAGCAAATCTTGATGCTACTTCTTGAACAAAATATGTGCGAAACGCGTTTTTAGCTCTAACGCGCCTCGGTAGTTCCATGCGTGAGTGCTTGCGCGTTGCTTCTTCCTTGCTGTAATCGCGTAAATTTTCAAACATCTTGTGCATTGGTGGAGTGATGTGTTCAAAGCGTTTTTCTCTTGACACCATGTTCAAATAACCATCGTGGTGCACTTTCGATGAAAAAAGATCAAACTCTCCCTCAGTGAAAAAGCGTGAAAACTTAAACGGATTGTTGAACGCCGGAAAACTCGTAAATTTCCTCGTTTTTTTTGATAAGGCGTCTGCTAGTTCAGAAATGTCATTTAATTCTTCTTCGTACTCCTTCTCGGTTAGCCTTGCACTAGAAAAATACTCCTCTTTTAACGAAACAATTTCGAATATCTCCATGTAAATGCGGCCATCATCCATATCTGGTGCATTTTTATGCAGGCATTCTAAAAAGTCTTGCCAGAAGACCTCCATCTCCGGCCTTGTTGCTAACCGCGTCAGCATTTCATGCGCCTCTGTTGCAAGGCTCTTCCTGTTAGGGTGCACGTCTTGGCTGTTGCTTTCCGCCTTGCTCATTCCTAATAGATAGATTAATTCTCTCGGTGCCCATTTAGGAAAATTCACATTTAGCCCCTTTTGCCCCTGATTTGAAAAGCCATGCCAGCAAGCATAAAGGGGCTTAGTGCTTGCGTTTCCCGCCGTCGCGGTAGGCATGGCTGTACTGGTTTCACATATTGAGTTTTATTGAGTGCTAGCTTGACCGCTAGTAGCTTTGATTTCCGCCAGCATCTTGTCTATTTCTGCGTCCTGTTGGTGCTCAATTAAACAGGCCATCAACTCCGTAACTTCAGCTATGGCTCGTGTCGCATGGCTGTGCTGTTGTGGCGCTGCTTCACCCTCAGGCACATTTGAGAGTAAATAAGAGGCATAAGATAACCCTCGCAAAATATACGACGGGGCTGTGTCGAGCACATGCGCCGATTGCTGGAATGCTTCAGGGTTAGCTGTACGAGCAGCTTTTGCTAAAACGGAAAAGGCCATAGGAATGGGGTAAAAATCATCATGCAGGTTATTGTCGTTTTGGGTTGCCGACATGGTTGTGCTTCTCCTTTGTGGTGGTTAGAAATTACGCCGCCCGAAAACTCCCGTGAATCACGTTTGCGCCAGCTTCCACGGCGTCCAGATAATCCGCCCATTCCTGCATCATCTTTTTGCGCTCTTCGAGAAACTTTGCGCGGTCATAGGCGCTGTCTATTTCGTTTCTTTGCGCATGGGCAAGTTGGCGATCTACGACTTCATGCCGATAATGCAAGCGCTCTTTCAGGGTAGTCATTGCAAGCGCCCTGAAGCCGTGGCCGGTCATCTTGTTTTTGTACCCCATGCGTTTTAAGGCCATCAAGATAGCGCCGTTGCTCATGGGCTTTTGCGGGTCACGCTGATTAGGGAAAAGCCACTGATTGCGTCCGGTCAAGCTATGCAACTCTTTCAGCAAGCCTATAGCCTGAGTGCAAAGCGGCACGACATGGTTATCTTTGCGCGGGTTCATCTTGCGCTTGCCCATCTTCATGCGCTGCCAAGGTATAACCCATTCACCCTTTTCCAGATCAATTTCCGACCAGGGCGTTTCGATCAATTCGCTGGTTCGCAGGAATGTCAGCATCATTAACTGCAAGGCTATGCGTGTTGGTAGATACAAACGCGCCTTGTTTTCCCGCATGGCTTTCAGGAACTCCGGCAGCTCGTCCGGCGTAATGCTTGCAAAGTGTCCTTTTGGCGCAGGGGTAAGTACATCCTTTTTCAATGGCGCTGCGGGGTTTATTTCGGCATGTTCGTGTGTGATGGCGTAGTTGAAGATGCGCTCCATGTTCGCACGCAAGCGCTTGGCAATCTCTTTTGCGCCGCGCCCTTCAATATCTTTCAGTACTTTAATGAGTTGGCGCGACTTGATGCCGTCAATGGGGTAATGCCCTATTGCTGGAAATATGTCTTTCTCAAGCCTGTAAATCGTATCTTTGGCGGTGCTTGGCTGCCACTTCGGGAGCATGTGCGTGTGCCAGCGCCTAGCTATCTTTTCGAATGTGTTATCCGCCTTTTCCAGCTTAAGTGCCTTGTCAGCCTTTTTCTGCTCACTGGGGTCAATACCCTGCCTGAGCAAATCACGGGCGCTCTCTCGCTCTTTACGGGCTTTAGAAAGGGAAATTTCAGGATAGACGCCTATTGCAAGTGTCTTTTGTTTTCCATTGAAGCGATATGCAAGCCGCCAATACTTTCTGCCATTAGGCTTGATCTCAAGATATAAGCCGCCGCCATCAGACTTTCGAATGGTCTTTTCGCCTGGCAAGGCGTTCCTGTACACCGTATCTTTGTTCTCTTTTCGGGTCATTTTGTTGGTACCTCCATGAGAACTTACAAAAAGTACCATCAAATGTACCAACAAATTTTCTGGATGTAAACGAACGACCTAGAACAGCAACAAACAAAAAACCCGCGCTTTCACTAGGAAAATCACGGGTTTAGTGTATGTTTCAGTACTTCTTTGTATGTCTTGTTGGCGGAGATGGAGGGATTCGAACCCTCGATACGGGATAAACCGTATACTCCCTTAGCAGGGGAGCGCCTTCAGCCTCTCGGCCACATCTCCACTTCTGGATACCTTCACTTCAGTACCGCAGAGAAGAACAAGATCATAACGATTGCGCTCGCTTTGGTCAATCAAAAAGGCCGTATGGTGCCGATTCTAGCTCATCCATACCCGTGCATTGCGGAACATGCGCATCCACGGTGAGTCCTCGCCCCACCCTTTCGGACACCATGACTGCTGAACCGAACGGAACACGCGCTCTGCATGCGGCATCGTGACTGTAAAGCGTCCATCAGATGTCGTGACGGCGGTGATGCCCGCAGGAGAGCCATTGGGGTTGTAGGGGTAGATTTCCGTAGGCTGGCCTTTGTTGTCTACGTAACGCAGTGAGGCAAGTACTTTGTCAATATTGCCTTGTTGTGAGAAATCGGCAAAACCTTCCCCGTGCGAAACTGCAATTGGCGTTTGCAGTCCTGTCATGTCCTTGAAGAAGATGGAAGGTGAATCCAGTACTTCCACCATCGCAAAACGTGCTTCAAACTGCTCGGATTTGTTGCGCGTGAATTTTGGCCAGTGTTCTGCGCCTGGAATAATCGGCGCCAGATTGCTCATCATCTGGCAACCGTTACAGACACCAAGTGCGACAGTGTCGCTACGCATGAAAAAGGCGCCAAACTGATCTTCCAGTTGGGAATTGAACAGGATGGTTTTGGCCCACCCCTCACCAGCGCCGAGTACGTCACCATAGGAGAAGCCACCAACCGCAATCAAGCCTTTAAAATCGTCCAGTTCGGCACGGCCAGCAATCAGGTCACTCATGTGCACATCGACCGCCGCAAAACCGGCCTTGTGCATCACATACGCCGTTTCCACATGCGAGTTGGAACCCTGCTCCCTCAGGATGGCGATACGTGGACGCATGCCCCTGGCGATGAATGGTGCGGCGATGTCTTCCTGTGAATCGAATGGCACTTTAGGCGAGATGCCAGGATCGCCCGCATCCAGAATGCGGTCGTATTCCATGTCGGCACAGGCTGGGTTGTCGCGCATGCGTGCAATTTGCCAACTGGTCTTGCTCCATAGGCGATGCAAGTCAACACGTGGCTGTGAAAAGACGACTTCTCCATCCTGTACGATTTCGATGACATCGTTTTCGTTCAGTGTGCCAATAACATGGCTCAAACCATCAAGCTGATGGGTGCGCAGGACTTCCAGCACGCTGTCCTTATCGCTAGCTTTTATCTGAATAACAGCGCCTAGCTCCTCTGAAAACAGCACCGACAGGGATTTTTTGCCGGACGGCGCTTTAGAAGCGTCAATCGCGATCATGCCATCCAGATTGATGCTCAAGCCGCTACGCCCAGCAAAGGCCATTTCGCACAGCGTGGCAAACAGGCCGCCGTCTGAGCGGTCATGGTAAGCAAGCAGTTGTTCGTTCAGGTTCAGTTCCTGAATCGCTGTAAAGAAGGCTTTCAGAAGTTGTGGGCTGTCAACATCTGGCACTTCATTGCCGATTTGCTGCATTACCTGCGTGAACGCAGAGGCGCCCAGACGATTTTTGCCATTACCGAGGTCAATCAGGATCAGGGCGGTTTCGCCCGCGTTCGTGCGGATTTGCGGTGTCAGCGTCAGTCTGGTGTCATAAACCGGCGCGAACGAGGACACGATCAACGAAACCGGTGAAGTAACGGATTTATCTTCGCCCGCCTCGTTCCATGTGGTGCGCATGGAGAGCGAATCCTTGCCGACCGGAATGCTGATCCCAAGCGCTGGGCAAAGCTCCATGCCGACCGTGCGCACCGTGTCAAAGAGCGCTGCATCTTCACCGGGTTGACCGCAAGCAGCCATCCAGTTGGCGGAGAGTTTGATGTCTGAAATGTTGCGGATCGGAGCAGCGGCAATATTGGTGATGGCCTCACCAATTGCAACACGGCCGGAGGCGGCAGCATTAATGACTGCCATCGGCGTACGTTCGCCCATCGCCATGGCTTCGCCGAGATAGCCTTCAAAGCCCATTGACGTCACGGCGCAATCGGCAACCGGAACTTGCCACGGCCCGACCATCTGATCGCGCACTGTGAGACCACCGACAGTACGGTCGCCAATCGTGATCAGGAATGATTTATCGGCTACTGAAGGCAGTTGCAGTACACGCTGCGCGGCCTCATCAAGGTCAATGGCAGCGTAGTCAATTTCAGGAAAGCGATGGCTGACATGTGCAACTTCGCGGTGCATCTTTGGCGGCTTGCCGAGCAGCACATCCATCGGCATGTCAACCGGCTCATTATCATGCATCGGGTCAATGACCTTCAATTGACGCTCTTCGGTTGCAACGCCGACAACTGCAAAGGGACAACGTTCCCGTTCGCAGAAGTGCTTGAACATATCCAGATTTTGGGGGGCAATGGCCAGAACGTAGCGTTCCTGAGATTCATTGCTCCAGATTTCCTTGGGCGCCAAGCCGCTTTCTTCCAGCGGCACGCAACGCAGATCGAAAAGCGCGCCGCGATTGGCATCATTGGTGATTTCCGGGAAGGCGTTAGAGAGGCCGCCTGCGCCGACGTCATGAATCGAGCGAATAATGTTTTCGTCACCCATTGCCCAGCAGGCGTTGATCACCTCTTGGGCGCGACGCTCCATTTCAGGGTTGCCCCGCTGAACGGAATCAAAATCCAGATCGGCAGTATTGGCACCAGTCGCCATGGATGAGGCAGCACCGCCACCCATACCGATTTTCATGCCGGGGCCACCTAACTGGATCAACAGGCTGCCTGGCGGCAAATCCTGTTTGTGGGTATGTTTGGCGGAAATATTGCCCAAGCCGCCCGCAATCATGATTGGCTTGTGATAGCCACGCATCGTACCGGCAACGTTTTGTTCATAGGTGCGGAAGTAACCCGCCAGATTCGGGCGTCCAAATTCATTGTTGAAGGCAGCCGCGCCAATCGGGCCATCAATCATGATCTGCAATGGCGTCGCGATGCGGTCTGGCTTGCCATATTTGCCCGCTTCGCCTTGTGGTGTACGCGTCACGTCGCTCGCGCTTTCCCACGGTTGTGGCGCATCCGGCAGCATCAGATTGGAAGTCGTAAAGCCTGCCAGCCCTGCTTTCGGTTTTGCGCCGCGACCAGTTGCGCCTTCATCACGGATTTCACCGCCCGCACCGGTCGATGCACCGGGAAATGGCGAAATAGCGGTTGGATGGTTATGCGTTTCAACCTTCATCAGGATATGCGTCAGTTCTTCTGAACTGGCGTATTCGTAGTCGCCTTGCAAACCACGGGCATAAAAACGCGGCACGACGGCACCTTCGATGATTGATGAATTGTCGCTGTATGCGACAACCGTGCCTTGCGGGTTCAACTGATGGGTGTTCTTGATCATCGCAAACAGCGATTGATCCTTGCCCTGCCCGTCAATCGTCCAGTCGGCATTGAAAATCTTGTGGCGGCAATGTTCGCTGTTCGCTTGTGCGAACATCATCAGTTCAACGTCTGTCGGGTTGCGCTGCGCACTGGTAAAGGCATCGTACAGATAATCCACTTCGTCTTCGGACAAAGCCAGACCAAGATCAACATTCGCCTGATCAAGTGCGGCTTTGCCACCGGAGAGTATGTCAATCGACTCCAGCGGCTTGTCTTCCAGTTCATCAAAAAGGTTGCGCGCCGCGTCAGCCTGACGCAACACCATTTCGATCATGCGGTCATGCAATGGCGCAGCCAGCGCGTAAAATTGTGCCTCATCCAGTTCTGCCGTGCCATCCATCTGAATGAAATAAAGCACGCCGCGCTCAATGCGGCTTATCTGTGAAAGGCCGCAATTTTTGGCAATATCCGTTGCCTTTGAAGCCCACGGGGAAATGGTGCCAAAGCGTGGAATCACGACAAATTGCTGTCCTGCTTGGCTATCGGTAAATGCATCGCCGTAGGTCAGCAAAGCTTCAAGGCGAGCCATATCCTGGGGAGCAAGCGCTGAGGATAGGTCAACAAAGTGCAAGTAACGCGCACTTACACCGCTGACGGAGGCGTCAATGGCCTGTAGTTGGGATAAAAGTCGTTGCGCGCGGAAGGTAGACAGGGCGTTAGAGCCGGAGAGAATCAGCATGGCGAGTCAGTGATAATTATGGACGCGCCATTATACCGTGCCACGGGAGGCTCAGCCGCGAGCGAAAAAGCTAAAAATGCGGAATGCGTTCAATCAGAACGACGATAGCGCCGATCCTGATTAACTTCGTTGATCATGCGCCGCAGATCTTCGCGCTGCTCCGCGCTCAGACGCCCTTTTCCGGCGCGCATGGTTCCAGCATTCGGGCTGGTTACGGGGTGCTGGTAACTCCTGTCTTTGTGACGCCCGTAAAACTTGTATTCTTCGCGTTGGATGATGACTCGGCGAATATGTTTGCGCTGTTCAGGAACGCCATTTGCGCTGCCATTTTTTTGCATGCGAACGCATTCTTCTTTCGTTTCATTATTCGCACATCGGGAATGCTTGCGTTTTCTGGATTCGAAGCGAAACAAACAGGCTTCTTTCGTTTCACCTTTGGCGCAATGAAAATATTTGCCCTCTTTGAAGTCACGGTGTGACTCATGCTGGCCTTGTGCTGCCCATGCGGTTGCAGCACAAAATGCAAACAAAAGGAGCGCAATAACATTTCGGAATTTTCGGTACGGCATGAATCTCAACGGCTTTTCAGCCAGGTAGCGTTTGGACGTTTCAAGTGTAATCCAGTTTGGGGAATCAGCCCGCCACCAATATGATAAAGTTTGTGACAGTTTGTAAGATTTCCTGTGAGAACGGCCATTTGGCCGATTTTCAAGGCTAATATTGCCCTGTCAGGCAGTGAAACAAATGTTGCCCCCATTCAACCAGCTAACCAATATAAGTTGGCGCACCAATTGCGCCGGATAACAACATGCAAAGTAGTCCAATCCGTTATATCGGCCCCTTGTTTCGGCCGCCAAGTGAAGCAAATTCCCTTATATTACAAGTCACTAACGGCTGCAGTTGGAGTAAATGCACCTATTGCGACATGTACTCCCAGCCGCAAAAGCGCTTCAGCATAAAACCTGAAGAAGATGTCACCAAGGAAATCAAATGGGCCGCCAGCCATATGGAAGGCGTACGTCGGGTTTTCCTTGCCGATGGTGACCCCATCGTGCTTTCGACCCGTCGATTACTTAACATTCTGAACGCCATTCGTGAGCACTTGCCGAACGTGCGCCGGGTATCGGCATACTGCTCACCGAACAATGTGTCTAAAAAATCGACCGCCGAGTTGAAAGCCTTGCACGAAGCCGGTTTAAGCCTGATTTACATGGGCGCGGAATCGGGCGACGATTTTGTGCTTGAAAGCATCAACAAGGGCGAAACGCACGATGGCACGGTGGATGCACTTAATCGTCTGGCAGAAGCCGGCATTCGCCGCTCGGTCATGATCATCAACGGCGTTGCCGGAGCAAAATTCAGTGAACAGCACGCGTTGAATTCTGCGCTGCTAATCAACAAAACGCAGCCGGAATATCTGGCGACGCTGGTTATTAATCTTCCCAATGGCGATGCACGCTTTCAGGCTGGCTATGGCGGACAATTTGAAATGATGGCCCAACCCGGGCTGTTCAGGGAGTTGCAGCAATTTGTCGGTGCCCTGGAATTGGAATCGACCATTTACCGGAGTGACCATGCCTCCAATCAGCTTGTTCTGCGCGGTACCCTGGGCAAAGATAAAGAAAGACTGATGAATCAGATTAAACTGGCGCTTGCCGACCCCGAAGAAGCCGATTTGCGGCCGGTCTGGATACGACCTTTTTAAACTCATGGTGCGAAGAAATGACAGAGAAAAACGCGATGTCACCCAGCGAAGGTACGATTAACGCGCACAACGGAAAAATTCTTGTTGTGGATGATGATGTTCGCTTGCGCGATTTATTGCGGCGTTATTTGAGTGAACAAGGATTTACGGTCTCTACCGCTGAAAATGCGCAAAGCATGAACCGGCTCTGGATTCGTGAAAGGTTTGACTTGCTAGTGCTTGATCTGATGATGCCGGGTGAAGACGGGCTTTCGATCTGCCGTCGCTTACGTGGTGCCGGTGACAATACGCCCATCATCATACTCACCGCCAAAGGCGAAGATCTGGATCGTATTATCGGGCTGGAAATGGGTGCGGATGATTATCTGCCCAAACCGTTCAACCCGCGTGAACTGGTAGCGCGCATCAATGCGGTACGCCGCCGTGTTGGGCCAGACGATATTCCCGGCGCGCCGTCGGAAACGCAACAAAGCTTCAGTTTTGGCGAATTTGAACTGGATCTGGCGACCCGTACACTGAGCAAGAATGGCGAGCCCGTTTCATTGACGACGGGCGAGTTTTCCGTGTTGAAGGCGTTTGCACGGCATGCGCGCCAACCACTGTCTCGCGAAAAATTGATGAGTTTGGCGCGTGGGCGCGAGTACGAAGTTTATGATCGCAGTATCGATGTGCAGATTTCGCGCTTGCGTAAATTGATTGAACCAGATGCCGCCAGTCCGCGCTACATCCAGACGGTTTGGGGGTTGGGGTATGTTTTCATCCCCGAAGGCGAAAAACAATGAGAAAATTGCTAAGCGGGCGACCTGCTGCGTTGCCCGGTGCGCGCTTCCTTGCCTATCCAAATGATATGTCTGCGTCACTGTGCGCCGGGTGCCTTGCATCTCATGCCGCTTAGTCATTTTTCTACGCCGTCGAATCAAAACATCGAGTCCGACTAAATGCCCGCCGCGAAAAATAACCGCCCTTCCTGGCTGAAAAGTTCCTTTTTCTGGCGCACATTCATCATGGTAACCATGTTGATTGTCGTCAGTATGGGGGTATGGACGGCGAGCTTTCGCTTGCAGGAGCGCAAGCCCCTCGCGAAGCACATGGCTTCGCAGGTGATTTCCATTGTCACGATCACACGTGCGGCCTTGCTGCATGCAGATATCGAGTTGCAACGTGAATTACTGTTCGACCTGGCCAGCAACGAAGGCATTCGCATTTACCCGCTGGAAAAAACGGATCGGGTTGCACTGCCCACACAAGATCAACTGATGATGAGCATGCAAGCTATGGTTCGTGCGCGCCTGGGAGCAGATACGCGCTTTGCGGCGAACGTAAATGGCATCCCCGGATTTTGGGTGAGTTTCAAGATTGCCGAGAACGACGAATACTGGCTGGTCATGGAACGGGGGCGATTGCGCCTTCCGTCCGGCTGGCAATGGCTGGGTTGGGCTGCGGTTGTGCTCGCCCTGTCTCTGCTGGGTGCAGCAATCATTTCGCGTCGTGTCAGTTACCCGCTTTCACGCCTCGCTTTTGCAGCCCGAACGCTTGCGCGCGGGAAGCAACCTGAACTACTGGCTGAAAAAGGGTCGGCTGAAGTGGTTGAAGCCAATCACAGCTTCAACCAGATGGTGCAGGATCTGAATCGTGTTGAGTCCGAACGGGCACTGATTCTGGCTGGCATTTCGCACGACTTGCGCACCCCCCTTGCACGCATGCAACTGGAAATCGAGATGGCGAATCTGTCTGACGCTGAACGTCAGGGCATGCAGTCCGACATTGCGCAAATGAACGATATCATTGGCCAATTCCTCGACTATGCACGACCGAGTGCAGTAGAAAACTTCATGCAGGTCGATTTGAGTCTGCTATTAAAAGAAGCAGTTCAGAATATGGCGCGACACGCGGACGTGGCCCTGACGGTGCGCATTGACGAAAGCCTGATGGTGATGGGGAATGCTACTGAACTGCGCCGTGCAATTGGCAACTTGCTGGAAAATGCGCGTCGTTATGGCAAAAGTGCAGAAACCGGTGTGGCCCAAATTGAAGTTAATGCCCGCCTGTCTGGTCAGGAAGTGCGCATCGAAATTGCCGATCATGGCACTGGCTTGCCGGAAAATGAAATCGAACACATGCTGCGCCCGTTTACGCGACAGGACGCCGCGCGCGGTCAGGCGCAAGGTGCGGGGCTGGGTTTGGCGATCGTCAATCGCATCATTCAGCAGCATGGCGGCAAGCTGGTTTTGCAAAATCGCGAAACTGGCGGTTTGGTGGCAAGGATTACGTTGCCGGGTTAAATCACACTGAGCGACACCCTGCCTGCGTGGCATGAAAAAGCCACTGGACCCCAGCCTGCACTGGGGTGACGTGTTTGTTTTGTCATTCTGACGCAGGTCAGAATCCAGTGACTTTTTCTTACTTTTCGTTTTATTGCGTACCTTACTTACCAACGACGATGGATCTCCGCATACGCCGGGATAACATGAATACCGCCAGATTCCACATTTGCCGTCGCCCCAGCGCAGGCTGGGGCCCAGTGGCGTTGCTGTTTGACATTATGAGAGAAAATTATTCACGCCCTCTCCTCTTTTTACCCGAAGTTTAAAAAAGTTGAACAATATTCTCTTAACTTATTGATGTAAAAGCGATAATTTTTCAATATCGCACAGTAATTCACCATTATTTCAAGCCTAAAGTTTTCCACTTTACTGCCGATTAGAAGCAGCAACGGCTTCTTTATGGCACGTTTCTCTCGAGAAATATTTTCATTTCAAACATTAAACTTTCTCCAGAAATAGCCGATAAATGAGGCAGCAGCGGTCGGCTGATTAATTAAGAGCAGCAAACCAATGCTTACGGCGCAAACGCCTGAACCGATTGCATAGAGTATTTTTAGGAGAATATCCATGAGTGCAGTTATTAATACCAACATTGCCTCTTTGAACGCACAGCGTAATCTGAGCGCCTCTCAAAGTGCGCTGAGCACTTCGCTGCAACGCCTGTCTTCTGGTCTGCGCATTAACAGTGCAAAAGACGATGCGGCCGGCCTGGCGATTTCAGAGCGTTTTAGCTCACAAATTAACGGCTTGAATCAGGCCGCGCGTAACGCGAATGACGGCATCTCACTGGCGCAAACCGGTGAAGCCGCGTTGGGTGAAATTACTTCCAATCTGCAACGCATTCGCGAACTGGCCGTACAGTCTGCCAACTCCACCAACTCCGCTTCCGACCGCCTTGCGATCGACCAGGAAGTGCAACAGTTGCTGGCAGAGATTGACCGCACCTCTACCCAGACCTCGTTCAACGGCCAGAAAATTCTGGACGGCTCTTTCGGCAACGCCACCTTCCAGGTCGGTGCCAATGCCGGTGAAACCATTGGCTTGACACTATCAACCAGCACGCGTACCAACGCGATTGGTGGCATTGCCAGCACAACGGGAACGGTTGACCTTGACTCAGTCTTCAGCACAACTGGCCTGGTTGTTGGCTCAGGCGAGCTGACGATTCAGTTTGGTTCTGGTACTGCAGTTGACGTCGCTGCGGCCACTTACACCACTGCAGCCGATCTGGCAACCGCCATCAACACGGCAGCCAATACGGCAGCAGGCACTAGTGGCACAACCTACGCTACCGTAAGCTCCGGTGAACTCGTCTTCTCGAACAGCGGCGCGAGCGCATTCACGATTGCAGGGGATGACGCTGCCACGATCGGCCTGACCACGGTAGCTGCGGCCACCGGTTCCAATGGAGCCGATGCCATCGCGGCAGGCGACATTGATGATGTAACGATGTTTGAGGTTACTGCAGATGATCTTACCGTCGCAGTTGATGGTGGTTCCGCCGTATCAGTTGCTGCGGGAATATACACCGGCGCTGAATTGGCAGCTGCTATTAATGTTGCCACTGGCGGTAGTGAGGCAGCTTTTGCTGGTGGCACTATCACGATCACCGGTACAGCGGATGGTGGCGGTGGTGGTGGCACTATTTTTGCGGGTGATCTGGCTACTGATTTGGGACTTGGCACCATTGCAGCCGCTGCAACCGACACTGTTGATACCACTGACACCGGTATTTTCGATCAAACCGGCTACACCGTCAGTGACTTGACCGTTAAGGTTGGGGCTGGTGCAGCAACAGCGGTCACGACTGGCACCTATACGCAAACCGAGTTGATTGACGCCATCAATACAGCTGCAACAACGTCGGCGGGTTCGGCAACAACGGTTGCATCAGATGATGGCAGTGGCGGCATCACCATTACCAACACATCGACGACGGATACCATTACCTTCGGTGGTGCTACGGATAGCGCCGCTTTGTTGGGTACTCAGGACACCGTCGTTGCGGTATCCACCGTAGCCGCTGGCACCGCAACCAGTACTGGCGTCGCCACAGCAGTGGCTGCAAGCTCGGATACCACTTTAACCCTGGCATCCGGCCAGTTTACGCTTGCGGTGGGCGATCTTGATGCGGCTTCCGTAACGGGTACGTTCGCATCCTCTGCTGCACTGGCTACCGCAGTTAACAATCAGATCAATGGTGTGTACGCTTCCGTTGACTCGAATGGTTATCTGAACATTCAGTCTTCAGATGCACTCACTCTGGCTACGAGTGACACCACGCTGACCACTCTGGGGTTGACAGCAGGTGAAACGGCTACAAGTGGTGATCTGGATGGCATCAGCGTTCAGACAGCTGCTGATGCGAATGAGACAATCCTGCGTATCGATTCAGCGCTGAGCTCGGTAAGTACCTTGCGTGGTACCTACGGTGCGATTCAGAACCGTTTCGAGTCGGTTATCGCCAGCTTGAGTACCGCTAGCGAAAATCTGTCTGCTGCACGCAGCCGGATTCAGGATGCGGACTTTGCTGCGGAAACGGCCGCATTGACCCGTTCACAGATTCTGCAGCAAGCTGGTACTGCCATGCTGGCACAGGCTAACCAGTTGCCAAACACGGTATTGAGCCTGTTGCAGTAATTGTGAGTAGATAGTCCTATCTTGTGAGATAGACTCCCCGGTTGGGCTGTCCCAACCGGGGTTATAAGATAAAAAGGATACAGTCATGGACATTGGAATAAATGGCAACCTTGCCGCCAGTGCTTCCAACACGAGCGTTATTCAGGCGCGGCAGGCCAACCCGGCAGCCCAACCAGCAGAACAAGTGATGGTGCAAACTGAAGCGGCAGTACGGCAAGCAGAAAAAGTGGTGCCCACCGAGCAGGTGAAGCAGGCCGTGCAGGAAATCAACAGCATGATGGAGTCACTTTCGCGTGGCCTTCAATTCTTCGTTGATGAAGGAAGCGAGCAAACGGTCGTCAAGGTGATTGACAAGCAAACTGAGGAAGTGATCCGTCAGATTCCTTCTGAAGAAACGCTGGCAATTGCCAAATCACTTGATCAGATGCTGGGGCGTTTGATTGAGGAAAAGGCTTAGCCTCATTTCTTAACGCATTGAACAGTTATTTTCGGAAATCGCTTGCCAAAGCGAGGGTTTATTGCGCCTGCACCACTGGTATGGACGGTGCCTGTTTTTTGCCAGTAACTTTGGGGCGAAGCAAATGTTTTATTAAATTGATTTGTAAATCCCCCTCTAAAGTCCGGTTTGATGTGGCCGATAAACATATAGGATGTTGAGTATTGATTAACGGGAGGGCTCAGTGGCCTCAATTACGTCAACAGGAATTGCTTCAGGTCTGGATGTCGAATCCATCGTTACGCAATTGATGGAAGTCGAGCGCCTGCCGATTGAGAGTCTGGAGGCCAAGCAGGCCAGCTATGAAGCCAAAATTTCTGCCTATGGCACGATAAAGAGTACCTTGTCTGACTTTCAGACCTCGCTTTTGTCATTGTCGTCTGCCAGCAAGTTCAAAACAAATGAGGTAACGGTTTCGAATCAGGATGTGGCCTCGGCTAGTGCGGCATCTTTTGCTACACCGGGCGCGTATTCCTTAAGGGTCGATTCACTGGCGCAAGCGCAGAAGTTGGTGGCATCCGGTCAGACAAGCATAACGGACGACATTGGCAACGGTGTCATTACCATTGAGTTTGGCGCGATTTCGGGCGGCACTTTCGATGAAGATGCTGGCACTTATTCCGGGGCCACGTTTACGTCCAATGGTAGCGAAGCGCTATCGATCACGATTAACGAGTCCAACAGTTCCCTGGCCGGCATTCGCGATGCTATCAATAATGCAGAGGTTGGTGTGACGGCTTCGATCGTCAACGATGGCAGCGATACGCCCTACCGCCTTGTGCTGACTTCCAATGAGAGCGGCCTTGAGAACAGCATCAGGATTTCAGTGGCGGATGATGAAGGAAGCACTGCTCTTTCGTCATTACTGGCACACGACCCGTCCGGCACACAATCGCTGACGGAAACCGTGACTGCACAAAATGCCGAATTTGAAGTCGACGGCCTAGCGATTACCAAATCGAGCAATACCGTGACGGACGTTATTTCAGGGGTAACGCTTAACCTGAAGAGCACGTCGGAAAATGCAACGACCATTACGATTAGCCGGGATACTGAATCCGTTGCAACTTCGATTGATGCGTTTGTCAGTTCTTACAACACGGTTATTCTAGCGCTTAAGGAAGCTACCGCATACGATACAAGTACCGGCACATCACAAGTTCTGAATGGTGAGTCAACAATACGCACCATTGAAACGCAGATCCGCAACATTTTGAACACGCCTATTACTGGAACCAGGGGTGACTACACTACCTTGTCACAAATCGGAATTGCATTCCAGAAGGACGGCACCTTGTCGCTTGACGGCGCTACACTAAAGAGTGCGCTTGAGAGTAATTCCGATGATGTGGCCGCGTTATTTGCCAGTGTAGGAAGCACCAATGATAGTTTGGTTCACTATGCAAGCTCTGGCAGCAATACACAAGTTGGCACCTACGGCATAACAGTGACCCGGCTTGCCACTCAAGGGCGAGTGACGGGCTCTGAAGCAGCTGGCCTGACGATTACGGCGGGTGTCAATGACACGCTAACGGTTTTACTTAATGGGACACAGTCAACGGTCACCCTTTCTGAAGGTGAGTATGCCGATTCCGGAGCCCTTGCGACCGAAATACAGTCGAGGATAAATGCCAATTCTGACTTTTCGGACAAAGGCATTACGGTGAATGTTACCGAGTCCGGTGGTGTACTCAGCATCACGTCCATCGCTTATGGCTCTGAATCCAGTGCCAACATTGTGGGCGGTAATGGACGCGTCGATCTGGGGCTGGGCGATGATGCATCGGTTACAAATGGGCTGGATGTCGCTGGCACGATAAACGGCGTGACGGCAAGAGGCGTTGGTCAGGCCTTGATTGGCGCCGCTGGCAATGCTGCTGAAGGTCTTTCGGTATCCATTAGCGGTGGCGCACTAGGGAGTAGAGGCACGGTTTCCTATACGCAAGGCTTTGCTTACAAACTGGATAATCTGCTGGACGCTATCGTCGGTGAAGGCGGCTCCATTGAAACTCGCACGGATGGACTGACGAGCAACATTGAGCGCATGGATAGTGATGTCGAGCGTCTGGAAAACAGAATGGACATCATTGAGGCGCGCTATCGCTCTCAATTCATCACGCTTGAATTGTTGATAAGCGAAATGAATTCGACAAGCTCATATTTGGAACAGCAGCTGGAAGCCCTTGCCAATCTGAATAGTCAATCATAAGAAGGAAAGTTATGTTTGGAAATACAAAATCAGGAGTTAACGCTTACGCCAGGGTTGGAGTTGAAACAGGCGTTTCTTCTGCTAGCCCACACAAGCTTATCGTCATGCTTTATGACGGCGCACTGGCATCACTTTCATCAGCCATGTTGCATATGAAGTCTGGCAATATTCCGGAGAAGGGAAAAGCCATTTCAAAGGCCATCACGATTATCGACAGTGGCTTGCGCTCGTGCCTTGACAAGAATGCGGGTGGCCAAATAGCCCAGAATCTGGATGCGCTGTATGAGTACATGACTTTGCGTCTGGCAGAAGCCAACATGAAAAATAAGGTGGAAATGATTGAAGAAGTTCACAAACTTCTTTTTGATCTCAGAGCCACATGGGAGTCGATTGGCAAAAGTGCCGACCAAACGGTGTCAGGTGACGCGCCTCAAACGCCTGTGCGCATTCCTTCGTACGATCAACTTTCTCCAAAGACAAGCAGTCTGGTAAGGGCTTGAACCATGAATGGCCATAAAATCATCAACTTATACTCTAAAGTTGCAGAAATTACTCATGAAATGCTCATGGCTGCCCGGCTTGAAGAGTGGGATAAACTGGTGGATCTGGAATTCCGTTGTGCGGAGCAGGTTCGCACTTTGCAAGACAGCGATGAAAACGAAGTGCTGAGTCCCTGGGCCAGAGAGCAAAAAGTCAACTTGATCAAAAAGATTCTGTCTGACGATCGGGAAATTCGGGACATTGTTCAACCAAGGCTGGCGCGCTTGTCTGCGATGATTAGCAACGCAGGAAACCAGCGCAAGCTTAACCATGCATATAACACCGGCAACATGGGTTGATCCAAAAGCCGCCTCGGCAGAAACAACCGGCACGCGACCAGTCGTTCTGGTCGAGGCAAGTTCCGCCGTTACCCCCGCCAATAATCCGAGTCAGGATGCATTCAATCGCCTTGCCAGCATTTCGATCGGCAAGGAATTCCAGGCACAAGTCGTTGCAAGGCAGAAGGATGGCACGCATTTTGTGCGTGTTGCCGATACGACTGCGCGCATGGTTTTGCCCGAGGCAAAAAATCCGGGGGACATCATTGCGCTTAAACTGGTTTCCGCCACGCCACGCCCAACTTTTTTGCTGGGCGAGACCATTGCCACTGTCGGCACAGAACAGCAGATAGGCGGCAGCGCAACCATCAGCAAAGCACAAATGGAAACGCTGGCTGCGGCGCAGCAAGGTTCAGGCGGCGCTTTGCAAAGTACGCCGACCTCGTTGAGTTCCACCGGAAAAATGATCGATACGCTGCTCCTGGCGGCACAACTGGAGGGTTCCCCTTCCCGACTGGAAGGAAACACGCCGCTGGTAGCGTCAGCCAGCACCTCTCCCGGCGCACTGGCTCAGGCGATCAATAATGCGGTTGAATTCAGCGGCCTGTTTTACGAATCTCATTTAGCCGAGTGGAGTGACGGCAAACGATCACTTGAGAGTTTGATGCGTGAACCACAAGCGCAAATGGGATCAAGGTTGACCTCATCAGAAGATATTACGGCACTCGCCAGTCAGTTAAGTGAAAAATTGCAGTTCGCGGGCAACCGGCAATCGCTGATTGATTTGATGCGTACGCTCGAAGCAGCACAAAGCAAGGAAGCGGATTCGGTGAGTCAGGATGCCACAGGCAAACTGACGACTTTGAATGAAGAAACGGCAAGACTTCTGAACCTGCAATTGAACGCGCTGGAAAACCGCCATCTGGCATGGCACGGTGAAATCTGGCCGGATCAGGATATGGAGTGGGAAGTTTCCGAAGAGGCATCAGGAAAAGAAGCCCGTGAAGAGGATGTGATCTGGACAAGCGAATTGAAATTGTCCTTCCCGGCGCTGGGTGCAGTCCAGGCTTCAATTCGACTTTCTGGCAACCATGTTCAGTTACATTTACATGCAGAAACGGAAAAAACCGCTTCCACACTACGCAAGTTCACAACGGAACTGGCGACAGCGCTGGATAATGCCCGTTCCCCTCTCGACCTGTTGACGGTGAGCCATGGAGAAAGCGGGTAAGCCATCATTGCGTAGCGCCGTCGCCATTGCGTACAACGCAAGCGAGGCTGCGCCCAAGGTCGTGGCAAAAGGTCGCGGGCTGATTGCTGAAGAAATTATCGCGCGCGCAAAAGAACATAATGTCTTCGTGCATGAATCCAGAGAACTGGTTGCGCTGCTGATGCAAATTGAGCTGGACAAACACATCCCGCCAGAGTTGTATCGTGCGGTCGCCGAATTGCTCGCGTGGCTATATCATATTGACGCTGAGTACCAAGCCAAAGAAAATGTATAGCTAAAAAAGAAATGGTTTAAACACAGTTCATATCAGAAAAGAAAAAATGAATTATCTGCATTCAATCGGCATTGAAAATCTTGGCCCCTATCAGGTGTATTCAAAACGTGAAATCACTTCGATATTGCGTGGCATTATGGAAACAACCCAGCTTGTCAGGATGGTTTTTAACAAGGGGACTGAAACCATTGTGACAACCATTCTTGAGGTGGATGAGAAAACGGGTACGGTGTATGTTGATTGCGGCAAAAACCGTGAACAAAACCAGCGAATTGTGGATAGTGACAACATTTCTTTTGAAACGACGCTGGACAGAATTCGCATTCTCTTTTTCTCCAGATATCTGGACGGTTGTTTGCATGAAAATCGAGCGGCTTTCTGTTTTGCCATTCCTGAGACTTTGGTGCGCGTGCAAAGACGCGAGTTTTATCGTGTTCAGGCGCTTCGTGAGCGGGTAAGGTTTACTTATGAAGCGGCAGATGGCCCGAAGGAAACGACCCTGTTCTTGCGTGACATCAGTGCTGGTGGTGTGGGGCTGTTTGACGAAGAGTTAAGCCTGGATAGCACGACCGGAAAGGTTTATGAGGGGTGCAAAATAGTCCTGGGGCCGAAAAGGACGGTTACCGTCAATCTGCAAGTAAGGAATTCACAGGAGGCGAAGGCGCCAAATGGAAACAAGTTCAGGCGCATAGGGTGCCAATTTGTAGGAATGCCCAATAGCACCTTGATGACGCTTCAGCGCTACATCACCAAACTTGAACGTGATCAGAATGCCAAGGCTTCCGGAATGGTTTAAGCATTACTGGCGACAAGCCGAAATATGCTCAAACCTGCATGTTCATGATGTCCTGGTAGGCAGAGACCAGCTTGTTTCTAACCTGTACCGTAGTCTGGAAGCCGATGTTGGCTTTCTGAACTGAAATCATCACGTCCGACAGGCTGACACTGTTGTCGCCCGCAACGAAGCGCTGCCCCAGTTCTTCAGACTGGATCATGCTGCTGTTTACCTGATCAAGAGACGATTTGAGCGCACTGGCAAAGTCCGTCTTTTCTGTTTTCTGCTCTTCCTGAAAAGGACTCACGCCACCCTGCGCGCGCGCGGCAGCCGTGCGCAGTTGCGCTACCATGGCATCGATCTGGCTGGTGTTGATCACACTCATGTTTTTCTCCCCTGTTACCTCGACGCAAAGCACCGCCTTTCCATTTGTTTGACAATGAATTTGCGCATGACCGGATGCCAACAAGTTATCACTTGCATGCAATGCCAAGCCGCCAAGAAAAGGGCGAAAAATCGCTTTATTCAGGCAATTGATTTTCAGTATTGAAACGACAATGTCAGGTATAAGTAAAAAACCGGTTGATTTTTTCGCGGAGAGAATAAATGGCAACTGCAGGAGAACAAGCGGCGACTCCCGGCTTTATGGCCTTTTTCTATACACCGGCAGCAAAAATGCTGACCATGATGATTGGGGTTGCTGCCATCGTTGGCGCTATGGTTGGCGTCTGGACGTGGAGTCAGCAACCAAATTATCGTGTGCTGTTTGCCAATTTTTCGGAGAAGGATGGTGGCGCAATCGTCGCTTCTCTGGAGCAGATGAATATCCCCTATAAAGTTTCCGAGGGCGGCAATGCCATTTTGGCACCGGCTGACAAGGTGCATGAAGTACGATTGAAACTGGCTTCACAGGGCTTGCCCAAAGGGGGTGGCGTCGGCTTCGAAATCATGGAGTCGCAAAAGCTGGGGATTTCCCAGTTTCTTGAGCAAGTGAATTTCCAGCGTGCGCTGGAAGGGGAAATGGCACGTTCCATCCAGTCCATCGGCGCTGTCAAGTCTGCGCGTGTTCACCTTGCCTTGCACAAGCCTTCCGTTTTTGTCCGCGAAAAACAGAAGCCGACGGCATCCGTGCTGCTTAACCTGCACGGAGGGCGCGTTCTGGAACAGCCACAAGTGAATGCCATTGTTCACCTTGTTGCGAGCAGCGTTCCGAATTTGCTGGCATCGAATGTGACAGTGGTTGATCAACAAGGCACCCTGCTCTCTGGTTCTGAGAGACAAACAGGAGCGAATAGCCTGGATCCCAAACAGCTTGGCTATATCCATGATATTGAGCGGAGTATCGTTAAGCGTGTCGAGTCCATCGTGTCGCCGCTGGTTGGGGCAAACAACGTGCGTGCCGAGGCGACGGCCGAAGTGGATTTTTCTCGCACTGAACAGGCTGCTGAAATATACAAACCGAATCAGTTGCCCAATGAGCAGCCAGCCATTCGTAGTCAGCAAAGCGCCGAGTCACAAACCCTGGCAAGGTCTGGCACGGGGGGGATACCTGGTGCCTTGACCAATCAGCCGCCGCAACCGGCTACCGCACCCATTGCAGGCACACCAGGGGCGACCGGACAAACAGCAACAGGTGCGACGACGCCGTACAACATGCAGAAACAGGCGACGACGAACTATGAAGTCGACAAAACAATTCGTTATACCCAGCAGCCCATGGGGGGAATCAAACGCCTGGCTGTGGCAGTCGTTGTCAACTACAAACAGCAAATTGAAAAAGGCAAAACCACACTCGTACCCTTAAGTGATGCCGAAAAAACGCAAATTACCGAACTGGTCAAAGAGGCAATGGGCTTTAATGAAGCGCGTGGCGATTCATTGAATGTGCTTAATGCATCATTCGCGCTTCCTGAGGTGGTTGAGGAGAAGAAAGTACCTATCTGGAAGCGTGCTGATATTTGGTCGCTCGGGATGACTATTGGCAAGTACATACTCGGTGGCGCTGTGATAATGTATCTGTTCTTCATGTATGTGAGACCAATGCTGAGAAGGTTGTCCAGTATCCAGTTTGCGCCGCCCCCTCCCCCTGTGAGCGCAGCGCCTGTCGAGTCGGGACCGCAAGTAAAGCCGCCGTCACAGCGTGGGTACCAGGAAAATCTTAATGCAGCCAAACAGATGGCAAAACAGGATCCGAAAGTGGTGGCAAACGTAGTAAAGAACTGGGTAGGTGGAAATGAGTGATATGGGCACTGAAAGAGCGGCGATTCTGATGCTCGCTCTCGGCACGGAAGAAGCTGCAGAGGTAATGCGCTACCTTGGGCCGCGTGAGGTGCAGCGACTGGGAGCTGCCATGTCGACGATGAAGTCAGTTAACAGTGATGAGTTACAGAAGGTTCTGGAAACGTTTGCTTCCGAGACGGAACAAAACACGTCAATTGGCCTTGATTCGGATGACTATATTCGGGATGTGCTAACAAAGGCACTGGGGGATGACAAGGCATCATCGCTGATTAACCGCATTATTGGTGGACATGATGCGGGCGGTATTGAAAGTTTAAAATGGATGGATGCGCAGTCGATTGCGGATTTGATCAGAAACGAGCACCCACAGATCATCGCGACCATCATGGTGCATCTGGAGCGCGATCATGCCAGCGAAGTTTTGAATATTTTCACTGAGCGCGTACGTAACGACGTTATTTTGCGCATTGCAACGCTTGACGGCGTGCAACCCGCTGCCTTGCGCGAGTTGAACGACGTGCTGACCAAGCTGCTTACCGGCAATGAAAGCATGAAGAAAAAACCCATGGGCGGTATTCGCACGGCTGCCGAGATTCTTAATTACATCGGCGGTGAGACTGAAGCGTCCGTCATGGCTAACCTGAAGCGTTACGATAATGACATGGCGCAGAAAATCATGGATGAGATGTTTGTCTTTGAAAACATTCTCGACATTGAAGATCGCGGCATTCAGACCATGTTGCGCGAAGTGCAGTCAGAAGCGCTCATCGTTGCGCTCAAGGGCTCCAGTCAGGATCTGCGCGAAAAAATCTTCAGAAACATGTCTCAGCGCGCTTCTGAGATGCTACGCGACGACCTTGAATCCAAAGGGCCGGTTCGTCTTTCTGAGGTCGAGGCGCAGCAAAAAGAAATCCTGCAAATTGTTCGCCGCCTGGCAGATGAGGGTCAGATTACGTTAGGTGGCAAGGGTGAAGACAGGTATGTCTGATTTTTTGCCAAAGGAAAAACAGACCGCGTTTCAGCGGTGGGAAATGGCGTCGTTCGATGTTGAGGGAGAGCCGAGTACCTCCTCCTCTATCAAGCAGCAATCTGCAAATGACAAGGAACAGATAGCAGCTGCACGTGAGCAGGCGCGCCTTGAGGGTTATGCTACCGGACTGGCTGAGGGACGTACCGCCGGATTTGAGGAAGGCCGCTCGCAAGCTATGGCGCAGGCGGCACAAATTCGGCAGGCGGCCCAGTCATTTCAGCGTGAACTACAGCAGGCAAACGAATTGGTTGCGCAGGAAATTCTTGACCTTGCGCTGGACTTTGCCCGGGCGATGCTCAAGTCGGCACTGGAAATTCGGCCTGAGATTGTGCTTCCTGTCGTCAGTGAAGCCATACGTTATCTGCCTTCCGTTGAACAGCCAGCAATTCTGTTTTTGCACCCGGGAGACGCTGCCATTATTAGGCAGTATTTGGGAGACGAATTGGACAAGGCAGGATGGCGATTATCCGAAGACCCGAAAATGAAGCGCGGAGGCTGTCGTGTTGAAACGGCAAGCAACCAGATTGATGCGACGCTTGCAACACGCTGGCAGCGTCTTAGTGCGTCGCTAAACAGTGATTCGAGCTGGCTGGAGACACCATGACGCAGGTGGTGTATAGCAAGCGGTGGCGCAGTTATTTACGTGACTGCCGGGCGCTGCTTGAGATCGCAGAGCCGATGCTGGTATCAGGTCGCGTAACGCGCGTTGCGGGCTTGGTCATGGAGGCCGTTGGCTTGCGTCTTGCTGTTGGCAGTACTTGCATGGTGCCCCTGGCGAATGGATCACGCATTGAAGCGGAAGTGGTTGGCTTCGAGGGTGACAAGCTGTTTTTGATGCCGCAAAGCGATGTTGAAGGAGTAATTCCGGGTACGCGGGTTTTTCCCGTTGAGGTAGATGAGCTTTTGCCCAAGGTCGGCACGGTTACCCACCCGCGCCGTCGCCCTGATGACCGCAGCAAACACATGCCCGTGGGAGAGGCGTTGCTTGGTCGTGTCGTGGATGGCGCTGGCCGACCACTGGATAGCCTTGGTCCCATTAATTCAAGCCATGTTGCGCCGCTCAACGCGCGCACAATCAATCCGCTCGCTCGCAGCTCTATTACAGAAGTGCTGGACGTGGGGGTTCGCGCTATCAACGCAATGCTGACGGTCGGGCGTGGTCAGCGCATGGGCTTGTTTGCCGGCTCAGGTGTGGGTAAAAGTGTCTTGCTGGGAATGATGGCGCGTTACACCGATGCTGATGTGATTGTCGTTGGCTTGATCGGCGAACGCGGTCGTGAGGTTAAAGAGTTTATTGAGGACAATCTTGGGCCGGAGGGTTTGGCACGTTCCGTTGTGGTGGCCGCGCCCGCCGACTCTCCGCCACTGATTCGACTTCAGGGCGCGGCTTATGCGACGACGATCGCGGAGCACTTTAGAAATCAGGGAAAGAATGTCCTGCTAATTATGGATTCTCTGACGCGTTATGCCATGGCACAGCGTGAAATTGCACTGGCCATTGGTGAGCCACCAGCCACCAAAGGTTACCCGCCTTCTGTTTTTGCCAAATTGCCGGCGTTGGTTGAACGTGCCGGAAACGGCAAGGATGGCGGCGGTTCCATCACAGCCTTTTATACGGTTTTGACCGAGGGCGATGACCAGCAAGATCCCATTTCTGACGCCGCGCGCGCCATTTTGGATGGCCATATCGTACTGGATCGCGCGCTTGCCGATAGCGGCCACTACCCTGCCATTGATATTGAGCAATCCATCAGTCGCGTCATGCAAAATATTGTCGACCCCAAGCATCAGGAATTGACGCGCCGCCTTAAGCAACTGAATTCACGTTACATGCGTAACCGCGACCTGATCAGCGTCGGAGCTTATAGCCCAGGAAGTGATCCGGTACTGGATGAGGCGATTGCCAAGCATGGCAAAATTGAAGCTTTTTTGCAGCAGGGCATATTTGAGCAGGCATCCTTAAATGAGAGTTTGGGGGAACTTACCGCTCTATTCGACTGATTGAATTATTTTTAACGTCAATATAATTGTTAATGCGTAAATCTACCGCTATTCAGACATTGATTGAGCTGGCTTCCAAGGAGTCAGACGCCGCAGCCGAGAATCTGGGGCGGAAAATTCGTACCGCTGGCGAGTTAGAGCAAAAATTGGCATTGCTGATGCAGTACAGAAATGATTATGAAGCACGCTTTCACGCCAGCAGAACAGAGGGTGTAACGATTGCAGGCTACCGCAACTTCCAGTCTTTTTTGGGGAAACTGGATGTGGCGATAGAGAGTCAGCAGCGGATTGTCAAGGAAGCGCAAAAACACGTAGCAGATGGAAAGAAGGCGTGGCAAGAGGCTGAGAGGAAAAAAATGTCTTACAGCACCTTATCTGAGCGCCAGCAAAAAGAAATTCTGCGCAAGGAAATGAAGCGGGAACAAAAGCAAACGGATGAGTTTGTCACCAACAAATTGCATTACAAGCGGTAAATGCAATAGGACGGGGTAGAGCATGAGTACAGCACCTATTCAGATGTCGAATATCATTCTGAGCGAATCAGGAGCTAAACCTGGTTTGCTCGAAACGGCTGATTCCAGCAGCAAATTCAATGAGGTGCTGTCACGCGAAATGAACGAGCGCCAGGCCACTTCGAAAGACAAACAGGACACCGAGACACAGGATGCGAAAGCCGCAGCCAGCGATAGCGCCAAGGTGGCTGAAAAAGCAAATGCAGCACAAGAAAAGAAGACTCCTCAGGATGGGGAGTCCGAGAAGGTTTCCGAGGAAACAGCTGACACCAGGCAAATCCTGGCTTTTGTTGCGCAACTTGGTGAAGCCGGCAACTCCGTTGAGATTGAAACGCCTGCAGACAGCTTTCCTGCTTCGCAATCTGGTGCGCAAAGCGCACTTGTTTCGACAGGAGAAATGCGCAAGGTAATTCACGAAGCTGGCGCTGAGTTTGCGGAAATTAGTGAAGAAGCGCTGCTCAAGCAGGACGCTTCGTCCTCAGCGCAAATAAAGGCGGAAGAAAGTACTGACGACATTCTTCAGCAGACTTCTGTTGCCAATGCCATTGCGGGTAACAAGTTGTTGGGTCAGGCCGAAAAGTCAGCCTTGACAGGGGCATCCGTTCCGGACGCCACAACAACCTTGCCTGAAAGTCTGGCTATTACCAACCCGTTTCAGCAATCGGCCATCGGCAATAATCCCTTTGTGAATCAGGGTGCGTCACCCATGACGCACCTGGCGCCCGAGGTGGCCACACCCGCCTGGAATCAGGCATTAGGACAGCAAGTGGTCTGGATGGTTAGTGGCGAAGTGCAAACAGCCTCATTGAACCTGACACCGCCCGAACTGGGGCCACTTCAAATTACATTGAATGTTTCAAACAATCAGGCAAGTGCGAATTTTGTGGCGGCGCAGCCAGAGGTGCGTCAGGCGCTGGAAGATGCGATGCCAAGGTTACGGCAAATGCTGGGTGAAGCCGGCATTGAATTGGGAAATACCAGTGTCAGTGCAGGCACGCCGCAACAACAGGGATTTGAGGGTGAATCAGGTAGCAACCCAAGGCACAGCAATGGGGTCGCCATGCTTGAAAGTGGTATGACCGCTGCTGAAAGTGTTGAGGTGGTGCCTGCGCGCAGGCGAGGACTGGTAGATACCTTTGTCTGAACAAAAGAAAGTGTAGTGAGACGTCGAAAAAATTGTGAAATAGCGTATCTGAAGGAGTCAGCTGTGGCTAGAAGCGCATTTATTAGCGTCGTTTTTAAATAAACGCCCTCTTATCCTTCTTTTTGACCTATTTGCGGCGCAGATTTTGACGATAATGTTCTTACACTGATTGTTTTGCAATAGGAAAATAAATGGCCACAGATCCAGATGTCGTTAGAAGATCAACACTGCTTGACGATGATGAGGCGGGAGAAACCGTTGTTGCTCCCAAAAAATCGAAAAAGAAACTGATTGTTATTTCTCTGATCGTGCTTTTGCTGCTCGGTGCAGGTGGCGGCGCTGGCTGGTATTTCTTTATGGGCAAGAAAAGTCCGGCTAGCCAAGATGAAGCTGCAGAACAAGTTGTGGAAGGCAAAGAAGCTGAGCCGCCTGTTTTCGTGAAACTGGATACCTTCACGGTCAATCTGCAGCCAGAGGAGAATGAGGAGCGCGTACTTCAGATCGGCATTACGCTGCAAATCAAGGAAGAAGATGATCTTGAGCGTTTGAAAATTTATAAACCGCAAGTGAGAAGTCGCCTTTTGTTGTTGCTTTCAAGCAAAAAAGCGTCGGAAATTACGACGGTCAAAGGCAAGCAGCAGTTGGCAGAAGAAATTGTCGCTGCGGTAAGTGATCCATTTTATGCAGGTGCAAAGCCGCTCTCTGCAACAAACGCATTGTTTACTTCGTTTATTGTTCAATAGCTGAAAAGACATGTCAGAAACTTTTCTCTCACAAGAAGAAGTTGATGCGCTACTTAGGGGCGTCACTGGCGACCAGGATGAAGATAAGGTCGTTGAGGACAGTTCCGGCATCCGCCCTTACAACCTTGCCACGCAAGAACGCATCGTGCGTGGCAGGATGCCCACGCTTGAGATTATCAACGAACGCTTTGCCCGACTCTACCGGATAGGCTTGTTTAATTTTATCCGACGCACTGCAGAGATATCTGTCGGGTCGGTACGCGTTTCGAAATACAGCGAATTCATACGCAATCTGGTTGTACCAACCAATTTGAATCTTGTTCACATGAAACCGCTGCGTGGCACGGCGTTGATTGTGATGGATCCCAATTTGGTTTTTCTGATTATTGACAATCTTTTTGGTGGTGATGGCCGTTTCCATACCCGTGTTGAAGGCCGAGACTTTACGCAGACTGAACAGCGCATCATTTTGCGCACTTTGGAAATCGTTTTTGAGAATTATGCGAAGTCATGGGAGCCAATTTTTCCAATTGAATTTGAGTATGTTCGCTCTGAAATGAATACGCAGTTTGCGAATATTGCGACCCCAAACGAAGTTGTGGTAACCACCTCATTTACGATTGAACTAGGTGAAGTGAGCGGCGATATGCATATCTGTACGCCGTACGCCATGATTGAACCGGTGCGCGATATTCTCACAAGTAGCGTTCAGGGCGAGACGCTGGAGATAGACAAGCGCTGGATACGATTGATGACGCAGCAACTTCAGACTGCAGAAGTTGAGATCGTCGCCAATCTGGGGACAGCAAATTCAACAGTTGGTGGCATATTGAACATGAAAGAAGGTGACATCCTTCCTCTTAATATCCCGGAATTCATAGAAGCGCGAGTGGATGGCGTACCCATCATGGAATGCAGTTACGGGAAATTCAACGGCCAGTACGCGCTTAAGGTCGAGAAAATGGTTCAAATAGGTGCGGATGATAAAGCACAAGGAGGCAGACGTGGCTGAGCAAAACAAAAAAACGACCGTTGAAGACGAATGGATGGCTGCAATGACAGAACAGGCTCAGACAGAATCCTCCGCTGCTACGGATGACTGGGGCGCAGCCATGGCCGAGCAGGCGCAGGCAGAATCCGGTGCGGGTGCTAATTCGCATCTTAAGGCAGAGGCTGCTGCATCGACTGTTTTTCAGGATTTCGCTGGCTCAACACCGGAAGGAATGGTGAACGATATTAATTTCGTCATGGATATTCCGGTACAGCTAACGGTTGAATTGGGTAGAGCAAAGATCCCCATCAAGAATTTGCTGCAACTGGCGCAGGGGTCAGTTGTTGAGCTGGAAGGTCTGGCTGGTGAACCGATGGATGTGCTGGTCAATGGCTGTTTGATTGCTCAGGGTGAAGTGGTTGTGGTCAACGACAAGTTTGGCATTCGACTGACGGACGTCATTTCTCCTGCCGAGCGCATTCGAAAGCTCAACAGATGATACGCGTATTAACCGCTCTTTTATTTTCAACGCCAAGCATTACGGCTTTTGCTGCTGAATCCGCCACGCCCTCATCGGCCACCGGCGGATTGGTGCAAGTCTTTATTGGCTTGCTTGTCGTTCTCGGTTTGATGTTCGGGGCGGCCTGGTTGCTGAAGCGCTTTGGCGCTCCCAAGATGGCACACGGCACGAATATCAAAATTGTGGGAGGCGTTGCCGTTGGTAGTCGTGAGCGCGTCCTGGTTGTTGAAGTGGCTGATCAATGGATTGTAATTGGCGTTGCGCCGGGTCAAGTGAATACACTTTCCACAATGCCCAGGCAAGAAGGAGTGGGGCCATCCGAGGAAGAAGTGGCCAGTTCTCGCCCGTTTTCGTCGTGGCTGCAAAATGTCATGGATAAACGCAATGCCAAGTAAGCTTTCAAAAATTAGCTTGAGGCCGCGCACCTGGCTGCGGCTGTGGCCACTTTTGCTGCTTGCCCTTCCTGCGCTGAGTTGCGCACAGGGTTTTCCTGCAGTCAAGAGTGTCCCCATTGCTGGTGGCGGTCAGAGTTACTCGCTCAGCATCGAAACGTTGCTGCTGCTGACCAGTCTTACCTTCCTGCCGGCTGTATTGTTAATGATGACGGGCTTTACACGGATCATCATTGTGCTGTCGATGTTGAGGCAGGCATTGGGCACACAAAGTGCGCCTCCGAATCAGGTTTTGCTGGGCCTGGCTCTGTTTCTGACATTTTTCGTCATGAGTCCTGTCTTCAACAAGATTTACACCGAAGCTTATCAGCCGTTTTCGGAAAACAAGATTTCAATGACCAAAGCAATGGAAAAGGGTTCTGAACCGCTGAAACAATTTATGTTGAAGCAAACGCGCGAATCCGATCTGGCGCTGTACGTGAAGCTCTCCGACACGCCTGATTTGCAAGGTCCGGAAGATGTGCCGATGAGCGTGCTGATTCCGGCATTCGTTACCAGCGAGCTTAAAACCGCCTTTCAGATCGGTTTTGCCATATTTATTCCCTTCCTGATCATTGACATGGTTGTGGCCAGTGTCCTGATGTCGATGGGTATGATGATGGTGTCTCCGGCCATTGTGTCATTACCGTTCAAATTGATGCTTTTTGTGCTGGTTGATGGTTGGCAGTTGCTTATCGGCTCACTTGCACAAAGCTTTTTCTAGGGGATATGCCATGAGTCCGGAAAGTGTCATTTCAATGGGGCGCCATGCCATCCAGATTACGCTGATGATTGCTGCGCCCATGCTGCTTACCGCGCTGATTATTGGTCTGGTAGTCAGTATTTTTCAGGCAGCAACACAAATTAATGAAATGACGCTTTCCTTTATTCCCAAGCTGGCAGGTATTTTGTTGTCGCTTTTATTTGCTGGGCCGTGGATGCTGTCCATCATGACGGATTACATGCGCCAACTATTTACAAGCATCCCCAATCTGGTGGGATAGCGATTTTTTCCGACAACACAGCCGCGATTCAAAATGTCATGCAGTCACGCACATGATTACGATTACGAGTACAGAATTGCTGGCTTTGGTCGCGTCCTTCTTTTGGCCGCTGACGCGCATTCTCGGCCTGATTTCAGTTGCACCACTTTTTGGTAATGTAAACGTACCCACCCAGATCAAGCTGGTGCTTGGCGTCATGCTGGCGCTGATTCTCGCACCTTCCATAGAAACGCTCCCTGCAGCGGACTTGATGTCGGTTGACGGCATCCTGATTTTGGCGCAGCAATTCATTATTGGTGCTGCGATGGGGTTTACGGTACGCATTGTCTTTGCTGCTGTCGAGATGGCAGGCGAGATTACGGGCATGACCATGGGCCTGGGGTTTGCCACCTTCTACGATCCCGTATCACAGGGTCGCTCATCTGCAATCAGCCAGTTTCTGGCCCTGGTCACGCTGATGATTTATCTGGCTACCAACCTGCATTTGCTGGTGCTGTCACTGCTTGCAGAAAGTTTCAAGACACTTCCCATCACCGGCCTGATGGTGAGTGGCAATATGTTTCAGGACATTGCCATCTGGGGCGGTCGTGTTTTCAGTGGCGGCGTTCAGCTGGCATTGCCGATGATAGCCGTGTTATTGATAACGAATATGTCGCTTGGTATTTTGACCCGCGCCGCACCACAACTGAACCTGTTCGGTATCGGTTTTCCGATCACAATCGGCGTGGGCTTCCTGATGATCGGCATGGTACTACCCTACTTCGTCACGCCGCTGGAAAAAATCTTCTATCAGGGGTTTAACGTGCTGTCGCACTTTATGTCGGGCTCTTTTAATTTGCCTGTGCCCTAGTTACAACGCAAAACCGGGTTGCTGATCGTCGGTCAGTAGTAAAATGAAGTGCTGTGCTTTCAGGTTTTTCCTGCCCTCTTTGATCTGAACGAATTCCATGTTGCGACTAACTGAAATCCGACTTCCCATTGACCACGCTGAAGCGGCGCTTCGACAGGCCATTCTGGAGCGCTTGGCGATTGAACCGGATGCGTTGCAGGAATTTACGATATTTCGGCGAGGCATTGATGCACGCAAGAAAAATCGGATTTTTTTCATCTATACGCTTGACGTTTCAACAACAGATGATGAGCGCCTGCTGGCGCAACACGTCAATCACCCGCACATCAAGAACGCAACCGATACGCACTATCGCTTTGTCGCGCGGGCGCCCGCCTCGCTTGCTTCGCGTCCGGTTGTCGTCGGGTTGGGCCCTTGTGGCCTGCTGGCAGCGCTGATTTTGGCGCAAAGCGGATTTCGCCCAATCATTCTCGAGCGCGGCAAAAAGGTGCGTGAGCGCACCGTTGATACCTTCGGTTTCTGGCGCAAACGCGAACTTGATGCGGAATCCAATGTCCAGTTTGGTGAAGGCGGTGCGGGAACGTTTTCCGACGGAAAACTGCATACACAGATTCGCGACCCCAAGCATTACGGACGCAAGGTGCTGGAAGAGTTTGTGAAGGCGGGCGCGCCAGAAGAAATCCTCTACATCAGCAAGCCGCACATCGGCACCTTCAGGCTGGTGAAGATGGTCGAACAAATGCGTGCCGAAATTGAGGCGCTCGGCGGTGAATTTCGGTTTCAAAGCAAAGTTACCGACATCAATATCGAAAACGGCGCGGTACGGGGCGTCACGCTGGCCAGTGGTGAGCAGATCGAATCCGACCACGTGGTGCTGGCGGTTGGTCACAGTGCGCGCGACACATTCGAAATGCTGTACGAGCGAGGCGTCGCGATTGAGGCCAAGCCGTTCTCGGTTGGGTTTCGCATTGAACATCCGCAATCGATGATTGATCGATGTCGTTTTGGTGCCAATGCCGGCCACCCCTTATTGGGTGCGGCGGATTACCATTTGGTGCATCACTGCAAGAATGGGCGTTCGGTGTACAGCTTTTGCATGTGCCCTGGTGGCACAGTGGTGGCTGCAGCTTCCGAGCCCGGTCGTATTGTCACTAATGGCATGAGCCAGTATTCGCGCGCCGAGCATAATGCCAATGCCGCAATCGTGGTGGGCATATCCCCTTCTGATTATTCTGAACATCCATTGGCAGGGATTGAATTTCAACGCCGGATTGAAACGCGTGCTTTTGAGCTAGGCGGCTCGAATTACGACGCGCCGGGTCAATTGGTGGGCGATTTTCTTGCAGGCCGCCCGTCGACCGTGTTTGGGAGCGTGATCCCATCCTACAAGCCGGGCGTGAAGCCATGCGATCTTTCGAGCGCCTTGCCCGACTACGCGATCGAAGCCATGCGTGAAGCATTGCCTGCGTTCGAACACAAAATTCCAGGCTATGCAATGCACGACGCGCTGCTAACCGGCGTGGAAACACGCACCTCTTCACCGATCCGCATCAGGCGCCATGATGACGATTTGCAAAGTGTTAATGTGCGCGGCCTTTACCCGGCCGGTGAAGGGGCTGGCTATGCAGGTGGCATTCTTTCCTCAGCGGTGGACGGCATCCGGGTTGCGGAAGCCGTTGCACTGAGTCTGGTGCAAAATCGCTAGCGCCGGAATAGCATCACCGTGCTGTCCACCCTACCCCATCACATCGCGCTTTCCTCATCGCTCTTTTTGCTGATTTTGCTCGGCTATCTGGTCGTGCGCATTGGAAAGTGGTCGCCCAATGTGACCAAAGGCTTGTCGAAATTTGTATTCAACATTGCCGTGCCGGCCTTGCTTTTCAAATCAATGAGCCGGATTTCCAGTTTGCCAGCTGTCGATATGCGTCTGCTGGTCGCTTTTTTCGGCAGTTGTCTGTGCGTATTCGCTATCGGACGCTTGCTGTCCTGGAAACTTTTCAAGATGGATGGTTCGGCGCAGTCCGTGTTCGGGCTGGGCGGCATTTACGGCAACAACGTTTTTCTGGGCGTGCCACTGGCGCAAATGGCGCTGGGTGAAGCTGCCATGCCGACAGTGGCTTTGATTATTGCGTTTAACGGCCCGTTACTCTGGATGCTGGTGACAATTTCGGTCGAATGGTCGCAACAGGGAAGACTTTCTCGCGCAGGCTTTTTTCACACGGTTAAAAGCGTGATAAGCAATCCGGTCATTGCATCGATCATGTTGGGCGTGCTGTACGGCTTTAGTGGCTTGCAGATGCCGGACTTTGTGGATACCTCACTTCATATGACCGCCAAAGCCGCTGCGCCAACGGCACTTGTTGTGATCGGCATGGGGCTTGCTGAATACGGCATTCGTGAAGGGTGGCGCCAGAGTGTCGTTATTACGAGTCTAAAACTCCTGGTGCAACCGTTATTGGTTTGGGCACTGGCGCTGCTCATAGGCTTGCCCAAAACAGAAATGCAAACGATTGTCATGATGGCGTCGCTCCCAGTGGGTGTGAATGCCTATTTGATGGCGGAGCATTTCAACACAACCAAGGGGCCAGTTGCTTCAAGCATGGTGCTTTCAACCATGCTGGCTGCTTTTGTTACGCCATTACTTATTGCGTTGACCTCATAAAGGGCATTGCTTGATCTAATGTGAAATGTTTGATTGTGTTCTTAAGCGACTGTTTTGCATGAATTATTTTATTGCATTGATTCCAGCATGTGTGCCATGAACATGGTCGGTTCGCAGGCTTGCGGTTTTTTTTGCAGCCGGCATGTTTTGAGAAAGGGCATCAAGAATACTGCACGAGGCGTCAATATGTTCGCTCTGGCATTGCGTGCGCAAATTTTCAAGCTGTTCTTTAAGCGCCTGAAGTTCAGTAATTCTTGTCGCGACATGCTCAATATGCTCATCCAGCACCACGCTCGCTTCACAGCTTTCGGATGGTGCCTCCTTGAATTGCAGTAGCGCACGGATTTCGCTCAAAGCCATATCCAGATTTCGGCAATTTCTGATAAAAGACAAGCGCTCCGCGTGCGCTTTCCCATAAATTCGGTAGTTACTGGCTGTTCGCGCCGCTTTGGGCACAAGCCCTTCGCGCTCATAGTATCGAATCGTTTCTACCGGCGTGCCGGTCATGCGTGCAAGTTCGCCAATTTTCATAAAACGCCTTGTCAATATTGAAAATGATTTCAGGTCTTGACCCTGTAGTCACTACAGGGATTTTAATAGGTTATCGGTTAGCGCGTAAAACCTCGCCGTTCAGGGCGCGGATATAAGCGCCTGGGTTGCGCATTTTCAATTTGATGCTGTATATAAACAGTATGAAACGACTACAAGCCTACGAATACGAACTCATGCCAAACGGTGAGCAACAGCGCAAGATGCGCCGCTATGCCAGTATGTGCCGGTTCGTATACAACAAGGCACTGGCGCTGCAAAAGGAATGGTATGCCGCCGATCAGAAAACGCGGTTTAGCTATACGAAACTGGCCAACCAGTTGCCGACGTGGAAGCAAGAACTGCCGTGGCTGGCTGACGCCCCCTCTCAAGCATTGCAGCAATCCCTGAAAAACCTCGAACGTGCATACGTGAACTTCTTTCAGAAGCGCGCCGACTTTCCGCGCTTCAAGCGTAAGGGCCAATCCGACAATTTTCGGTATCCGCAAGGTTGCAGGCTCGACCAGGCTAACAACCGCGTGTTTCTGCCCAAGCTCGGATGGGTGCGCTATCGCAACAGTCGTGACGTGCCTGGCACTATCAAGAACGTCACCGTATCGTTTTCCGGCAACAGATGGTTTGTCTCGATCCAGACAGAACGCGAGGTCGAGCGGCCGATGCCGAACTCCACGACAGCTATCGGGATTGACGTGGGCATCACAAGATTCGCCACCATGAGCGATGGTAGCTGTATCGCGCCGCTTAACAGTTTCAAGAAGCACCAGCGCCGACTTGCCCGTGTTCAAAGGGCAATGTCTCGCAAAAAGAAGTTCAGCAACAACTGGAAAAAGGCCTATGCCAGAGTCCAGCGTATCCATCACACCATCGCCAACTGCCGGCGCGACTTTCTACACAAGACCACGACGGATCTCTGCAAAAACCACGCTTTGATCATCATCGAGGATTTGAAAGTCACCAATATGTCGGCTTCAGCAAAAGGCACCATCGACAATCCGGGAAGAAACGTCAGGCAGAAGTCCGGCCTGAACCGTTCGATACTGGATCAGGGCTGGTCTGAGTTCAGGCGTCAGCTCGAATACAAGCAGAACTGGAACGGTGGCATGCTGGTTGCCGTGTCGCCGCACTACACCAGCCAGACGTGTCCGGCTTGCGGCTATGTGGCAAAAGACAACCGCAAAACACAGGCGCAGTTCGCGTGCGTCGAATGCGGCCATGAAGCTAATGCCGATCTGGTCGGCGCACTGAATATTTTAGCGGCAGTGCATGCCGTGATTGCCTGTGGAGGAATGGTGCAGCAAGGCCACCCTGTGAAGCAGGAACCTGCCGAAGCGACTATGCAGGAGATCCTCCATGCGTAGCGCCGTAGGAATCTTCAGCATTCATGCCGGAGAGGATGTCAACGAAAAAGGAGTTGAGATGTGCTCACACGATAACCATTTGCACCACCATGAACGTCATCAACATGCGTGCTGCGGCGCGCATCACGAACCCTGTTCACCAGCACCAACTGTTGATCACGCAGGGCTTGCCGGTGGGCATACCTATTACATCCAGGCCATGGATTGCGCCGTTGAAGAAGGAGAAATCCGGCAGGCGCTTTCCGGGATTTCTGGCATTCGTGGTTTGCGTTTTCATTTGGGTGCGCGCACGCTGACGATTGACGCAACCGAAGACGCACTTGCCTTGGCGCTTGAGGCGATTGGTCGCGCCGGATTCAATCCGCAATCGCTTTCCTCTAACTCGGATGGCTCGATTTCCGCACATACACCACCGATAAAACGTGAGTTGATGCGCCTGATATTGGGGCTTGCACTCGCCTTTTTTTCTGAAGGGCTGGCGTATTTTGCGCCCGATACGCTGGCGTATCGTGGCATCGGAATGGTAATAGCTGGCGTCGCCATTTCCTTGTCGGGTTTTTCAACCTACAAAAAGGGACTGATAGCACTACGATATTTAAGATTAAATATTAATGCGCTCATGACAGTGGCAGTAACAGGCGCATTCCTGATCGGCCAGTGGCCGGAAGCGGCAATGGTGATGGCGTTGTACGCAATTGCAGAGGTCATAGAGGCGAGGTCCGTTGATCGCGCGCGCAATGCAGTCAGGGATTTACTGGCGCTCAGTCCGAATGTAGCTGAAGTATTCAATGCAGCACATGGACACTGGCACGCTGAACCTGCCGAAGAGGTAGCGCTGGAGAGCATTGTGCGCGTCAAACCGGGGGAGCGCGTTCCTCTGGATGGCATCGTGACTTCAGGCAGCAGCACGATCAATCAGGCGCCGATTACCGGCGAAAGCATCCCGGTTGAAAAGAATATTGGTGATCCGGTTTTTGCCGGCACGATCAACGAGACCGCGACGCTGGAGTTTCGCACTACGGCAACAGCATCAAACACCACGCTGGCGCGCATCATTCACACCATAGAAGAAGCACACAACTCACGCGCGCCCATGCACCGAATGGTTGATCGCTTCGCGAGCATCTACACCCCTGCCGTATTCGTAATGGCATTACTGGTTGCACTGGTTACACCTTGGTTTCTGGGCTGGAGTTGGGGGCAGTCAGTCTACAAGGCGCTGGTGATGCTGGTGATTTCCTGCCCCTGCGCTCTCGTGATTTCCACGCCCGTGACCGTTGTCAGCGGCCTGACGAATGCGGCAAGACGCGGCATTCTGATCAAGGGCGGCGTTTATCTGGAAGAAGCGCGCAATTTGCGCGTGGTAGCAATGGACAAGACAGGCACCATCACGGAAGGTCAGCCACGTCTGATTGCGACGGAAATACTTTCCTCGGGAAATAATGCACACCAGATCAGACAATGGGCGGCCAGTGTCGCAGCCCATTCAGGTCATCCAGTTTCACAAGCGATTGCACGCGATCTTGACGGCGCCCTCTTGCAACCTGGAAGCTTCACTGCCATTGCGGGCAGGGGGGTAAGCGCCCGTATTGGGGGCAGCAAGCTTGTGCTGGGCAATCATGCGCTGATACATGAACTGGGGCTTTGCAGCCCTGAAATTGAAGTACGTCTACAGGCACATGAATATCAAGGGCGCACCGTCGCCTTGCTTGCATCAGAGGAAATGGGCGTGTTGGCTATTTTTGCTGTTGCAGACACGATCAGGATGGATTCAATTGAGGCAGTAAAGGCGCTTCACGAATTGGGCTTGGCCTCTGCCTTGCTCAGTGGCGACAATCAGATAACCACACAGGCCATTGGTTCGCAGGTAAACATAGATGATGCGCGAGGCAATCTGCTGCCGGAAGAAAAACTCGAAGCCATTGAAAAGCTTGAAATGCGTTATGGCCCCTCAGCCATGGTAGGTGACGGGATTAACGATGGTCCGGCCCTGGCCAAGGCACACATCGGGATTGCCATGGGGGGCGCAGGCACGGATACAGCAATGGAATCTGCTGATGTTGTCATCATGAATGATGACTTGCGGCGTGTAGCGGATATGATTTCGCTTTCCCGCAAAACGCATCAGGTCTTGTGGCAAAACATCATACTGGCGCTTGGTATAAAAGCGGTGTTCATGATATTGGCGGTCATGGGCATGGCGACCATGTGGATGGCAGTGTTTGCAGATACCGGCGCGAGCTTGCTCGTGGTCGCAAACGGGCTGCGCATGTTGCGCATGAAACCCTTTTCGGGGCCATGAGCTGGGGGTAGCCTGAAACTACACGCTCATACAACATTCGGTCATTAAGTTACTTGAAGCGCGCATGACACCCGCAATACGCATTTTTGTCTACGGCACCTTAAAACGTGGCTACCGATACCATCAGCGCTATTGCGCTCATGCCAAGGACATTCAACCAGCTGCTGTTTGGGGCAGGCTTTATCGGCTTGCTGCCGGTTATCCGGCGCTCATCGTTCCAGAAAGCCGGATTCTCGCATACGGCACCGATAACATTCGGAATGATGCGAAAGCGCTGGAACGGCACCAACAACCTGAATTTAAGCATCCAGGCGGCGACTGGGATCTGATCGAGGGCGAAGTCATGACTTTTGACGAGCCACTGCGCGACCTTCCGCCCATAGAAAAGCTGGAAGGCTTCCGTCCCGGAAGGTTTAGCGAATATCAGCGCGTAATGGTGGCGGCGCGCACGGAAGATGGCACCCTTCCCGTCTGGACATACGACGGCACGTCACTGGCTTCCAGAGGGTTGCGCAGCACGCGCTGGCCGTAGTTGGCTTATGCCTGTTTGTCTGGCGAATTTTCATCCAGTTCACAGACACCCAGATGGATTTCAGAGTGCGCTTTCATGCAGTTTTCCAGTGCATTGCGCCTGAGTACATAGACCATGCTTGGTGTCACGCTAATGATGCTGGCGGTATTGCTTACTTTTTCCAGAAGTGACTCTTCGCCGTAATGATCACCGGCCATCAGTGTGGCGATGTCAACCGTTTCCAGCCCGCGCTCCTGAGAAAGGCGCAATACGCCGTGCGCAATCAGGTAGAGACGATCACCCGTTGTATCTTGCTCAACCACAATTTCCCGCGGCGCATAGGTACGTGTATGCAAATTCAGCGCGATATGCTCAAGCGCCGCCTCGGGCAAGTTTTGAAACAGGGGAACCTTGCGCAGCAATTCAATGGGGCCTATTTGCATCTGATTTACAGCGAGTCCGCGCAGTGCCTTGATCTGGAGTCTCAAGTTATCCTGAATGTGTTCTGCCATCGCTTGCGGCAAGATGCCGCGCTCGGCGTAGTTTCCTGCTTTATTGATCGCAGCAATCAAAATCATTCTTCTCGCAAGCCGTTCCTGCATTAGCGAGACAAATTCCGGGTGTTGTTGCGCCATGGCATCGAGTTGTCTGCGTGCACGTCTCTGCCACTCCTGATAGTGTATTTCCACCTCTCGAATGACAATAGGCGATGCAGATTCCATCGTACCCAGTTCCTGAAGGTGCTCCAGGACTTGAGATGCCCCACGATAATGCGCCCAGTCATTTTCATAATTGATAGTGAGACGCCTTAAATGCCAGCGCGCACTTAAAATGGCAAGTCGCTTGTTGCGCTGAAGAAAATTGTGAATATAGGGTTCCAGTTTGCGGCGCCATTTGTGTGTTTGTATGGTGATGTATTTACCTTTTTGACGCAGTGCTTCCGTCTGCGTACTCAAGGTGAGCAAAAGCTGGCGATAGGACTGCTCATTGATGTGGCCAAGCGTAAAAAGTTCTGCATAACACGCGTGTTCTTCGGCAAAAGTGCGCAGGAAGAGCAACGCCTGCTCGCTATCGTGGTCAATTCTCTCCTTGCGCAAGGCCGTAATTTCCTGCTCGGCCTCTTCCAGATTTTCACTGATTTCGTGCTGAATATTTTTAATAATGGATTCGGAAAACTGTTTTCCGTGCTGCAATTGCGGAATTAACTCAAGCGCTTTCCTTTGCGCGCTCAAGTGGTATTCCTTGGTTGCGATTACATCCATAAGTGGCGGTTGATCAAGGCAGAGTTTTCGCATGAGCCAATTCATGGAAAAACCTTGTACAAGCAATGTGAAGAGCACGACGCCAATGACAATTGCCGTAAACAGTGGCGTGTGTGCGAAATTTTCAAGGCTGAGAACGATCGCCAGTGCAATGGCGCCTCTCAAACCGCCCCACAGCATGACGGTCTGATATCTAAAACTGATTGGGTCGGCACCAGGAAGGCGGTTAAGAAGAGGAACGAGGCCGTAAACGGCGGCGGCTCTTGCCAGCAACATGGCAACGATGACGATTGCCAGTATATCTAAAGACTGCCAGATGGCTGGCAACGATACTTTCATACCTACCAGAAGGAAAATGAAGGCATTGGCCAGAAAAGCCATGTATTCCCAGAAGTGCTCCAGATACTCGCGCACAGGCGGAGAAATTTTGATTCTTCCCCAACCACCAATCATCAAACCAGTGCCTACGGTGGCCATGATGCCACTTACATGAAGCACTTCTTCGGCAAGCAAGAAAGAAAGATAGGCTGCAGCGGTGGTCAGACTGATTTCGATCAGCGCATCTGATTCAACCATTCCCAGCAAAATACTGGCGATCCAGCCAAAAACGATTCCTGCAAGGGCACCGCCCAGAAATAGAACAACAAAATCAAGAACCCCCTGCCCCAAGGTCGCACCAGAAAAACTGCCAGCTACCAACACGCCAAGCAGAATTTTTGTCAGAACGATGGCGGTGGCATCATTTAAGAGGCTTTCACCTTCCATAAGGATGGTCAACCTTTTAGGTGCTCCCAGTTGCTTAAACAGTGCAATAACGGCGACTGGATCGGTTGCACTGAGGATGGCACCAAGCACCAGTGCAGCATCAAGAGGCAGGTCTGTAAGCAGTGCGACGATGCCGCCAATAATTGCCGTCGACAGCAGCAGGCCTGGCACGGCTAGCGTTAGCGCCGCTCCCAGGTTTTTGCGCAAGTAATGCACATCCATGTTGAATGTGGACTCAAAAACCAGCGTTGGCAAAAATATGAAGATAATCAGGTCGTGAGAGATTTTGACTTTTTCCAGCGCGCCAAAATAGCCTGGAATGGTTTGCGCCAACGCCGTCAGGAGCATACCAACGAGAACCAGCGTGACCGTAAACGGCAGTTTGAACCGTTTTGTGAATGAAAGCGTACCAGCAGCGATCAACAACAGCAAAGTAGTGGTGGTAACGACGTGTGCTGTATATGAAAAATCCGCCACCCTTTCTCCTTGTGATTTCGCTCAATTGATTTTAATCGAAACGCGCACCTTCATTTCCGTTAATCATATCCGTAATCTTAATGAGTAGCGTAAAATCCGACTTACGATAAGCAAGCGTAGATGAGTACTGTTAAAATGATTTTAATTTTTCGCAATTTGTATAGATAGTGGAAAGGCTGCGGAGGCGTTATGTTATTTACCTTAGGCATTGTTCTCTTTTTAATCTGGCTCGTATTGTTCGGGCCCATGCTCATGAGCAAGCTAATCAGAAAGATGGAAGAACTCGAAAAAGAGAGAGTTCAGCTTGCGAAAGAAAATCTGGCACACCCGGACATGGCCAACGACCCTTCTGACGGTTACCACGCGGGCAACTTTTACTGGTGGTAGCCCCTTTTGACAAGCTGGCGGTGCTTGAACAAAACAATTTAAAACAGCTCCGAATCCGGAGCTGTTTTCTTTTTTATACGTAACAAATTGTTTAGATGCACGCAGCCACAAAGTTTAATGGTTAATATAAATCATTAAGCGACAGGTGCCATTGGAGCACAATAGACGCAATAAAAAATGCGTATGTAATTGATCAGTGAAAGGTTGCTGGCTGATGAGTATGAAAACAACACTCAGAAAATACTTTTGCATTGGTGCATTGCTTTCCTTACTGGGTGGTTGTGCGACGGTTGGGCCTGATTACAGCCAGCCAGAGACGCCAACGCCCAAGACGTGGCAAGAAAGCCAGAGCCAGCCGCAAATATTCAAATCAGCGCAACCCGCAACGCTACCAATATGGTGGCGGCAGCTTGGCGACCCCACTTTATCGGAACTCGTTACACGTGCGTTAACGGCAAGCCCAGACATAAAAAGCGCCGAAGCAAAATTGCGTGAGTCCCGGGCGCGCATGGGTGTGAGCGAAGCGAATTTGTACCCTTCCCTTTCTGCGGCAGGTAGCGCCAGCAGAAGCAAGTCCGGGTCGGCGTCGAATGCGCACCAAAAACAATTCAGCGCCGGTTTTGATGTCAGTTGGGAGATCGATATTTTTGGCGGAACAAGGCGTGCTGTTGAAGCGACAGCAGCAAGCCTGCAAGCATCGCAAGCTGACTTGAATGATGTGCAAGTAACACTGGCTGCCGAAGTGGCCCGCAATTACGCCAATTATCGCAACGCACAAAGCCGTATTGCAATTGCACAGAAGAATCTTGCAAGCCAAACAAACACCTTGCAGATTACGACATGGGAGGCGCAAGCCGGGCTAAGCAGCTCACTGGAAGTTGAACAGGCGCGGACCAGTCGCGAGCAAACACACGCGCAAATTCCGCTGCTGCAAACGTCCTTGACTGAAGCGGCACACCGTCTTTCCGTATTGTTGGGAGAGCAGCCAGGCGCATTACAAGAAACGCTTTCCGGTACCTCATCCGCACTTAATGCCCCAAAAACCATCGATGTGGGGATTCCTGCCAGCATTTTGCGTCAGCGGCCAGATATTCGTGCAGCAGAGCGCCAATTGGCGGCAGAAACGGCGCGCATAGGCGAAGCTGAAGCAGCGCTTTATCCCAGGCTGAATTTTTCCGGCTCGCTTGCGTGGACCTCTCAGACACTGGCCAATCTGATAGAAAACGGTGTGAAAAGCGATTCCTTGCTGGCAGGTTTGACCGCACCCATTTTCAATTCCGGAAAACTACGCAAACAGGTCCAGATTCAATCGGCCGTTCAGGAGCAGGCATTAGTCAATTATCGCAAGACTGTGCTCACGGCGCTTGAGGAAGTTGAAAATGCACTTGTTTCACTGAAAAACAGTCGCAAACGCATGGCATCTCTCGAAATTGCAGCTAACTCGGCACGTAACGCCGCGCTGTTGGCACATAATCAGTACGATGCGGGACTGGTTGATTTTCAGACGGTACTCACAACTGAGCGAAACCAGCTTTCCGTTGAAGATAGTCTCGCCAATGCACAAAATGACGAAATTATTGCCTTAATTGCACTATACAAGGCGCTTGGTGGTGGCTGGAATGCCGATACTTGAGCAAAAAAATTACGCCAGACAGGATGGATGACATGACAGAATCACAAGACACCTCTTCAGCGACAGTGGCAAGCGTTTTAGGTGCGGGAAGTTCGGACGGTTCCACGTTTTCCTGGTTCAAGCGCCCCAAATCTTTGCTTGTTGTGGGTAGTGTGGTCATTGTGGCTCTGGTTTTATGGCTTTTTTTGCGTTCTGGCGGTGAATCCGGGAGCGTGACATATCAGGAAGCGGCTATATCGCGCGGTCAGCTGGTTGTGAAAGTTTCCGCCACCGGCAATCTTCAGCCGACCAATCAGGTGGATATTGGCAGTGAACTTTCAGGCACGGTAGAAACCGTCTATGTGGATGACAATGACCTGGTGAAAAAAGGGCAGATTCTAGCCAGGCTTGATACGGCCAAGCTGAAAGATCAAGTGCAAAACAGTTCGGCAGCGCTAGCGGCAGCGAGGGCAAAGGTACAGCAAGCAATTGCAACCAGCAAAGAATCGCAGGCAAAATTGAATCGTTTTCTCGAAGTCCGGAAGCTGTCCGGCGGACAGGTGCCATCCAAAACAGAGATGGCAACAGCAGAAGCCGATTTGGCGCGCGCAAAAGCAAACGAAGCCAGTGCATATGCCAGTGTCAGTCAGGCCTTGGCACAGTTGCGCTCGGATCGTACCAATCTGTCCAAGGCGATCATACGTTCACCGATAAATGGAGTCGTGTTGTTGCGCCAGGTGGAGCCGGGGCAGACTGTTGCTGCCTCATTGCAAGCTCCCGTGCTGTTTACGCTGGCTGAAAGTCTGTCAAACATGGAGTTGCAGGTTGCCGTTGATGAGGCGGATGTCGGACAAGTTAAGGAAATGCAGGATGCCAGCTTTAATGTGGATGCGTACCCGAACCGCCAGTACCCTGCAAAGATCACGCGTGTCGGATTTGGTGCTCAAACTAAAGAAGGGGTGGTTTCTTACCTCACCATCCTAAGTGTCAACAACGACGACCTGACATTGCGCCCCGGCATGACGGCGACGGCAGAAATTACGACGCTGACCAGGGAAAATGTGCTGCTTGCACCCAATGCGGCTTTGCGTTTTGAGCCTGGCAATGGTCAGAAAGCAAGCAAGCCGAGCGTGTTGAGCAGTATCTTGCCACGCCGTTCCCAACCCAAAAAAAACAAGCAGGCGATAAAGAATCTGGCACAAGGGAATGTTCAAAACATCTGGATTCTGAATAAGGGTGCCCCAGAAGCAATTCAGGTCACGATTGGTGCAACGGATGGTCGTTTTACGGAAATCGTCAAGGGCGAACTGAAGGAAGGCATGAAGGTCATCGTCGGTAGCACTGGTGGCAAGAAATGATGCGAAATGGTGAAAATTCATTGATCAAACTGTCTGACGTCACCAAGGTTTACGGTACAGGTCAAACGGCGTTTCAGGCACTCAATGGGGTTGATCTCTCCATTAATGAGGGCGAGTTTCTGGCCGTGATGGGTCCAAGCGGTTCTGGAAAATCGACGGTCATGAATATTCTCGGTTGTCTGGACACACTTACGACAGGCTCCTATCGCTTTCGAGATGTGCTGGTCGAACAGCTTGATCGTGCGCAACGCACCAGGTTGCGGAGGCACTATCTGGGCTTTGTGTTTCAGGGCTACAACCTGTTGGGGCGCACTTCCGCGCTGGAAAATGTGGAGTTGCCCCTGCTTTATCGTGGGGAGAATGCCGCGAAACGGCAGCTTCTTGCCAGAAAAGCGCTTGAGCAGGTTGGCCTGAATGGCTGGGAAACGCACACCCCTGCCGAACTGTCTGGCGGGCAACAGCAACGCGTTGCTATTGCACGTGCCATCGTGACGCAACCCGCCATTTTGCTGGCTGATGAACCGACCGGCAATCTGGATACGACGCGCAGCCATGAAATCATGGAACTGCTATCCAGCCTGAATGAAGAACGTGGCATCACCGTGTTGATGGTGACGCATGAACCGGATATGGCGGCTTATGCGAAACGTGTTGTAACTTTTGTCGATGGCAAAGTCAGTTCTGACGAAGTAAGTGCGGCAAGAAAACAGGGTGGAGAGCGCTAATGCTGTGGAACACTTTCCTGCTTGCACTACGTGAAATTCGCCGCAATCTCCTGCGCTCATTTCTCACAATTCTTGGCATTGTGATTGGTGTTTCGGCCGTCATTACGATGGTCACGCTTGGCAACGGTGCTACGCAGTCGGTATCACAGCAAATCTCCAGCCTGGGAACCAATTTGCTGATGCTGCGCTCTGGTCAGCGCATGGGGATGGGGATTAAATCTTCTGCAGCTGCCTTCAAGAAGGCGGACCTGGAAGCGATTAGAAATCAAATTACTGGATTGGCAGCGGTTGCGCCAACGGTTACCTTCCCCGTTACCGCCGTTGCAAGCGCAAAAAACTGGAACACGAAGGTGACGGGTACAACAAATGAGTACTTTACAACCAGCAACTGGACGATTGCCTCCGGGCGCGTTTTTTCGGAAATTGAAGTGCGGGTCGGCAAGGCAGCATGCGTAATCGGTGATCGCATCAAGACCGAGCTTTACGGCATTCAAGATCCTGTGGGAAGCAATTTGCGCGTCAAGGATTTTTCCTGCCAGGTCATTGGTCTGCTTGCGCCCAAAGGGCAAACCACGATGGGCACCGATCAGGATGACATTATCGTGATGCCGCTGCGTACGGTGCAACGTCGCCTGTCAGGCTCGCAGGACATCACAATGATCATGTTGTCAGCACAAGATGGCGTTTCAACAGATCTCATCAAAAGCCAGCTTGAAAAGTTGATGCGCGAGCGACGCAAGATCAACCCGCGTGAAGACGATGATTTTAATGTACTTGATACCAAACAGATTGCTGAGACACTTTCTGGCACTTTGCGCGTCATGACGGCGCTGTTAGGCTCGGTTGCTGCCGTCAGCCTGCTGGTTGGCGGAATTGGGATCATGAATATCATGCTCGTGAGCGTTACGGAACGGACACGAGAAATTGGCATTCGTCTCGCCATCGGGGCATTGGAACGTGATGTGTTGCTGCAATTTCTGATTGAAGCCATGGTGCTCTCTTCCTTTGGTGGCCTCGTTGGCATAGTTATGGCGACGATCGCGTCCATTACCCTGTGCAACCTCATGCAGTTACCTTATTTGTTTAACCTGCAAATCAATCTCATATCCTTCCTTTTCTCAGCGGCTATCGGCGTTGTTTTTGGCTACTTCCCTGCCCGCCGGGCAGCCAAGCTCAATCCAATTGACGCGCTTCGCCACGAATGACCTTTTTTGAGCTTGTATTTTTTGCATACAAGCCCGAGTGGCGCTAAAAGTCATCGGTGTTTATTCATTATCAAGTGACAAACGGATACTGAGCAGCCAAGCGCTAATGCCTGCATAATATAGAACTCATAGTCCACTACATTGCAGAAATCATGAAGGCACATTTTTCCGAACTGGATGACATCCGTTTTCTGACGAAGGCTTATGCCTTTGCTGCGGAAAAGCACCGTCACCAAAGGAGGAAGGATGTGCATGCTTCCCCCTTTATCAATCATCCCATTCAGTTGGTTTATACCTTGACGAGCATTGGCAACATAGCAGATGTCATAACGCTTGTTGCTGCCATCTTGCATGACACCGTCGAAGACACGGAAACAACAATTGAAGAATTGCGTCAGAATTTTGGTTCTGAAGTGACGTCGATTGTGCAAGAAGTCACGGATGACATGTCCTTGCCAAAGGATGTTCGCAAGCAGCTTCAGGTAAAACACGCGCCAACCCTTTCTCATCAGGCCAAGCTGGTGAAACTGGCCGACCTGATCTGCAATGTCGATGATGTTTTGCACGTTCATTCGAAACTCTGGTCGCGTGAGCGGCGCAGAAACTATGTTGAGTGGGCAAAAAACGTCGTTGTCGGTCTGAGGGGTATTTCAGCTTCAATGGAAGCCCGGTTTGATGAGCTATATGCGGAGCGTTCGCTCATCGATGAAAAAGGTGATGAAGGCACGCTGGGGGGCACGATTGCTTGATAAGGCACTTTTTTGTTTGATCTGCTATGGGCTGCCTGTAATTCAAAATCGTTTCGCCAATATTTCATTGTTTTAATTTTGTTATCGGAGTTTGTCATGCTCAAATCTATGAAAACAAAAATGCTCTGTATAGCACTGGTCCTTTTTGCATCGAATGCCATTGCCAGTTCGCTTGCAGGCATATCAAACAGTGAGGCATCCAGTGGCCTGAAAGCAGCGCTGGAAAAAGGGTCGGTCGCAGCGGTTGACAAACTGGGAGTGCACGATGGTTTTCTGAAGAACAAAAAAGTCCGGATCGGGTTACCGTCCATACTTGAAAAGTCGCGCCCCATTCTGAAAATGACGGGTCGTGGAAAAGATCTTGATGATCTTGAGGTTTCAATGAATCGCGCAGCAGAAACGGCTGTGCCGATGGCCAAACCGCTATTACTGGATGCGGTTAAATCAATGACAGTTTCCGATGCCAAGAAAATACTGACAGGTGGTGATACTGCCGTAACTGACTTCTTTCGCGAGAAAACCTCTGGCAAGCTTACGCAACGCTTTTTGCCAATCGTAAAAAAAGTAACCGATCGCTCCAACCTGTCAACCCAATACAATTCGGCGATGGGAAGTGCATCCCGATTCGGAATGCGGAATAAGGCGTCAACGGTAGAGGGATATGTAACCGATAAGGCACTGGATGGTCTGTTTGCAATCATCGCCGAAGAAGAGAGAGCCATTCGGCATAATCCGCTTGGCGCAGGCAGCAGCATCATTGCTAAAGTGTTCGGCGCTTTGCGCTAACAATTCAAATGCACGCATAGGCAGCTCAAAGCGGAACTGCCTATGTTTTGTCAAAGCAGCGTTAGCTAGCTGAGCTTGCGCCCAATATTTCAACAATCTTGTCGATCTCTCTCCGGGAACCAACGTCCGGATTTTGGTCGCGCCATTCCTTCCAGCTTTCCTGCAATTCCTTTGCCATATCCAGCGGCATCTTCCCCGTCGCATTGGTGACAGTGAGCAGATCCGGGAAGCGCTCAACAATCATTTGGACGGCCTGAGGTGCGCCAGCCCGTATGGCGGTATGCAGCGCAGTGTCTTTTTCTTCGAAAGTGGTTTGCTCGATATCTGGGTCAAGTAGCAGCAAGCAGGAAAGGCATTCAGAATGCTTTCCTGACACGGCGGCATGCAGCGCTGTTTTCCCAAGATAATCCTGCGCATTGATATCTGATACCGGCGCGAGCAGATTTACCAGTTCAGCATCCCCTTCGGAGGCAGCCAGCATTAACGGCGTTTGTCCCTTGATGTCAGCCACGCCCGCCTGAGAAGGCCAAGCCTCAATAATAAAGCTGATGGCGCGCCTCATGTCCTCAAGCAGTGGCGCTAACGGATTATGCGCTTTCATCGCGATTGCAGGGGTGCTGCCAAAAAGGTCTCGATACTCGCCCATGGTTTTTAGCAAGCGAAGCAATAGCGTATCCTGCCGCGCACCTTTGAAAGTGCGCTGCAGGATTTTGGCGGTATTTTTTTCCAGCCAGAGCTTCAGCTCCACCCACTGATCATTGCGCATCAGTTCAAAGAACTTGTCGAGCATGGCCTTGCCTTCTTTCTCGCTTGGCGCGATTATTTTCTGTATGCCATGATAGGGACGGTAGAGATTTGACCAGAAGTAACCCTCGCCAAAAGCGGTCGCTTCTTCCTGTGTCTTCACACCTTCCGGAAGCTCGCCGTGTTCAAGCAAGTACATGAAACAGGTTTTCAGCTTCGATGATTGAAGTCCATGCATGACCGCTTCGGCTGCCATTCCCTCAAGCGCGATTTTTGCTGTCAGCTTGTCAGAGTCAGATTTTTGGCAGGTTTCAAATGCAGCTGCATAATCTTCACAAGCACCCGCCAGGTCGTTTTGCCTCAAGTGGTGTTTTGCACTAAAGCGAAGCAAAGACGCTTTCCACCGCTCGGAACCAATACCTTCATTGCTGGCACTATCAAGAAGTGCTTGCACCTGTTTCCCGAGATCCTTGGCTTGCTTTTTATCATACTCGTCAAGAAGGAAGCCCAATCTGGTAATGACGGCAAGCACCTTGTCTTCTGATGTTGCGGCAAGCTCTTCCAACCTGTCGAGTGACATAAAACGAACTCGCTCAGACAAATCCGTTTGTTTCGCAAGTTGCATGACCACATTAAAACGGGTTTCCTCCTGAAGCGCACGCCACGGTGATGAGCGTAAAACGCGATCTTTAAGTTCGGTCAGGTGGGCGATCTCATTGGTGTCTTCTTTCAGATAATCCATATAGCCTTTCGATAACCCAAGCGTTGCGCTCTTCAGCCGTCGGATGCCGTAGTGAGGCGAAAGAGACAGAGCAACTGACACAATATCAGGACTCAAAAAAAGAAACAGCCACACTGAGGGCTGTTTCCTGGATTTGGCGGAAGAGGTGAGATTCGAACTCACGGAGGGCTCACACCCTCGGCGGTTTTCAAGACCGCTGCATTAAACCGCTCTGCCACTCTTCCAGAGATGCACATTATACCCAAGCCTGAAGATAATTTTGTGCTTACCTTGCTAAATATGAAGTAAATAATTTGATGACATCCGTTTTCAGGCTGATTTTCGCTCCATCAGGATCAGTTCGATCTCATTGACAATTTCTTCCTGCCTGATGCGGTTTCTTTTAGTCAGCAATGCGGCCTTGTTCTCATCAATGTGTTTTATTGCACTTTCCATCTGCATCAAACGCATGTGGTTTTCCGTATGCAGTGCACGCAACAGAAATGAAACCAGCATATGGAACAGGCAGTTTTGCGCAACACTTGCGGCAACAAGACTAGGCGCTTCGTTGGTGTGGGGTATCTCTTTCAGTTTTGAAGATACCTCAGATTGCATCGGCCACAACCTTTTCGTGATGACGCCATCCGCCCCGCGAAGCACAATGACCAAGCCAAGGTTCAAGTCGGATTTTTCACATATTTGACCGTAAGCCGAAAGGATGGATTCAATAACTGGCATCACTCCATTACTGTTTGTTGCACCAGGCACAAAGACCACCGATTCCTCTCCATGGATCAAGGAAATCAACCTTTCCCCGACGACAATAGTGCTGTCATCAGCCTTTTTGCTTCGCTGCCAGAACCCCAGCACATCCTCATTAAAGCTGGAACAAAATCCACGCACCGAACCGATTAAGACAAAAACATCGCCTGTGACGTGCCCCGGTTCAGGGAGCGCAGGAGCCATGTCATCCAATGCGTCAAATAGAATTGATGCGGTTTGATTTTGCGCTTCTTCCCTTTTCGCAATCCGCCTGAGTTCTGTCAGCGCAAAGCTGCGCATGGCGCCCAGAATGTCGCCAAGATCATGATAAAGCGCCAATTTGGCGTCTAATTCATGTCTGCGACTCATGGCACTACCGTCAAGGCATTGCGCAGCACAAGCGCCCACCGCTCTACCGGGTCTTCAAACGAAAGACGGTGCGTAGCAACAGCCTCAAACAATTTAGGAAGGGCTTTGGCAATTTGCTGCGGATCATAGTCGTTCAAAAGCCCACCCTCATAGGCGAGCAACCATGCCATGTGATCCTGCTCAGAAAGGGGTGACAGGCGATCTTGTCTCAGGATTTCGCGCAATACCTGGCCGCGCTTCAGTTTTTCCTGCACGCTTTCTTCAAGGCGCGTTCCGAAACGCGAAAACAGCTCCAGCTCCAGAAATTGCAGGTAATCCAGTCGTATGCGAGCAGCGGCATGCTTGATGCCTGGGTGTTGTGCCTTGCCACCGATACGGGATACCGAGCGTCCGATATCGATTGCAGGCATGTTTCCGGCTACAAACAGCTTGCTGTCGAAGTAGATTTGGCCATCTGTAATCGAAATCAGATTGGTCGGGATATAGGCGGCAATTTCACCCAGCCTAGTTTCAATAATGGGGAAAGCAGTCATACTCCCTCCCCCCTTTTCTGGTGATAATGTGGTTGAGCGCTCAAGCAGGCGGGAGTGCAAATAAAAGATGTCGCTGGGATAAGCTTCGCGCCCTGGTGGTCGCTGAAGCAGAAGAGACAACTCTCGGTATGACTGTGCATGAAGTGTCAGGTCGTCATAGATAATCAGCGTGTCACGCCCCATGCGCATCCAGTGCTCCGCGATGGCGCAACCGGCAAACGGTGCCAGATAGCGAAATCCTGGCAGTGCATTCGCTTCGGCAACAACAACGACCGAATACTCCAGTGCCGAGTAACGCTGCAAAATGTCGATAGTTGCCGCAATGCTGGTGCGCGTCTGCCCAACTAACACCATGACGCAAACCACATTTCTGTTTCGTTGATTGATGATGACATCCAGTGCAAAGGCGCTTTTTCCAACGCCGTTGTCGCCCACAATTAACTGGCGCTGCCCTTTCCCAATTGGGATCATCGTATCAACGATTTTATTGCCGGTATAAAGCGGCTTGGTAACAAAATCGCGCTCAAGGATGGGGGGAGAAGCTGATTCCAATGGACGGAAATGGGTTGTAAATGGTGCTGACAGACCATCCAGTGGCGTGCCAAGTGGATCAATCACACGCCCAAGCAACGACTCGCCCACACCGATTTGCAAGCGTTTTCCTGTACGGTGTGCTTGCATGCCTGCGGTCAGCTCATGGGTTTGCGAGAGCAGAATGACGCCGAGAGAGTGCATGCCAAACTGAAAAACCAGACCGGAACTGCCGTCTTCAAACTCAATGACTTCCTCAATTTCTGCCGACGGCAACCCGCTGACGAGCGCAATGCCGTCGCCTACACCCTGCACAAAACCGCGCTCGGAAATGCGTAGTCCGAACTGGTATGGCTCAGAACCTGCTGTCACAAAAACGGCTTCATCCAGCATGGTGTTCTTGCTCCTTGAAAAAGCTTAGCTCGTCTTTCAGGTTGGCTTGCAGCAAATGTTCTCCAATGGAAATGCGCAAACCCGCGATCAGTTCCGGCTTGTGAACGAAAGCAAATTGGGTCGCTTTGGGAAAGGTTTCGGAAAGAGCGGCTGATAATTGTTGCTGGACCGACGATTCAAGCAGGTGTGCTGACGCAACTTCAACGACGGCACCATCTGCCTGGGTCGCAATCGCCTCATTGATGGTCCGTCGCATTTTTTCTGGCAACGCCGACAAGTCCTGTTCGAAAATGTGAGCAATTTTCGCAGTAAGCGCTTCTGAGGACAGGCGCTCAAGCATGGCCGCTGAAGCCGAAAACGCTTTATTTTTTGCCTGTTCGGCAAGTTGCACTTCCTGCAGTACCATCAAGGCTTCTTTTTGCGCACGCTCTTTGATCATTTCTTCAGCAAGCGATTGCCTCAACGCATCCAATTGGTTTGTGCGCTCTTTTGCAAGTTCTTGCGCCAATTTTTGACGTGCTTCTTCTTGTTCTTTCTGCCAGGTCGCCAAGCGGTTTTCGTACTGTAACTTCAGCATTTCCGCATCCTGTTGCACGCCTTCTGCTTGCTGGACCTGATCGGCAATTCTTTTCTGGCGCGCATCAAGCATTTCCAGAACCGGTTTGTATAGAAACCGGTTCAGAATCCATAGCAGCACTAGGAAATTGACGACCTCCAGCGCGAATGTTGTCCAGTCAAATTGCATACCTTGCCTTGGTCAGGCCTACTTCAAAAAGTACTCAAGCAGGGGGTTTCGGAACAGGATGATGAGTGCAATGACGAGACAGTAAATCGCCAGCGACTCGATCATTGCCAAACCAATGAACAAGGTGCGCGTAATGGGCTTTTCCGCCTCAGGTTGCCTTGCCAGGGCATCCAGCGCACTGGATATCGCACGCCCCATCGCGATCGCTGGCAGCATGGTGCCCAGTGCAATGGCGATGGCTGCGATGATGGTTGACGTAGTACCAAATACATGTAAATCGCTCATACGTTCTCTCCTGTTGAATGCGACTCAGGTGTTGCATTTGTAGTATTGCTTTCGGTCGCGTCTACTGCGCCGGCGATATAAATCAGCGCCAGCATCCCGAAAATGTAGGCTTGCACAAGTGCTTCCACGACATGCAGGATAAGCAGCGGCACCGGCACGAGAAATCCGGCAATCAGCAAGATCAGCAAGGCCGCCATTTCCAGGCTCATCATGTTCCCGAACAACCTGATTGCCAGTGCCAGCGTACGCGTTATTTCACCAATGACATGAAACGGCAAAAGCAAAAAGCTGGGTTCGATGTAATGCCGCAAATGCGCCTTGAAACCGATGCGCCTGATGCCAAACCAGTGCGTTGAAACAAAGACCAGCATGGCCAGCGCTGCCGTGGCTGAAAGGTCGCGCGTGGGCGATTGCATTTCAGGCAGCAAGCCGGCCAGATTGGCGATCAACACGAATATCCACAAAGTTGCAACAAACGGCAAGACTGTTCGCACCGCGGCCGCGGGAACGACCTGCGCAACGGTAGATTCGATGGTGACAATGATGCCTTCGAGCGCGTTTTGCCAGCGATCTGGCTCCTGTTTCAATCTGTGCGAAAGCACGCATGCCGCCAGCGACAGGCACACGATAATGCCCCAGGTTGTGACGACCGTTCTCGAAATCGGTAACGGCCCCACATAAAACAGGATGGCACTTGTAAGTTCGCCGCCCCCCATCATTTTTCCTTCATAAAGTGAAAAACGTTATACGCACCGAAAGCGATGCCAAGCACGATCAGGCTGACCGTCCAGCGCACTGAGTAACCGGAAGCCATTGCATCCAGCCAGCGCCCCAGATAAGCACCAGCAACAACTGGAACGACAAACAGCAGACCGAGCGTCCCGCCGTAAAAAATCATGCCGGACAAGGTGGGCGGTTTCTTTTCGCGCTCGTCGAGTTTTTTGACGTCTCGATCCGTTTCCTTGACCAGTTTGTCGCGATCCATCATTTTCAGAGCACCCCTTATTTACTCAGTGCTGTCAGCCGCCGGATTAACTCTCTTTCAATCTGCGCCAATGTGACTCGCGCCCCACGTAAATCCGAATTTTCTCGCGCCATTTCGGCCGATAGTTGTGCCACGATCTGGCTACGTTCCTCCCCCAGGAAATAACGTGTCGTCGCCAAAGACAGCGCATTATCGGCAAATCGCAAGATGCCGCCGGGGAGCGCAAGGTAGCGCCACATCCCATCTGTTGTTGCAAAGCGTGCCAGGCCGTAGCGCAATTCCGCCACCATGTTGGTGTGTTTCGCTTTCAATCCAAACGAACCTGTGCTGTCAGAACCGATGAATTGCACGACATCGTCGAAATGTTCGGTCTTCATGGAATCAGAAAGAGTCAGGGCGAAAACGTTCATGACGGCATCGCTCCGCGCATATAGCAATCCGCTTCGCTCAGGGAATCAAAGCGTCCGTCAAGAAAACCTTCGCAATCGGTCAGTGTCTGTTCCAGCGGAACGCTTGCCCCGGAAATGCCGCTGTGCGCTTCCACCACATGAAACGGTTGTGACAGGTAGCGCTGCAGGCGGCGTGCTCGCTCCACAATGCGCCGGTCGGCTGGTGACAACTCTTCGATTCCCAGCATGGCGATAATATCTTCCAGTTCCTGATAGCGCGCCAAATGCCCACGCACCTCATGAGCGATACGCCAGTGGCGCATGCCAAGAAAGCGGTGATCCATCATGTGACTGCTTGATTGCAAGGGGTCCACGGCTGGATAAATGCCTTTCGCAGCCTGTTGCCGCGAAAGAATCACAATGCTATCAAGATGACTCAGTACCGTAGACACAGCTGGGTCAGTCATGTCGTCAGCAGGTACATAAACGGCCTGTACAGACGTAATGGCGCCGGATTTTGTCGAAACGATGCGCTCTTGCAGTGAGGCCACCTCCACCAACATGGTCGGTTGATAACCGACGGTAGCCGGCATACGGCCAAGCAAACCGGAAATTTCACTGCCAGCTTGCACAAAGCGAAAAATGTTATCCATCAAAAACAGCACTTCCGATTCGTAAGTGTCACGCAAATATTCGGCATAAGTCAGTGCCGTATAGCCGACGTGAAAACGTGCGCCGGGCGATTCATCCATTTGCCCGTAAACCAGCACCGCCTTATCCAATACACCGGCGTCACGCATTTCATGCCATAACTCATGGCCTTCGCGCATGCGCTCACCAACACCGGAAAAGACCGAAAAGCCATGTTGCAAGGCGTTCATGGTATGCATGAATTCCATCATTAATACGGTTTTGCCAACGCCTGCACCACCAAATAATCCCGTTTTTCCACCACGTACAAAGGGGCACAACAAATCAATAACCTTGATGCCTGTTTCCAGGATAGTCGTTGGCGGGAGCACCTCATTCAATGGCGGTGGCGAAGCCAGAATGTTGCGATACGCCACTTCTGGCAGGGGATCATCACCATCCAGCGGTTCGCCAAACACGTTGAGCACGCGCCCCAGGCAGGATGGATCTACAGGTACATTCAAGGGGCCGCCACGGTCATAAACAGACATGCCGCGATACAAGCCGCTCACGGAATTCAGGGCAATGGTTCGAACGCGGTGTGGGTCAATATGTTGATAAACTGCCAGTACGCAGCGATTGCCATGATCCGCAACATCCAGTGCCTGCCCAATTGGCGGCAAATATTTGCACTGGACATCAATAACCGGGCCGTGCGCAGCTTCGACCCAGCCTATGTTTTGTTCGCTTGACAGCATCGCATACCTACACTGTTTTTGTTCAACACGCGCACCCGGTATTTCTTATCACTTCATGCTGTTGGGACTGTATTCTTTTTGTGCAGATTACGTGTTGTGCCAGCGCAAAGGCGTCACGATATTCCACCAACGAGCGTGCTAATATTCAGACTTTGTTCATCTCGCTAAACAGCCTTGCAAACAGGCAAATTGCCTTGACTATTGATACGGCACGAATAAATTTGAAATATGTGCATGTCATGCCAGCGCAGGCTGGCATCCAGTGTCGTTAAGATGACGCTTGGATCTCAGGCTTACGCTGCAGAGCAAAGCCACTGGGCCCCAGCCTACGCTGGGGCGACGCAAGGGGCGCAAACTTGAATACCTCAAACTTCAACTTGCCGAATCAATAAATGAGGCTGTGAAAACCAAAAAAGGAAACCGAATGGAAAAATGGGATAGCAGAATGCTCGATATGGCGGCACTGGTTGCGTCATGGTCGAAAGACCCATCAACACAAGTCGGCGCGGTCATTGTGGACAAAAAGAATCGCGTCATCAGCTTGGGCTTTAACGGCTTCCCAAGAAACATTCAAGACCATTCGGCGCTATTGGAAGACCGTGATGAAAAGCTGCGCCGAACAATCCATGCCGAAGAAAATGCCTTGCTATTTGCTGGTCGAAGCGTTGAAGGTTGCACCATTTATGTTACCCACCCGCCTTGCGCCAGATGTGCGGCAAAAATTATCCAATCGGGAATCGAGAGAGTGGTCATCAAAGATATTTCTGATAGTTTTCTGGATAGATGGGCCGATGACTGGAGAAGCGCTTCCATGATGTTTAACGAGGCCGGTGTCGAATTTAAAGAAAGAAATTAAGTATTGGCATGGGTAGTTCTACCCGCTATATCAGACACTTAGTTAAGAATGGATAATCCGCTTATTATTGATGCGGCACGGATAAATTTGAAACATGCGCATGTCATGCCAGCGCAGGCTGGCATCCAGTGTCGTTAAAGTGCCTCTTGAGTCCCAGTCTTGTGCTGCAGAGCCAAGCCACTGGACCCCAGCCTACGCTGGGGCGACGTAAGAGGAGCAAATTTGAATACTTCAAACTTCCACTGGCCGAATCAATATCATGGTGTGATACAAGCAAAATGAGAGGGCAATTATTAACGCCGAACGGGGAGAAAAAGCGTGACTATCAAAAATAAAATACTGGAAGATGTGCTGTATGACATAAAGGCCAGAAAGCACGGCTCCACAGAAGAAGTTGTTCGTAAACATGTGGAAGTGCATGCCACTCAGAACAGATTACGAGGTGATACGTGGTGGGAGTGGGTGGATGATACAACGCAAGAGATTATGTCAATGATTAAAGCAGCCGATGGTGAGGGAATTAAGGAAAATTGAGGGTCAAAGCGCAGGATGCTGCATAGTCCCTTTCATTTCGAATTTTGTAGCCAAGCGCAAAAAGCTGCAAATAGAAACTGTAACCTATTGATAATAAATATCTATTCATTGCCGTGAAAATAGCCACCTGGAACGTCAACTCTCTTAAAGTGCGCTTGCCGCAAGTCTTGCAATGGCTGGAAGCCAATCCGGTCGATGTGCTTTGTTTACAGGAAACCAAGCTTACTGATGGTAATTTTCCTGTTGCAGAACTTGAAAAGGCCGGGTATCAAACCGTTTTCACCGGACAGAGAACCTATAACGGCGTAGCCATTCTCTCCCGCCATGAAATCAGGGAAGTGATCCAGAACAACCCCTTTTTTGAAGACGCGCAGCAACGCATTATCGCGGCAACCATTAATGGCACGCGCATCATCAATGCTTACGTGCCCAATGGTCAGGAAGTTGGTTCCGATAAGTACGCTTACAAATTGAAGTGGCTGGAAGCCTTTCACGACTGGATAGCCAAAGAAAGTGCAAAGCACCCTTCTCTTGCTGTAGTTGGTGATTTCAACATTGCGCCAGATGATCGCGATGTGTACGACCCGGTAGCCTGGGAAGGCCATGTGCTTGTTTCGGAGCCGGAGCGCACTGCTTTTCAGCGTTTGCAGGCACTCGGCTTGAAAGATGCTTTCCGGCTTTTCGAGCAGCAGGATAAAGCCTTTAGCTGGTGGGATTATCGTCAGCTTGGCTTTCAGAAAAATCGTGGTTTGCGTATTGACTTGATTCTGCTTTCAGAAAAACTGGCTGACTCATGCACGGCATGCGCGATTGATCGTGACCCAAGAAAATGGTCGCGCCCCTCTGATCATGCACCTGTCGTTGCAACCCTGGAATATTGATGCGGCACGAATAAATTTGAAATATGCGCATGTCATGCCAGCGCAGGCTGGCATCCAGTGTCGTTATGCTACCGCTTGGGTCTCAGGCTTATGCTGCGTAGCTTTTTCGGTGAGTAAGAGCGTATTCAGGACACTGGACCCCAGCCTGCGCTGGGGCGACGCAAGGGGAGCAAACTTCAACTAACCGAATCAATAAGCTTTCTTGAGCCATGATTAAAACCTCTGGCTGGCAGTCCGTTGACACTCGAGTCGAAATGTTTAAACATATGCGCATGAAAAAATCTTACGGCACAGAAATCCCGGAAGCATGGAGGAACATTTCCAGGCTATTTACTGCGCTTGGCGATGAACATCGCCAACGGATATTGCTGCTTTTTGATCGCGACGAAAGATTGAATGTCAGCCAGGTTGTTGCGGCATCCACACTTTCTCGTTCTGCCGTTTCGCACCACCTAAAAATTCTGCGTGAAGCCGGGGTGCTGGGAAGCGTCAAGGAAGGCAAAGAAGTGTTCTTCTGGATTGAGAAAGCCTTTCTGGAATCATCATTGAGCGCCGTGCTTGAGTACATCAAAACGGAAACCTGAAAAAGGTCTCGTTATGGAAAGTCAATTCCAGTTATTAGGCAAGCGCCGGTTTCTGCCTCTTTTCATTACCCAGTTTCTGGGTGCAATGAACGACAACATGCTAAAAAATGCGATGATCATTTTGATCGCATTTGAAGGTACCAAAATGTCAAAGGTGTCGCCCATACTGATGGTAAACATTTGCGCCGGACTTTTCATTTTGCCCTTCTTCCTGTTTTCAGCCACATCAGGCCAAATCGCCGACAAGCACGAAAAATCGATGCTGATCAGGCGGGTCAAATTGTTGGAGATCGGCATCATGCTTATCGCTGCTGCCGGATTTCTGTTGTCGAACCTGTATTTGTTACTCATAGCGCTTTTCCTGATGGGCGCGCAATCAACCCTGTTCGGTCCGGTGAAGTACTCGATTCTGCCGCAACATCTGTCTGAGAATGAAATGACTGGCGGGAACGGTCTGATTGAATGCGGCACCTTCCTCGCCATTCTGTTCGGCACCATTCTTGGCGGGGTTCTGATTGCGCTTGGTGAAAAGGGGGCGTCATGGACGGCTGGTGCCTGCTTTATTGTTGCCATTCTGGGTTATGTGTCGAGCAGATACATTCCAACTGCGCGCGCGCCGGTACCTGACATGGCAATTAACTGGAATCCGCTTACCGAAACCTGGCGCAACCTGCGTGCCCTAAAGCAGAACCGCACCGTTTTTCTCTCAATTCTCGGCATTTCCTGGTTCTGGTTTTACGGCGCGATATTTCTGTCGCAATTCCCGGTTTTCACCAAGGATTATCTGGGTGGCAATGAAGGCGTCGTGACGCTGTTACTGGCGATTTTTTCGGTTGGTATCGGCCTGGGATCACTGTTATGCGAAAAACTTTCTCGCCATGCCGTTGAACCAGGTCTGGTTCCACTCGGTTCCATCGGCTTGAGCCTGTTTGCGATTGACCTCTGGTTTTTCGCGCCGGAAGTGGGTGCGCTTGGCATGGGGGTACAAGAGTTCCTTACCCAGCCAGCAAGCATACATATGCTGATTGATCTCACATTGATCGGTGTGTTTGGTGGTTTCTACTGCGTTCCACTCTACACCTTGATGCAGACCCGTTCCGAAGCGTCGCACCGCTCACGCATCATTGCCGGCAATAACATCATGAATGCGGCCTTCATGGTCGTGGCGGCATTGCTGGCGATTGTTTTGCTTTCAGTCGGCTTTAGCATTCCGCAAATTTTCCTGACGGTCGGATTGATCAACATTGGCGTTGCCATCTACATTTACACTCTGGCACCCGAATTCATCAAACGGTTTGTTAACTGGCTCACCAGAATGCGCTGATATGTTAAAAAAACTTATTCGCCCAATTTTGCGCCCTAGCCTGCTGTTGCTCTGCAAGCTTTTCTACCGCGTCGAAGTCGAAAGCGCGAACCCGGACTTCAATGCGGAACGGCTGGTGATCGTCTCAAATCACGAATCTCTTCTAGACGGCTTGTTGCTGGGCCTGTTTTTGCCGATTGAGCCGGTTTTTGTGGTGAACACCCAAATTGCCGGCTTTTCCCTCTTCCGCTTTTTCTTGTCAATGGTCGATTACGTGACCGTTGATCCCGTCAACCCAATGAGTACCCGGCATGTCGTTCATTTGATTGAGTCTGGACGCCCGGTCGTCGTTTTTCCAGAGGGGCGCATTACCGTAACGGGCAGTCTGATGAAAGTGTATGAAGGCACAGCATTTGTCGTCGGGAAAACGAACGCCAACATTATTCCGGTACGCCTTGAGGGGCCCGCACGGAGTCGTTTTTCGAGGATGACGGGGAGTGCGCCGCGCAGATGGTTCCCCAAAATGCGCATTTCGATTCTGCCATGCGCGAAGCTGCCCGAATCACACTTACTGACAGCCAAGCAGCGGCGCCATGAAATGGCAGAGCACATGCGTCACATGATGCAGGAGATGATATTTTTGACCAAAGCGCCATCAACGCTCTTTGATTCGCTTCTGGAAGCATCGCGAATTTATGGGCGAGGGCGCAAAATTGTTGAAGACATCAAGCTCACCGAGTACAGCTATGGCGACTTGCTGAAAATGTCGCTTATGCTGGGGCGCCTTGTGAGCCGATATGACAATGCAGAAGCACGTATCGGCTTGTTGCTACCCAATCTGGCGCCAACGCTGGCCTTGTTGATTGGCCTGACTGCCTACCGGCGCACGCCTGCCTTGCTGAATTTCACGGCTGGTACGGAGGGGATGCAAAATGCCTGCATTGCCGCCAAAATTAGTACGATTGTCACCTCGCGCGCCTTTCTGGAACAAGGGAAACTGGTTGAGAAGGTGGATGCCTTGCAAGATACGCGCGTCATCTACCTGGAAGATTTGCGCGCGCAGGTAACGCTCCGTGACAAGCTGTGGTGGCTGGCCTATGCACGCTGGTGTCCATACGGAGTCAGCCGCCATGGTGCACAACCTGAAGATACGGCTGTTGTGTTGTTTACCTCAGGCACCGAAGGCAAACCCAAAGGCGTTGCGCTGTCGCATCGCGCCATCCTTGCCAACATCGCCCAGGTTCGTGCCATTTATGACATTTCTACCGAAGATAAATTCCTGAACGCGCTTCCCTTGTTCCATTCTTTTGGACTGACAGCAGGTACGCTGCTTCCCGTTTTGACCGGGGCGAGGCTGTTTTTGTACCCATCACCGCTTCATTACCGCGCCATTCCGGAACTTGCCTATGAGCGAGGTTGCACGGTGTTATTCGGCACCAGCACCTTCCTTGGGCATTACGGAAAATTTGCCCACCCCTATGATTTTTACCGACTGCGCTACGTCATCGCCGGCGCGGAGAAGCTATCAAAAGAAGTACGTGAACTCTGGTTCGAAAAGTTTGGTGTACGCATCTTTGAGGGGTATGGCGCAACCGAAACGGCACCCGTACTGGCCGTCAACACACCAATGGCATTCAAAAGCGGCACCGTTGGGCAATTGCTGCCGGGGATTCGCCACCGCCTCGTTCCCGTGCCCGGCATAGCGCACGGGGGGATATTGCACGTCAGCGGGCCCAACGTGATGAGTGGCTATTACCGCTTTGAGCACCCAGGCGAACTGGAACACCCCTCCTCCTCGGTTGGTCCGGGCTGGTACGACACAGGGGATGTGGTCGACATTGATCATGAAGGCTTTGTTCATGTACTTGGCAGGGTCAAACGCTTCGCCAAGGTTGCAGGGGAAATGATTTCGCTTGAAATTGCGGAAAATATTGCTGCTGCTGCAAGCAAAGACAAACTGCATGCAGTAGTTACTCAACCGGATCCATTGCGCGGTGAAATGCTGGTGCTTTGTACGACAGATCGTGAAATGACGAGAGAAAAGCTGCATACTGCCGCCAAAATGCTAGGGCAAACCGAACTTGCCATCCCAAGAAAAATTGTCGTCATGGATCATTTGCCATTGCTGGCTAGCGGAAAAACCGATTACGTGACGCTCGAACAGTTGCAAACCCCTTCTTGAGCGGCAATGACTCATTCCAGGTAAGGTGGGCGCATCTGGTCGTAAATAGATTGACCACCAGCTTTACCACCAGACCGATTTTTCGCGCATTTTCAGGAAACAAAAAAGGGCTTGCCTATGCAAACCATTGAGAGATAATGGAATTTTTTGGCCTGCCCATCAGGATTCGAACCTGAGACCTACGGCTTAGAAGGCCGTTGCTCTATCCAGCTGAGCTATGGGCAGAGATGGGCTGAAACAAAAAAGGCTGTCAATGACAGCCTTTTGTATTTTGGTCGGGGTGAGATGATTCGAACATCCGACCCTCCGCTCCCAAAGCGGATGCGCTACCAGGCTGCGCTACACCCCGAAAGATCGAAATAATACTCCTCCCTGCCATTTTGGTCAATTGCTACAGGGGGTATTTTTCCATTTTAATTAATCTGGCACGCACTGTTGCGCAATTCTGTTCGCGAGGTTTTTTGCCTGCTCTGCCTCTCGCGCTTCCACCATAACCCTGATCAATGGTTCGGTTCCGGAAGCGCGGATCAATACCCTGCCATTTCCGGCCAGCTCACGTTCAGCTTCTTCTCTGGCGGCAAGGAGTCCTGCACAAGTCTCCCATTTAAATCCGGTGGGCACTTTCACATTAACCAGTTCCTGCGGAAAGAGTGTCAGTGACGCCGTTAATTGCGCCAGGGTTTTACCACTGCGCCTTATCGCGGACAAAATCTGCAATGCTGAAATAATGCCATCGCCTGTCGTAT